>CBDBLS010000064.1:0-17012 GCA_965207105.1 Roseovarius sp. | reverse complement strand
GCCTCGGGTCCGGCGCGCAGGCGAAACTGATCAACGACATCTTCGGCATGGAGGCTGCCAGCGCCGCCACGGTCCTGCTTGAGCAGGCGGGCAGCGGTGCCTTGCAGGCCTATGCCGAAAGCCTGACCGAGGCCGGATCGGCCGCACGGGTGGCGGCAAGGCTCAATGACACCACAGCCGGGGCCATCAAGCGGCTGCAAAGCATCGCCGAGAGTGCCTCGATCTCGGTCGGCACTGTGCTCCTGCCGGAGATTGTCCAGCTAATCGAAACCGTTATCCCGGCCATTGACGCATTCCAGAGATGGGCCGAAGCGCATCCCGAGCTGTTCACGTCGATCTTCGGGCTGACGACCGGGCTGCTGGTCTTCCGCCTTGGCTCGATCGCTCTGCGGTGGGTGCTGTTCTCGATGCTGACGCCGGTCCTGCAGATCATCCGGGCGGCGAGCTGGCTCCTGGTGCTCCTGCCACGCCTCGGCGGCGCGCTGCTGGCGCTCTTGAGCCCGATGAAACTGGTGCGTGGTGCACTGATCGCAATCCGTCTGGCTTTCCTCGCAACCGGCATCGGTGCATTGCTGGCCGGTGTCGCGATGGCGGGCATCTGGATCTACAACAACTGGGAGGGGCTGAGGACCTTCTTCGTCGGTTTCTGGCGCACCTTCCGCGAGGCGCTCGGCCCGGCCGCGCCCATGCTCGATAGTATCCTTGATTACGCCAAAGGCATCTGGGAATGGTTCATGAACCTGCTCGGTCCGATGGATGCGACAGAGGAACAATGGCTGAGCTGGGGGCAGAATGCCGGTGAGGCGCTCGGCGAGGTGATCGGGAATGTTGCGGAGTGGATTGAAGCGAACAAGGGGCTGATCGGTACGTTGTCGCGGCTCTATGTCGGTTTCCTTGTCCTGCGCCTTGGTATCTCGGCGCTCAGGTGGGGCCTTCTGGGGATCTTGCGGCCATTTGGAATGGTGCTTCGGGCATGGTCCGCGCTTTCAAGGTTAAATGCGCTCAGGTGGGCGTCGTTGATACCCCGTTTGGCCTGGGCGGCATTTATCAAGCCTGTCAAATGGGCGAAGCTGGCGGGCAAACTGGCCTGGAAGCTTCTGATAACGCCTCTGGTCTGGGGGCAAAAGCTGGTCTCGAAACTCCCCTGGATGAAGCTGGCCGTTTCCGGGCGGCCCTTTGCACTCAGAGCGCTTGTGACGGCGCTTAAATGGGGGACGCGTCTTATACCCCTCATCGGCTGGGCTGTGCTGGCCGGAGAGCTTCTCTGGCACTTGCTCATCAAGCCGGATTATTCATGACGGCTTTGATTTGGGCGCTTATGCGTTGGCTTTCTGGTGTTTTTCACGGTTTGGGCATGGGGCATCGTTTGCGCGGGCTTTGGCGCTTGCGGCTGATTTGTCGGGTTATGGTTTCAGGGTTCATCGGGAGGAGCAGTCGCGGTCTACGGCGCCTGCGCGTGGCTGGCCTGTCTTCCCAGCAGAGTGTCCAGGATGGTGATGAACAAGGCTTTGTCTGGACAGGCTGAAGCGAAGGCAACCCGGATCCGGGATTGGGTTTCAATAACCCGCGCTCCGATTTTCAGGAGACGGCGTTGGATTGTCTCGAAGTCGGATCGCTTCAACCCGGCGGCCTTCGGCATGGCTGAGCGCACCGCCCAGATCATCCAGTAGGCAATGGTGTGGAGGATCAGCCGCATCTGGTTGGCCGTTGCCGAGGAACAGGATGTACGATCGCTCTTCAACTGGGTTTTGTGGAGCTTGATCAAATTCTCCATCTGACCGCGGGCGCAATAGACACGCTCATAGAGCTGCTCCGGGGTGCCGTCGGCGAGTGAGGTCACAATGTATCTGACAGCCATGCCATGCGCCTGGCGTGCCTCAAACCGCGCGATGACCCGGCGCCTGGTCTCACCCCAACTCGCGGCAGCGTATTGGGTCTCACAAAAGCAGCGCAACACAAGCAAGCCTTCTTTCGCGCGCTGAACCGCACAGGCATCCTGAGCGCGTGTAACGACAGGATCACGACGCAAAGCAGAATTGGCTGGCAAGCCAAAGATGAAGTCCACCCCTGCCTGGGCTTCGCACCAGGCCATGACCTCCGGGCGGCCATAATGCCCGTCTCCGCGCAAGGTGATACGGGTCTGCGGCCAATGAGATCGAATGCGCCTGATGAGGCGACGAACATGGCCGCGCGCTTCCACGCCGGATGGCGTGCGCGCAGGGCGCAGGATGAATGCGACTGGTTTTTCGCTCTGGGCTTCGTACACATGGATCGGGGCATAGCCACGCTCACCATGGTAGCCGTTGAAGAGGGTCAGTTGCTGCTGGCCGTGAGCGGCATCAAACGTGTCATCAATATCAAGGGTCACCGATTCAGGTGGCGCGTCGTAGCTGCTACAAAAGATATCCACCATCTCGCGTCCAACCCGGATCAGGGAACGCTGGCCCACACCATTCTCAAATCGCGACATCGTCGGCTGGCTCACCAACCCTACGTCTTCGCCGGGCGCTTTGCCGAGCGCCATCATGAAGGCAGGGTCGTGTCGCAATTCGTCCAGGTCATCACCGTCTTCATAACCGCACGCGATGGCCATGGCCCGCGCGCGAAGAATGTCACACATGCGATGCGTCACCCGCGAAGGATCGCGACCATCGGGGATTACCCCAACCAAACGATCCACGATCCCCAGACGACGCTCCGCCTGAGCAAGAAGCAAAACACCGGCGTCAGAGGTGATCGCACCACCATCAAAACAGCCCGTAACTTTCTTGGAACGAATGGCTGGAAAAGAGAAGGAAGTCCGGGCTATATCACTCATGGCGGCGTTGGCAGTCATTGTCCGGCGTCCGGGATTGATTGTACACATGTTCTATACGCCAAATCAGACACTTACGCCAGCGCTGCCAACAAAAAACAGCACCGTCATGAATAATCCGGGTCAAGCCTTTGGGCTGGGATAAATACCTGCCTGGTATCGACTGGGGCGGTGTCATCGGTGCGTTTTCATGGGATGGCTGGATCCCGGAAATCGACTGGGACAGGATCATGGGGTCTATCAGTTGGCCGGAACCTCCAAAGTGGTTGCGATGGCTCATGGGCGAAGAGGAAACCGTCGCCCCCGCGCTCAGCGCGACGGCGGGCTTTGCAGCGATCCCCGACGATCAGAAACAGGCCGTGCTGACTATTGAGCGTGTCGCAAATGCCGGGGAACTGCCATCAGATACATACATGGTGGAACTGCGCGGCCATGCGGAAGACCTGCAAGCCGAAATAGCGGCGGTGCAAACGCGAATTGAGCAGCTTGGCAAGGGTCCAATCGGCGCGAGTATGGCCATCCCGATACAGCAGGAGCTTAGCATCTTGCAGGACGAACTGGGCTGGGTGGAAGAGGAGCTTGTCGCAGCCGATCACCGCGCGGCAGAGCTTGCCCGGGCCTTGATGGTGATCAACGAAACGAACGTGAAACCCGTGGTCGATGCTGCTTCAATTGATGAGGCTCTGGGCAAAGCGGCACGGCTGTCGGAATTGCTCCGGAACACCACGGGAGTTGCCGCCGCATCGATCACCGGTCCGGTCGGTGCGCGGGATCGTGGTGGCCCTGTCCGGGCGGGTATGCCGTATCTGGTGGGGGAACGCGCGCCGGAGATATTCGTTCCGGGTATCCCGGGCACCATTCTTCCCGGTCGTGTTCTGAAGGCTGCGATGGCCGCTTCGGCAATGGCTGCGCCGGTCGCGGCGATGCCGTCCCAGGCAGAGGTCGTCGAGACACTCGATCGACGCCCGGTGATGTCGGCAACCGCACCTGCGCCGCAGATCACCCGCCAGGGCGACACAATCTCGATCAACATCTATCCGACGCAGGGCATGAGCGTGGAGGACATCGGCCGCGAGGTTGAGCGTCGTCTGGCACGGCGCGAGGACGCCAGGCGCGCGGATCTGCATGACGGGGTGGATTACTGATGCCGCCTGGACTGGTCATGATGGCGCTTGGCAGCTTCCGGTTCGGAATGACGAACGGGGCCTATCAGACGTTTTCCCGCAGCGCCGGGTATCGCTGGAACAGGGTCGAGCGCATCGGTCGTGAACCCGCTTTGCAATATCTCGGCCCCGACACCCAGGAGGTTACGATCGAGGGCGTGATCTATCCGCACTTCAAGGGCGGCTTGCGGCAGGTTGATCTGATGCGCCTGAAGGCGGGTACAGGCCTGCCGATGATGATGGTCGATGGCCTCGGCTTCGTCTGGAAGCGGTGGGTGATCGTGCGGGTCGAAGCACGCATGAGCCAGTTCCTGCGCGATGGTGCGCCGCGCAGGATCGGGTTTTCGCTCAGCCTCAAAAGCTATGGCCCCGATGCCGGAGGTCTGGCCTCGTTTGTCGGAGGGCTTCTCTGATGTGTCCTGTCGTTTCGCTGCCTGAGGACGGGATATGAGCACTTACCGCACGATCGACGGTGATATGGTCGATGCCATCTGCAAGGCCCACTATGGGCGCGAGGACATGACGGTCGCCGTCTATGACGCCAATCCCGGCCTTGCCGCTCGTGGACCGGTCTTGCCCAAAGGCATTCCGGTAACGCTCCCTGTCGCGCCTGAGGTCACCGTTCGCAAGCCAATCCGGCTTTGGGGGTGATCCATGCATGTCGCCTATCAGATCATCGCGGACGGCACGGATGTCACCGGCAACTTCCAGGATCGCCTCACCAGCCTGACCATCATCGATGAGGCAGGCCAGAAGTCCGACACGGCCGAGATTGTGATTGATGACCGCGATTACCTCATTGCGCTGCCCGAAACCGGCGCGAAGCTTCAGATCGCTCTGGGCTTTGTCGGCGACCTGGTCGAGATCGGCACCTATGTTGTCGATGACATAAGCGGCGATATCGCTCCGGACACCATGATGATCAGCGCCAAGGCGGCCGACATGCTGGGCGGCATCCGTGCCCGCAAGACGCGGAGCTGGCGCGAGGTGACGCTGGGCGACATCGTTGGAAAGATCGCCGGTGAACAAGGGCTTAAGCCACTGGCAAGCGGCAGTCTGAAGGCCCATTTCTACGCTTATCAGGCGCAGACATCGGAAAGCGATCTGAACTTCCTGACCCGGCTGGCCAAGGGCCTTGATGCCGTCTCAAAACCCGCTGGTGGATACCTGGTCTTCACCAGGCGCGGCGAGGGCAAGGCAGCGGACGGATCGAACCTGCCCGTCTTCGCCGTTCACCGCTCCCAGATGAAAGGTGGCTCCTGGAAGATCACCGGGCGCGGCAAATACGGGCGCGTGACAGCCGAGTGGGGCGAACGCGGCACCGCGACCACCCACAAGGTGACAGCCGGAGAGAAGGAACCGGAGCTGGCACTGCGCCATCGCTATCCCACAGAATCCGAAGCGCAGAGCGCGGCGGATGCCGCCCTCGAGAGATCGCGCCGGGCCAGTGGCAGGATCAGCATAGAACTGGGCGGCTTCCGGGGCGATCTGATGGCCGGAGCCAGAGCCGATCTTCAGGGTATCAAGCCCGGGCTGACCGGCGAGTGGCTGATCACCCGCGTCCGGCACCGTCTGACCGACACCCTGACCACCGGCTTTGATGCAGAGCGAGACAACGAGGAGGCGCAGGAATAAGCGCAAAACCTCCGTCTGACGGAGGTCAAGGGGCGCACAAACGCCCCTTGACACGGGGCCTAATCGCGAAACCGGACCCCCGCCGACCAGAAAACGCCTTATGGCCGCTCCTTTCCCTGATCAGGGAAGCGGCATTGAGGCATGATTCTAAACCCCATGAAAAGAGACAATTTACACCCCGTTAAACCCGTCAATCCTGTCGCCCCCTGGATGGGCGGCAAGCGCAATCTGGCGAAGCGCATCACCGCCATCCTCGACAACATACAGCACCGGACCTACGCCGAGCCATTCCTCGGCATGGGCGGCATCTTCCTGCGCCGCTCGATGCGCCCGCGTTGCGAGGTGATCAACGACTTTGGCCGCGATGTCAGCAACCTCTTCCGGATCCTGCAGCGGCACTATCCGCAGTTCCTCGAGGTGATGCGTTTCCAGATCACCACCCGCGTCGAATTCCTGCGCCTGGTGGATACCGATCCGAACACCCTGACCGACCTCGAACGCGCAGCCCGATTCCTCTACCTTCAGCGCACGGCATTCGGTGGCAAGGTCAGCGGTCGCAACTTCGGTGTCTCCAGGGATCGACCCGGCCGGTTCAACGTCACGACGCTTGAGCCGATGCTCGAGGAACTGCACACCCGCATGGCAGGCGTGGTGATCGAATGTCTGGACTATACCGACTTCATGACCCGCTACGATGGAAAGGAAACGCTGTTCTATCTGGACCCGCCCTACTGGGGCTGCGAGGGCGACTATGGCAAGGATCTGTTCGACCGCGATGAGTTCGATCGCATGGCCACCCGTCTCGGTAGGATCAAGGGTCGGTTCCTGATGTCGATCAATGACGTGCCTGCGATCCGGGAGGCATTCTCGGCCTTCGGAATGACAGAGGTGACAACGGCCTATACGATCGGCAAACAGAACGACAGCAGAGGCGGCCGTTCCGAGCTTCTGATCTCGAATTTCAAGTGGGATTTGAAAGGGCGTTAAACGGGCCGCTAAAGCTCGCCAAAACGGTCAGAGACCGAAAAACGCGCTGCTGCAACTTTCCGTGTCACAGACTGCAAAAATCCGTGGCGAGCTACAGACATCACCTCAAACGCCGTGGACATTGGTGGCATTACTACCGGGCAGTGCCAGAACGATTCCAAGACCTTGAGACGCGTCGACAAATTTGTTTTTCGCTCCGTACTCGCGACTTTTCTGCGGCCAAACTTAAGGGGCCTATATACTTAACTGGCCACAATTTTCTTGACGTTACATCTATTTCTGGCTAGTATAATCCCAACAGGAGAAATTAGGCCCATGCCAGATACACTTAGCACATTTGAGTTCTTTCAGAAATTCCCAAATGAGGAAGCTGCACGGACGTTCTTCGAAAATCGCCGATGGGGCGGTGTACCCGTATGTGGTCACTGCGGTTCTGTTAATGTGTCTGAGTGCAAAGACCATAAGCCAATGGCTTACCGTTGTAAATCTTGCCGCAAGCATTTCAGCGTTCGTACAGGCACGGTACTGGCTGAGAGCCGCCTTCCCTTGCTCAAGTGGTTGCTTGCCATCTACATGCTCACCAGCGCCCGCAAGGGCATCCCCAGCACCCAGATGGCGCGTGAACTGGGCGTAACTCAGAAAACAGCATGGTTCCTTGCGCAGCGCATCCGCGAAACATGGATGAACGGCAACGATAGCTGCGACATGGGCGATCACACTCAGGTTGACGAGGCGTACATCGGCGGCAAAGAGAGCAATAAACACGCGAACAAGAAACTACGCGCTGGCCGTGGTGCCGTTGGCAAGGTTGCGGTTGTTGGTATGCGCGGTCAGTACGGTGAAGTTCGTGCCAAGCCTGTCGAGCGCACCAACGCGGCGACATTGGCCGGTTTCGTCAAGGACAATGCCCCAATGGGCGCAACAGTCGTGACAGATGAGTTCAAAGCCTACCGCAGCCTTCCCAATCATGGCTTCGATCACAAGACAGTCCGTCACTCCGCAGGTGAGTATGACTCCGCAGGTGAGTATGTTCGCGATATGGCCCATACAAACGGCATCGAAAGCTTCTGGGCGCTGCTCAAGCGCGGTTACATCGGTATCTATCACTACATGAGTGCCAAGCACTTGCACCGCTATATCAACGAGTTCTCCTTTCGCCACAACACGGCGAAAGCTGGCACAATGAACTTCATCAACATGACGATTGACCGGATGCTTGATAAGCGCCTGACTTATAAGGATTTGATCAATGGCTAAGAAACCTGAAACAATAGAACCTATAGACGCAGATTTTGGTGATGTTGTTGACAGAATTGTAGATGAAAGCGGTGACATTGACATTATTCAGACGCCTAATGTGTCAATCGCAGAGTAAAATGGGTCCATGTCGCGGCGTAAAAATGGGCCACTTCGGTTGATGTTTTGTGGCGCTTTTGCACGCGTGCTCGTCACAAAGCTGAAGCGTGCCAAAGCGCATGCTGGCCATAAGGCCAGCATTATTCTGACTGTGATTGCGGGCTGGTTATTTTCGGTTGTTGCGACTGTGTTTGAGCCGATAGCTTTCGCCATTCATCTCGAGGATGTGGACGTGATGGGTTAAACGATCGAGTAGCGCACCGGTCAGCCGCTCAGAGCCAAAGACTTCAGTCCATTCATCGAAGGGCAGGTTCGAGGTTATGATGATGGAGCCGCGTTCATAGCATTGGGATATGACCTCGAAGAGCAGCTCTGCGCCAGATTTGCTGAGCGGTACGAAGCCCAGTTCATCAATGATCAACAGGTTCTGGCTGGTCAGTTGCTTTTGAAGGCGCTGCAATCTCCGCTCATCTTGAGCCTCGATCAGATCATGGACTAATGCCGCAGCCGTTGTGAAGCGCACCTTCAGTCCTCTTTGACATGCAGCCAGCCCAAGTCCCAGGGCGATGTGTGTCTTGCCCGTGCCTGACAAGCCAACGACAGACTGCCCGCTTTCCGGGATCTGAGGTTCGGATTTGTTATCCGTTTCATCCTCGGGCGGGACAGGTGGTGCAGGTGGTCGCGCGATCGTGTCGTGGTGGAGCCGCGCATCTGACGATTGTTCAATGTGACGGAACGCTGGCAAAGATCCCCGCCTGGATGACCGAGGAGGGATCGGGAGAGGCGGTGGTCGTTCGTGATCCTGCGCTTTCGGTTGCGGCGCTCCTCGAGGCCCGCGCAATAGTGGATCGCTCCTTACGCTTGCCGGGCGGGGAATCATCCCCGGACAACGGAGGCGAGAATGACAGCAACCAATCCTCTTCAACTGCATCTGTTCGATGCCAGCCCCGATCCCGCAACGATCCCGCAACGATCCCGCTGGACCGCCGACGGCGTCTGCTGACGCTCACGGGAGCGCTTCTGAGCGAAGCCGCGCGCGACATGACGGACCTGGAAGACCCGTCTGCGGCGAGGGAGACACAGGATGTAGTAACGTTGGCTCTGATCATCTGGCGCGCCAGGCCATCGTGTATGTCCGGCAATCGACTGCGGGCCAGGTCGCGCATAACCTTGAAAGCAAACGGCGCCAGTACGCTCTTGTGGAGCACGCCCGCCAGCTTGGATGGACCGATGTAGAGGTCATCGACGATGATCTTGGCCGCTCGGGTTCCGGCGTCGCACGGCCCGGTTTCGAGAAGCTTCTCGCCCGGATCTGCGAGGGCCGTGTTGGTGCGGTGGTGTCGATCGAAGCCTCGCGGTTGGCGCGCAATGGCCGCGATTGGCACACGCTGCTGGAGTTTTGCGGTCTGGTTTCCACGCTCATTGTCGATGAAGATGGGGTCTATGATCCGCGCCATCCCAATGACCGCCTGCTGCTCGGTATGAAAGGGACCATGAGCGAGATGGAACTGTCGATCCTTCGGCAACGGTCCCACGAGGCGCTCCGCCGGAAGGCACGCCGCGGTGAGCTGTTCATGACGGTTGCCATTGGCTACGTGCGCATCGGCCGGGATCGGATCGACAAGGACCCTGACCGGCGGGTCCAGGACGCCATTGGATTGGTGTTTGCCAAATTCGACGGGATGCGGTCCGTCCGGCAGGTACATGTGTGGCTCCGGCAAGAACAGATCTCGCTCCCGGCGGTTGTCCACGGATCGGCCGGGCGCGAAATCCGGTGGAAACTGCCCGTCTACAACACGGTCCTGCACATCCTCAACAACCCGATCTATGCCGGGGCCTATGTGTTTGGCCGCACCGGCTCGCGCACGGTGATCGAGGACGGACGCAAGCGTGTGATTCAGGGGATACGCAAGCCACAGGAAGACTGGGATGTTTTGATCCCCGATCATCATGATGGTTATATCAGCTGGAATACCTACGAGAGGAACCAGCGATTGATTGCGGACAACGCCACAGGAAAGTTCGGCCCGGGGCGCGGTGCCGTACGGCGTGGCGAAGCTCTTCTGGCCGGGCTTCCGAGATGCGGCCATTGCGGGCGCAAACTTCACGTCGCCTATTCGGGCAAGGGCGGCAACACCGGCCGCTATCATTGCCGCGGCAGCCAGTTCAATCACGGTGGCGCGCGCTGCATCTCGTTTGGTGGCATGCGGGTCGATCAGGCAATCGGCGCCGAAATCATCGCGCGGTTGCAACCGCTCGGCATCGAGGCGGCACTCGAGGCAGAGGTGGCCCAGGGTCAGGCACATGGGGAGAAGCGCCATCAGCTTGAGCTGAGCCTGAAGCAGGCGCGCTACGAGGCCTCCCGTGCCCGGCGCCAGTACGATGCGGTCGATCCCGACAATCGTCTGGTGGCGGGAGAACTGGAAGCGCGCTGGAATGCGCGGCTTGGCGCGGTCACCGCGCTCGAGGATCAGATCAAGGCGCATGATGCGGCGGCCCTGTCGCAAAAGGCGAGCACCGCAGATCGCGACAGGCTGTTGAGCCTAGGGGCCGATCTTGAGCGTGCGTGGACAAGCCCAGGTGCTGCACCTGCCACCAGGAAACAGATCATTCGCACTCTGGTCGAGGAGATCATTGCCCGCGTTGACGGAGAGACGATCGAGCTTGTTGTCCGCTGGCAAGGCGGCGCACATTCCGCTCTGGCTGTCCGCAAGAACCGCAGCGGCCAGCACCGCTGGAGTACCGACCGGGATATCGTCGATCTCGCACGTGCGCTGGCCCGTCTCATGCCTGACAAGCTGATTGCCGCAACTCTCAACCGGGCAGGCAAGGTGACCGGCCGCGGTCACGGATGGACGCAATCGCGGGTATGCAGTCTGCGCAATCACCATCAGATCGATGTCTATCGTGAAGGCGAACGCCAGGAGCGCGGTGAGATGACACTTGACGAAGCAGCCGAGGTCTTGGCAATCAGTGCATCAAGCGTCCGCCGCCTGATCCAGGAAGGCCGGCTGCCGGCGCAACAATTCTGCAAAGGTGCCCCCTGGATCATCAAAATGGACGACCTGGGCAGGAACGATGTCATTGAAGCAGCGGACAAAAGGCGCGGCAGCCGCCCGCCGTCTCAAAATCCGCATCAAAAAACACTTGTCTTATAGAGACATAGCGAGGTGGGCATTATGAATCAGGATCGGACGGGCCGAGCGCGATGATGTTCTCCCTGCGATTAACGTAATCGCATCGTGCCAGATCCATCGTCAGGGGCTTGTTCAAGCTTGGCATGATCTTGAAGTCAAAGCTATCCAAGCTCTTGGTGCTGGGGAACTTCGCCGCTTTGATGCGCCGTTCAATCATCCGGCGTTCGCGGTCGATCAATTCCATCTCACACAGCCGCGCCAGATAGTGGATGTGATCTTTGTTCTCTGCAGCACAGAGCTGCGCCTGTTTGGCATACTCGCCTTGGAACGTTGGCAGTCGCAGTTGTTTAAGATGATGCCGTAGAAGAATCCGAGGGGCTTCGGTCATGCCGCGGTCCTTCCCATCAAGCTCATGTAACTGGATGGGCGTGTTGTGCCGACATTGGCCTTGGGCAAGTATGGATAGAAGTCCAAATCCAATCGTGGTGGCCGCTTCTCAACCCGACACAGTACAAGGTGTTTTACGGCGTCATAGCCAATTGCACCCATATCTATTGCCTGCTGGATTGCGCCTTGCACAACATCCATTTCGAAGGTCTCCAAAAGGCGCAAGACTTGAACGTATTCTCGCTTGCCCGGCTTACCCATTCTGGCTTCAAGCAGTCGGTGCAGCGTGGCAAATACATCTGGCAAATGCCAACCCTGCAAAGGCGCGGCCTGATCCAGGGCACCCACCTTTTGTTCAAGCAGGGGCAAAAAGTGCAATGGGTCAAAGACCATATCCGCTGATGTGTAGGATCGTTTGTGCCGCGCAATAATCTCATTGCCGCAGCCGATGATAACCTCATGCACAAACCCACGCACATGAACATCGTGGTGCGCATAGGCTACTGGCACCGAGTAATCATTGCTGCGATAGCGCACCATTGAGATCGACGTTGCACGCGTGCTGACGTGATCGCAGGCTTCATATTCTGCGACGGGCAATCCCATCAGAGCATCCAAATCCGACATCAGGCGTGCGCCTATGGTTTGGGTGTGACCCCGCAACGTATCGGCCTGACGTGCTAAACACTTCTCTTCCAAATGTGCGTTCAGATCATCAAAGCTGTCATAGCGAGGTGCGGGAACCATGAAGTTGCGGCGGGTGTATCCAACCATGCCCTCAACGTTGCCTTTATCGTTCCCTCGCGCGGGTCTGCCAAACTTGTCATCAAACAAGTAATGCGACTGCAGTTCCGTAAACCGACGTGTGCGGATGCGCGTCTTATCCCCGAGTATCCGAGCCACGGCGATCTTGGTATTGTCGTAGAGAATGGATTGCGGAATGCCGCCAAAGAATGCAAAGGCGGACACATGGCCATCGCAAAACGCCTCGGTTGTCTCAGCTGGATATCCCTTCACAAACACCGCATCAGAATGTGGCAAGCTCATCACGAAGAAGTGGATCTTGCATTCCACGCCACCGATCACGCCCAGCGTCTCACCAAAATCAACCTGCGCATGGCCCGGCCGATGCGACAACGGCACAAACACCTCTTTGGTGCGCCGTTTTTGCTCGCGCACGTAATAGGTCACCGTGGTCAGGCTGCCGGCATATCCATGCTCATCGCGCAGCCGTTCAAAGATGCGCTTGGCCGTGTGTCGCTGCTTTTTGATCAGGGCTTTGTCTGTGCGCAGTATCTCATCGACCACACCAACATAACCATCAAGCGTTGGCCGCCGAGGCGCTTCCGACCGACGATACCCAGGCGGAAGTTCATGGCGCAGCATCTTCGCGATCGTCTTACGATCTTTGTTCTCTAATCTGTCAATGCGTGTTTCCTGAGTTTCCTGCTTTTGATGTCAGAGGTTGCCTTTGTTCTCTTCGAACTCTGAGGTTCATGATGGGGTTGGCTGGGTGTGGGTCGGCAATGTTGAAACCGCAATCATACCGTTGGTCTTGGCTGTTGCTACAGAATCGGCGCCGTGTCTCACGCCCTCCCTCGGGCATCGTCCCAGATGGGAACTTTGATTTAGGAATCCTCGTTGTCGCCTCGTAAGCCTTACGCGGACTGGAAGTCAGTTTTGTCTCGCATAATGGCATGAAGTATGATTGCCAGACGACGCGCCAGAGCCACTCGGGCCTTTCTCATCGTTGAGCGCGCACCGATTGCGAGGGCCCATGTCTTCAATTTGAGCGGAGCGGCATACCGCGTCAGCATCACATTGGCGGCCTCATAGAGAAGCGTTCTGACGCGCACGTCGCCCCGCTTTGAGATGCTGCCCGTGTAGTCGATTTCACCAGATTGATGCCGTCGCGGCACCAGTCCAAGATACGCCCCCACATCACGCGATTTCCTGAAACGCGACGGATCATCAATTGCTGCGGCAAAGGCCAATGCTGTGATCGGACCGACCCCTGGTACCGTCATAAGGCGCTGGCAGACTTCGGATTTGCGGGTCATCTTTTTGATGTCGCCATCAATGGCTGCAACCGCCGCGAGGATTGCTTCGCGTGCTGCGAACAGTCCGCAAATTGCGGCATGGAGGCCAGGCACTCCATCGCTAACTTTTAGCGCCGCGTTTTTGAATGCCGGAGACAAAGCTCGTGGCAGCCGCACGCCGAAGACGACGACCAGACCGCGGATCTGATTGTCGAGCGTCACACGCTGTCCGACCAGCTTCTTGCGGGCTGCGATCAGCGACCGGATTGCGTGCGCTGACAGTGATTTGACATGGGTCGGCTTGTAGAATCCCGTCCGCGCCAGGTGTGCCAAACCGCGGGCATCATTGCGGTCCGTCTTGTGGCCGGCCAGAGATTTAAGGGCCTGATATGCTTGCCTGCTCTCGATGCAAACAACCGGGACACCAAGCTCCGTCAGCCCATGGTAAAGCATTGGTGCCATCCGTCCCGTTTCAAATACAACTTTGGCACATGGTGGTCCAGAAGCGAGGAAGTCAGCGATCGCTTTTGGTGTTGAGCTCGCTTTTCCTTCACGAATAAGGGCCCCTTCACGATCCAGAATGCAGATATGCGTCTCTTCCATGGACACATCCAAACCAGCAAAATATTCCATTGGTCAGTCTCCTTTTCAATTGCATGTGCATCCAGAATAACAGGGGTAACTGAGTGCTGATCCTGATTACGCCATGTTGAAAAACCGCGCCGCTTCTCGGCCAGACATACCGTCCTTCAAACAAGCACGGCGCACACGACTATAAATATCCACAGAATACATCTCCCGCCCTCCGAATAAACGAAGGGCACAAACTGGCGGACTTTTACTCCGCTACAACTGCGATATGCAGCCGCTTCTGTGGCCCAATATTGCTCCGCGTTTTACACCTCAAAACGCGGATTGTCGAAGGAGCAGGTTCCGGTCCTCGTTGCGGTCGGCCGATCAGGCACCGCCATCAGTGCTGTCTTGCCTGCGGTGACAGCCGGACATCTCAAAACGGTTCTGCAGCCACGTCCTGATGGGGACGCTCTCTTGGTGAGTGATGGCTGCACCGGGTACCCACTCTGCGCCGCAGAAACGGGCGTCAGCCATGAAAGTCTCAACCAGACCGCCGGAGAACGTGTCCGCAGTGAATTGCACATTCAAACCGTGAACAGTCGGCATGAGCGGTTAAAGACCTTTCCGCGCCGCCATCGGGGCATCGCAACCAAATACCTGGACAGCTGCCTTCGGTGGTTCCACCTTGCCGTCCTTCCGAGCCACCAAACGCCGCGCGCGATACTTGCCGCCGCCGCAGGCATCCTGCCTGTAACACGCCACGCATAATCAATGCTAATTGAGCCTTTAAAAATGTCGTCCGGGACGACATTTAGGATCGAAAGGAGAACTAATGCAGGATAGGCGAGCCGCCAGCATTTATTAAAAAATTAATTGCGTTGGCAGCTCTAAGGCCAGTGTGCGTAGCACACTTTCAACGGTACTTACCTTTTGTATAGTGAGTCCAATAAATCAAATAATGTTAAACATGCTGGCGGCTCGCCTATCCTGCATTAGCCCACTTACCCGCCTTAAACGTTGTCCGGGACAACATATTCTGCACAAGAGTAACTGCTCACTATTCCCGGCGATGGTGCGGGGGTTCTCTGATCTGGGTTTTGCTCCCAGAAGAAGGCCGAAGCGTTATAGCGTTACGATGCTGTAGCGCTATAATCTCAGCGTCTCCTACTTGGTGCCCAGCATTGCATCCCGTAGGATTGCGTTCATGCGAGACTGGTAGCCTTTACCCTGGGACTTGAGCCATGCCAGTACATCGGCATCCAAGCGGGCGGTGATCTGCTTCTTGACCGGGCGATAAATCCCACCGCGCTGCATCAGCGCAAGCTGCCCCCCCGTCAGTGCGGGGATATCATCATAATTGATCTCATCGTCTGACATTGCAGCCAGCCGTTTAAGATTGTCTTCCTGTGCTTTCGTCAAAGGCGGTAGCGTTTCCACTGTGTGTTCAACCTTCTTCATATCGCGTCCTTTCTCTACGTGTGGCAGGCCGTGCCGAGATGATGCGGATCACCTCCACGGGCTCGCCTGTTGGGCCGTCTTCCGTGAACGTGTGCGCGACCAATACCACAGCCACACCGCCGATCTGGCCCAAGGTTTGCCAGCGTTGTTCTCCACCTTCTACCCGATCCTGCACGGACAGGTGCAACGGGTCGATAAAAACACGGGCGGCAAGTTCAAAGCTGATGCCATGCTTGCGCTGGTTGGAGAGGTTCTTGTCCTCATCCCATGTGAATTTGGGTGTTGTCATGATTTGAGTATAACTACATAATTGTAATTATACAAGATGTGAGCGCATTGTTCAACAAACGGTCCTTTTTGGAAGGGCTGGGTAAACGTAGCGAAAGTCGGATGTGAGCCGAAGCGGACTGCCTCCATCCCGGCTGGTTGACGCCATCATGTGCGCGCGCTACAAGTATGAATACACGGGTGAATGACCTTTCACGTCCATTTTTTTCTATTTAAGTAGGGCGATTTAAGTATGAAGTCTGAAATTGCGACCGACACGCGCATCGGTGACCAGATCCGCTTCTATGACTTAGTTGATGAACTAGAGAGGCGACTTGAAGGTGCCCGGTTTTTGTCGAGCTGTCATGGCAGGATGGGTTGGCCGCAGCGCGGTGTCTATTTTTTTCGTGAGCTGGGGGAAGATCGTAAAGATACCGGCTCGGGACCGCGTGTCGTGCGTGTTGGCACTCATGCGTTGAAGACCGGCTCAGGCACGAAACTGTGGACACGCCTTTCCCAGCACCGAGGACAGGCACGCTCTGGCGGCGGCAATCATCGCGGATCAATATTCCGCCTGATTGTTGGCACAGCGCTGATAAAACGCAATGGGCACCTATTTCCAACTTGGGGCAAAGGCAGTTCCGCACCGCGTGACCTTCGACAAGACGAACTGCCACTGGAACAATCCGTCAGCAAGGTCATCGGTGCTATGCCGGTACTTTGGCTGGCGATCAACGATGAACCCGGTCCGGACAGCCTCAGAGGCTACATCAAGCGCAATACTATCGCCCTCTTGAGTAACCACGATAAGGATAGGATAGATCCGGCATCCGAAAATTGGTTGGGTGGGTGTTGCAATAGGAAGCGCGTTAAGACATCGGGTCTGTGGAACCAGAACCATGTAAATGAGCAATACGATCCTGCCTTCCTCGATACGCTAGAAACACTAGTCTGTGAGAAGGATAATTCTGAGTGATCGTTGTAATTCAATGCGCTGCGTCCAAGAGATCAAGCGCGGGTTACCTTCAACAGCGTGATGGCTTAAATGTCTTTTTCGTGGCTGATCCCGACATCACGCCTGCCGACACGTCCTGTGTCTACGCCCACCCAGACAGTACGGCTGACACCGGAAATTCATGGCGAGACGAGCTGATCAGTTACAACAATGCGCCGGGAAACAATCCGCTCAGGTTAC
>CBDBLS010000063.1:0-46465 GCA_965207105.1 Roseovarius sp. | reverse complement strand
GATTACTCCGCAAAATAAGAAGATGAGCAAGATTATGGCAGTACCACAACCCTCGTTTGACGAACTTCAAGAGCGCCGTAGCGATGAGGCTGTGCGTGCCGTTTTGCAATCGAGGATGAACAGCGAAGCTTTTGTTTCGGAAGAAAAAATGGCGGATTGGTTTAGTTCGCTTGCTAGCGATTCACGGAAGCCGATGCCGACACCTGATATCTTCGACTGAAACTGCCAGTCATGAAGATTAGATTTCACCCTCGCACGAGCGAGGATCTATTTATGGTTCAATGAATATTATCAGGAACGTTTTCCTGAAGGACAGGAAAACGCTGAAAGGCGTTTTAAGAAAGCACTGGCTCTGCTGAAAGAGCAGCCAAAAGCAGGTCACCCAAGTGATTTCCTGCGTGGCCTGCGAGACCTTTCTATTGATAAGTCACCATTCACCTTCATCTACGATCTAGATGAGGCAAAAGAAATTCTCACCATCCTAATGGTTTATGATACCCGACAGCGGAAGCCACGCTTGCGCGACCGATTTTCGTAAGCATCAAGGGAACCCCCTCTTATTTGTCCTGATCTGATCTGCGAGCGTTGCGCGACGCTGGCGCTTTGTCGGCGCGATGTGAGGAGATTTGATGATGACCCGAGGACGGCAGGCCGGTGGGTCTGGATTTTGACAATTCCTGATAAATGGATTCCTGAGGCTCCATCATCCTGAGGAGTCTTGATCAGCCCCACTTGAGTGGTCCAGTTTGAATGTTAGTGCATGATTGGCCTGGGTTGCAACGGGACGATGGTTTCCGGGGCCGGTGGGCGGTAGCCCAATGCACTGTGGGGTCGTTTTGTGTTGTAGTGTTTTCTCCAGCCTTCGATGATGATCTGGGCTTCCCGTAACGAGTAGAAGACCTCTCCGTTTAGCCCGGATAATTCATGACGATATGCTGAGGGTGGTGTAAGCTATTGGAATTTGGTATTTTTCGGCTTCTGCCGCCAAAAATTCCATTTTCCGGAGCACGCCCCCTCACCATGCCAAATCCTGCCTTTCCGCGTCCCTCTTTGTCACCCCTGAACGGCAAGCCCGTGTTGCTCGATTTTGACGGCGCGCAGATGAGCTCCGATGCTGGTCTGATGCTCTTGCGAGAGGTCGAGCGCCGGACCGATCCGGCTGGTCCTATTGCATCGTGTCTCACCGATCTGCGGGCACCGGGCAAGGTGCGGCACAGCCTGGAAGAGATCATCCGGTTCCGGATCATGATGATCGCGGCTGGATATGAGGACGGTAACGATGCGGGTGATCTGCGCCATGACCCGAGCTTTAAGCTCGCGCCGGAGCGTGCCCCCGAGACCGGCGGAGCGCTGTGCTCCCAGCCTGCGATCCCGCGGACGGAGAACCTGGCAGACATGCGGGCGCTTATCCGGATGGCGCATGGGATGGTGCGTTTTTACTGCGCCTCGTTTGTGCGCGCTCCCCGACAAATCGTGCTCGACATTGATGACACTTTCGACACCGTCCACGCCCACCGGCAGCTGCGCCTGTTCAACGCCTGTTACGATGAATACGGCTTCCAGCCGATTGTGGTATTCGATGGCGAAGGGCGTCTCGTGGGTGCAGTGTTGCGCCCGGCACGGCGCCCGACGGGCAAAGAGGCCGCGGCACACATCCGACGCCTGATCCGGCAAATCCGCCGTCATTGGCCCACGACCAGGATCCCGCTGCGGGCTGACAGCCATTACGGCACCCCGGAGGTTCTGGACCTGTGTGACACCCTGGGGCTCCCCTATGTGCCTGGCTTGTCAAGGAACGCGCGCCTGCGGGAGCATGTGCAGACTCTGGAGGCCTCCACGGCAGATCGCTATGCGCGCAAAAGCGAGAAACCGCGCCGGTTCAAGTCATTCTCCCATGCGGCCCGATCATGGTCAAAAGAGCGCCGCGTCATCGCCCGGGTCGAGGTTGGACCCATGGGGCGTGACACGCGCTTCATCGTGACCAATCCGATGGGCAGGCGTGGCAAGCACCTTTACGGGAAACTCTCCTGCGCACGCGGTCAGGCCGAGACCCACATCAAGGGCTGGAAGAGCCATCTCGCTTCCGACCGCACGTCGTGCTCAAAGGCCAGCGCCAACCGGATGCGGCTCATGCTGCACGGCTGCGCCTGCTGGCTGTGGTGGACGTTGCGGGCGGCCTGTCCAAAACGCTCCCCATGGCGGCAAGCCCGGTTCGATACGGTGCGGTTGCACCTGGTCAAACCGACCGCGACCATCGTGGAGAAGAAGACCCGGATCATTATGACGCTGCCGGCCTCATGTCCACGCCAGAGCCTCATCCGCCTCCTGTTCGATGCACTTGCCCCGCCACACCCGACATGAAGCAGCCATCGCGCCCCGCCCACTCTGAAACATCAACTTGAAAAGCCCCGGATAACATCGCCGTCCGCCGTAAAAAACCGGACGCCAACTACGCGCGCGCTCCCGAAAAAACAGGCGCGGAAACCAACAGCCAGGCACAGACAAAACAGGCTTCATGAATTATCCGGGCTAGGAGGATTGTCAGCGGAACTGATAAGAAAGCCCTCATCGCGACCTATGCAAAAAGTTATTATGCAGCAGTTTCATACACTACGGCTTAACCCAAATTATTCTTGAGGGGCTGGTGATGGTAGCGCACCCTTTTGGAAAGCTGTATTTTTATGCTGTCGATGCGAAAAAACGCAGTTTTCAGGAGCCACACCGGTATTGCCAAGTTGTTGGCGGTCGCTTGTGAGGCATTAGAAAAGGCAGGGTTATGCCGCCATTTCGGCGGTGTAATCGGCCCAGAGGCTGAACGCATCGCTGCGGGCGTGGCGGTATGAGGTTGCGGTGAGTTGATAGCGGCGGGGACGGAAAATCAGGTTGATCCGGTCATGCGCAGACAGAAACCTCTGAGCTTGTCGGTGGGATTTGAACCGCCCGAATATCTTCTCCCGTTTGCGGGTCGGCCGGTGCGATACTTCGATCGCGTTGTCGAGGCCTTTGTGGGCGCGATGGTCAGCGTCCGGGGCCAGTGTTTTGATCGGCTTGATGCAGCTGCGCAATTTGTCGGTGATGACGACCCCTGGTTCGCCGAACCGGGCAACCAATCGTTGAAAAAACCGCTTCGCCGCTTTGGAATTCCGACGCGTTTGTACAGGAATATCAAGAACATCTCCATTTGCGTCGATTGCGCGCCACAGCCAGTGCCTCTTGCCACGGATCGTGATTACGACTTCATCCATGTGCCACTTGTCGTTCGGTCGCGGTCGATCCCGGCGGATGCAATCTGCAAAGTGTTGACCAAAGCGATTGACCCACAGTCGGACCGTTTCCCGGCTGACAATAATACCCCGCGCAGCCAACAAGTCCTCAACATCAGCCGTGCTCGGCGCGAACCGGTGGTACGCCCAAACAGCGTACGCAATGATCTCACGCGGATAGCGGAAGCCTTTTAGGCGCGGCATAATGGTTGGGATGCTCATAGGATCAGTCTAACCTGATCATAACCACCGAACAACTTGATGAGTTGGACGGTTCCACCCACCGGCATCGCAATGTGCCAAAGTGCTGGGGTATGAACCAGCTTTGAAAGGAACCGCCCAGATGGAAATTACAACGATAGGGATCGACATTGCAAAGTCAGTTTTCCAGTTTCACGGGATCGATGCGACAGGACCAAACCGTTCTACAGAAGAAGCTTCGCCGGAACGCAGTCCTGGATACTCTGGCTAAATTGCCACCTTGCCTGATCGGCATTGAAGCCTGTGCGACGTCCCACCATTGGTCGCGTGAGATCACAGCACTCGGCCACGAGGTGAAGCTCATCCCTCCCGCCTATGTAAAACCATACGTGAAGCGACAAAAGAATGATGCGGCGGATGCTGAGGCGATCTGTGAGGCTGTTACGCGCCCGAACATGCATTTTGTGGCCATAAAGAGCGTGGATCAGCAGGCAGTTATGATGCTGCATCGGGCGCGCGATCTTCTGGTACGGCAACGCACGATGCTGATAAATGCGCTGCGCGCCCACATGGCTGAGCTGGGGATCATTGCGCCTCAAAGGCCAGAAAATATTTCCCGATTGCTGCTACAGCTTGAAGAGGGTGCCAATGAAGACATCCCACAAATAGCGAGAACCGCTTTGCTGAGCCTGGCCGATCAGCGCGCAAACCTGAACCAGCAGATCCGCGCACTTGATAGTGAGATCCTTGTGTGGCACCGCCAGAACGATACCAGTCAGCGCCTGGCAACCATTCCAGGAGTTGGCGTGCTGACAGCGACAGCCCTGGCAGCTTCTGTCACGGACCCTTCGCAATTCCGGTCCGGACGCCAGTTCGCAGCCTTTCTCGGGCTGGTCCCCCGGCAAAACTCTTCGGGCGGAAAAGAGCGGTTGGGGCGGATTACCAAGATGGGTGATGGTTATTTGCGCAAACTCCTGGTGGTTGGGGCAACGGCCATTCTCAGGCATGTTGCTGATACACAAACCCGCACCGCTGCCTGGATCCGCAGCCTGCTGGAACGCAAGGCACCGCGATTGGTTAGTGTCGCAATGGCCAACAAAACTGCGCGGATCGTATGGGCGCTCCTGGCAAGAGGAGGAACGTACCAAGCCACATAAGCGCGCTCGGAAGACCGAGCAGCAAAACTGCGCTTCAGGATGCAAGGGCAATAGACGTGATGATGATCAAAGCAAGCCGCAGTCAGAACACCCCGAGGTATTGCCAGGATACAAGTAGTCCGGCAACTTGATAGGGAACTGGCACGCGGACTTCATCAGGGCCAGCGGCCTTATTGCCGCAAAAACAGGCCGGACACATGACCGCAACCCGCTATGATCACGGCGTCAAAAAAACCTTGCAAAACAGGAACCGTCCACACATGGCAATACCGGCGAAGGCAGTCAATCCTGACGCGTCGGCCATGGGAGGGGATCAACAAGATGATGTGAAGAAAAAAATCAGAAACGGCGAGGCAATCTCAGCAATCGCGCGCGAATTCGAAACCAGCAGGCAAACAATCATGCGCGTTAGAGATCAGCCATAATCCTATGTCGCGTTTCGTACCTTTGTTGGGATGGACCCCCAGTCCGGGCAAACCGGTCGCCAACCAGCCTTCAGCCCAGGCTCATCAGGATCGGTGCCCGCGTCCTGCGCCACGCCTGCACCATCACCTTCCATCTGGCGGAGGTCGCCGTCACTGGCCAAATGGTGCGCACCATCCTCGCCGCGATCCGCCGCCTTCGATCTCCGCCGACATATGCATGACGCTGAAACTGTCCCGCCGCGAACGAAACCGGCTTGACCGATCTGTCCGTCGCGTTGAAAAACGTCGCTGCGGGACTCGAGTGATGCGAGTTTGCGGCCCGGTTCGCGCACATTCGGACGTCCTGGCGCACGAAGGCACCGTCGGGGACCCAAAAACACCTGATCAGCAGGGAAGATCAGGCGATCCTGGCATCAACCGGCAGGCCGCCTGGGGACGGTGGGTGAGATTCTGGTGGGGTAGAACTTTGACATTCTGGACACGAGCGCTCGACATCATTATGCGCGGCTTTTTTCGGCAAGGTCAGCTGGAAGTCACGCGGCCCGACGGAACCATTGTCACCTATGGCGATGGCAGCGGCACGCCTGTGCACATATCTTTAAATACCGGGGCCATCCAGAAAGCCATCGTGCGCAACGCGGAAATGGCATTGGGGGAGGGCTATGTCTCCGGCGGTTTGACCGTTGAAGACGACGATCTCGAGGCGCTGTTCAAGCTCGCCCTGCACAACCGTGAACAGGGCACGGGCGGCGTATTTCGCATCGTCCGCCATCTGCTCGGGGTCAAACGTCGCCTCACCCTGCGCAATCCGGTCGGCAAAGCGCGACAAAACGTGGCGCATCACTATGATCTGTCTGAGGCGCTTTATGACATGTTCCTTGATGCGGACCGGCAATATTCCTGCGCATATTTCGCCGATCCCAAGGCGACCCTTGATGAGGCGCAACTCGCTGAAAAGCGCCATATCGCCGCCAAACTGAACCTCACTGCGGGTCAGCGCGTGCTCGATATCGGTTGCGGCTGGGGCGGCATGGCCCTGACGCTCGCGGCAGAATTCGACGTGCATGTCACTGGCGTCCCCCTGTCTGTGGAGCAGCACTGGTGTCAACGGCGGAGTAAAATCCGGCCACTGGGGCGGAGCAAAAGTCGGCCAGTTTGTGGAGTGCGCCTTGGGGCGTGTGGCCACCAATCAGCAAGCACGTTCCAAGGCGCATTGGCCGTCAGGCCGATTGTTCAGTTGTCAGGTTGAAGGGTTGGCAATACGTGCGCGGCTCTGATTGAGGCGGTAGCTTTCGCCGTTCATCTCGAGGATGTTGACGTGATGTGTCAGCCGGTCCGGGAGCGCGCCGGTCAAGCGTTCGGTGCCGAATGTCTCGGTCCATTCCTCGAAGGGCAGGTTCGATGTGATCAGGGTTGAGCCACGCTCGCAGCGCTGAGAGATCAGCTCGAACAGAAGCTCGGCGCCGGTTTTGCTCAAGGGGACGAAGCCCGGCTCGTCGATGATCAGCAGTTTGACCTTGGCCAGTTTGCGCTTAAGCTGCAGGAGGCGTTTCTCGTCGCGGGCCTCCATCATCCCGTGCACGAGAGCTGCGGCGGTTACGAAGGCGACAGGCAACCCTTTCTGGCAGGCGGTCAGCCCCAACCCGAGAGCGACATGGGTTTTGCCGGTTCCCGACGGGCCGAGCGCGATGACGTTCTCCCTGCGCTCGATCCATTCACAGCGCGCCAGTTCCAGCACCATCATCTTGTTCAGACCGGGGATGGCCGTAAAGTCGAAGCTGTCGAGGCTTTTGACGGTTGGAAACTTTGCCGACTTGATCCGGCGTCCGACCATGCGCCTCTCCCGATCGATTGGTTCCAGCTCGGTCAGCCGGGCTGGATAGCGCACATGATCCAGGCCTTCCGCCGCACAAATGCGCGCTTGCTTGTCATGCTCGCGCAGGAAGGTGGGCAGGCGCAGAGTCTTGAGGTGGTGTGTCAGCGGCAGTTCGGGTGCATCCGTCATGCGTCACCTCCTGACAGAAGGCTCATACAGGAAGAAGCCGAGGTGGTGGCGATGTTGGTTCCGGGCAGGAACGGATAGACATCCAAATCCAACCTCGGGGGCCTTCGCTCGACGCGGCACAGGACGAGGTGCTTGATCGCATCGAAGCTGACCGCCCCCATTCGCAGGGCGTCTTTGACGGCAAGATGCAGCACCTCCAGCTCGAACCGTTCCGACAGGCGCAGGACCTGGACATACTCCCTTTTGCCCGCCTTGCCCTGCCGGGCTTCCAGCAAGCGCCGGAGCGTGGCGAAGGCGTCAGGCAGTTCCCAACCCTGCAAGGGCGCAGCCTGATCGAAGGACATGATCCTGCGCTCGATCAGCGGCAGGTAATGCAGCGGGTCGAACACCATGTCACCGCTGTCATAAGAGCGGGGATGATCGGCGATCACCTCAGTGGCGCAACCGATAACGACGCGGATCACGAAGCCCTTGATCCAGACCGCGCGGTGGCCATATGCGACCGGTACCGAGTAGTCGTTACCGCGATACCGCAGCACCGATGTCGATGTGACCTGGCCACTTTGCAACTCACAGGCCTCGAAGGGTGCGCCGGGCAAATCCTGCATTGCCGCCGGATCGGCTTGCAGCCGTTCGCCGATGCTGGCCTTGTGTCCGCGCAGGACATCGTCCTGCCGTTTGCGGCATTGCTCTTCCAGGTGAGCGTTGAACGCATCCCGGTCCGGAAAGGACGGGATCGGCACCATGAAGTCGCGCCGCCCGTAGCCGACCAACCCCTCGACCGCTCCCTTGTCGTTCCCCTTGCCGGGACGGCCGTAGCGATCCCGGACCACATAATGCGACAGCATTGCGCTGAACCGTTGGGTTCTTTGCCGGGTGCCGTCCGGCAGGATCCGCGCCACCAGGCAGCGGTCATTGTCATGGAGGATCGACAGGGGAACCGCCCCAAAGAAAGCAAAGGCATGCACATGCCCATCCAGCCAGGCCTCGGTGGTTGCCGCAGGATAGGCCCGGATAAAACACGCATCGCTCTGCGGCAGATCAAAGGCGAAGAAGTGCGCCTTCCGCTCAACGCCGCCAATCACGACAGGCGCTTCACCAAAATCCGCCTGCGCATGCCCGGGCGGATGGCTGAGCGGCACGAACATCTCTTTGCCAGAGCGCTTCCTGGCCCGGACGCAGTCTTTGACGATTGTGTATCCGCCATCAAAGCCGCACTCGTCGCGCAGCCTCTCAAAGATACGCTTTGCGGTGTGGCGCTGCTTGCGCGGACGCGCTTTGTCCTCAGTAAGCCATTGGTCGATCTGGCAGGTGAACGCATCCAGCTTCGGGCGCCTAATCGGCGCTGTCCGCCGATACCCCGGTGGCTCCGAATAGGCCAACATCTTCGCACACTGTCTCGGCCAATCCCAAAATCCCGGGCAATCCGACGCCCGCTCAACCCATCCTGAAAATGAGCCCGACGCACCTTCAAATACAATTCCACGGTGAAAATCCCCCGGCCCTCCCATCAAACGAAAGGGCAAAAGTGGACGACTTTTACGCCGCCCGCGACAACACAACGACGCCGCTACCCTGGCCGAGTATTGCTCCGCCGATTACAGTGGTACGTTCGACGAAGCAGAAATTGCGATCAAAAATGCAATTAAACTAGATCCAAGCAACTCCATTCATCGACATGCATTGGGAATGGTGTACCGCTTCGAAGTGCGCAGAATTCTGCGCGAGCGTTTGAGCCCAGCCGAAACAGTTCTTGAGCGCCTCAACCGGGTGAAGCCACTGATTGCCAGCGCACTTGAACGTTTCAATGAAGCAGTCGAGCTACATGATGTTAGCAAGTATCCACTGGTCACCCCCATGCAAATGGTTTTCAATTCGCTAGTGTTCAGAGTCTGACACTTCTTACCTATTTCCGCGGATTTCATCCAGCGTGTCGAGTGCGCGGCGTTCTCGGGTGAGGATATCCTTGGCGCTCCTGGTCCATTTGAAAGGCTTCGGTTTCTCGTTGTGGAGCGCCGGATAGTCGTAGATCGCAGTGTAAAACGCGGAGCAATATTGGGCCACAGAAGCGGCTGCATATCGCAGTTGTAGCGGAGTAAAAGTCCGCCAGTTTGTGCCCTTCGTTTATTCGGAGGGCGGGAGATGTATTCTGTGGATATTTATAGTCGTGTGCGCCGTGCTTGTTTGAAGGACGGTATGTCTGGCCGAGAAGCGGCGCGGTTTTTCAACATGGCGTAATCAGGATCAGCACTCAGTTACCCCTGTTATTCTGGATGCACATGCAATTGAAAAGGAGACTGACCAATGGAATATTTTGCTGGTTTGGATGTGTCCATGGAAGAGACGCATATCTGCATTCTGGATCGTGAAGGGGCCCTTATTCGTGAAGGAAAAGCGAGCTCAACACCAAAAGCGATCGCTGACTTCCTCGCTTCTGGACCACCATGTGCCAAAGTTGTATTTGAAACGGGACGGATGGCACCAATGCTTTACCATGGGCTGACGGAGCTTGGTGTCCCGGTTGTTTGCATCGAGAGCAGGCAAGCATATCAGGCCCTTAAATCTCTGGCCGGCCACAAGACGGACCGCAATGATGCCCGCGGTTTGGCACACCTGGCGCGGACGGGATTCTACAAGCCGACCCATGTCAAATCACTGTCAGCGCACGCAATCCGGTCGCTGATCGCAGCCCGCAAGAAGCTGGTCGGACAGCGTGTGACGCTCGACAATCAGATCCGCGGTCTGGTCGTCGTCTTCGGCGTGCGGCTGCCACGAGCTTTGTCTCCGGCATTCAAAAACGCGGCGCTAAAAGTTAGCGATGGAGTGCCTGGCCTCCATGCCGCAATTTGCGGACTGTTCGCAGCACGCGAAGCAATCCTCGCGGCGGTTGCAGCCATTGATGGCGACATCAAAAAGATGACCCGCAAATCCGAAGTCTGCCAGCGCCTTATGACGGTACCAGGGGTCGGTCCGATCACAGCATTGGCCTTTGCCGCAGCAATTGATGATCCGTCGCGTTTCAGGAAATCGCGTGATGTGGGGGCGTATCTTGGACTGGTGCCGCGACGGCATCAATCTGGTGAAATCGACTACACGGGCAGCATCTCAAAGCGGGGCGACGTGCGCGTCAGAACGCTTCTCTATGAGGCCGCCAATGTGATGCTGACGCGGTATGCCGCTCCGCTCAAATTGAAGACATGGGCCCTCGCAATCGGTGCGCGCTCAACGATGAGAAAGGCCCGAGTGGCTCTGGCGCGTCGTCTGGCAATCATACTTCATGCCATTATGCGAGACAAAACTGACTTCCAGTCCGCGTAAGGCTTACGAGGCGACAACGAGGATTCCTAAATCAAAGTTCCCATCTGGGACGATGCCCGAGGGAGGGCGTGAGACACGGCGCCGATTCTGTAGCAACAGCCAAGACCAACGGTATGATTGCGGTTTCAACATTGCCGACCCACACCCAGCCAACCCCATCATGAACCTCAGAGTTCGAAGAGAACAAAGGCAACCTCTGACATCAAAAGCAGGAAACTCAGGAAACACGCATTGACAGATTAGAGAACAAAGATCGTAAGACGATCGCGAAGATGCTGCGCCATGAACTTCCGCCTGGGTATCGTCGGTCGGAAGCGCCTCGGCGGCCAACGCTTGATGGTTATGTTGGTGTGGTCGATGAGATACTGCGCACAGACAAAGCCCTGATCAAAAAGCAGCGACACACGGCCAAGCGCATCTTTGAACGGCTGCGCGATGAGCATGGATATGCCGGCAGCCTGACCACGGTGACCTATTACGTGCGCGAGCAAAAACGGCGCACCAAAGAGGTGTTTGTGCCGTTGTCGCATCGGCCGGGCCATGCGCAGGTTGATTTTGGTGAGACGCTGGGCGTGATCGGTGGCGTGGAATGCAAGATCCACTTCTTCGTGATGAGCTTGCCACATTCTGATGCGGTGTTTGTGAAGGGATATCCAGCTGAGACAACCGAGGCGTTTTGCGATGGCCATGTGTCCGCCTTTGCATTCTTTGGCGGCATTCCGCAATCCATTCTCTACGACAATACCAAGATCGCCGTGGCTCGGATACTCGGGGATAAGACGCGCATCCGCACACGTCGGTTTACGGAACTGCAGTCGCATTACTTGTTTGATGACAAGTTTGGCAGACCCGCGCGAGGGAACGATAAAGGCAACGTTGAGGGCATGGTTGGATACACCCGCCGCAACTTCATGGTTCCCGCACCTCGCTATGACAGCTTTGATGATCTGAACGCACATTTGGAAGAGAAGTGTTTAGCACGTCAGGACGATACGTTGCGGGGTCACACCCAAACCATAGGCGCACGCCTGATGTCGGATTTGGATGCTCTGATGGGATTGCCCGTCGCAGAATATGAAGCCTGCGATCACGTCAGCACGCGTGCAACGTCGATCTCAATGGTGCGCTATCGCAGCAATGATTACTCGGTGCCAGTAGCCTATGCGCACCACGATGTTCATGTGCGTGGGTTTGTGCATGAGGTTATCATCGGCTGCGGCAATGAGATTATTGCGCGGCACAAACGATCCTACACATCAGCGGATATGGTCTTTGACCCATTGCACTTTTTGCCCCTGCTTGAACAAAAGGTGGGTGCCCTGGATCAGGCCGCGCCTTTGCAGGGTTGGCATTTGCCAGATGTATTTGCCACGCTGCACCGACTGCTTGAAGCCAGAATGGGTAAGCCGGGCAAGCGAGAATACGTTCAAGTCTTGCGCCTTTTGGAGACCTTCGAAATGGATGTTGTGCAAGGCGCAATCCAGCAGGCAATAGATATGGGTGCAATTGGCTATGACGCCGTAAAACACCTTGTACTGTGTCGGGTTGAGAAGCGGCCACCACGATTGGATTTGGACTTCTATCCATACTTGCCCAAGGCCAATGTCGGCACAACACGCCCATCCAGTTACATGAGCTTGATGGGAAGGACCGCGGCATGACCGAAGCCCCTCGGATTCTTCTACGGCATCATCTTAAACAACTGCGACTGCCAACGTTCCAAGGCGAGTATGCCAAACAGGCGCAGCTCTGTGCTGCAGAGAACAAAGATCACATCCACTATCTGGCGCGGCTGTGTGAGATGGAATTGATCGACCGCGAACGCCGGATGATTGAACGGCGCATCAAAGCGGCGAAGTTCCCCAGCACCAAGAGCTTGGATAGCTTTGACTTCAAGATCATGCCAAGCTTGAACAAGCCCCTGACGATGGATCTGGCACGATGCGATTACGTTAATCGCAGGGAGAACATCATCGCGCTCGGCCCGTCAGGCACGGGCAAGACACACATCGCCCTGGGACTTGGGCTGGCTGCATGTCAAAGAGGACTGAAGGTGCGCTTCACAACGGCTGCGGCATTAGTCCATGATCTGATCGAGGCTCAAGATGAGCGGAGATTGCAGCGCCTTCAAAAGCAACTGACCAGCCAGAACCTGTTGATCATTGATGAACTGGGCTTCGTACCGCTCAGCAAATCTGGCGCAGAGCTGCTCTTCGAGGTCATATCCCAATGCTATGAACGCGGCTCCATCATCATAACCTCGAACCTGCCCTTCGATGAATGGACTGAAGTCTTTGGCTCTGAGCGGCTGACCGGTGCGCTACTCGATCGTTTAACCCATCACGTCCACATCCTCGAGATGAATGGCGAAAGCTATCGGCTCAAACACAGTCGCAACAACCGAAAATAACCAGCCCGCAATCACAGTCAGAATAATGCTGGCCTTATGGCCAGCATGCGCTTTGGCACGCTTCAGCTTTGTGACGAGCACGCGTGCAAAAGCGCCACAAAAACATCAACCGAAGTGGCCCATTTTTACGCCGCGACATGGACCCATTTTACTCTGCGATTGACACTATGATCCGGCGCCTCATCGCGAGATGCGCAGCTGGATCAAGCGCAGTATCATCACCGCCGGTTTTCTGGCGGTCATGTACGGGCTCTTTGCCAAGCTACTCAAAGTCTACACACCTGCAGAGATCCTATTCTGAATAACCAAAAACAAACGACATGATCCAAGGGAGGACATAACCATGAAGAGACTTGTTGCAGGGATAGCATTCGCCCTCACAGCCCTAACGGGAGGCGCGGCCATTGCTGATGAGTATCCGGACCGCCCCGTTATGATGATGGTCAGCTACGGCGCAGGCGGCGCGACTGACTTTCAGGCGCGCATCGTCACCATGACTGCGGGCAATGAAGACGCGCTGGGTATGCCCATCGCGATCATCAACAAGCCGGGTGCCGGGGGCCGTGTTGGCTGGAACTGGTTCGCCACGCAGGCAGATGCCGATGGCTATACACTGGGCGCTTACAATGTACCGCACTTCATCGCCCAATCGATCAAAGGTGGTGTGCAATATTCAACAGACAGCTTTGAGCCTATCGCCAACTGGGGTGCAGACCCGGCCGTATTTGTCGTGGCCGCAGACAGCCCGATGAATTCGATGGAGGACGTGGTGAGTTTTGCCAAGGAGAACCCTGGCAAGCTGACCTTCTCTGGTGCAGGCCTCTTTGTTGGCCACCACATTGCCGCACTGCAGTTGGAAAAAGCAGCGGGCGTGAAGATGGCTTACATCCCCACCAAAGGTGGCGGTGCCGCAGCGATGAAAGCCGTGATCGGTGGTGAAGTGATGGGCGGCGTGAACAACCTATCAGACGCGTTCCGCGCGCAAGCAGCCGGCAATGTCAAAATCCTTGGTGTCTTTGATCTTGAGCGCAATACCTTCCTGCCGGATGTGCCAACGCTCAAGGAACAGGGCTATGACATCGACAATGCCAGCGTGAACTTCCGCGGTATTATGGTGCCCAAAGGCACCCCTCAGGAGGTGATCGACACGCTCGCCGCTTCGGTCCCCGAAATGTTCAAGAACAGCCGTGTTGCCAAAAAGATGGAGGCTGGCGGCTCGCCCATGCACATCATGACCCGCGATGAGGTCATCGAGATGTGGGCAGCACGCGAAGCCACGCTCAAGGAGCTGTTGGCCGGTCTTTGACGGTCAACCCATTGGGCAGGGCGATGGTCGCCCTGCCCATCTCAGAAGGATAAGCGTTATGAATGCACATGATGATATTGCCCAGGTGGAGATGATCATGAGCCGCGCGCGGCTGGCGCAAAAGGCCTATGAGGCTGGTGCCACGCAGGAACGCTATGACCGCGCCGCCGCCGCCGCCTGGGCCATCATGGAGCCTGGCCGTAACCAGGCGCTGGCTGAATTGGCCGTCGAAACAACCGGCCTGGGCAATATGCCCGACAAAATCACCAAGAACCACCGTAAGACCCTAGGCCTGATGCGCGACATCAAAGGCGTGCAGACTTGCGGGATACTATCCGACGACCCCGCAACCGGCATCACCGAAATTGCCCGTCCTGTGGGCGTGGTGGGGGCCGTCGTGCCCTCGACCAACCCGGCGGCGACGCCTGCAAACAACATCATCAATGCGTTAAAATGCGGGAACGCAGTTGTGGTTGCCCCCTCGCCCAAAGGCGTTGCCAGCTGCGAACGTCTGCTGGGCTACATTCATGCGGAGTTCGACAAGATCCGGCTGGATCATGATCTGGTGCAGATGATCCCGGCCCCCGGCTCCAAGGCCAAGACCCAAGCCATGATGGAACTGTCAGATCGCGTGGTATGTACCGGCAGCCAGAACAACGTGCACCGCGCACAGACCTGCGGCACACCAGCCGTGGCTGTCGGGGCAGGCAATGTGACCACGATCATTGATGAAACCGCCGATCTTGCTGCTGCTGCAGCCAAGATCACGGCCTCGAAAACCTTTGACAATGCCACTTCCTGTTCGTCGGAAAACTCAATGATCGTGGTGGACGCTGTCTATGACGATTTTGTTGATGCACTGGCAAAAGAAGGCGGTGCGCTTGTGCAGGATGAAACAACGATCGTCGCCAGGCTGTGGCCGGACGGGCATCTCAACCGCTCGGTCATTGCGCAGGACGCCGACAAGATGATCGCGGCACTGGGTATGAGCGGTCAGGTGCCGAAAGACACCAAATTCCTGGCGGTGGAAACCGCAGGCATTGGCGCAGATCACCCGCTGTCAGGTGAAAAACTCAGCCGCGTTGCAGCGCTCTATCGCGCTGCCGACTATGACGAGGCGCGCAAGATCGCCACCCGTATTCTGGACTATCAGGGCGCAGGCCATTCGCTGGGCATTCATACGGCGCTGGATGAGCGGGCGGTCGAATTGGGCCGTGCGATGCCGACCTGCCGGGTGATCGTCAACCAGGCCCATACCTTTGCCACTGGCGGTTCATTCACCAATGGCATGCCGTTCTCGCTCTCAATGGGCTGCGGCAGCTGGGGTGGAAACGCCATTGATGACAACTTGCACTGGAAACACTTTATTCAGAGCACGAAAATCATCCGTGAAATCGTGCCCAATGAACCTGCGGTCGAAGACATTTTTGCGGATTACTGGGGGGCAGCCGGTCAATGAGCATGCATTCCGACACACCGCCAGATGGCACCGTCCGCGATTGGCTGGATCATCGCGCTAAGGCCAATGGCGAAGAGGTGGCATATCTTTTCTTCGATGGAGCTCCTCCTCTTGCATGGGCCGAACTGGCCGATCAAGCAAGTATCCTTGCACGGCGGTTGACGGCACAGGGGTTGGCAAAGGGGGCACCCGTGGCAATCCTCCAGCCCAACGGACGGGACGCCATTGTGAGTTTCTACGGTGTCCTTTACGGCGGGTTCTGCGCCACGGTGATCAATCTTGTTGCCGGGAATGACGCGATCCACTACGCTCTGGAGCATTGCGAAGCCAGTGTTGCGCTGGTTGGTGACACTCAAAGAGATTTGTTTGATAACGCACGCCCTGATGGGATCGAAGTGATACGCGATGGCGCAGACCCCGGCGCGACGCCACTGCACCCGCTCACAGCCGAAGATGACGCTTTGTTGATGTACACGTCAGGCACAACAGGGCGGCCCAAGGGTGTGATGCATTCCCATGCAAACCTACTGGCGGGCGGTTGGACTCCTACCGTGGCGCATGAACTGACCGTGCAGGATCGCGGCCTTTGTGTCTTGCCGATCTATCACATTAACGGGCTATGCGTGTCCGTGCTGAGTACCTTGATTTCTGGCGGCTCATTGGCTGTTGCCGACAAATTCTCAGCCAGCAAATTCTGGGATCAATGCGCCGAAGCCCGCGTGTCATGGTTTTCGGTCGTGCCAACGATTATCTCACACCTGCTGCATTCAGACGTAACACCTGATTGCGACACTCGCGCACGGCTGCGTTTTGGGCGCTCGGCCAGTGCGCCTCTGGCCCCTGATGTTCAAACCGCGTTTGAAAGCCGTTTCAACGTACCAATTGTCGAAACCATGGGATTGACCGAAACTGCGGCGCAAATCCTGTCAAACCCGTTGCCACCCGGCATTCGCAAGATTGGCTCACCCGGAAAGGCTTTTGGCAATGAAGCCTGTATCCTGGCGCCAAACCTCACGCCACTGCCGCCAGATACTCAAGGAGAGATCGCAATCCGGGGGCCAAATGTCATGCGCGGATATCTGAAAAATCCCGAGGTGACCCAAGCGAGTTTTACACCGGATGGCTGGTTGCGCACGGGCGATCTGGGACACGTTGATAAGGATGGATACATCTTTGTCACCGGGCGCCTGAAAGAGCTTATTATCAAAGGTGGCGAAAACATTGCCCCGCGCGAGATTGACGAAGCCCTTTATTCGCATCCCGATGTGGTCGAGGCCGCCGCCTTTGCCCGCCCCTGTCCAACCTATGGCGAACGGGTGGAAGCGGCTGTAAAGCTGAAGGACGGCTCACAATTAGGCCCGGAACAACTGGTCGGAATTTGCCGCGAAAGGCTTGGAAACTTCAAATCACCCGACACCGTCTTTATCCTCGAGGAATTGCCAAAGGGGCCATCTGGCAAAATCCAGCGGATCAAACTGGGATCACTTACAAAGGATCTCTCCGAGGCTTGACGACGCGTTAGTTCGGCCAGGATCAGTGCTGTGGCCCGACAACTCAACAAACGCCCAGGAAAGACTTTGCAACACCAGACCTCAGCCGGGAAATTTGAAGCCTGTGTTGGGCGATCCGCTGAATCCGCAGGACCTAACGTGTCGTTCGCTGCCAGTTCACCAATGTCGGTACACAAGCGTTTTCCAATAGACTCGATTCGCAATAAGGGCGGTTGTTTTTGAACGGAGGTATCCCTGCCCATTTGGTCAGGCTGTTTTCAAATTCAGGTTTGCCAAGGCCGCTACATTCCTTGCGATCATATCCGCCTGGCCATTATTGCGATGGGTATCGGCAAAAATCCCGAACTTTTTCATGCGGCAAATTCCATGCTCTGCGCCGATGCGCAGCTTTGCGTGCCATGTGTTGCAGCTTTTCCGCTCTTTGGCAAGGGGATGGTTCCTTGAGGCTTTGAGCGGGACTTCCAGCGACGCTCCGGGATAACCGGGATCGCCCGGGACAGGCACACCGGGGGGCTTGTCCACGCGCGCTTCATCATATATCCGCCTGTCGTGCTTTCGCCCGGGCTGTGCAGGACCAACGGCCAGGATCCTTTTCCTGTCGTCGGTAATGATCCGGTGCGACGCTGTATGGCGTTTCTTCTTTCCTGAATACCTGGCCTTGCGCCTTGACGGCGTCCCGGGGCGCTGAACAGGGCGCTCGGTACCATCGATCATAAGATAGAAGACCTGTTTCGCAATAGGTAGATTTCTGCCATTCCAGCTTCACCGAAGCAGTGGAGTTTGCCGGAATGGCCGTACTGAAAGTTTTACGAGCACGTCCAGAGTTGTTTTTCCGCCTTTCCGGAATACGTCCGGCGGATTTTGATGCTCCGGTTTGTCAGCTTCACCCGATTTGGCTTGCCGGTGAAGCCCCGCGTTTGTCCCGAAAGAACAGACAGGACGAAACCGCTCTCGCGGTATTGGCGCTTGTGTCGAGGGTTTCGCGCTGATCGAAGCGCCGTGATTTTGTGAACTGACGATTCTGTTGGACGATTGGGACCTTCTCAATCTGACGATAGGAGGTTTCAATGTCAGACCAATATGTACCTGCACTGCGCCAGCGATTTCTCGAAGATATGCGGATCAAAGGGCTGCAGTCGAAAACGCAGACAATGTATTTGCGAGGGATGCGGGATTTTACGCGGTTTCTGGGTCACGCGCCGGATAGCGCGACACCGGAAGAGCTGCGGGCGTTCCAGCTCGATATGAAGGAGCGCGGCATTGGCGCACCGACCTTCAACAACCGGCTGACAGTGTTGAGTTTCTTCTTTGCGACGACGTGCCCGCGTCCCGAGATGAAGCGGCATATGCGCTATCAACGGGCGGCTAAGAAGATCCCCGTTGTGCTCAGCGCCGAGGAAGTCGCGCGTATTATCGAAGCGGCACCTGGGCCTGGGTTACGATACCGCGCGGCCTTCAGCGTGGCCTATGGTGGCGGGCTGCGCGCCAGCGAGGTCACCCATCTCAAAGTTGGCGACATAGATAGCGACCGGATGCTGATCCGGATTGAGCAAGGTAAGGGTCGTAAGGACCGGCAGGTCATGTTGTCGCCGAACCTTCTGAGCCTGTTGCGCGACTATTACCGAGAAGTGCGGCCGAGAGGTTGGATGTTCCCGGGTCGTAACCGGATCGATCCAATCTCGACGCGGCAGTTCAATCGGGCCTTTGGGGTCGCATGCGATTTTGCAGAGATCAAGAAGCAGGTGTCGCCCCACACTCTGCGGCACAGCTTTGCCACGCATCTGCTGGAGGGTGGGACCGACATCCGGGTGATCCAAGTGCTTCTGGGCCATGCCAAGCTGGAAACGACGACGATCTATACCAAGGTGGCAACCAAGACGATCCAGAGTGTCACCAGCCCGTTTGATCTGCTGGTGCGGCGGGAGGCCGGACCCGGTTAAACTAGGCTTCCATGTCTCGCCTCAAGCTGGAGGTCGCAGACATCTTCCGCGCCCATGGTGCTACCTATCGCCTGGCCCACGCCGGACACTTGAACCTACAGCAGTTAAAAGTGATGTCGGCGATAGAGAGCTGCCGGACCGCTGTGCTTGGCGGGCATGTTGCCGCTTGCACCAAATGCAGTCACCAGCACATCGCCTACAACTCGTGCCGCAATCGGCATTGCCCGAAGTGCCAAGGTGCAGCGGCGCAGGACTGGATGCAGGCGCGCATGGAAGACTTGTTGCCCATTGAGTATTTCCACGTGGTCTTCACGCTGCCATCGCAAATCGCCGACATTGCCTTCCAGAACAAAGCGGTGGTCTACGGCCTCCTGTTCAAGGCGGCGGCGCAAACTCTGCTGACAATCGCAGCCGATCCAAAACATCTTGGTGCAAAGATTGGCATGACGAGCGTGCTGCATACATGGGGATCCGCGATGACGCACCACCCGCATGTGCATATCATCGTGCCGGGCGGTGGATTGTCGTCCGATGGCAAGCGCTGGAAGAACTGCCGCTCAGGCTTCTTCCTGCCGGTAAAGGTGCTCGCGCGTTTGTTCCGCCGCCTGTTCCTCGAAGGGCTGAGCGGATTGCACAAAGCAGGCAAGCTGCGCTTCTTCGGCAAACTGGCAAAGCTGGCCGACCCCGATACCTTCGCCGCCCATCTCGCGCCGCTGCGCAAAACCAACTGGGTGGTTTATGCCAAACCACCCTTCGGCGGGCCTGAGGCCGTGCTGGCGTACTTGAGCCGTTACACGCACCGCGTGGCGATCTCAAACCACCGCCTGATCAGCGCTGATGCCAACACTGTGGCCTTCCGGTGGAAAGATTATCGCATCAAACGTGGGGACAGGATGAAGGTCATGCGTCTGCCGACGTCCGAGTTCATCCGTCGCTTCCTGATCCATGTCCTGCCCTCCGGCTTCCACCGCATCCGCCACACAGGCTTCCTCGCGAATGGCATCCGTCGCGACAGGATCGCAAAGATCAGGTCTTTATTGGAGGTTGAAGCAGACGCCATTCCGAAAGCCCATGAGGATCAAGGTGTCGATACCGACGAACGAGACCAGTCCCAGCCGTGCCCCAAATGCGGTGGCGCAATGATCATCATCGAGACCTTCATGCGGGGCCAAACACCCAAGTCCCGCGCACCGCCATGGGAGGACGCCGCATGATACGACTATCAAATCGGGTCCTTCATTACGCGGACGCCGGACCCATCGGTGCGACCATCCCGCCAAAACCTGCGCTACAACAGGCCAATGGCGGCAAAACGGGATATCAATCAGCCAAATCGGGCTGGGAAAATCGACTTATCAGCGCTGCTTGTCATCACGCAGCCGATAGTTCTGCACATCAATCACCGCAGCCATAGTACACAATCCCCATAGCACCGAAATCCGCCCACGCTTTCCTCCTTGTCAGATTTGTCGCCGCTGCATCTCACGATGACAACAGCCACAAACCTTAGACAACGGGCCATCGGGGGCGGCAGGAAGTATCGGCTGCAACTGGCGGAACAAATGCTTTTGTGCCTGATCCATTACCGCACATACGCCGGCCAGGCCTTTGTTGGCCTGCTTTTCGACATTTCCAGCCCCACAGTTTGCCGCCGCGTTCGCGCCATGACGACGGTGATGGCTGGCCATTTCGCCATGCCGGAGCGCAGGATCAAATTATCGACACAGGAAAGAAACGATCTTCTCTATCTTATGATCGATGGTACCGGGCGCCCTGTTCAGCGCCCCGGGACGCCGTCAAGGCGCAAAGCCAGTTATTCAGGAAAGAAGAAACGCCATACAGCGTCGCACCGGATCATTACCGACGACAGGAAAAGGATCCTGACCGTTGGTCCTGCACAGCCCGGGCGAAAGCACGACAGGCGGATATATGATGAAGCGCGCGTGGACAAGCCCCCCGGTGTGCCTGTCCCGGGCGATCCCGGTTATCCGGGAACGTCGCTGGAAGTCCCGCTCAAGGCCTCAAGGAACCATCCCCTTGCCAAAGAGCGGAAAAGCTGCAACACATGGCACGCAAAGCTGCGCATCGGCGCAGAGCATGGAATTTGCCGCATGAAAAAGTTCGGGATTTTTGCCGATACCCATCGCAATAATGGCCAGGCGGATATGATCGCAAGGAATGTAGCGGCCCTGGCAAACCTGAATTTGAAAACAGCCTGACCAAATGGGCAGGGATACCTCCGTTCAAAAACAACCGCCCTTATTGCGAATCGAGTCTAGAGAAGATCGTTTCTTTCCTGTGTCGATAATTTGATCCTGCGCTCCGGCATGGCGAAATGGCCAGCCATCACCGTCATCATGGCGCGAACGCGGCGGCAAACTGTAGGGCTGGAAATGTCGAAAAGCAGGCCAACAAAGGCCTGGCCGGCGTATGTGCGGTAATGGATCAGGCACAAAAGCATTTGTTCCGCCAGTTGCAGCCGATACTTCCTGCCGCCCCCGATGGCCCGTTGTCTGTTCTTTCGGGACAAACGCCCGGTTTCACCGGCAAGCCAAATCGGGTGAAGCTGACAAACCGGAGCATCAAAATCCGCCGGACGTATTCCGGAAAGGCGGAAAAACAACTCTGGACGTGCCCGTAAAACTTTCAGTACGGCCATTCCGGCAAACTCCACTGCTTCGGTGAAGCTGGAATGGCAGAAATCTACCTATTGCGAAACAGGTCTAATATTAACATCGGGTGTTAAGTTTGGGTATGCACGATCCCGATCTACAGTTTTTTCCACCTCCCAAGGCCCGCACGCATGAGGTTTGCGGTCTTGGCGCATATGCTTTTCCTTTGCACTTGCCGCGCGGCTTGAGGGGCCATGCCTATGGGTACGTGGGGGATCGGATTTCAGTCAAATCAATCCCAATGGGTTCGCCGAATTTATAGCTCCATCGGACTTGGTATTCTGCAACACCAAAAACCAGACACAAACTCTGTCCGTTGCCGAAGGGGCGCTTCGGGCCGGTGCTGTTTCATTGGTTGTGATAGTTGTAGATAAGCCTTTGGGGTTGACCGAGGGGCGGCGTTTACAGCTTGCGGCGCGTGATGGGAAATCCACTGGCTTGGCCATTATTCCCGAAGGTCTTGGCAGCAATGCAACTGAAACGCGCTGGCGCTGCACACCTGTATTTGGATCTGAGGACTCGACTCCGCAAAGATGGGAGCTTATTAAGAACAAATCAGGAACATTAGGGGCTTGGCATGTTCGATGGAATGCAACGTCGCGTCGTCTCATTATGGTTTCCCCGGCTGGCGAGTGACCGGGTTCTGCAGCGCTGCCCGCTGGATGGTCCCTTTGCCCTGACTCTGAAACAAAGCAATGCAAATCAGCTTTATTGCCTCAACACTGAGGCCACGCATCTGGGCTTGCATCTGGGCATGCCCTATTCCGATGCCCGCGCTTTTTGTCCCAGTTTGCAAACGGCCCCTGCTGATCTTCTGCAAGACCAGCGGTTTTTGCAGATTCTGCGCCGCTGGGCCACGCGGTACTGCCCCTGGGTCGGGCTGGAAGGCCGGGATGGGCTGGTGCTTGATGTCAGCGGGTCTGCTCATCTCTTTGGCGGTGAAGAGGGAATGCTGAGTGATACGCGCGCGCGCCTGATGCGGGCGGGCCTGTCGGCGCAGGTTGGTTTGGCAGACACGCGTGGGGCGGCCTGGGCATTGGCGCATTATGATGAAGGACTAGCGCGCGCCGGTGACATGTTGCCCGCGCTCCCTGTACACGACTCATGCGATTTTCTGCCTGATTTTGGGCCAGTGTCGGAAGGCTTGTTCCGGCTGGGTTCGCAGGAGCCTTCCGATTTCGTCGAGACCAATGCGGAAGATGGATTTGGCGTATCGCCCATGAGACTTTCGAGGCCGTTTCCGTGTTCCGGGCCTGGTGGATGCCACCTTTGCAGCCCATGCCATGGCCAGGGCAGGGAGACCGACCAACAAGCTCGACTTTTCGGCGATCGGGAGACGGGTGTCTTCCAGGTTGAAGCCCCTGGTCTTCGCTTCGGCGAACAGGCATTCGATGGCCCGGCGTTTGCGATAGACGGTCAGGGCGTGATGGGCTGGTTGGTTGCCGACAACGACAGGCAATTCCTTACCTTTGATGCGCCTGGCTGCGAAGTTCAGCCAGAGCGGCGCAGTGCACCCGGCAGCCCTGAAGTGGGCCGTGAATGTGCGCGGGCCACGGCAGGTGCGCGGCAAGGTTCGCAGGCTTTGCCGGACGCCATCCTCGCCTGTCACGTACCGGTTCGACTTCACGCGGATGATGAAAGGAACGTCCTGTTCATGCAGGAAAGTCAACCAATCAAGGCCGATAAACCCACGATCCGCCGGAAGGCACCTGATGCTTCCGGACCCGAACAGATCCAGACAGCGCTTCATCAGTGCAATGCGCTCGCAGGTGTTGCTGTTGCCGACCTTGCCCGACACGGTCCAGATCAGGGGCACGCGATAGCGACGCGTGGCGACGGCAGGAACCAACAGGTTGATCTCTTTGCGCCCTATCTTCCAGTTCGTGCGATCAAGGCACGGATGCCAACTCCCGGAGAGCCCGGGCATCCGGACAACAGGAGGGGCAGACCGGTCTTGCCCGAGGTTGACACGCTGAAAAAAGCGCTGCAATCGACGGCAGGTGCTTTCAGCCTTGGCCTGCGTCGGCATCTCACCGCGAATGTGGCTCAAATTGACGGTTCGAACGCCGGCAATGCCAATCACCGGAAGGCAGAGTGTTTCGAGGCGACTATTGCTCAGCGACAAGCCATCGGATAGTTTCGCCGAGAGGGTGTCGATTGCTTTTCGGATCATGGGAGGCTCCATCGTAATTTGAAGAATCCCAATGAAAATCACAAATCTGCGCCCTCAACCACCTCTACTGTCGTGTACAGGGGCCCGCGCTACAGAACCTCCCCGTTGCGGCCTTGCGGCTGGATGAGAAAACTTCAACGGCGTTGACCCGACTGGGGCTGCGCAAGATTGGTGACCTTGCCACCGCACCGCGTGCCCCGCTGGCCCGCCGTTTCGGGGCTAATGTGCTGATGCGGCTGGACCAGGCTTTGGGGCAGCAACCGGAAGAAATCATGCCTCTGGCTGACCCGCCCCATTACGATGGGGTGGACGCCCCCTACGGCATCGTAATGTGCCAAGGCAGCGTTGTTTGAACTTGCTGCAGAACGGCAGGGGAATCGCGCTTAAAGTTTGACAGCGGTTGCGAATTGGATTCTGGAGGTTTCATCACTTGATGGAGCTTCGCGATGCCCAACCTGGACAGATGTTTCAATGAGATGGATGACCCACGCGGCGGCAATGCGCCACGTCATAAGTTCTGTGATCTTATGACGATCAGCCTTTTATGCGCGCTTTGCGGCGGCGATACAGCGGTCGACATGGAGTTTTTCGGTCATATGAAGGAGGATTTTCTGCGCGATTTTCTCGAATTGCCTCATGGCGTACCCTGTCATGACGCTTGTTCTCGTCTGTTCCGGATGATGAAGCCGACCGGTTTTCAAGCGTTTTATGACAAGTTTCGTGCCGATTTTACGGCTGGATGTGGAGAGGAACCAGCCATCGCTATTGATGGCAAAGAGATGCGACGCAGCTTTGACAAGGCCGCCGGGCAATCGAATATGAACATTGTCACGGCCTTTGCACATGGGGCGCGGCTGACCCTTGGCATCAAGCAAAGCGCCAGGGGCGGCGGCGAGATCCTGGCCCTGCGCGAGTTGATCGAGATGCTTGACATTCATGGCATCACCATCACCGCTGATGCGTTACATTGCCAGCGAGAGACCTGTGAATTGATCGTAAAAGAAGGCGGTAACCACTGCCTTCAACTCAAAGGCAATCAGGGCGACATGTTGGCCGATGTCCGGGCTTTTGTGGAAGACGAGGCTACTGATTACGTTGATGAATATAGCACTATTGATGCTGATCATGGGCGTGTGGAAGAGCGGTCATACCGCGTCCACGATGTGCCGGAATATCTGATCAATACCCATAAGCGGCCGCATCTTCAGGCTTTCGTCCATGTCGCCTCCAGGCGCGCGGTTGGCGACAAAACCAGTCACGCCGAACGGCTTTATCCGCTCTCCAAATGTCCCGCGGCTCAGGGGGCCGCCACACTGATCCGCGGCCACTGGCAAATTGGGAACAGCTTGCATTGGTCTCTCGACGTGGTGATGAACGACGACCGACACCGCGCGCGAAAAGATCACGCGCCAGCCAACTTTGCCGCTTTGAGGCGGATTGCCTTGAGCATCATCAAGGCCAATCCTGCAAAAGGATCAAATCGCGGCAAATTCAAAAAAGCGGGCTGGAGTAATGATTTCCTGCGAACACTAATCAAAGGCTTTTGAAGCGCGATTGCCCTGGCAGAACGGAGGCGTCCATGGACAAAGTTGGCATAGTTGGATTGGATATTGCGAAGAATTCGTTTCATGCACATGGAGCGGCGGTAGATGGGTCAGCTGTTTTCAGCAGAGCCTTGCCGCGAAGTCGGGTATTATCATTTTTGGACAAGCTGGCACCTTGTCTGGTGGCTTTGGAAGCCTGTGCGTCTGCCCATTACCGGGGACGAGAGATTGAGAGGCTGGGTCATGATGTTTGTCTGATCGCGCCGCAATATGTGAAGCCTTATGTGAAACGTCAAAAGAATGATGCTGCGGATGCGGCAGCCATCGCTGAGGCTGCATCCCGGCCGACAATGCGCTTTGTTGCGGTGAAAAGTGCCAGTCAGCAGGGCCAGGCGATGGTGCTGAAGACACGTGATTTGCTGACAGGCCAACGCACGCAAACGATCAATGCATTGCGGGGTCATTTGGCCGAATTTGGTATCATCGCCCCGAAAGGCCCGGTGCACCTGAAGAAACTTGAGGTGGCACTCGATGGCCCTGGAAACGGTTTGACAGAGGGGGTGATTGCGCTCTGTCGCCATTTTTTCGACCACATCCTGGCTTTGAGCGCGCAGATTGATGCCCTGACCAGGCAGGTTAAGGCGATGGTACGCAAAAACAAAACCATGCGTCGTTTGACAACAATTCCAGGTATTGGCCCGATTTGCGCTATAACATTGGCTACACTCGCGCCACCTGGGTCGACATTTACCAAAGGTAGGGATTTCTCGGCCTGGGCCGGTTTGACCCCAAAGCAGCATTCGACGGGTGGCAAGGCACGACTGGGGCGAACGTCGAAAATGGGCCGGCGCGATATCCGGCGGTTGCTGATTATCGGAGCGATGTCGGTGATTCAAGCTGCCGAGAGGCGTGGCGGCGCACCGGACGGATCATGGTTGGCGAGAATGTTGACCTGCAAGCCAAAAATGCTGGTTGCCGTTGCATTGGCCAACAAGATGGCACGTACGGCATGGGCCTTGATGACGACAGGTGAGATTTACCGGGTTCCGCCCGTCGCCTGACGGTGATGGCGGATGCAAGGGAATGCGGTGGTTTTCAGCGGAGGATTATGGGCGAAAAGTCGAGAGACAAGATCAGGAAAACCAGTGATACTCCGAGCGGCTGTGACCGCGACATTACGATTTGGACCGGATCTTCGAACTATCCATAAAGGCCCGTGAGACCAAAACTCACATACAGAGGCCGGACACACGTAGGAACTCGACCGCATTTCTCATCATCACCGTAAAAAACACTTGCATTTCCGGGGGCGTCCACACACGGAGTACGCATGACATTGCCGGAACCTATTGGCCTCATCGGCGATGTGATGGCAGGCACACAGCGGCTACTGACCCAGCTTTGCGCTAAATTGAAAGCACAGGAAGTGGGTGCGCGCGTGCTTACAATCACATTGCGTCGGGTAGATCAGGGCCATCAAGACGTCGAATTGCGTCTGGCACGTCCTTTGCGTGCGCCCGATCGTATCCTGTCGCTATTTGAACGTGGACTGGCCGGGGTGGATGCGGGCTTTGGCATTGATCAGCTAAGGCTTGAAGCCACCCAAACTGAACCTTTGCCCGCCCAGCAAATCACCCATTTCTCGACGGGGCATAAGGGGCAATTAGAGGATCTTATCACCCGAATCGGCACAAGGATCGGGTTGGAGAATATCCAGTGCTTTCTGCCCACTGACAGTCATATTCCAGAGCGCAGCTTTATCATTGCGCCCGCCGCCTATTCAGAACCAGCCAGCGGCGGCTGGACCTGCCCAAACCCACGCCGACTGTGCCTGTTTCCACCCGAACCGATAGCGGCCAGTGACCCGCATCCACCGGCGCGCTTTCGCTGGCGGCGTATGTCGCTGACCACGGGCCGTGCCATTGGCCCCGAACGCATTGCGCCTGAATGGTGGCTTGAAGACGACAACTGGCGGTCGGGCTTGCGCGATTACTGGCGTGTAGAAACCACACAGGGGCGACGGCTCTGGCTGTTTTACACGCCGCAAAACCCTGGATGGTTCGTGCAGGGAGAGTTCGCATGATTGAGGTCAATCGCACGCACCGCCCAGTAGAGGCCTTTCGCCGAGAGATGCGGATGCAAGGGCAAGGCTATGCCGAGCTGTGCGTCACCAGTAATTTCACCTTTCTGACCGGGGCCTCGCATCCCGAAGAACTGGTGGTGCGCGCCGCCGAACTGGGCCTGTCTGCAATTGCCATCACGGATCGCAATTCACTGGCGGGTGTCGTGCGGGCCTGGAGTGCGCTTAAGGAGTTGCGACGAGACACCAATGAGGCTTTGAAAATACGCTCTCAGCGGCGTGTGGATGCGTCGTCTCGGCAAGAGGTGGACTCTGGGGAGGCCATTGCAAAGCCGCTCCCCACGACATTGCCTAAACTGATCGTCGGGTGCCGCCTTATCCTGTGCGACAGTTCGGTGGAATGGATCGCCTTACCTCGCGACCGGGCGGCGTATCAGCGTCTGACCCGGTTACTGACATTGGGCAAACGTCGCGCAAAAAAAGGCGATTGTGTGCTTTATGCCAAGGACATGATCTCTGCCTGCAAGGGGATGATATTGATCGCCCTGCCGCAAAAGCGGCTGAAAGAGGCCGTGCCGGACATTCAAAACATGCGGCGGCGCTTTCCCAATAACGTCTTTCTTGGCGCGGCCCCCCGTTATGACGGCAACGATCAGGCCTATCTGGCAGCCTGCGCCGAGACCGCGCAAAAGGCCTGCGCCCCGATGGTCGCGGTTGGGGATGTGCTGATGCACCGGGCCTGCCGCCGGCAACTGGCCGATGTGCTGACATGTATGCGCGAACATATCACCATCGACCAAATCGGCACCCGCGCCCTGCCCAATGCTGAGCACCGCATCAAAGCAGGTCCGGATATGGTGCGGCTGTTTCGCAATCATCTGGGCGCGATCCGCCGCACATTAGAGATTGCCGACAAATGCAGCTTTGATCTGGGCGAACTTTCTTATGAATATCCCCATGAAGAGGTCGAGGGTGAAACGCCACAGGCCCGCCTGGAACGCTTGGCCTGCGAAGGTCTGACGCGACGCTATCCCGCTGGCCCGCCCCCTAGGGCAATACACCTGATGGAAAAGGAACTGGCTTTGGTCAGGGAGATGAACTTCCCTGCCTATTTCCTGACTGTCCATGACATTGTGCAATTCGCGAAATCACAAGGCATCCTTTGTCAGGGGCGCGGATCGGCTGCCAATTCGATCCTGTGTTATCTCCTGGGCATCACTGGACTTCGTCCCTATTTACGGACAGTTTGATTATTGGCCCTATGCGGCCATTTTCCAAGTCATATTGTTGAACGCCTGTTGCGGCGTTTGGTATCCGATGGCGGAGTGGCGGCGCTGACGGTTGTGGAAGACCTCGATATATTCGAAGATTGCGGCCTTGGCTTCCGCCCGTGTTTTGAACCTTTGACGGTGAACCAACTCCTTTTTCAATGATGCAAAGAGGCTTTCCATTGGCGCATTGTCCAGGCACTCGCCCTTGCGGCTCATGGATTGCTCAATCCCTGCCTTTTCGATCAGCTTGCGATACTCGCCACCGGCGTACCGGCTCCCCCTGTCGGAGTGGTGGATCAGACCGGGAACAGGGCCTCTGCGCCCCGGGGCCATCGTCAGGGCATCACAGCAAAGCTCGGCCCGCATGTGATCCTCCATCGCCCAACCAACGATTTCCCGCGTGGCCATGTCTTTCACGCCGGCCGGATAGAGCCACCCTTCATCCGTATCGATACAGGTGATATCGGCCAACCAAACCGTATTGGGGGTGAGGCGGTGGAACGCCTGTTCCAACAGGTTTGGCGATGGGCTCATTTTGTGATTGCTATCCGTTGTCACGGGCTTGCGGCGCTTGTTCGGGCGTGGAGACACCTTGTTTTCCTTCATGATCCGCGCCACCCGCCGCTCGGAGACGGTTTCGCCATCGGCCACCAGGTCCTGATGGATCCGCTTTGATCCGTAGCATTTCCTGCCGGCTTTGAAGAAAGTCTTGATCCTGGGCAGCGGTTCCGGATCCCGAACGTCTCGATCTGCTTTACGCTGATCCCTCGCCGGTTGGCCGGCCAGGAAACCATAAAACCGGCCCCGGGAAATCGCCGGAACTCTGCAAAGCGTGGAAACCGCGTATTGAACCCGAGTTATGGATAAGCGGTGTTTTTCATTCTGACTTTGGTTTTGCCGAGCACATAGGCTACCAGGCAGGATAGGATGTGAACGAATGCGTTTGTTGGGGATCGGTGCCGTGTATGCTCCAGACCCATTTCGGATTTGAGCTTGCCAAAGAGGGTTTCAATGATAAACCGGCTTCGTAACAGCGGCTTATCCATGATCGGCATCAGACAGTTCTTCATGTTTCGACGGATGCCGGTGATCGGGTGCAGCCCCTGTTTCCAAAGTTTTGCGAAGGGTTTCTTCGAGATGCAGCCCTTGTCTGCCAAGAGGTTTCCTTCCAGTCCGGTGACCATTTCCGTCAGTGGTGCACGATCATCCGTGTTGCCCGGTGTGATTTTCACGGCCATCAATTCGCCGCGATGGTTCATCACCACGTGTAGTTTGAAGCCAAAGAACCAGCCCATGGTCGAATGCCCACGTGCGGCAAGGCCCTTGAAGGTCCGGTTACGGCTGATGCGCGGATTGGCACAGACTGTCGGCCTGGTGCTGTCGGCGATGTAGACGCCTGTCTCTTGGCCCGACAGGTTGTGGATCAGCACGCAAAACGGTGCAGGGTGACGCGGCATAAGGGCAATGTCAATCGCAGAGTAAAATGGGTCCATGTCGCGGCGTAAAAATGGGCCACTTCGGTTGATGTTTTTGTGGCGCTTTTGCACGCGTGCTCGTCACAAAGCTGAAGCGTGCCAAAGCGCATGCTGGCCATAAGGCCAGCATTATTCTGACTGTGATTGCGGGCTGGTTATTTTCGGTTGTTGCGACTGTGTTTGAGCCGATAGCTTTCGCCATTCATCTCGAGGATGTGGACGTGATGGGTTAAACGATCGAGTAGCGCACCGGTCAGCCGCTCAGAGCCAAAGACTTCAGTCCATTCATCGAAGGGCAGGTTCGAGGTTATGATGATGGAGCCGCGTTCATAGCATTGGGATATGACCTCGAAGAGCAGCTCTGCGCCAGATTTGCTGAGCGGTACGAAGCCCAGTTCATCAATGATCAACAGGTTCTGGCTGGTCAGTTGCTTTTGAAGGCGCTGCAATCTCCGCTCATCTTGAGCCTCGATCAGATCATGGACTAATGCCGCAGCCGTTGTGAAGCGCACCTTCAGTCCTCTTTGACATGCAGCCAGCCCAAGTCCCAGGGCGATGTGTGTCTTGCCCGTGCCTGACGGGCCGAGCGCGATGATGTTCTCCCTGCGATTAACGTAATCGCATCGTGCCAGATCCATCGTCAGGGGCTTGTTCAAGCTTGGCATGATCTTGAAGTCAAAGCTATCCAAGCTCTTGGTGCTGGGGAACTTCGCCGCTTTGATGCGCCGTTCAATCATCCGGCGTTCGCGGTCGATCAATTCCATCTCACACAGCCGCGCCAGATAGTGGATGTGATCTTTGTTCTCTGCAGCACAGAGCTGCGCCTGTTTGGCATACTCGCCTTGGAACGTTGGCAGTCGCAGTTGTTTAAGATGATGCCGTAGAAGAATCCGAGGGGCTTCGGTCATGCCGCGGTCCTTCCCATCAAGCTCATGTAACTGGATGGGCGTGTTGTGCCGACATTGGCCTTGGGCAAGTATGGATAGAAGTCCAAATCCAATCGTGGTGGCCGCTTCTCAACCCGACACAGTACAAGGTGTTTTACGGCGTCATAGCCAATTGCACCCATATCTATTGCCTGCTGGATTGCGCCTTGCACAACATCCATTTCGAAGGTCTCCAAAAGGCGCAAGACTTGAACGTATTCTCGCTTGCCCGGCTTACCCATTCTGGCTTCAAGCAGTCGGTGCAGCGTGGCAAATACATCTGGCAAATGCCAACCCTGCAAAGGCGCGGCCTGATCCAGGGCACCCACCTTTTGTTCAAGCAGGGGCAAAAAGTGCAATGGGTCAAAGACCATATCCGCTGATGTGTAGGATCGTTTGTGCCGCGCAATAATCTCATTGCCGCAGCCGATGATAACCTCATGCACAAACCCACGCACATGAACATCGTGGTGCGCATAGGCTACTGGCACCGAGTAATCATTGCTGCGATAGCGCACCATTGAGATCGACGTTGCACGCGTGCTGACGTGATCGCAGGCTTCATATTCTGCGACGGGCAATCCCATCAGAGCATCCAAATCCGACATCAGGCGTGCGCCTATGGTTTGGGTGTGACCCCGCAACGTATCGGCCTGACGTGCTAAACACTTCTCTTCCAAATGTGCGTTCAGATCATCAAAGCTGTCATAGCGAGGTGCGGGAACCATGAAGTTGCGGCGGGTGTATCCAACCATGCCCTCAACGTTGCCTTTATCGTTCCCTCGCGCGGGTCTGCCAAACTTGTCATCAAACAAGTAATGCGACTGCAGTTCCGTAAACCGACGTGTGCGGATGCGCGTCTTATCCCCGAGTATCCGAGCCACGGCGATCTTGGTATTGTCGTAGAGAATGGATTGCGGAATGCCGCCAAAGAATGCAAAGGCGGACACATGGCCATCGCAAAACGCCTCGGTTGTCTCAGCTGGATATCCCTTCACAAACACCGCATCAGAATGTGGCAAGCTCATCACGAAGAAGTGGATCTTGCATTCCACGCCACCGATCACGCCCAGCGTCTCACCAAAATCAACCTGCGCATGGCCCGGCCGATGCGACAACGGCACAAACACCTCTTTGGTGCGCCGTTTTTGCTCGCGCACGTAATAGGTCACCGTGGTCAGGCTGCCGGCATATCCATGCTCATCGCGCAGCCGTTCAAAGATGCGCTTGGCCGTGTGTCGCTGCTTTTTGATCAGGGCTTTGTCTGTGCGCAGTATCTCATCGACCACACCAACATAACCATCAAGCGTTGGCCGCCGAGGCGCTTCCGACCGACGATACCCAGGCGGAAGTTCATGGCGCAGCATCTTCGCGATCGTCTTACGATCTTTGTTCTCTAATCTGTCAATGCGTGTTTCCTGAGTTTCCTGCTTTTGATGTCAGAGGTTGCCTTTGTTCTCTTCGAACTCTGAGGTTCATGATGGGGTTGGCTGGGTGTGGGTCGGCAATGTTGAAACCGCAATCATACCGTTGGTCTTGGCTGTTGCTACAGAATCGGCGCCGTGTCTCACGCCCTCCCTCGGGCATCGTCCCAGATGGGAACTTTGATTTAGGAATCCTCGTTGTCGCCTCGTAAGCCTTACGCGGACTGGAAGTCAGTTTTGTCTCGCATAATGGCATGAAGTATGATTGCCAGACGACGCGCCAGAGCCACTCGGGCCTTTCTCATCGTTGAGCGCGCACCGATTGCGAGGGCCCATGTCTTCAATTTGAGCGGAGCGGCATACCGCGTCAGCATCACATTGGCGGCCTCATAGAGAAGCGTTCTGACGCGCACGTCGCCCCGCTTTGAGATGCTGCCCGTGTAGTCGATTTCACCAGATTGATGCCGTCGCGGCACCAGTCCAAGATACGCCCCCACATCACGCGATTTCCTGAAACGCGACGGATCATCAATTGCTGCGGCAAAGGCCAATGCTGTGATCGGACCGACCCCTGGTACCGTCATAAGGCGCTGGCAGACTTCGGATTTGCGGGTCATCTTTTTGATGTCGCCATCAATGGCTGCAACCGCCGCGAGGATTGCTTCGCGTGCTGCGAACAGTCCGCAAATTGCGGCATGGAGGCCAGGCACTCCATCGCTAACTTTTAGCGCCGCGTTTTTGAATGCCGGAGACAAAGCTCGTGGCAGCCGCACGCCGAAGACGACGACCAGACCGCGGATCTGATTGTCGAGCGTCACACGCTGTCCGACCAGCTTCTTGCGGGCTGCGATCAGCGACCGGATTGCGTGCGCTGACAGTGATTTGACATGGGTCGGCTTGTAGAATCCCGTCCGCGCCAGGTGTGCCAAACCGCGGGCATCATTGCGGTCCGTCTTGTGGCCGGCCAGAGATTTAAGGGCCTGATATGCTTGCCTGCTCTCGATGCAAACAACCGGGACACCAAGCTCCGTCAGCCCATGGTAAAGCATTGGTGCCATCCGTCCCGTTTCAAATACAACTTTGGCACATGGTGGTCCAGAAGCGAGGAAGTCAGCGATCGCTTTTGGTGTTGAGCTCGCTTTTCCTTCACGAATAAGGGCCCCTTCACGATCCAGAATGCAGATATGCGTCTCTTCCATGGACACATCCAAACCAGCAAAATATTCCATTGGTCAGTCTCCTTTTCAATTGCATGTGCATCCAGAATAACAGGGGTAACTGAGTGCTGATCCTGATTACGCCATGTTGAAAAACCGCGCCGCGCCGCCGCCCTGGTCCTCGGGGAGCGATGTCTGACGCTGATCTGGTCGAGAGGATCAAACAAGTGATCACTGACAGCAGGTTCCATGGCGAGGGCCACCGCAAGATCCGGGCACGTCTGCGCTGCAAGGGCATTCGAACCTCGAAGGCGCGGGTGCTCCGGCTCATGCGGGAGAACGGGCTTTGTGCGAAGCCATGCCATGGGCCCGCCCATGGCCCCCGTGCCCATGACGGCACGATCATCCCGGACAACATCGATGAGATGTGGGGCACGGATATGACGGGGACCGTTCCTGGCACAGGTCGGCAGGTTGCCGTCTTCATCGCGGTTGACCATTGCCCGGCGGGCTGCGTCGGCATTCATGCCGCCATTCGAGGTGCTCGCCTCGAGGCCCTTCGAGCGATCCGCCAGGGGGTGCGCGAATGCTTCGGGGCCATCGGAAAGGATGTGGCTCCTGGCCTGACCATCCGCCATGACAACGTCCTATGGGCGGAATGATCGGCTGATTTGGCATCAGGTTATTGTCGCATCGAGATGTCTCGACACGTTTGAAGCATGTCTCAGTTTGGCGTTTTGGTCAACGAACTGTCTCTCCCATAACAAACACAGAGTACGCTTTTGCGGCTCTCACCGTCCTTAAGACGAGCTCTTTGGGTCGTTGAGCAGAAGGCCTGAACATTATCTACGAGGTCAAAAACCGCCTCCACGGCCTTACAGAGAAAGGTCCCGCTGCTGTCGATCACCCCTCAAAAAAGGGACGATATGGCTCGCCGTGTTTGATGATCCCATGAACGGTTCGGGCCATCTTTGCGGCGATTGCGGTATACGCCTTACGGCGCAAATGGGTGTTGTGACGGTCCTTGGCGATGTAACGCTCGAACTTGTCACGAAAGCTGTTGGCGCGCTGCAAGATGGCGACCTGACCGGCCATCCAGAGGGTACGGCGCAGGCGGGCGTTGCCGTATTTTGACAGCTTGGTTTGGCTGCGGAAAGTGCCGGATTGGATTGTGGCGAGGTCCATGCCGCAGAACTTCAGGAACTGCCGGTGATGCCCGAAGCGGCGTAAATCACCTGCTTCGGCTAAGATGGTCAAAGCGTTGATGGGACCGATCCCGGGGATCGAGGTAAGTAATTGATAGTCGGGATGATCTTTGAGGAGTGCGACGGCACGATCTTCAATCTCGTTGCGTTGTGCGATCAGGCTTCGGCCTTCGCCAAGGATCAGGCGGAACATCCTGATCGCATCGGATTCTGGGGCAACGGGCAGCCCCACAGATGTCTTTGCGGTCTCGTAAATATCTGCAGGTAAACGCTCTTTTGCGACCCTGCGGCCAACGACGGCCCAAGCGTCTGCGATGAATGCGTCCTTGCTCATGGCCGAGATAAAATGGGGTGACGGATAACATTCCAGAAAGGCAAAGAACCAGTCGCTGCGCGAGCTGCGGTGAAAGCGGTCAGCTTCAGGGAAGTATAAGGGCAGATAATGCGTCAGCACCCGGTGCCGGAGCTCGGTCTTCGACTTGGAAACGATATCGTGGGTTTTGGACAACTCCTGAATGTCATTGGTGCCACGCAGGAGGGGATCGTGGTAAAACCGCTCGTTTCTGATCTCCATCATGTGCAGGATGACCCGGGCGTCTTTTGGGTCGTTCTTGTCCCAGCTGTTGTTGAGAGCTTCTCTGGTCCGCGCCAGGGCCACCGACGACACCAGCTTCATCTCAAAACCTGCTGTTGCCAGATGATAAGCTAAGGCACGGTGGTAATTACCGGTGGCTTCAAATGCCACGCGGACAGGACGGCCGTATTCTGACAGACTTACGATCAACCGGTTGAAATCGGCCAGTTGGTTCAGAACAGTCAGTCGGCGGCGGCGCTTCTTGCCAGGAACGGCAACCAGGACTTCATGGCGTGCTTTAGAGATATCAATAGCCACCAAGACAGGCTCGGATTGTGCAATAGTCGTGTCGGTCATAGTCGGTCTCCTTTGCGGTGTGGTTTGTTGCAAAACCACTGTAGGGACCTGAGGTACGGCTATGACCACCCGCTGCGCTATTTGGGGCTGCGCAGGCGGTCATAGCCTCTCAATCAGCATCATTCCGAAGGTGTTATGGCTCGCAGTACATCGGCCACGACTTCCAGAACGGGATTGCCTGGCCGGGCGCGAAATCCTCGCCGTCCTTTGTCCGCGCTCCCGAAGGCAACGGCCGCGCCGAGCGATTCATTCGAACCCTGAAGGAAAACCCGCTCCGGGTCAGAACTTTCGACACCATCGAGGAACTCCAGGCCGCCCTGCAAAAGCTCAAGGAGGAGTACAACGAAGAATGGCCGATCCAGCGGCACGGACACCGTTCGCCAAACCAGTTCAGATGTGACGCAATGGACAAAATCCAGGCCGCCGCATAAGCTTCACGAGTGTCTCAATAACCCTAGGGCGCTACACTGTGACGGTGTCCCGGAACCCGGTCCATTTTGCCGGTAAGGTTTTTCGGAAGAAGTCAAGAATGGCCTCTGTGAACTGATCGAATGTGGCGTAGTGACGATTGTGGGTGACCCATTTGTGCATGACGCCCCGGAGACGTTCAATCGGATTGAGGTGGGGTGCATATGGCGGCAAAAAGTGCAGCTTTACACGGCGTTCAGAACTCTCGAGCCAGGGCTGGAGTATTTTGGCGTGGTGATAGCGGGCGTTGTCGGGAAAGACATGGATTGTCGCCATGGTCGGGTTGTTGCGCTCCAGCTTTTCGAGCATCCGCCGTGTTGGGGAATGTCCGAAGCTCTGTGTATGGGGTTTGGCCCATGCGGTTAAAACGGGTCATCTGTTGAACCGTTCCGGGTATAGGATAGCGAACCGGTTTCGTGCCGCAACCCATTCTCTGACACATCGACCGGATTTTTCGAAGTTGCGGATGGCCAGATAGATCAGCTTTGTTGCAGCATCGTCGGTTGGAAGGCCGCCGCGGGTTTTGGTAGTTTTCCGGATGACCCGGTTCAGGCTTTCTATGGCGTTGGTGGTATAGATGATCTTGCGCACATCCGGGGGGAAGGCGAAGAACGGGATCACCTCCTGCCATGCCCGCCGCCAGCCCGGGGCGATCGAGGGGTATTTTTGGCCCCATTCATCCTCGAAAGCATCAAGGGCTTTGGCGGCCTCCCCGTCGTTTACGGCCTGATAAATCTGCTTCAGGCTTCTGGCCGCTTCCTTGCGATCTTTCCAGCCGCAGAAGTTCAATGAATGGCGCACCGGATGTACAATACATGTTTGCACGGTGGTATCTGGATAGGCCGCGTTGACAGCGTCGGGGAAACCCTTGAGGCCATCCACAACGGCGATCAGGATGTCCTCCAGCCCCCGGTTTTTGAGATTGCTCATAATGGACAGCCAGAATTTGGCCCCTTCATTGGCGGCAATCCACAGGCCCGGAACCTCACGCTCACCATCAGGGGTGACGCCCAGGGCCACGTATACGGCCCTGTTCTTGACCTGACGGCTCTCGGCATCGCGGATTTCAACACGTAGGGCATCAAGGAAAACGATCGGGTAAACCGGCTCCAAAGCCCGGTTTTGCCAGTCCGGGACCTCCTCCAGAACAGCATCGGCGACACGGCTGATCAGGTCGGCAGAGACCCGTAACCCATAGACTTCCTCAAGGTGGCTGCTGATATCACGGGTTGATAAACCAGCTGCGTAAAGCCCGGTAGTCTTGTCATCCATCCCGTCGATCCGGGTCTGGCCTTTCTGGATAAGTTCCGGCTCAAAACTGCCGTCACGGTCACGTGGGATATCAATCGGCACCGCCCCGTCATTGCCCTTCAGCACCTTGCGCGTCGCTCCGTTGCGCCGGTTGGTCTGCTGGCTGGCAGGTTCACCGTGTGCTTCATAGCCCGGATGCTCGGTCAACTCAGCCCCCAACATCCGCTCCATCGGCCGGACCTTCAGCTCTTTCATCAGACCCTTGTCGCCAAGTAAATCTTTGGGTCGCTCAACACCGCTAGGCAGCTCGTCCAGTAGACTCGATTCGCAATAAGGGCGGTTATTTTTGAACGGAGGTATCCCTGCCCATTTGGTCAGGCTGTTTTCAAATTCAGGTTTGCCAGGGCCGCTACATTCCTTGCGATCATATCCGCCTGGCCATTATTGCGATGGGTATCGGCAAAAATCCCGAACTTTTTCATGCGGCAAATTCCATGCTCTACGCCGATGCGCAGCTTTGCGTGCCATGTGTTGCAGCTTTTCCGCTCTTTGGCAAGGGGATGGTTCTTTGAGGCTTTGAGCGGGACTTCCAGCGGCGTTCCGAGATAACCGGGATCGCCCGGGACAGGCACACCGGGGGCTTGTCCACGCGCGCTTCATCATATATCCGCTTGTCGTGCTTTCGCCCGGGCTGTGCAGGACCAACGGCCAGGATCCTTTTCCTGTCGTCGGTAATGATCCGGTGCGACGCTGTATGGCGTTTCTTCTTTCCTGAATACCTGGCTTTGCGCCTTGACGGCGTCCCGGGGCGCTGAACAGGGTGCCCGGCACCATCAATCACAGGATAGGGAAGATCGTTTCTTTCCTGTGTCGATAATTTGATCCTGCGCTCCGGCATGGCGAAATGGCCAGCCATCACCGTCGTCATGGCGCGAACGCGGCGGCAAACTGCGGGGCTGGAAATGTCGAAAAGCAGGCCAACAAAGCCCTGGCCGGCGTATGTGCGGTAATGGATCAGGCACAAAAGCATTTGTTCCGCCGGTTGCAGCCGATACTTCCTGCCGCCCCCGATGGCCCGTTGTCTGTTCTTTCGGGACAAACGCGCGGCTTCACCGGCAAGCCAAATCGGGTGAAGCTGACAAACCGGAGCATCAAAATCCGCCGGACGTATTCCGGAAAGGCGGAAAAACAACTCTGGACGTGCTCGTAAAACTTTCAGTACGGCCATTCCGGCAAACTCCACTGCTTCGGTGAAGCTGGAATGGCAGAAATCTACCTATTGCGAAACAGGTCTAGTAGTTCCTTGGAAATCGTCATTATCGTCATGCTCCTTCAGTTTGGAAGCATGGACCGAATTACTCATACACAGAAGACAGGACACTCTCGGACCGGAACCTGCTCCTTCGACAATCCGCGTTTTGAGGCCTTTCCCCCGCGTTTGCGGGCTTTTCGAGAGAGATTACGGTCCCCTTTCCGGCTGCGCGGAAAGAACGTCCCGTCGGCTTCGACGATTCCGCACAGCCTGACCGCACCGACCGTTACGGCCTCAGGAAAGCGATGACGCCAACGAAAAGCTGTGGTGTCGGCCACCATACAACGCCCGTCGGACGCCTTTACCGTTTCGCCGTCGCGCAGGGAAGCTGCGAACTCTGCCCATCTGTCCCTGTGGCGCAAGCGGGCAAGCGGCGTCCCGGTCAGCGCGTTGAAGGTTTTGCGACAGCCTTTCACTCACCGCCAACTGGTCCAAAAGCAAGACGGGCAAGAAACACCCGTATTATCTGCTTCCCCAAAGGCTGTGAGAGCCACCGTAAGTCGATCCGACGCGATGTACTTGAAGAGGCGTTCACAGGCTACCTGCGCCAGCTACAGTCATCAGAAACGTTGCTTAGCCTCACCAAGGCGATGTTTAAGAATGCTTGGGAATCAGCGGGCCGAACAAGCACAGGCCGGAATGGTGTCGATGAAACGTGAAGTCACCAAGATCGAGAAACAAATCGACGGGCTGTTGGATCGAATTGTCGAGGCCAGTTTGCCCTCAGTGGTCTGGGCTTACGAAAAGCGTCTTGCCAAGCTGGAACGCGAAAAACTGTTGACACAGGGAAAGCTGGCAAAAAGAGCCGAGCCTGCGCATGGCTTCGACCAATTGTTCGAACTCGCCTGTGCGTTTCTTGCAAACCCTTGGAAACTCTGGGAATCAGAGCAACTGACCCTGCAAAGAACCGTCCTCAAGCTGGCATTCGCAGAACGTATTACCTACTGCCGGAAAACAGGACTTCGAACCCCAGAAACCACCTTGCTGTTCAAGGTGTTAGGGGGATTTTCAGGTCGTAAATGTGAAATGGCGGACCGAGGAGGATTCGAACCCCCGACCCCCTGATTCGTAGTCAGGTACTCTATCCAGCTGAGCTATCGGTCCGTCGGTGACGCATCTATCTGCTGATCATCGGCTTGGCAAGAGGGCAGCATCTGTGTTTGTGGTCAAGGGCATATTGGCACCCACTTTCGATTTTCCGAGATGAGGGTATTCGCCACGATTGCCAGTTTTCGAATGACCGCAGTGATTGCGACTTTGAATGGCTTTCCGTTTTCCCTGAGCCTGTTGTAGAACGCGGCGAAGTCTCGGTTTGAGCGAACTGCAGCAACGGCGGCCATGTAGAGCGTGTTGCGAACGCTTGCTCTGCCACCGCGAATGCGGCGTTGACCCCGCATGGCGCCGGAATCGCAGTTCATGGGCGCAACCCCGACAAGGGCGGCAATCCGGGGTGCGTTGACCTGTCCCGGTTCGCCCAGTTCCGCAATCATCGTTGCCGCCGAGATCGGCCCGACGCCTGGTATCGAAGTCAGGATATCAAAGCGATGTTTGAGATCGGGTTCGCGGCGCAGAAGTTGTCGGAGTTCAGCATCCAGAGCCGCAAGGTGGCGTTCGGCCATCTTGATCCGCGCACGCATCTGTCGGCTGATCAGACTGTGCCCGGTCACGTTCAACTGGTTTTGCAAAGCTCCTTTCTGCCGGGAAATTTGCCGCCCGGCAACCGGGAGAGCGGCCAGATCGGCGCGAGCCGGGGCAGGGGGGCCTTTGCTTCCGGTTTCACCATCGCGGCAAACAGCGCGAGGGATTTGGCGTCAATCGCGTCGGTTTTGGCCAGTTGCCCCATCATATCAGCGAACTTTCGGGTGCGGTATGGGTTCATCACAGCCACATGGAAACCCGCATCATGCAGGTGCCGGTGCGCGCGCCGATGACAGCTGCCGGTTGCCTCCGGCACGATCAACTCAGGTTGATATGATCGAAGGAAGCGGGCGAACCGTTGCAGGCCTGCTTTGTCATTACTCACGCTCTGCGACAGGCCTGTTGGGTGAAGATAGACATCAAGACGTGATTCACTCACATCGATGCCGACATATACTTGCTCTGTGGCAAGCTGGGGAGAAGCGGTCTTTCCTTGTATACGGGACATCCGGGATTCCCTTTCATCTGTTCAGATCAGTTTTCCATGAATCGACCCGGTCAAGCTGCCCTGCGGCTCTTGAAGCCAAGGGGAGGACGACCCAAATCGAGCGCCCGGATGGGATGGCCATCCCATCCGGGCAACCATCAATCTGCTGCAGATTGATGGCAAGGAAAACATACAAGGGGCAGAATTTACACTCCCATCAGCACATCGCCCTTAGGCAGTTCGATCACAAAGGCTGTGCCGGTGCTGTCCGTGCGTTCCAGCGTCAGTTCGCCGCCGTGCCCGGCCACCAGTTCCATTGCAATCGACAGGCCCAGGCCGGTCCCTCCGCGCGTGGTGCCGCCCTGAAACGGTTCAAACAGATGGTCCTTGGCCTTATTGGGCAACCCCGGCCCGGTATCGGTGATCCGGATGCACCAGACGGCTTCGGTTTCTTGGGCCGAGACATTGATTTCGCCTGATTTCCCGCTGTTTACAATCGCCTGACGCGCGTTGCGCACAAGGTTGGAAACCACGCGATACAGCTGTTCTGTGTCGCCCCGTATCATCATTCCGGTCGGGATGTCCTCGGAGAAGCTGAGGTCATGACCCACAACTGAAAGTCGCTCACTGTCGATCACGTCATGCACGATATCGACCAGTTGAAACAGCGTCATGGTTGGGGCCGGTTCTTCGGCCTTGCCAAAGGCCAGCGTGGATTCGCACAGATGCACCGCGCGGGTGATCGAATTAACCAGCTTGGGGGCCATGCGTTTCACGCTTGGATCTTCGCTCATCTCGATGCGGTCGGTGAACAGCTGCGCGCTGGTCAGGATGTTGCGCAGATCATGGCTGACCTTGGCCACAGCGGATCCAAGTTGCGCCAGGCGTTCGCGTTGTTTCAGGGCGCTGGTCAACTGCATCTGCATAGACTGAAGGGTTTCTTCGGCCTCGCGCAGTTCGGTTACACCGGCCGACGGTGTGATCACCAGCCGCGTGTCCTGCGGCGCTGCGGCATAAGATTTCATATGCCCCACAACACGGCGAATGGGTTTGACCAACAACCGGCGCACGGCAAGGTTCAGCAATACAGCCGTGATCAATGAAATCACCAACGACAGGATCAGAATGCGTATACCGTAGTCGATCAATGCGCTACGCAATTCGCGGGTTTCCAGAGTCACTTCGATCAGCAACCCTCCCATGCGGGTGGGTTCGCCGATCACACGGATCACCTCGTTTTCCGTGTTCATCAGCCGAACAATCGCATCGCCAATCAGTTCGAACGCGCCGGGATCGCGCAGATCGAAGGTTTCCGAGATCGGCAAGGGAATGGGTGAGGCCAGCACCAACTGGCGCGCTTCGTCCCGGCGCAGCACGACGTTGAACACCCCGGCATTGTCCAGCAGTTCTTCCTGCAGTCCGGCGTCGATCTCATCATCGGCCAGCAAGGCCAGCGAGGCGATCTGTGCCCGTTCCAGCCGCGACATCAGGAAGTCTTCGCGATAGCGCGCGATTGACGGCACAAAGATCAGCACCTCCGCGATCATCACGAAGATTGCCGTCAGGATCAGGAATCGGCCCGAAAGGGAATTCATGCTTTTACGCCTGCCGCTTGGTCAAGGGAGCCATCGTTGAACAAGGCCCACCACTGTCTTGACCGTGGGGTTATCAAACAAGCGCGGCGAGAAATAGGCCCCTGCGGCGCGTTTGTTGATCTCGCCAATCGTAGGGTAGGGCGCGACCATGGCGGCGACATGTTTCATCTTCATCTTGTTGGCCAGAACCAGCGCCCAGAGGTTGATCAGCTCGCCCGCCTGATACCCGGCGATTGAGGACCCGACAGGGCGACCTTTGACGACCATCACTTTGATCAACCCTTTGGTTTTGCGTTCAGCAATGGCACGGTCGTTATGTTCGTAGTGAAAACGCACCACTTCCAGCTTGTCACCATGGGTCTCTCGCGCCTGCGCCTCGGTGAGGCCGACATGGGACAGTTCGGGATCGGTATAGGTCGCCCAAGGGATATGATCGGTGCGTTGCCTGGCAGGCAGGCCAAACAGGGCCGAGCGGATGATGACACCGGCATGATAGCCCGCCACATGGGTGAATTGCAGGCCCCCCGCGACGTCACCAATGGCATAGACTTTGCGATTGGTGGTCTTCAGGCTGTCATCCACCTTGATGCCCTGGCGGGTGGCTTCTATTCCCGCTGCCTCAAGGTTCAGCTTGTCGGTATTGGTCTTGCGCCCGACAGCCATCAGCAGATGGGTGCCTTGGAAAATTCGGCCATCCCTGGCCCCAACTTCAATCGCGCCCGCCTTGCCGCGAATCTCGGCGGCCATGGCATCCTCGGCAATCTCAATCCCCTCAGCCCGCAGGTTGTCCAGCACAATCGTGGCCATTTCCGGATCATCATTGCCAAGCGCCTTCATGCCCTCAATTACGGTCACCTCGCTGCCCAGACGGCGATGCGCCTGTGCCATTTCCATGCCGATGGGGCCACCACCGATGATCAGCAGATGTTTGGGGTGCTCGCGCAGGTCAAACAGGGTCTCGTTGGTTTCATAGGGAACGTTGTCGAGCCCCGGAATCGGCGGCACAAACGGGGAGGAGCCAGTGGCAATGATCACGCGGCGGGCGGTGATGATGTGTTTCCCAGCTTTAACCTGAGTAGGGAAGATGAATTCACCGTATTCTTGGATCACTTGCACACCCAGCCCCTCGAACCGCTCAACACTGTCAACCGGTGCTATCTGGGCAATCACATCGGCCACATGATCCTTGGCGGCAGCGTAATCCACCTTTGGTGTCACATCTGCCACGCCGTATTTACTGGCATGGGCCTGTGCGTGGGCCGCCTTGCCCGAGGCGATCAGCGCCTTTGAGGGCACACAACCATAGTTCAGGCAATCGCCGCCCATTTTATGGCCTTCCAGCAGGATGACCGAGGCGCCCATTTGCACGGCACCGGCGGCGACGGACAGCCCGCCAGAGCCGGCCCCGATGACCAGCAAGTCTGCTTTCATATCAGTCATGTCTCAGATGTCCTTTTTGCCACGAATGGCTTTGATCACGATAGGCAGGGCGGCCAGCGCCGCAAGGCCCAGAATGGGTCCGATGATTTGGGGTGACCATAGCAGGCTGAGGTCGGGGTTCTCACCGCGATCAAACACTTCGCCCAGACCAACCCCGATCCATGTGAACACGATGGCCCCGGGAATAATGCCCAGAACAGTTGTCCAGATGAAGTTGATGAACTTCACGCCGACAAGGGCCGGCAGCAGGTTGGCCACGAAAAACGGCACAACAGGTACAAGACGAAGAAGGAAAAGAACTGAAATTTCATTGTCTTTCAGGCCGTTCTTCAACTTACCAAGCGTGCCATCCGAAGCCTCCATCTTGGCAGCCATCGACCGGCCAAGCCCTGCGCGGGCCGCCAGAAAGATCGCGACCGCGCCCATTGAAGCGGCCATGACATTGAACGTGGTGCCCAGACCCAGACCAAACAGAAACCCGCCTGTGACCGAGGCAACGGCGGCTCCGGGCAAGGAAAAGGCGACAATCGTGAAATAGATTGCGATGAACACCGCCACCAGTGTCAGGAAATGGCTGTCACGAAACGCCAGCAATGCCTCGCGGTTTTCGCGCAACGTCTCAAAGCTGAGGTAATCGCCCAGGGTGAAATAGCCGACCACGGCAGCCGCCAGAATCGCAGCCAGTGGCGCGTGGCGCAGCAGGCTGGGACGCTCTTGAGGGGTGGCATCATCCATGGGGTCTGTATCCGGTTTGATTTCGCTCTCCTACAAAATGCGCGGATGGGGGTGAGAATGCTACAGGCCTCACGGTTGGGTGATAGCGGGTGATTGATTTTAGGTCGCTTGGCGGGGTTTCACGGCTTTTGTAACATTGACGCCGCGCGAATGCGTGGTTTTTGTTGCAAAACCGCGTTCCCGGGTTTGACTTATGAAACATTCCCTTCTATTGACCGGGCTTCGGATAGATCAGGGAGTGCGGCGATTCACGCCAGCGCCCCATAAAGTCGGAGACGGAGCGATGAAACGCACCTTTCAACCCTCGAACCTGGTTCGCAAACGCCGTCATGGCTTTCGGGCTCGTATGGCCACCAAAGCGGGCCGTAAAATCCTGAACGCGCGCCGCGCCCGTGGCCGCAAGTCGCTGAACGCCTAAGCGCCAGCCGACAGGGTATTAGAATTGACGCCGCCGGAGGCCCCCGAGGATACCACGGGGATCACGCCCCCGGCGGCTTCCCTTTGCCTAGCGCCCATGCGCACCCGGCCCGAGTTTCTGGCTGCGGCCCGCGCCAGACGGCAGGGTACGCCTTCGATGCTCGTGCAGGCGCGGGATCGCAAGGATGGTGAGGACGTGATCCATGTCGGGTTCACCTGTTCCAAGAAGGTCGGCAATGCCGTGCTGCGCAATCGTGCAAAACGACGGTTGCGCGCGCTGGCGCAAGAGGTTCTGTCCACTAAGGCCCGCCCCGGTTGGGATTACGTGCTGATTGGCAAACCTGAGGCGACAGTCAGCAGGGATTTCGCCGAGATGCGCCGCGATCTGATCTCGGCTCTCATAAAGCTGCACGCATGACCCCGCTTGCCCATCTCCTTGCGCTGCCCGTCAAAGCCTATCGGCTGATCTTCAGCCCTTGGGTCGGCTTCAATTGCCGTTATCAACCCACCTGCAGCCAATATGCGCTGGATGCGTTGCAAAAGCATGGCGGGCTCAAAGGCGGCTGGCTGGCGGCAAAGCGCATTGGGCGCTGTCATCCTTGGGGGCGCTCGGGGTATGATCCAGTACCAGAAAAGGACGAACCATGAAGCGACCCACCAGCATCGCGGAGATGGAAGAACAAACCGCAGCATTTTCCACCGACGAGGGCGTTGCCAAGGGGTTGGCCTATCAGCCGGATCCGACGGATGTTTTCATTTCACCTTATGCAAAATGCGGAACCACATGGATGCAGCAGATCGTGCACGGTTTGCGCACGGGCGGGGACATGGAATTTGGAGAAATCACCGAAGTCGTCCCCTGGATCGAGTTGGCCCATGACCTCAACCTCGACATCCACGCCCCGCAAAAGGCGCGGCCCCATACGTTCAAAAGCCATCTCGGCTGGGATGAGATTCCTAAAGGCGGGTGCTACATCATCGTGCTGCGCGATCCAGTGGATGCGATGCTGTCGTTCTACAGGTTTTTGAACGGCTGGCATTTTGAAAGCGGCCGTGTCTCGCTTGATGAGTTTGCCGACTACGCCTTGAATCGTCCGGGCAGCTTCAATTATTGGCTGCACACCGCCTCCTGGTGGGGGCAGCGCGATAACCCGGATGTGCTGCTCTTTGCCTATGAGCATATGAAGCAGAATCTGCCTGGAACGGTGGCCCGTGTGGCCGACTTTATGGGCGGCTATTCGGCGGATCGCGTGGAACTGGCGAGTAAAC
>CBDBLS010000062.1:0-84178 GCA_965207105.1 Roseovarius sp. | reverse complement strand
CTGGTGAATAAATCTGGCCATACGTGGCGACGAGCCAATGTCTTTCTCGCCTGTCAAAACCAGCGTCGGCACCGTGATAGCCGATAGACGTTCCCCAAGATCATTCCCCGCTAACACGCGGTAAGCGGCGACATAGCACTCAGGATCGTTTTTTAATGATTTTTGCCGCCTCGCCTCCAGAACCTCCGGGTGTGCGGCAACAAATTCAGGCGAGAACCAGCGGTCAACAGCATTGGCCAGATGAGTCAGGGCACCTTCTCGGGCCAGAGTCTCAGCCCGCTCATTTACGCGTACCTGTTCTTCAACTGTTCGGCCACCAATGGTCGAGATCAATGTCAAGCAATTCACCCGATCGGGGTGAGTCAGTGCCATGGCTTGAGCAATCAAACCGCCAAGCGAAAAGCCTATGACATCAACCCGGACAATTCTCAAATGATCGAGCAAGGCGATGGCATCTTCAACAAAATCGGTTAACTCATACGGGCCGAGCGAACGCTTGGACTGCCCATGACCACGTAAATCAAAGCGGATATAGCGGCGATCCGGGGAAAGATGTGATAAAACGCCATCCCAGCTTTCCAGATCCGAGCCCACCCCATGGATGAGCAAAACCGGAGCGCCCTGCCCTTCGTCCTTATAGTTCAGCCCAACATCAGGCGACCGGTCAAACATCGGCCAAAAGCCTTGCGTCCTGAGATTTGAAGCTAAGATTAACACCAGCACCGATTTCGAGGGCTGTTGCCTCGGCTTGCGTTGATTGTTCCAAGGTGGTGACCTCAGTTCCATCTTGCAGTGCGATAATAGCTTTGCGAGATTGACCGAGATAAATTATTTCTTTCACCGTACCACTCAGCGCATTGTCATCCTCGTTGGTGGATTGGCCACTGACAATATGCAAACGCTCAGGGCGGATTGCTAACACACCTGCAGCTCCATCATTTAATGAAACGCCTAACTTGCCGCGCAGTCCTTGGATACTGGCCTCATCTCCTTGACCACCTTCAACACGCCCAGTGATAAAGTTGGTTTCCCCGATAAAATCAGCGACGAATTTGGTCGTTGGGGCTTCATATAGGTCACGTGGGCTCCCGATTTGCTCAATCCGGCCCGCGCTGAACACGGCAATGCGGTCGGACATCACCAGCGCCTCTTCCTGATCATGGGTTACATACAGAACAGTGGTTCCCATATTCTTATGCAGGTGCATAATTTCCAGCTGCATGTGTTCACGCAGTTTTTTGTCCAGCGCACCCAAAGGTTCGTCCATAAGCAAAAGGCGCGGCTTAAAGACCATAGCACGGGCAAGGGCAACGCGTTGTTGTTGGCCGCCCGAAAGTTCTTTGGGCATCCGTTCGCCAAATCCCGCCAGACCGACCATTTCTAGGGCTTCATCCATCTGTTTCCGTCGATCTGACTTTGAAACACCTCGCATTTCTAGCGGGAAAGCCACATTTTGATTGACCGTCATATGAGGGAAAAGCGCATAATGTTGGAAGACCATACCGATATCCCGTTTCCAGACCGGAATCGGATCCAATGGTTTACCTTCCAGATGAATTTTCCCTTGTGTAGGTGTGGTGAAACCCGCCACCATCATCAGCGTCGTGGTTTTGCCTGATCCAGAAGGACCAAGGAAAGTCACAAACTCTCCGGGTGCGACATCCAGATTAATGTCTTTTGCGGCATCAACTTGCCCATAGGCTTTGCCGATACTTTCAAGCTTTAGGAGTGGTTCAGACATCGGAATATACCTCAAAGTCCAGGGGCGCGGCCAGAACGGCGACGCGCCATCCCATCAGCCAGCAGTGCAAGAAGGGAAAACAGAAACAGAACTGTGGCGATTGCGGCGATTGTCGGATCAGTATCACCTTTGATATTGGACCACATCTGTACGGTGACCGGGCGAACCCTAGGTGTAGAAAGAAACAATGACACCACCAGTTCATCAAACGAAATTACCATCGCAAACAGCATGCCGGATAACACCGAAGGTGAAATCAATGGCAACGTCACACGACGAAAAGTAGCCCACGGTGGTGCGCCGCAATTTGCGGCAGCATCTTCAAGCCGTCTGTCAAACATTACCAAATTGGCACTGACCGTGGAAAGGACATAGGGCAATGTTAAAATGACGTGGGCAATGATCAATCCCTGTAGGTTGCCATACAAACCCCAGATGCGAAACACACCAAAAATTGCCGCAGCGGTAATAATGACTGGTATGATAAGCGGGGCCATGAGCAACCCGCGAATGAACACGCTCCATTTGCTTTCCATTTTGTTGAGCGCAAGTGCTGCTGCCGTGCCCAAAATGGTTGATATCGCGGCGGCTGGTACCATGATTTTTAAAGAAGTGAGCAGCGAGCGTGTCCAAGTCGGATTGTTGAACATCTTTTCATACCACTGCAAAGAAAGTCCGGGCGGTGGAAAGGTCAGAAACAGAGCAGAGCTAAACGAAATCACCAAAATGATGATGAGTGGTGCCAGCATATAGACAACAAGCAAACAGTTGATGATGCCTCTGAAACCGCCCCAAAACTTTTCCGAATACAACATCAGATTCGCCCCCTGCGGAATTTAAGGATGCCGTTGATCAAGACGAACAAGATACCAGTGCCTACAAGAAGCACGATTGCCAGTGCCGATGCCAAAGGCCAATCGCCAAACTCATCAATCCGTTGGAAGATGAGTTGTGCGATCATCGTATCACCCCGCCCCCCCAGCATTTCCGGTGTGATGAAATATCCAAGAGAAATGATGAAAACCAACATCGCGCCTGTTGCCAATCCCGGCATAGTTAAGGGCAAATAGACACGAAAAAATGCGCGAATTGGGTTCGCCCCCAGATTGGTCGCGGCCTTGAAATACGAACTGTCGATCCGTGCCATCACTGAGAATAAGGGAAAGACCATGAAGGGCAGTAAAATCTGAACCATACCCAGCAACACCCCAAACCGGTTATAAACCAAATCCAGTGGCTCAGAGATCAGACCAATCCCAATCAACATATCGTTAATGATGCCTCCACCTTGAAGGATCACAAGCCAGGCGAAACTACGCACTAGTATTGATGTCCAAAAGGGGATCAGGACAACAAAGATCAGAACTTTCCTGATCCAGGGGCGCGAATGCACCATCGAATACGCAACGGGAAAACCGATCAGACCACATAAAATAGTGGTGGCTCCTGCGATCGAAGCGGTGTTCCATAGAACGCCCAGATAGATGTTCTTTGTGAAAATCGTTGCATAGTTCTGAAACCCCCATACGGGTTCGGAGACGCTGCGCTGTAACAACCAAGTGACCGGATAGATAAAGCATAAACCAATCAGCAAAACGGCTGGTACGATCAGTAACAAATTTCGGTTTCCGACATTCATAGCGCTGCGCCTCCAATTTTTTCGCGTTAGGAGAGTTTCCACTCATTCCAACGTTCGGTCAGTGCCTCAAGATTATCACGCCAGTAATCGGCACGTATCAGGAAGCCTTTCGCCTGATTTTCCTCGGTTGTCGCCAACCAAGGCAATACATCTTCCTTCACATCAGCAAAGGCGGCGGGATTGACCGGTGCATAGGCGAGCGTGTTTGCCATCAGCGCCTGATTGTCAGCATCAGCCGTAGCGTTCATGAAGTACTGTGCGACTTCGGCGTTTGCTGCGCCTTTCGGGATCACCAGATAATCGATCGAGCGGATGTTCTGGTTCCACTGCACATGAATAGGTGCGCCTTTTTTGTTAACGTCAAAGGCACGGCCATTCAGAATTACACCCACACCGACTTCGCCATCCACGAACAATTGCTGACTGACCGAATTCGATGAATACCAGATCACATGATCCTTGATTGTATCCAGTTTGGCAAATGCGCGATCAATATCAAGAGGATACAGATCTTCGGGTGCTACGCCATCGGCCATCAGGGCTATTTCCATCATCGGATAGATGCGATCGCGCATGGCGCGCTTGCCGGGATATTTCTCAACGTCAAACACATCAGCCCAGTTTTGTGGCACATCATTGCCAACCACGTCCGAATTGTAGCCGATATTGTATGACCAAACGATGCAACCAATACCCTTGGGGTGAACATAGGCTTGATCCAGTGCAGAGGCATCAACAATGTCAAAGTCTAGGTCTTCGAACAATTCGTCATTTGCAAAGAGGAAGGTATCCGTGACATCCACCACATCCCAAATCGGCTCTCCGGCTTCAACCATCGTGCGCAATTTTGAGCCACTCATCGGTCCATCTTGAATGACCAGCGCTCCAGTTGATTTCATAAACGGGTTACAATAAGCAGCCTCTTGTGCCCCTTGATAAGAGCCACCCCAACTGGCGAATACCATCTCGCGACCTGAAAGGTCCGTCGCTGCAAAGGCCTTGTTCGATAGTGCCCCTAGGGCAGTTACTGATACGCCGGTGTAAAGCGCTGTCTTCAAAAACGCGCGCCGGTTCAGTCCGGACGCATCCTTCACTTTTAAATCAGTCATAGTTCTTCTCCCTGTTTTTACTGTCATATTTATTGGGTTTTTTGCCCGTCACGCGGCAAGATTCTATTGTTTGAAATGTGGGATGACCTTGTCGCAGAATAACTCAACGGTCTTATTCGCTACATCAGCTGGCAGCCCAAAAGTGGGCCCAATCATTATGTGGTTAATACCTGCAGCCTGATAACGTTCGATCTTTTCGATTATCTCATCAGGCGTCCCGATCAGCAAATTATCTTTCAAGGCATCAGGTTGGAATTCGCCTCGTGCCGCGACTGACTCAAAATCAACGGGTTCGGGGAAACCATTTGTGACTGTGCCTGAGTTTCTGAAAAGGTTTTCGAAGTTCCGACCAAAGTTGATCACCGATTTCACTGCGGTATCAAGCACTGACGGATCTTCGTATATACAACACACCCGAAGTGTTGCGTGTGTCAGGTTCTTAGGATTCCCTGCCGCATTGTGTGCGGAACGAAACTTGGTTTGCAAGTCTTCAATCTCTGAAAAATCTTTACGCAGGCTCGTCGTCATCACATGACAATTGTTTTTGAGCGCGAACTCAAATGTGTTTTCATCGCGCGCAGCTACCCACATGGAAGGAGATTTCTGCAGCGGCTTAGGTACGCATGCAACTGAAGGAAATTGCCATATTTCGCCCTCATGGGCATAATCACCTTCCCAAAGACGCTGAACCGTGGGGATAATTTCGCGCAGATATCGCCCACCTTCACCCTGTGGCATACCACCAGCCATGCGGTCAAATTCATATTGATATGCACCCCGACCAAGACCCAATTCCAACCGTCCACCGGTCAAAACATCACACATCGCCGCTTCACCCGCCAAACGTATTGGATGCCAATACGGGGCTGCAACGACAGCGGTTCCTAGACGGGCATTTTTTGTGTGATTGGCCCAATGAGCAAGCAGTTGGAAAGGATTGGGAGAGATCGTAAGTTCAATCGTATGATGTTCTGCGGTCCAGATAATATCGAACCCACCCTGATCCGCAATTTTAACCAAATCCAGTGCTTCGGTGGCAACTTGATCCATGGCTTTTGTGGTGTCAAACCGTGCCATATTGACGATGATAGAAAACTTCATTTGTTTAGGCCCTATTTGTTAATACGCATCACAAAGGCGTCCTGCTGGGCGCCGGAGTAGTCGATGACGACTGTTTTGATGCGACTGAACTCTTCGATGGCGGCAAAGCCGTTGTGTTTCCCATAACCTGAATCTTTGTGGCCACCCGAAGGAGACATCACAGAAGGGCTACGGTAGGTGTTGATCCAGACCATGCCGGCCTCGATCCTGCGCATGAAGCGCAGCGCGCGATTGATGTTCTGCGTCCAGATGCCCGAGGCCAGCGCAAAATCGCTGTCATTGGCCTTCTCAAGAAGGTCATCTTCATCGCGGAATTTCAGAATGCCCAAAATGGGGCCAAAGACCTCTTCTCTGGCCAGACGCATGTCATTGGTCACATTAGAAAAGATTGTCGGTTCGACGTACCAACCATCGCCCAGCCCTTGCGGCCTGCCGCCACCAAAGGCCAGTGTCGCGCCCTGCGATTTAGCACTTTCGACAAATTCAGCCACTTTTTCAACCTGAGACCACAGTGCCAGTGGACCCAATTGCACATCGTCCGAACGTGGGTCACCTATTTTAATGGCGCTCGCGCGCTCCACTATTTTTGCGACGACCTCGTCGTAGATATTTTCCTGCACGAAACAGCGTGATCCGGCTACACAAGTTTGCCCTGCCGCCGCAAAAATCCCTGACACAACACCATTTACAGCGGCGTCAATGTTAGCATCATCACAAACCACATGGGGCGATTTTCCACCTAACTCCAGCGCTGCTGGAGTCAGTTGACCCGCCGCTCCTTTAGCAATGATCTTGCCGGTCGATGGCCCACCGGTAAAATCGATCTTGTTCACACCTGGATGGGTAATCAGCGCGTTGCCTGCAGTGTGGCCAAGCCCGGTGATGACGTTAAAAACACCATCAGGGAAACCAGCTTCTTTCATTAGTTCGGCAAACACCACAGCACCCGCCGATGCATGTTCGGATGGCTTCACGACAACTGTATTGCCGCAGGCCAGACAAGGTGCCAATGCCCGCATCATCATGTAAAGCGGCGAGTTCCATGGGATAATGATAGCGATCACACCCAATGGCTCACGCACAGTGAAATTCAACATACCGGGCTTGTTGACCGGGATGGTGGTGCCTTCGATCTTATCAGCCATGCCAGCGAAATACCGCAGGGCAATTGGCAACGCCTGACTCAGCGCTCGCATTTCGCGCAACAGTTTGCCGTTGTCCTGAACCTCGATGTCGGCAATGCGTTCGATGTGCTGTTCCAGCAGATCCGCAAGCCGCAGCATCAACAACCCACGTTGACTTTGGGTAAGATCGCGCCACGCCGGGTTACGCATGGCAGCCTGTGCTGATTTTACAGCAGCGCCAACTTCAGTGTCAGTGCAATCGGAAACCTGGCACCAGACTTTCCCATTGGTTGGATCATAACAATCAATTGCCGCCCCTTCCGAGGAAACATAGGATCCGTTGATATAGATAGGCAGGCGCGTGTCCCGCAGAGTTTCGACAGTGAAGTCTTTCACGACTTCTCCTCCTGCTCAGTGATGAATTTCGTCCATTTGGTGGCGCTGCGATCGATGGTGTTGATCTGACCCGAACTACGCGCGTCATCGACATACAAGCCAAAGCGTGCCTGACGATATTCAGATTGAAATCTGCGCAGAATAGATCGCACTTGTGGCACAGCGACCTCCTGCAACGGGAGATCTTGAACCGAGAACAGGTGTTGATTCGCCAAAAGGGCACCATGTTCCATTTCACCTTGAAAAATCAGCCAAGTAGCATTGCCCGACGGCGCATCGAACACTGAGTAGAGAAAGCCCATTTCCGCTGCAATGCCCTGTTCAGCCAGAGATTTCTCGAGCGCGGCACGGCCTTCCCGGAAACCGGCGCAAACCTCGCCCATCGGAAGCGTCCAGCCGTCAGGGGTTTTATCCAACAAAACCTGTCCCATGCATTCCAAAACGCAGCCCACACGCACACCACCATGATGCGATACTGAATCTGCGGCATCTTCTGCCAAGCCAAGATCCAGATAATGCCCGCGCAGATATGCCAATGGACGTTGATCGCTCTGTCCAAAATCTGTGATTTGACCGATCAGAATGATGTGGTCGCCTGCATCCACGACGTTGTCTGAAGCACAATCGAACCAAGCCACAGCGTCATCAATCAGCGGCGTGCCTTCAATGCCTTCACGCCAAGGGGTTTCAACGAATCTATCCTGTTGTCGGGAGGCAAACCGATTTGAAATATTTTTTTGCGTTTCACTCAGGATATTAACTGCAAATCGCTTTGCCAGTGTGAAGTTTCGTATGTTGGAGGAGGATTTGGCGAGACAGACCAGAAGCAGCGGTGGGTCCATGGACACCGAGGTAAAAGAGTTGGCGGTGAAGCCGATCGGGCGACCGTCTTCGTTCAAAGTTGTTACAACAGTCACGCCCGTAGCAAAGCTACCAAAAGCATGCCGCAATTGCCGCAGGTTATCTTCTGAATGTAGGGCATTTCCAGTCACCGCTCTGATCCACTCTCAGGTTTGTTGAACTTGAGAATAGAAGCAAAGACAGGTGCTGGTCTTCCGATGGTTTGATCTAGATCAAGTTTTATTTTTCCTATGTATCGTAGGAATTTTTGAATTTTCTCAATCGGATTGCTAGGTCCAATTTAAAACAATTGTCCGAGTCGGCGAAATCCAAGTCATATTGATCCGTTAATTGCTCGAGGCGATACCGCAGCGTGGAGACATGAATACCTAAAGTGTCCGCAGTTTCCTGATATCGGCGTCCCGTTTGCAAAAAGGACTCGATCGTTTCAACGGCCACCAAGGCTTTGCGATCTTGCCCCTCCAACCCTTCGGGCAGAACGCTGCTTAAAAAGGCAGATATCTTCCCTAAGTCAGCAGATGCCATCAAGGTCGAAAACTCTCCGATATTAGTCGCAGTAACCCAACCAACGGCATTCATAGACTGCGCAACATCGATGGTATTTACACAGGTCTCTCGCATCTTTGGCAACTGTTCGACATCCATTATCAGGTCTGACATCACCAGAATCGTGGCCTCTGCTAGGAATGGACGGACACGGGATAGGAATTGATCTTGAAGTTGCACGATGCGCTCATCGCGATCACTGAGCAATAAAACTAATGCGCCATCAAGCAGGCAGGATATGGCCGGTCCAAAAACCGACTGAGCACTGCGCAAAATAAAACTATGAGTGCCGTCGTCGACCTCGGGTTCGTCGGAAATGCGCAACATCAGTATCCGGCTGGGTACACTCAGGTCGAAGTCCAATCTATGGGCCTCGTCCTGAATGCTCTCCAGATCCCGCCATTCGCCGTCAAAAAGAGTTGTGAACAATCTGCGCGCCGTAACACGTCGAGACTTAAATTCAACAAAATTGCGCAATATAAACGATGATAGCGCCAGTCGTCCGGCCTGAGCTGCTATGCGTTCATTGTCGTTAAGAACCGCATTCCGAAAAAAAAACAATGCGCCCACATGACTGCCGTCGATTTGTAGAGCGCTCACTTCTGCCCGCACATTGGACCCATCCACTTTTAGGTTCATAGCTATCCCACTTGCGCAGCCACGAGAACTAATCGCTGCGGAAATCAGATCCTCGGGCACCCGTCGCGTACTTAACAAAGGGATCGGAGGTGGAACCTCAGGATCAAAAAGTCCACGCCCAGAAGTAAGGTCAACTGCCAACCATCCCGCAGGAAACAGACCGCTCAACCCCGTGGCCAGCGATCCCGCCGCCTCCGAATCTAATGTTTTTGTAAGCGAAGTCGTCATATTCTCTAGAATTTCGCGCATGCGTTGGGCTTGATGTTCCTCCTGAGTCAATTTTCGCATTTTTCGAATAGCTATCGTACTCAGCTCAGCGACGCATTGTAAGAAACTCACATCAGCCTCATCCAGCTTGACGATGACACGCGAGGCTACAGTATACACCATCGGTCGGCGCGCACTGTCGCGTACTTCCAGCGGAATAATAACCGTCGTATGGTATCCGCGATTGCGGGCATCATCACGGAAGCCTGGAAATTCAGCTTGCTCGGCCGCATCCTGCAAGATGAGCGGTTTGCCATCTTCCAATACTCGCCCCACGGGACTAGTACTGGCATTCCAACCTGGAAAACCATTCAGATTACTGTCGTTGAAGGGATCATGCCGGATAATCGGAATAGCCAATCCTGCTTTCAGGTCGAGTACCTGAATACTGCTGATATCCCATAGTGAGTGCTCGCAAACACCCCGGGTCAGGTGCAAATAGGTCTCAGTAGCATCCTGGCTCGCATCGATGAAACGCGCCAAATTTGAGATATTCTGAAAGTGGCCTGCTAGAGGCGAAATATCGGAAGTTTGCAATCAGTAACCTCGACTCCATGCAATCGGCGCATTATCTCTATCACAGTTCTTTTTAGCTTATACCGATGCAATAAATCACGCAGCTCTTACCCATTGTCCATGTCTAAACGAAAGCCACTCAACCGAGCAGGACTCACTTATTCAGACATTTTCGAAGCGGATACTACCTCAATTTGCAGCGACCTCCTGTCGTTTTCGTCGGTCGATCCACTTTAAGCACTGGTTAGAAACCCCGTGACTACTTCTGACATGAGTATTCACCTATTCTTATGACCTAAATTTGTAGCAATATATTGAAGGAAATCCGAGTTATTGTCAAATCTGGTGTCCAAGCGATTTTCATGCGGCGGCTTGATCTTGGTTTGATGGCTTGTGTCAACGGCGGAGTAAAATCCGGCCACTGGGGCGGAGCAAAAGTCGGCCAGTTTGTGGAGTGCGCCTTGGGGCGTGTGGCCACCAATCAGCAAGCACGTTCCAAGGCGCATTGGCCGTCAGGCCGATTGTTCAGTTGTCAGGTTGAAGGGTTGGCAATACGTGCGCGGCTCTGATTGAGGCGGTAGCTTTCGCCGTTCATCTCGAGGATGTTGACGTGATGTGTCAGCCGGTCCAGGAGCGCGCCGGTCAAGCGTTCGGTGCCGAATGTCTCGGTCCATTCCTCGAAGGGCAGGTTCGATGTGATCAGGGTTGAGCCACGCTCGCAGCGCTGAGAGATCAGCTCGAACAGAAGCTCGGCGCCGGTTTTGCTCAAGGGGACGAAGCCCGGCTCGTCGATGATCAGCAGTTTGACCTTGGCCAGTTTGCGCTGAAGCTGCCGGAGGCGTTTCTCGTCGCGGGCCTCCATCATCCCGTGCACGAGAGCTGCGGCGGTTACGAAGGCGACAGGCAACCCTTTCTGGCAGGCGGTCAGCCCCAACCCGAGAGCGACATGGGTTTTGCCGGTTCCCGACAAGCCAACGACAGACTGCCCGCTTTCCGGGATCTGAGGTTCGGATTTGTTATCCGTTTCATCCTCGGGCGGGACAGGTGGTGCAGGTGGTCGCGCGATCGTGTCGTGGTGGAGCCGCGCATCTGACGATTGTTCAATGTGACGGAACGCTGGCAAAGATCCCCGCCTGGATGACCGAGGAGGGATCGGGAGAGGCGGTGGTCGTTCGTGATCCTGCGCTTTCGGTTGCGGCGCTCCTCGAGGCCCGCGCAATAGTGGATCGCTCCTTACGCTTGCCGGGCGGGGAATCATCCCCGGACAACGGAGGCGAGAATGACAGCAACCAATCCTCTTCAACTGCATCTGTTCGATGCCAGCCCCGATCCCGCAACGATCCCGCAACGATCCCGCTGGACCGCCGACGGCGTCTGCTGACGCTCACGGGAGCGCTTCTGAGCGAAGCCGCGCGCGACATGACGGACCTGGAAGACCCGTCTGCGGCGAGGGAGACACAGGATGAGTAACGTTGGCTCTGATCATCTGGCGCGCCAGGCCATCGTGTATGTCCGGCAATCGACTGCGGGCCAGGTCGCGCATAACCTTGAAAGCAAACGGCGCCAGTACGCTCTTGTGGAGCACGCCCGCCAGCTTGGATGGACCGATGTAGAGGTCATCGACGATGATCTTGGCCGCTCGGGTTCCGGCGTCGCACGGCCCGGTTTCGAGAAGCTTCTCGCCCGGATCTGCGAGGGCCGTGTTGGTGCGGTGGTGTCGATCGAAGCCTCGCGGTTGGCGCGCAATGGCCGCGATTGGCACACGCTGCTGGAGTTTTGCGGTCTGGTTTCCACGCTCATTGTCGATGAAGATGGGGTCTATGATCCGCGCCATCCCAATGACCGCCTGCTGCTCGGTATGAAAGGGACCATGAGCGAGATGGAACTGTCGATCCTTCGGCAACGGTCCCACGAGGCGCTCCGCCGGAAGGCACGCCGCGGTGAGCTGTTCATGACGGTTGCCATTGGCTACGTGCGCATCGGCCGGGATCGGATCGACAAGGACCCTGACCGGCGGGTCCAGGACGCCATTGGATTGGTGTTTGCCAAATTCGACGGGATGCGGTCCGTCCGGCAGGTACATGTGTGGCTCCGGCAAGAACAGATCTCGCTCCCGGCGGTTGTCCACGGATCGGCCGGGCGCGAAATCCGGTGGAAACTGCCCGTCTACAACACGGTCCTGCACATCCTCAACAACCCGATCTATGCCGGGGCCTATGTGTTTGGCCGCACCGGCTCGCGCACGGTGATCGAGGACGGACGCAAGCGTGTGATTCAGGGGATACGCAAGCCACAGGAAGACTGGGATGTTTTGATCCCCGATCATCATGATGGTTATATCAGCTGGAATACCTACGAGAGGAACCAGCGATTGATTGCGGACAACGCCACAGGAAAGTTCGGCCCGGGGCGCGGTGCCGTACGGCGTGGCGAAGCTCTTCTGGCCGGGCTTCCGAGATGCGGCCATTGCGGGCGCAAACTTCACGTCGCCTATTCGGGCAAGGGCGGCAACACCGGCCGCTATCATTGCCGCGGCAGCCAGTTCAATCACGGTGGCGCGCGCTGCATCTCGTTTGGTGGCATGCGGGTCGATCAGGCAATCGGCGCCGAAATCATCGCGCGGTTGCAACCGCTCGGCATCGAGGCGGCACTCGAGGCAGAGGTGGCCCAGGGTCAGGCACATGGGGAGAAGCGCCATCAGCTTGAGCTGAGCCTGAAGCAGGCGCGCTACGAGGCCTCCCGTGCCCGGCGCCAGTACGATGCGGTCGATCCCGACAATCGTCTGGTGGCGGGAGAACTGGAAGCGCGCTGGAATGCGCGGCTTGGCGCGGTCACCGCGCTCGAGGATCAGATCAAGGCGCATGATGCGGCGGCCCTGTCGCAAAAGGCGAGCACCGCAGATCGCGACAGGCTGTTGAGCCTAGGGGCCGATCTTGAGCGTGCGTGGACAAGCCCAGGTGCTGCACCTGCCACCAGGAAACAGATCATTCGCACTCTGGTCGAGGAGATCATTGCCCGCGTTGACGGAGAGACGATCGAGCTTGTTGTCCGCTGGCAAGGCGGCGCACATTCCGCTCTGGCTGTCCGCAAGAACCGCAGCGGCCAGCACCGCTGGAGTACCGACCGGGATATCGTCGATCTCGCACGTGCGCTGGCCCGTCTCATGCCTGACAAGCTGATTGCCGCAACTCTCAACCGGGCAGGCAAGGTGACCGGCTGCGGTCACGGATGGACGCAATCGCGGGTATGCAGTCTGCGCAATCACCATCAGATCGATGTCTATCGTGAAGGCGAACGCCAGGAGCGCGGTGAGATGACACTTGACGAAGCAGCCGAGGTCTTGGCAATCAGTGCATCAAGCGTCCGCCGCCTGATCCAGGAAGGCCGGCTGCCGGCGCAACAATTCTGCAAAGGTGCCCCCTGGATCATCAAAATGGACGACCTGGGCAGGAACGATGTCATTGAAGCAGCGGACAAAAGGCGCGGCAGCCGCCCGCCGTCTCAAAATCCGCATCAAAAAACACTTGTCTTATAGAGACATAGCGAGGTGGGCATTATGAATCAGGATCGGACGGGCCGAGCGCGATGACGTTCTCCCTGCGCTCGATCCATTCACAGCGCGCCAGTTCCAGCACCATCATCTTGTTCAGACCGGGGATGGCCGTAAAGTCGAAGCTGTCGAGGCTTTTGACGGTTGGAAACTTTGCCGCCTTGATCCGGCGCTCGACCATGCGCCTCTCCCGATCGATTGGTTCCAGCTCGGTCAGCCGGGCTGGATAGCGCACATGATCCAGGCCTTCCGCCGCACAAATGCGCGCTTGCTTGTCATGCTCGCGCAGGAAGGTGGGCAGGCGCAGAGTCTTGAGGTGGTGTGTCAGCGGCAGTTCGGGTGCATCCGTCATGCGTCACCTCCTGACAGAAGGCTCATACAGGAAGAAGCCGAGGTGGGGGAGATGTTGGTTCCGGGCAGGAACGGATAGACATCCAAATCCAACCTCGGGGGCCTTCGCTCGACGCGGCACAGGACGAGGTGCTTGATCGCATCGAAGCTGACCGCCCCCATTCGCAGGGCGTCTTTGACGGCAAGATGCAGCACCTCCAGCTCGAACCGTTCCGACAGGCGCAGGACCTGGACATACTCCCTTTTGCCCGCCTTGCCCTGCCGGGCTTCCAGCAAGCGCCGGAGCGTGGCGAAGGCGTCAGGCAGTTCCCAACCCTGCAAGGGCGCAGCCTGATCGAAGGACATGATCCTGCGCTCGATCAGCGGCAGGTAATGCAGCGGGTCGAACACCATGTCACCGCTGTCATAAGAGCGGGGATGATCGGCGATCACCTCAGTGGCGCAACCGATAACGACGCGGATCACGAAGCCCTTGATCCAGACCGCGCGGTGGCCATATGCGACCGGTACCGAGTAGTCGTTACCGCGATACCGCAGCACCGATGTCGATGTGACCTGGCCACTTTGCAACTCACAGGCCTCGAAGGGTGCGCCGGGCAAATCCTGCATTGCCGCCGGATCGGCTTGCAGCCGTTCGCCGATGCTGGCCTTGTGTCCGCGCAGGACATCGTCCTGCCGTTTGCGGCATTGCTCTTCCAGGTGAGCGTTGAACGCATCCCGGTCCGGAAAGGACGGGATCGGCACCATGAAGTCGCGCCGCCCGTAGCCGACCAACCCCTCGACCGCTCCCTTGTCGTTCCCCTTGCCGGGACGGCCGTAGCGATCCCGGACCACATAATGCGACAGCATTGCGCTGAACCGTTGGGTTCTTTGCCGGGTGCCGTCCGGCAGGATCCGCGCCACCAGGCAGCGGTCATTGTCATGGAGGATCGACAGGGGAACCGCCCCAAAGAAAGCAAAGGCATGCACATGCCCATCCAGCCAGGCCTCGGTGGTTGCCGCAGGATAGGCCCGGATAAAACACGCATCGCTCTGCGGCAGATCAAAGGCGAAGAAGTGCGCCTTCCGCTCAACGCCGCCAATCACGACAGGCGCTTCACCAAAATCCGCCTGCGCATGCCCGGGCGGATGGCTGAGCGGCACGAACATCTCTTTGCCAGAGCGCTTCCTGGCCCGGACGCAGTCTTTGACGATTGTGTATCCGCCATCAAAGCCGCACTCGTCGCGCAGCCTCTCAAAGATACGCTTTGCGGTGTGGCGCTGCTTGCGCGGACGCGCTTTGTCCTCAGTAAGCCATTGGTCGATCTGGCAGGTGAACGCATCCAGCTTCGGGCGCCTAACCGGCGCTGTCCGCCGATACCCCGGTGGCTCCGAATAGGCCAACATCTTCGCAACACTGTCTCGGCCAATCCCAAAATCCCGGGCAATCCGACGCCCGCTCAACCCATCCTGAAAATGAGCCCGACGCACCTTCAAATACAATTCCACGGTGAAAATCCCCCGGCCCTCCCATCAAACGAAAGGGCAAAAGTGGACGACTTTTACGCCGCCCGCGACAACACAACGACGCCGCTACCGTGGCCGAGTATTGCTCCGCCGATTACACGCTCCCGGGGCATTTTATCGACGGCCGGCAGCAAGAGCGGGAAAGGCCAGGGCCGTCACCGCGACCGCGCGCAAGATTGCTTTCTGTTCTGCAACACCCTCCGACACGGCATGACCTACAAGGATCCAGGCGCGTCCCATTATGAAGAACGATACCGCAATCGCGTGCTCGGCAATCTCAAACGACGGGCCAGGTCATTTGGGTATGATTTGCAGGAATTACCTGCAGAGGCTGACATGGCTGTTTCTTGGGTAAGCGCTGCGATCGACGGTAGGTGCTTTCAACCCTGGCCTGCGTCGGCATCTCACCGCAAATGTGGCTCAAATTGACGGTTCGCACGCCGGCAATGCCAATCACCGGGAGGCAGAGCGTTTCGAGGCGGCTATTGCTCAGCGACAAGCCGTCGGATAGTTTCGCCGAGAGGGTGTCGATTGCTTTTCGGATCATGGGGTGCTCCTATCGCAGATTGAAGAATCCCAATGAAAATCACAAATCTGCGCCCTCAACCACCTCTACTGTCGTGTACAGGGGAACAAGCTAAAACCTTCATCCGCGATGGACTGACTGTCCGTGAGGCCGCCGCGCGGCTCAAAATCAGCAAAACAAGCCTATACAACGCCCTCAGAGATCAAAAAACGGCATGAAATCAAAAATGTTCCCGTTAAGTTCGCGCGAGCAGGACAATAACGTCACTTTTATGCAGTGACCCCCTTTTGCATATTGTGTTTGTAAAATTCCGACCCGAGCCTCTGGTCCTGTTCACCATTTTCACTATTGGCTGTGTCGGGCTCTCGCTTTACCTTCTGCCTCGACTGAAAGGGGCAATCGTGGGCTTCCAATGGGCGCGCATGATGCATGGGTTTGGCCACAAAACCTAACCCTTTCCAATGTGAAAGGCCGGCCATGACCACCACCACCATCGACAAGACCGCCATTCGCAACGCCGCGACGGTGATTGTGCTGCGCGAACGCGCGGACGATCCTCATGTGCTGATGGGGCAGCGCGGGACAAAGGCCGCGTTCATGCCCAACAAATTCGTCTTTCCCGGTGGCGCGCTGGACGCCGCAGACAGCGATGTGCCGCTGGCCACCCGCCTCCCTCCGCTCTGTGCCGAGCGTCTGGCAGAGGACAGTGAAAGCGATCTGTCACACGCCCTTGCTATTGCCGTCATTCGCGAGTTGTGGGAGGAAACCGGGCTGATCCTGGGCACGCCCGGTGCATGGCCCGGCACCCCGGCTGAGGATTGGGTCGAGTTTGCGGCGAGCGGCCATCTCCCTTCAGCCGAGGCGCTGCAATTTGTGTTTCGCGCGATCACGCCCCCGGGCCGGACGCGCCGGTTTGATGCACGGTTTTTCCTGATTGATGCCGGGGCCATCGCCAGTGATCTGGATGATTTTTCGCGTGCCGAGGACGAGTTGAGCCATCTGCAATGGGTGCCCTTGGCCACGGCGCGCCACGAGTATGATCTGCCTTTCATCACCGAGGTGGTTCTGGCCGAGGTCGAGGCGCGCGCCCATGATCCCAGCCCGCCCGTTTCCGTCCCATTCTTTCGCAATGATGACGAAACCAGCCTGTTCCTGCGCCTGCGCGGCTTTGATCCCGCCGACGACGATTAAGTCGCTCTAGCCTTCCAGCTTGGTCAAATCCGCCGCTTGTCCGCAAATCTGGCGAATACGGCTGAGCAGGTTCAGCCGGTTACGCCGCACCACCGAGTTGTCGGTATTGACCTGCACCGCCTCGAAAAACGCATCAACGGCGGGGCGCAAGGCGGCCATGGCCCCCATCGCCCCGGCGAAGTCCTCAGCTTCGATGGATTTGGCAATCTCACCCTCAGCCGTATCAAGCGCGGCAAACAGGGCCGTTTCCTCATCCGTCTCGGCAAATTTCACATCTGCGCCGTAGGAGTACTCGACCCCGTCTTTTTCCTCGGCCTGAGACAGAATGTTGTTGGCCCGCTTGAAGCCTTGGACAAGGTTCTCGCCATCCTCGGTGGCCAGAACCTCACTCAGCGCCTTGGCCCGCGCCACCACCCGCGCCAGATCATCGGCACCTTCGTCAAGACAAGCGTCGATCACATCATGGCGAATGCCTCGATCGCGCAGGTAAACTTTGAGGCGGTCGTGGAAGAAGGAAAGAAGGTCTTGGACCAACTCGTCCGCATGTGAAGCCCAGAAACTCGCTTTCTCAGCTTCTCCACCGCCGAAACCACCGCCCGACATCATAACAAAGAACTCGATTTGGTAGTCAACCTGCCCGCCAAAGCCCCATCCATCTTCTTGCCCAGCTTCACCGCTGACAATAACGAATGGTCGTATGAGGTGGCTTCGAGCCAAGCTTCTCACGTCGACACGCAACCCATTCTCCAACACCAAGCGGATCACACCCAGCGCCGCGCGGCGCAGCGCAAACGGGTCTTTTGACCCCGTGGGTTTCTCATCAATTGCCCAGAACCCGGTCAGCAGGTCCAGCTTGTCGGACAGCGCCACAGCAACAGACACGGGCCGAGTCGGAACATCATCTGAGGGGCCGAGCGGTGAGTAATGTTCTTCCGCCGCCAGTGCCACATCCTCGGGCAGTCCGGCCTCAAGCGCATAATAGCGGCCCATCAGGCCCTGTAGTTCAGGGAATTCATAGACCATTTCCGAGGAAAGATCGGCCTTTGCCACCTGCGCCGCCTGCTCGGCTAGATCGACGTCAGCCCCCACGGTCGGGGCCAACTCACGCGCCAAGGCTGCGATGCGGGTGATCCGCTCGGCTTGCGAGCCCAAACGCCGCTCGAACGTGACATTCTCAAGCTGGTCGATCCAGGCACCCATGCCCGCCTTGGCGATGCGCAGGTCGTTCTCCCAGAAGAATTTCGCATCCGCCAGCCGGGCTGACAGCACCTTTTGATTGCCCGCCAGAATGGTCGCGCCCTGATCGGCCGTCTCAACGTTGGCGACGGTGATAAAGCGTTCGATGCGGCCCGTCTTGGGATTACGCACCGAAAAGAACTTCTGGTGCTCGCGCATGCTGGTTTGCAGCACCTCGGGCGGCAGGCCCAGAAAATCCTCGTCAATCGTGCCCATCAGCACGACGGGCCATTCCACCAGCCCTGCGACCTCGGCCAGAAGCCCTTTGTCTTCAACGACCTCAAGACCGCTGGCAAAGGCCATGTTGGTCGCCTCCTGCCAGATATGATCGGCGCGTTCCTGCGGCGACAACACCACATGGGCGCGTTTCAGCTTGGCCTGATAGTCTTCAAACGACGACACAGCGAACGCATCGGGGGCCATGAAACGATGACCTTGGGTGCTGTTGCCCGCTGTGATCCCGTCGATATCCAGCGCCACCGTCTGCGCCTCGCCCGCATCGTCGGTCAGAATGCACAGGATGGAGTGTAACGGGCGCACCCAACGCAGGCTGCCTGCGCCCCAACGCATGGATTTCGGCCATGGGAAGTTGCGGATCACATCCTCAAGCACCTCGGCCACGATGTCCCCAGCGGGACGGCCCGGTTTTTCGATCACGGCAAAATACACTTGCCCTTTTTTCTCATCGCGAACTTCCAGATCATCGCGTGCCACCCCTGCCCCGCGCAGGAAACCCTCGATGGCCTTATCCGGCGCATCCACGCGCGGGCCTTTGCGTTCTTCGCGCAGGGTGGGCGATTCACCCAGCATCCCGTTCACCGTCAGTGTCAGGCGACGCGGCGTGGTGAAGGCTGCCGCCCCGGCATAGGTCAGACCGGCCTCGACCAGCCCATCGGTCATCCGTTTTTTCATGTCCTCGCCCGCGCGCGCCTGCATGCGGGCAGGGATTTCCTCGGAGAAAAGTTCGATCAGAAGGTCAGGCATGAAAGTCCTCAGAAACTCACGATCATCTGGATGACGAACGCATTGGCGATGTCCACAAAGAAGGCGGATACTAGCGGAAGGATGATGAAGGCAATAGGCGATGGGCCATATCGCTTGGTCACGGCCGTCATATTGGCGATGGCAGTGGGCGTGGCCCCCAGCGCAAAACCGCCAAACCCGGCGGATAAGACCGCCGCGCGGTAATTGCCACCCATGATCGGAAAGAGAACCAGCAGGACAAATCCCACGGCAAAAACGGTTTGGGCCGTCAGGATGGCCACAATGGCCAGGCCCAGTTGCGCAACGGTCCACAGTTGCAGGCTCATCAGCGTCATGGCCAGAAATGCGCCCAGGGCAAACTCCGAAACCAGCCCCAACGTGCGGGTGCGCGACACCGGGGCGGCATCCGGGAACAGCCCGCTGCGCAGATTGGCCATCAGGATGGCCACGACAAGGCAGGGCACAAACAAGGGCAGGATCAGGCCAAACGCTTCGATCACCTCATTGGCCACATAGCCCAGGATCACCGCAAGATTGAGATACAGCAGCACACGCATCAGGGATAAGGGCGTGATCTCATCCTCGTTCGCGACAGGGCGGTCGGAGACGCCCACGGTCAGTTCCTCGCCGGCGCGGGCCGGGTAAAGATTGTGCCGTTCCACAAGGTATTTGGCAATTGGCCCACCGATCAGGGCCGCAAGGACAAGACCCATCGTCGCCACGGCCACGCCCACCTCGGTCGCGCCCTGCAACCCTGTCGCCTCGGCCACCGCAGGGGGCCAGGCAATCGCCGTACCATGCCCGCCGATCAACGCGGCTGAACCGAAAAGCACCCCCGCCTGCATAGGAAACCCAAAGAGCACTGCACCAGCCACACCAATCACGTTCTGCAACAAGATCACCGCAATGGTCAGGCACAACAGCAAAAACAGCGGCTTGCCACCCGCCAGCAAATCGTCAAACCGCGCGTTCAGCCCGATGCCAGCAAAGAACAGCACCAACAGGATGTCCCGCACTTCAAGCGCAAAGGCAAATTCGATGTGCAACACAAGATAAAGCGCCAGCGCCACGCAGGAGGCCAGCAAACCGCCGGTGACAGGCTCGGGGATGTTAAAGCGCCGCAGCGGGGCGATCCGCGCGTTCAGATAAGCCCCCATGATGAACACCGCAAAGCCCAGTATTGCCGTCACGAAATTTGGGATTTCGACTACAACGGGCATGGCGTGGCCTATTCAGCGGGGGGTGTGGGGCAGTCTTCGGGTACCGGGCTGCCATCAAACACCACCTCGCCGCAGCGGTTGATCTGATGCCAGGCATAGCCGCGGCCATCCTCGGTGATCGCCACGATCCGGTCGATGCCGTATTGCACATCGCGTTGTCCCAAAAAGGCCAGCGCCGTGCCTGCTTGCAGCTCCGCCCCGATCGCGGCGGCATCAAAACACTCAAACCAGTCGGGGGCGACCAAAGGTTCGGCGCTCTCATAGGGTTCATAGGTTTCCGACAGCATCGCGTGGCTCATCGTGGTGGTAAAACAGGCACGGTAGCGGATCGGCGAGCTGGTGGCGTCAATGCCCTGAAAATCATCATAAAGAACCGGTTCAACCTCGCCCGACACCAGTGACACAAGGGTCACATCGTCGGTGCCATTGGGCTCGAGCGTTTCATAGAAATGATAGACCTGCAGATAATACATCGCCACACCGGCGGCCAAGGCAGAAACCAAAATCGACATTGCCAGAATTTTGCCCATCATCCGGCATCCCATCCAAAACAGACAGTATTTCCATCAGGATCAGTGACTTGGATTTCCTTCATTCCGTACTCTGTCCGCGCCGGGCCTTTGAAAGGCCAGCCCGCATTTGTCAGGCGCTCCGACAAGGCACCAAGATCATCACAATGAAAATACGCACGCCAGCCATCATACGCCACCTCCGGCCCATCCCAGGCCATCAAGAAGACCTGTGCTTTGTCCTGACGATAGATGCCAAACCCGGTCACGGGGTTGCCCGCCTCTTCCATCACAGAAAAGCCCAGAACGTCGCGCCAGAATGCACGGGCGCGATCGTAGTCCGACACCCGTAATACCGGCGTGGCAGCTGTCATGGTCATGCCGCATGCCCCCCGGCTTCGGTCTGCACAAAGGCATCGGCGCATTGTTTGGCCAGCGCGCGCACACGGCCTATATAGGCTTGGCGTTCGGTCACGGAAATCACGCCGCGTGCATCCAGCAGGTTGAAGATGTGGCTGGCCTTGATGCATTGATCATAGGCCGGATGGGCCATGATGATGCGCTTGCCGGTTTTTGGGTCGTTGTGGTCATGCGCAAGGATCGCGGCGCATTCGGCCTCGGCCTCTTCAAAGTGGCGCAGCAGAACGGCGGTGTCGGCCACATCAAAGTTGAACCGCGAATACTCCTGCTCGGTCTGGCGGAAGACATCGCCGTAGCTCAGTACAATCGGCGCGGCGGGGTCGTTGAAGGGCATGTCCATCACATGATCCACGCCCAGCACATACATCGCCAGACGTTCCAGACCATAGGTCAATTCACCAGACACCGGGTGGCAATCATGCCCGCCGACCTGCTGGAAATAGGTGAACTGGCTGACTTCCATACCATCGCACCATACTTCCCAACCAAGACCCCAGGCGCCCAGTGTCGGGCTTTCCCAGTCATCCTCGACAAAGCGGATGTCATGCAAGGCCATGTCGATGCCGATGGCTTCAAGTGATCCCAGATAGAGCGCCTGCAGATCCGGCGGGCTGGGTTTGATCAGCACCTGATACTGATAGTAATGTTGGAGCCGGTTGGGGTTCTCGCCATAACGCCCGTCAGTGGGGCGACGCGAGGGCTGCACATAGGCCGCAGCCCAGGGTTTCGAGCCCAAGCTACGCAGGGTTGTGGCCGGGTGAAACGTTCCTGCCCCCACTTCCATATCATAGGGTTGCATGATGGCACAGCCATGGGCGGCCCAATAGCTTTGAAGCCGCAGGATAATCTCCTGAAAACTGCGCGGTTTTGCCTTGCTTTCGGCCATGCTGTCCTCTGATCGATGCCCCGTCATGCTGCAGCCCTACCTACGGCGCAGGCCCGGCAGCGTCAATCGCGGGTTTGGCATATGCGCGCACCACCACTTGCCCACACAGGACCGCCCGAAGAATGCATATTTGTGATGCGCGTGGCGACAAATTTGATAAAAGGCAGGGAGCCTTAACAGGGTTTGTTCAACGGAAGGGCAAAAGAGCCAAAATGACGCGCGTTTTTCTGACACTTATTTTTTCGATGACCCTGCTTGTTCCGGCAGGACAGCCCGCCCAGGCGCAAGAGACTGCCTGGATCCAGATTGAGGCACAACCCAGCCTGAACCGGGCCCAGGCCAGCATTCGGCAATATGCCAGCCGCATCTCGGATGTGAACGGGTTTTCGCTTGGCGCAGGGTGGTATGCCATTGCCCTTGGCCCCTACACGCCCGAGCAAGCCGCCCAACGGCTGCGCGCCCTGCGGGCCGATCGCGTGATCCCGCGCGACAGTTACCTGGCCGAAAGTGCCGACTACCGCCAGCAATTCTGGCCTGTGGGGGCAAATCTGCTGAACAGCCCCGCACTGATCATTGCCGAGCCACAGCCCGACATCGCCCAACCCGAGGACACTGTTGTTCAAATCGAACCTGCCCCCGACCCCGAGGCCGCCGACGAAACACCGCGCGAGGCCCGCGCCAGCGAGGCGCAACTGTCCCGCGAAGAGCGCGCAGCACTACAGACCGCCCTGCAATGGGCCGGGTTTTACAATGGCGCGATTGACGCCGCCTTTGGTCGCGGCACCCGCAATTCCATGCGCAACTGGCAAGAGGCCAACGCATTTGTATCGACCGGCATCCTGACCACAAGGCAGCGCGCCGAACTGTTGCGCCAGTATAACGCGGTGCTGGATGGTCTGGGCCTGCAGATGGTGCGCGACGACACGCTGGGCATCGAGATGCATATGCCGACCGAGGTGGTCAGCTTTGATCGCTATGAAAGCCCATTTGCGCATTTCACCTCGTCCGGGGATATTGACGCCAAGGTGCTTTTGATCAGCCAGCAGGGCAATCAAAGCACGCTGGGCGGGCTGTTTGACATCATGCAGACACTTGAGATCGCGCCTGAAACCGGGCCGCGCGACCTGAAGGACAATTCTTTCGTGCTGATCGGGGAAAGCGCGCTGAAAATCTCGCACACGCAAGCCTGGTTGAAGGATGGTGAAATCAAGGGTTTTACCCTGATCTGGCCTGCCGGGGACGAAGAACGCCGCACCCGTCTGCTGGGTGAGATGCAGGAAAGCTTTCAGCGCATTGATGGCGTTCTGGATGCCGCTGCGGGCACGTTGGATAATCAAAGCATCGATCTGGTCTCGGGCCTGGAAATTCGCCGCCCCACCTTGTCACGATCCGGCTTTTTTGTGGATGATTCAGGAATAGTTGTGACCACCACCGACGTCGTGGCCAGTTGTGGGTGCATCACCCTGGACGAAATTTACGAGGCCGAACTGGCCGCCAGTGACCCGGGCCTTGGCATCGCGGTGCTGCGCCCTGTCGAACGCCTGGCACCGATGGCCGTGGCCGCGTTCCAGATGGCTGCCCCGCGCCTGCAATCAGATGTGGCCGTGGCAGGCTATTCCTATGGCGGTGTGCTGGGCGCACCCACGCTGACCTTCGGGCGGCTGGCCGACGTGAAGGGATTGAACGGCGAAGTTGAACAGAAACGTCTGGCGCTGGCCGCCCTTGCGGGTGATGCGGGTGGCCCGGTTGTGGATGCCACTGGCGGTGTGCTGGGTATGTTGCTGCCTGCCCCCAGCGAAGGGCGTCAATTGCCCGAAGGGGTCAGCCTTGCAGCCAATGCCGACTCTGTCGCGCAGGTACTGCAACAGGCCGGTGTGTCACCCCCGGCAGCCACAGACAGCACTCAGATCGCGCCCGAGGCCCTGACCCGCAAAGCCAGCAACATGACGGTGCTGGTCAGTTGCTGGGAGTGATCTCGGTCAACCTCTGCTGCCAAGAACGACCGCACCCAGCCAGAGATCGGACCCAAACCACCTTCGGCGAGGCCGCAGGTGGTTTTCTTTAGGCTCAATTAGCATTTATTATGCGTGGCGACCTGTGATAGAACACACCATGAACAAAATTATGGGTGCGGCACATGGATCATCAGGCTTTTTTGGTGTGGCTTAACGAGATCGACAACCTTTCATCGAAACAACGGGCTGAAACCGGACGGCTCGTTGCCGGGGTTTCGTCGCTGGAAAGCGTGATCGATCTCCTTGAGGCGACTGTTCGCGAGGGGCGTATCTGTCCGCACTGCGCTTCGGGCGGTGCGATCATCAGAGGCCATGCAAGTGGCCTGACGAGGTTCTTTTGCAAAAGCTGTCGCAAAACCTTCAACGCGCTGACCGGGACGCCGCTTGCCCGCTTGCGCCACAAGGACAGGTGGGCAGAGTTTGCAGCTTCCCTGCGCGACGGCGAAACGGTAAAGGCGTCCGACGGGCGTTGTATGGTGGCCGACACCACAGCTTTTCGTTGGCGTCATCGCTTTCTTCAGGCTGTAACGGTCGGTGCGGTCAAGCTGTGCGGGATCGTCGAAGCCGACGAGACGTTCTTTCCGCGCAGCCGGAAAGGGGAGCGTAATCTCTCTCGAAAAGCCCGCAAACGCGGGGGAAAGGCCTCAAAACGCGGATTGTCGAAGGAGCAGGTTCCGGTCCTCGTTGCAGTCGACCGATCAGGCACCACCATCAGTGCTGTCTTGCCTGCGGTGACAGCCGAACATCTCAAAACGGTTCTGCAGCCACGTCTTGATGGGGACGCTCTCCTGGTGACCGATGGCTGCACCGGGTACCCGCCCTGCGCCGCAGAAATGGGCGTCAGCCATGAAAGTCTCAACCGGACCGCCGGAGAACGTGTCCGTGGTGAATTGCACATTCAAACCGTGAACAGTCGGCATGAGCGGTTAAAGACCTTTCTGCGCCGCCATCGGGGTATCGCGACCAGATACCTGGACAGCTACCTTCGGTGGTTCCACCTTGCCGTCCTTCCGAGCCACCAAACGCCGCGCGCGATACTTGCCGCAGCAGCAGGCATCCTGCCTGTAATACGCCACGCATAATCAATGCTAATTGAGCCTTTCTTTAAGAGGCTGTTCCAAAAGTAGTTGAGTGATATCATGTGTTTATGATTCATTGGTTTTGAAAGAACCTGGAGGGTCCCATGACGTTGACAGACATCACCCGCGCGGAGCATAGGCGTAAAACGGGCTTTTATCCAAGCGATTTAACTATGGAGGAATGGGCGCTTGTTCGGCCCCTGTTACCTGCCGCGAAGCGAGGTGGTCGCCCTCGCAAGACGAATCCGCGCCGTGTTGTGAACGCGATTATGTATATGGCGACCACGGGATGTCAGTGGCGCATGATCCGGCGGGATTTCCCGGCGGTCTCGACTGTGCAGAACTGTTTTTACGACTGGCGCGACAACGGTCTGTTACACCGGATCAACCATCTGTCAATGATGGCGGCGCGCGAATTGTCGGGCCGTGAGGCGAGCCCCACTGCGGGCGTTATTGACAGCCAGAGCGTAAAAACAACGGAAAGCGGCGGCATTTCAGGCTTTGATGCGGGCAAAAAGATCAAAGGGCGCAAGCGTCACATCGTGACAGACACGCAAGGTTTCCTGTTGCCGATCCTTGTTCACGCCGCCGATATACAGGATCGGGATGGTGCTGTGGATGTTCTCAAAGCACTGCGCATCCGCTTCCCGCGGCTGGGGCACATCTTTGCGGACGCAGGATATGCAGGGCCAAAGCTTCGGGATGCTTTGGCCCTGCAGGGAAAATGGACATTGGAGATTGTCAAGCGCCCTGACAAAGCCGAGGGGTTCGTTCTTCCACCACGAAGACGGGGTGTCGAGCGAACATTCGCGTGGCCGGGACGTTGCCGTCGTTTGGCAAAAGATCGGGAGGCAACCGTTGAAAGTTCCGTAGCATGGGTTTTGGTTGCCGGTATTCGTCTCTTGACAAGGCGGATAGCAAGGCATTCTGTTCAAACATAAACTTTTGAGTCAGACTCCTTTTGATACCAACGGCCCAATTAATTGACCTTTATCCATTCTCGATCTGTGATTGAAGTTATGCGTTCAGGGTCGTTCGCAAAGAAGTTCCAGGCCTGGGCGCATTTTCGAGGATTTCTTCATATGTGTCGAAGACAGAGACAGCGAGTTTGTTCGACCGCAGATAGGCCCAAACGTTTTCCATTGGGTTCAATTCCGGTGAGTATGGGGGCAGTTTTACGAGTGTAGTATTATCTGGCACCTGCAAGCATTTTGCTCCGTGCCAACCAGCCCCGTCGATGATGAGCAAGGCATGTGCGCCGGGTGCGATTGTCTTTGCGATCTCATCGAGATGCAGCCCCATTGCTTCGGCGTTGACGTAAGGCAGGACCAGCCCAGCCGCCGTGCCACAGGCAGGACAGGCTGCGCCGAAGATACAGCTCCATTTGCAGCGCGTATCACGTGGTGCGCGCGGGCGGGTTCCACGCCTGGCCCATTTGCGGGTGAGGGTTCCTTGCTGCCCGACGCGGGCTTCATCCTGGAACCATACCTCAAGCGGCTTCCCCTTTGCATGTTTTGGCAGGGTATCGGCTATGAGGCTGGCAAAGTTTTTTTAAAAGCCTGCTGTGCAGCGGGATCAGTTCCGGGATGCTCCGGGCGCACGGAAAGGCGACGAAAACCATGCCTGGCTGGATACTTGCCAATCGTACGTTCATGTAGCTTTACGTCGAATTCTTCTTCAACGCGGACCTGCAAATCGGCACAGCGCCACCGCACTACGCCATCTTTTGCCGGGTCAGGCCCAGCCTCAACCCAAGCCACAAACAGCGCCTGTTGCTCTGGGGACAGGCGTGGTTTTGCACCCTTGCCACACCGATCAGAAAGCCCACCAGGGCCCTCTGCATTGTAGCGATGCACCCAGTCTCTGGGAGTTTGGCGATCCATACCGCTGCTACGGGCCGCTGTTGCGCGATCCACATCGTCAAGCACCAGCGCTATGGCGAGTATTCGACGGACAACACGACCATCCCTGGTTCGCTTTGCAGCACAACGCAAATCTTGCGCGGACATATCTGTGCGCGTAATCTTGACTGCCCCACCCATGAGCACCTCCTTGCTTCTGGAGGCCATTGATTCAGAAATGCAGTAAATTTGAAATCACAAAAGTGAGTCAGACATTAAGGCCGCTGGTATGAGTCAGACTCTAAGAGGCGTGGACCCGGGTAACCGTTGACATACCGCCTTGCCCCCCGGAATCGATCAGGCGGCAGAACGGCAGGTGCTATGCTCAGCGGTGCCCGGCCCGCGCACCACCCCCTTGTCGAACAGCTGTCCGATCTCGCCATCTGACAGGCGGATCACATCGCCCAGAATCTCTTCGGTATGTTCGCCCAGTTGCGGGGCAGGCACCGGTTTGCGACGCCCATGGCTGCCAAACTCTGCCGGATGGCCCGGTACCGGAAAGCGCCCGACGCCCGGTTGGTCAATCATTGAGAACATCGGGTTCGCCTCGCCCAGATCGGGGTCCTGCTGTACTGCTTCTTTGACCGTGCGGAAGACCGACCAGGTCAGGCCGTGGGTCTCAAAATCAGATGCGAACTCTTCGACCCTGCGAGCCGCAAACCATGGCGCCAGAATAGCGGTGATCTGGTGGCGCAGATCCCAGCGGGTGCCCTCGTCATTCATATCGCACCCGGTATGGCGGCCCAGTTTTCTCATTAAGCCGGCTGTGCCTGTGACCTTCAAGAGGCCCTTCCACTGGTTGTCTGTCAGACCGATCACCATCACCCATTGGCCATCTGCACAGACGAAATCCTGCCCATAGGCCCCATAAAGCGCATTGCCGGATTTCTCGCGGTCAGTATCGTTGATCACCGCATCACCAATCATTCCCAGATGGCCAATCGTAGCTGCTGCGATATCCTTGAGCGACATCACCACCTCCTGACCGGCCCCTTTGCGCAAGCGGTGCCGCTCGGCCGCCAACACATTGGACACCATCTGATACCCGGCCATCAGATCCCAGCAAGGCAACGCATGGGCGACGGGCGCGTCATGCCCCTCCGGGCCGGTCATGGCGGGAATGCCAAGGGCCGGGTTGACGGTGTAATCGACCTGCGGGTTGCCATGACGGTCGCCAGTCAGCGTCGCCATGATCAGATCGGGGCGCTGTGCGCTGAGGGTCTTGTAATCGGTAAAGCCGGGCACGCGCAGATTGGTCATGAACAGGCCCGCATCCTTGCCCGGTGCCGTGATCAGCTGGGTGATAAGATCGCGCGCCTCGGGATTGCGCATATCCACCGCGACGGATTTCTTGCCCTTGTTCAGCCCGGCCCAGAACAGGCTGTCACCCGACGGCGCCAGCGGCAGGCGGCCTGCGTCAAGCCCCCCTTCCAGGCGGTCGATACGGATCACCTCGGCCCCCATCTGGGCCAGGGTCATCCCCGCCAGTGGGACCGCGACAAAGGCCGCACTTTCGACAACACGCATTCCATCAAGAATTCTGTTCATTGTGTTTCCTCCCAGATGGCTGTGGCCTGCATCGTCTGATGCCCGACCTGACCGATAAATAGCTCAAGGGCGCAGGGGTTTTGTTCGATCCCCATGATATCCAGTGCGCGCGGCTCGCCCGGGATCAGCAGGCAAGGATGCACGCCGCGAAAATCGAAATGCTGTGGCAGACGGCCCCGGTGCGCGCGCGGCCTCGATCAGCCACATCGCCTGAAGGGGGCCGTGAATCACAAGGCCGGGGTAGTTTTCCACCGCTTGCGCATAAGGCAGATCATAGTGAATGCGATGGGCGTTGAAGGTGATCGCCGAATAGCGAAACAGCAGCGCCTCGGACGCCTCAGCGGTTTGACGCAGCCCGGGGTTGTCGGGCAGAGGTCGTTTTTTCGGCGGATTGAACGCGTCGGGAATGGCCAGATAGACGATGTCTTGCTGCTCTTCGATCACCAGTCCGCGGTCGCCGTAAATCTGGTGATCGACGGTGACAAAACCATCGGGCCGGATGCGCCCTCTTTCTCAGACACTTTGGCGATAGTCGAACGGCGGGTGAATTGTTCGCCGACACGCAAGGGGACCCCGAAGGTCAGACGGCCCGAGGCCCACATGCGTCGTTCCAGTTTCACCGGCGGCAGAAAATCCCCCAGCATGGGATGCCCATCGCGCGCCAGTTCATTCATCGGAACCACCGGAGGGAAGGCGCACCAGTGCCACAGTTGCGGCATGGCTTCACCTTCCGTCGGTGTCGGGGTGCCGGGCCGACCCATCGTGGCATGGATCTGCGCGGCTTGTCCCTGGCTAATGCACCCGCTGAGGGTTTCGCTGCGACCTTCCCAAGCCATCACGTTCATCTGATCCATCTTTTCCTCCCTGGTGTCGCCCCTAGAGTGGAGGAATGGAAAAGAAGTGAACGACTACCGGCTGACGCCGGTAGCATCATTTCGAGGAATGCAATTCCAGATACTGAAGTATGGTATCGTCAGTCACGTTGCCTGATGTGGTTGAGAAATATCCACGCGCCCAAAACCGCCTGCCCCGGTAGCGCTTGCGGAGTTCGGGAAATTCCATCTGCCCCCGGCGCGATGAGCGCCCTTTGATCCGTTGCATAACCCTGGACAACGCGACATGTGGCGGCACGGATATGAACATATGGACGTGATCGCGGGCCAGAACGCCTTTTACGATATGAACGCCCATCTCGGCGCAAGCCTGGCGAATGATCTCGCGAATACGCTCGCGCATGGCACCTTGCAAAACCTTGTAACGGTATTTTGTCGACCAGACGACGTGACAGCGGTGATAAAATCTGGTATGTGATCCATTAGAATAGACCATGATCTCTCCCTCTCATTTTGAAGCCTTACCCTTTCGGGGGCTTCAAAATGAGAGGGAGAGATCATCAGAATTCACGCTGAAGCGAACCGGCTGGAAGCCGGTGGCTTATCTCCAATAGGTGGAAAGTCAATATTTCAATGGGTTATCAGGATACCACGGTATGCCGAGGCGATAGTGCACCCGCAGAAAAACGGGCTTGACGCTTATTTCCTATCGGAAATTTAACTTCGCCAGAGCAGAGATATGCAACGTGAAACCGCCATATGACGGGTCAGATACGGTGCCGTTTGCACAGGCCAAAGGCGCGGCAGATTGACCCATCCGTGCCGCAACAGAGGACAAAAATAGAAAAAAGGGCACCCCGAAGGGCACCCTTTTCCTGTTCCAACGTGCGGCGGTGTGAACCCCGCCCTACAGAAACTACTCGATGATTTTGGCGACGACGCCGGCGCCGACGGTACGGCCGCCTTCGCGGATGGCGAAGCGCAGGCCGTCTTCCATGGCGATCGGCGCGATCAGTTCAACTTCGAACTGCAGGTTGTCGCCCGGCATCACCATTTCCGTGCCCTCGGGCAGGTTCACAGTGCCGGTCACATCCGTGGTGCGGAAGTAGAACTGCGGACGATAGTTGGCAAAGAACGGCGTGTGACGGCCACCCTCTTCCTTGGTCAGGATATAGGCCTCGGCCTCGAACTTGGTGTGCGGTGTCACCGAGCCGGGCTTACACAGAACCTGGCCACGCTCAACACCTTCACGGTCGACACCGCGCAGCAGCGCGCCGATGTTGTCGCCCGCCTCACCACGATCCAGCAGCTTGCGGAACATTTCCACACCGGTACAGGTGGTTTTGGTGGTGTCGCGGATGCCGACGATTTCAATCTCGTCGCCCACGTTGATCACGCCGCGCTCAATTCGACCGGTCACAACCGTGCCGCGACCCGAGATCGAGAACACGTCTTCGACCGGCATCAGGAAGGGTTGGTCAATCGCACGTGCGGGGGTCGGGATATACTCATCCACAGCCGCCATCAGTGCCTTGATCGACTCTTCGCCGATGGCCTCATCGCGACCTTCCAGAGCGGCCAGGGCCGAACCGGGGATCACGGGAATGTCGTCGCCGGGGTATTCGTAATCCGACAGCAGCTCGCGGATTTCCATTTCCACCAGTTCCAGCAGCTCGTCATCGTCGACCTGATCGACCTTGTTCATGTAGACAACCATGTGGGGGATGCCCACCTGGCGGCCCAGCAGAATGTGCTCGCGGGTCTGGGGCATCGGGCCGTCAGCGGCGTTCACAACCAGGATCGCGCCGTCCATCTGAGCGGCACCGGTGATCATGTTCTTGACGTAGTCAACCCCGATTCTGGATAAGGTTGATTTGTTGAGAGGGTGTTCACGAACGCGTCGCCTCGTGATTCAAGATCGTATCTGCAACAATACGGTCGATCCCTCCCATGTCCCTGTCCACCACCGCGCTCTTTTGCTGTCTCGCCGATTTTGCTGAAACCTTTGAAGACCGGGAACGCCATCGGCTAATTCCGACATCGCGCAAGAGGCGACGCGCTGGCAAGTTGTCATTGGGCGAGATGTTGTTCATCATGGTGCTGTTTCACCTCTCCCCGTTCAAGGATTTCAAGCACTTCCGGGTGCATGGAGTCGAACAGAAATATCGTGACTGCTTTGGTGAGCTGCCCTCGTATGGGCGCTTTGTTGCCCTTATGCCGCGTCACCCTGCACCGTTTTGCGTGCTGATCCACAACCTGTCGGGCCAAGAGTGTCAACGGCGGAGTAAAATCCGGCCACTGGGGCGGAGCAAAAGTCGGCCAGTTTGTGGAGTGCGCCTTGGGGCGTGTGGCCACCAATCAGCAAGCACGTTCCAAGGCGCATTGGCCGTCAGGCCGATTGTTCAGTTGTCAGGTTGAAGGGTTGGCAATACGTGCGCGGCTCTGATTGAGGCGGTAGCTTTCGCCGTTCATCTCGAGGATGTTGACGTGATGTGTCAGCCGGTCCGGGAGCGCGCCGGTCAAGCGTTCGGTGCCGAATGTCTCGGTCCATTCCTCGAAGGGCAGGTTCGATGTGATCAGGGTTGAGCCACGCTCGCAGCGCTGAGAGATCAGCTCGAACAGAAGCTGGGCGCCGGTTTTGCTCAAGGGGACGAAGCCCGGCTCGTCGATGATCAGCAGTTTGACCTTGGCCAGTTTGCGCTGAAGCTGCCGGAGGCGTTTCTCGTCGCGGGCCTCCATCATCCCGTGCACGAGAGCTGCGGCGGTTACGAAAGCGACAGGCAACCCTTTCTGGCAGGCGGTCAGCCCCAACCCGAGAGCGACATGGGTTTTGCCGGTTCCCGACGGGCCGAGCGCGATGACGTTCTCCCTGCGCTCGATCCATTTGTCAATCGCAGAGTAAAATGGGTCCATGTCGCGGCGTAAAAATGGGCCACTTCGGTTGATGTTTTTGTGGCGCTTTTGCACGCGTGCTCGTCACAAAGCTGAAGCGTGCCAAAGCGCATGCTGGCCATAAGGCCAGCATTATTCTGACTGTGATTGCGGGCTGGTTATTTTCGGTTGTTGCGACTGTGTTTGAGCCGATAGCTTTCGCCATTCATCTCGAGGATGTGGACGTGATGGGTTAAACGATCGAGTAGCGCACCGGTCAGCCGCTCAGAGCCAAAGACTTCAGTCCATTCATCGAAGGGCAGGTTCGAGGTTATGATGATGGAGCCGCGTTCATAGCATTGGGATATGACCTCGAAGAGCAGCTCTGCGCCAGATTTGCTGAGCGGTACGAAGCCCAGTTCATCAATGATCAACAGGTTCTGGCTGGTCAGTTGCTTTTGAAGGCGCTGCAATCTCCGCTCATCTTGAGCCTCGATCAGATCATGGACTAATGCCGCAGCCGTTGTGAAGCGCACCTTCAGTCCTCTTTGACATGCAGCCAGCCCAAGTCCCAGGGCGATGTGTGTCTTGCCCGTGCCTGACGGGCCGAGCGCGATGATGTTCTCCCTGCGATTAACGTAATCGCATCGTGCCAGATCCATCGTCAGGGGCTTGTTCAAGCTTGGCATGATCTTGAAGTCAAAGCTATCCAAGCTCTTGGTGCTGGGGAACTTCGCCGCTTTGATGCGCCGTTCAATCATCCGGCGTTCGCGGTCGATCAATTCCATCTCACACAGCCGCGCCAGATAGTGGATGTGATCTTTGTTCTCTGCAGCACAGAGCTGCGCCTGTTTGGCATACTCGCCTTGGAACGTTGGCAGTCGCAGTTGTTTAAGATGATGCCGTAGAAGAATCCGAGGGGCTTCGGTCATGCCGCGGTCCTTCCCATCAAGCTCATGTAACTGGATGGGCGTGTTGTGCCGACATTGGCCTTGGGCAAGTATGGATAGAAGTCCAAATCCAATCGTGGTGGCCGCTTCTCAACCCGACACAGTACAAGGTGTTTTACGGCGTCATAGCCAATTGCACCCATATCTATTGCCTGCTGGATTGCGCCTTGCACAACATCCATTTCGAAGGTCTCCAAAAGGCGCAAGACTTGAACGTATTCTCGCTTGCCCGGCTTACCCATTCTGGCTTCAAGCAGTCGGTGCAGCGTGGCAAATACATCTGGCAAATGCCAACCCTGCAAAGGCGCGGCCTGATCCAGGGCACCCACCTTTTGTTCAAGCAGGGGCAAAAAGTGCAATGGGTCAAAGACCATATCCGCTGATGTGTAGGATCGTTTGTGCCGCGCAATAATCTCATTGCCGCAGCCGATGATAACCTCATGCACAAACCCACGCACATGAACATCGTGGTGCGCATAGGCTACTGGCACCGAGTAATCATTGCTGCGATAGCGCACCATTGAGATCGACGTTGCACGCGTGCTGACGTGATCGCAGGCTTCATATTCTGCGACGGGCAATCCCATCAGAGCATCCAAATCCGACATCAGGCGTGCGCCTATGGTTTGGGTGTGACCCCGCAACGTATCGTCCTGACGTGCTAAACACTTCTCTTCCAAATGTGCGTTCAGATCATCAAAGCTGTCATAGCGAGGTGCGGGAACCATGAAGTTGCGGCGGGTGTATCCAACCATGCCCTCAACGTTGCCTTTATCGTTCCCTCGCGCGGGTCTGCCAAACTTGTCATCAAACAAGTAATGCGACTGCAGTTCCGTAAACCGACGTGTGCGGATGCGCGTCTTATCCCCGAGTATCCGAGCCACGGCGATCTTGGTATTGTCGTAGAGAATGGATTGCGGAATGCCGCCAAAGAATGCAAAGGCGGACACATGGCCATCGCAAAACGCCTCGGTTGTCTCAGCTGGATATCCCTTCACAAACACCGCATCAGAATGTGGCAAGCTCATCACGAAGAAGTGGATCTTGCATTCCACGCCACCGATCACGCCCAGCGTCTCACCAAAATCAACCTGCGCATGGCCCGGCCGATGCGACAACGGCACAAACACCTCTTTGGTGCGCCGTTTTTGCTCGCGCACGTAATAGGTCACCGTGGTCAGGCTGCCGGCATATCCATGCTCATCGCGCAGCCGTTCAAAGATGCGCTTGGCCGTGTGTCGCTGCTTTTTGATCAGGGCTTTGTCTGTGCGCAGTATCTCATCGACCACACCAACATAACCATCAAGCGTTGGCCGCCGAGGCGCTTCCGACCGACGATACCCAGGCGGAAGTTCATGGCGCAGCATCTTCGCGATCGTCTTACGATCTTTGTTCTCTAATCTGTCAATGCGTGTTTCCTGAGTTTCCTGCTTTTGATGTCAGAGGTTGCCTTTGTTCTCTTCGAACTCTGAGGTTCATGATGGGGTTGGCTGGGTGTGGGTCGGCAATGTTGAAACCGCAATCATACCGTTGGTCTTGGCTGTTGCTACAGAATCGGCGCCGTGTCTCACGCCCTCCCTCGGGCATCGTCCCAGATGGGAACTTTGATTTAGGAATCCTCGTTGTCGCCTCGTAAGCCTTACGCGGACTGGAAGTCAGTTTTGTCTCGCATAATGGCATGAAGTATGATTGCCAGACGACGCGCCAGAGCCACTCGGGCCTTTCTCATCGTTGAGCGCGCACCGATTGCGAGGGCCCATGTCTTCAATTTGAGCGGAGCGGCATACCGCGTCAGCATCACATTGGCGGCCTCATAGAGAAGCGTTCTGACGCGCACGTCGCCCCGCTTTGAGATGCTGCCCGTGTAGTCGATTTCACCAGATTGATGCCGTCGCGGCACCAGTCCAAGATACGCCCCCACATCACGCGATTTCCTGAAACGCGACGGATCATCAATTGCTGCGGCAAAGGCCAATGCTGTGATCGGACCGACCCCTGGTACCGTCATAAGGCGCTGGCAGACTTCGGATTTGCGGGTCATCTTTTTGATGTCGCCATCAATGGCTGCAACCGCCGCGAGGATTGCTTCGCGTGCTGCGAACAGTCCGCAAATTGCGGCATGGAGGCCAGGCACTCCATCGCTAACTTTTAGCGCCGCGTTTTTGAATGCCGGAGACAAAGCTCGTGGCAGCCGCACGCCGAAGACGACGACCAGACCGCGGATCTGATTGTCGAGCGTCACACGCTGTCCGACCAGCTTCTTGCGGGCTGCGATCAGCGACCGGATTGCGTGCGCTGACAGTGATTTGACATGGGTCGGCTTGTAGAATCCCGTCCGCGCCAGGTGTGCCAAACCGCGGGCATCATTGCGGTCCGTCTTGTGGCCGGCCAGAGATTTAAGGGCCTGATATGCTTGCCTGCTCTCGATGCAAACAACCGGGACACCAAGCTCCGTCAGCCCATGGTAAAGCATTGGTGCCATCCGTCCCGTTTCAAATACAACTTTGGCACATGGTGGTCCAGAAGCGAGGAAGTCAGCGATCGCTTTTGGTGTTGAGCTCGCTTTTCCTTCACGAATAAGGGCCCCTTCACGATCCAGAATGCAGATATGCGTCTCTTCCATGGACACATCCAAACCAGCAAAATATTCCATTGGTCAGTCTCCTTTTCAATTGCATGTGCATCCAGAATAACAGGGGTAACTGAGTGCTGATCCTGATTACGCCATGTTGAAAAACCGCGCCGCTTCTCGGCCAGACATACCGTCCTTCAAACAAGCACGGCGCACACGACTATAAATATCCACAGAATACATCTCCCGCCCTCCGAATAAACGAAGGGCACAAACTGGCGGACTTTTACTCCGCTACAACTGCGATATGCAGCCGCTTCTGTGGCCCAATATTGCTCCGCGTTTTACATCCATTCACAGCGCGCCAGTTCCAGCACCATCATCTTGTTCAGACCGGGGATGGCCGTAAAGTCGAAGCTGTCGAGGCTTTTGACGGTTGGAAACTTTGCCGCCTTGATCCGGCGCTCGACCATGCGCCTCTCCCGATCGATTGGTTCCAGCTCGGTCAGCCGGGCTGGATAGCGCACATGATCCAGGCCTTCCGCCGCACAAATGCGCGCTTGCTTGTCATGCTCGCGCAGGAAGGTGGGCAGGCGCAGAGTCTTGAGGTGGTGTGTCAGCGGCAGTTCGGGTGCATCCGTCATGCGTCACCTCCTGACAGAAGGCTCATACAGGAAGAAGCCGAGGTGGTGGCGATGTTGGTTCCGGGCAGGAACGGATAGACATCCAAATCCAACCTCGGGGGCCTTCGCTCGACGCGGCACAGGACGAGGTGCTTGATCGCATCGAAGCTGACCGCCCCCATTCGCAGGGCGTCTTTGACGGCAAGATGCAGCACCTCCAGCTCGAACCGTTCCGACAGGCGCAGGACCTGGACATACTCCCTTTTGCCCGCCTTGCCCTGCCGGGCTTCCAGCAAGCGCCGGAGCGTGGCGAAGGCGTCAGGCAGTTCCCAACCCTGCAAGGGCGCAGCCTGATCGAAGGACATGATCCTGCGCTCGATCAGCGGCAGGTAATGCAGCGGGTCGAACACCATGTCACCGCTGTCATAAGAGCGGGGATGATCGGCGATCACCTCAGTGGCGCAACCGATAACGACGCGGATCACGAAGCCCTTGATCCAGACCGCGCGGTGGCCATATGCGACCGGTACCGAGTAGTCGTTACCGCGATACCGCACCACCGATGTCGATGTGACCTGGCCACTTTGCAACTCACAGGCCTCGAAGGGTGCGCCGGGCAAATCCTGCATTGCCGCCGGATCGGCTTGCAGCCGTTCGCCGATGCTGGCCTTGTGTCCGCGCAGGACATCGTCCTGCCGTTTGCGGCATTGCTCTTCCAGGTGAGCGTTGAACGCATCCCGGTCCGGAAAGGACGGGATCGGCACCATGAAGTCGCGCCGCCCGTAGCCGACCAACCCCTCGACCGCTCCCTTGTCGTTCCCCTTGCCGGGACGGCCGTAGTGATCCCGGACCACATAATGCGACAGCATTGCGCTGAACCGTTGGGTTCTTTGCCGGGTGCCGTCCGGCAGGATCCGCGCCACCAGGCAGCGGTCATTGTCATAGAGGATCGACAGGGGAACCGCCCCAAAGAAAGCAAAGGCATGCACATGCCCATCCAGCCAGGCCTCGGTGGTTGCCGCAGGATAGGCCCGGATAAAACACGCATCGCTCTGCGGCAGATCAAAGGCGAAGAAGTGCGCCTTCCGCTCAACGCCGCCAATCACGACAGGCGCTTCACCAAAATCCGCCTGCGCATGCCCGGGCGGATGGCTGAGCGGCACGAACATCTCTTTGCCAGAGCGCTTCCTGGCCCGGACGCAGTCTTTGACGATTGTGTATCCGCCATCAAAGCCGCACTCGTCGCGCAGCCTCTCAAAGATACGCTTTGCGGTGTGGCGCTGCTTGCGCGGACGCGCTTTGTCCTCAGTAAGCCATTGGTCGATCTGGCAGGTGAACGCATCCAGCTTCGGGCGCCTAATCGGCGCTGTCCGCCGATACCCCGGTGGCTCCGAATAGGCCAACATCTTCGCAACACTGTCTCGGCCAATCCCAAAATCCCGGGCAATCCGACGCCCGCTCAACCCATCCTGAAAATGAGCCCGACGCACCTTCAAATACAATTCCACGGTGAAAATCCCCCGGCCCTCCCATCAAACGAAAGGGCAAAAGTGGACGACTTTTACGCCGCCCGCGACAACACAACGACGCCGCTACCGTGGCCGAGTATTGCTCCGCCGATTACAGCCAAGAGACAGGCGTCTACATCGCCGACAGCACCAGGCCGGCAGTCTGTGCCAATCCGCGCATCAGCCGTAACCGGACCTTCAAGGGCCTTGCCGCACGCGGGCATTCGACCATGGGCTGGTTCTTTGGCTTCAAACTACACGTGGTGATGAACCATCGCGGCGAATTGATGGCCGTGAAAATCACACCGGGCAACACGGATGATCGTGCACCACTGACGGAAATGGTCACCGGACTGGAAGGAAACCTCTTGGCAGACAAGGGCTGCATCTCGAAGAAACCCTTCGCAAAACTTTGGAAACAGGGGCTGCACCCGATCACCGGCATCCGTCGAAACATGAAGAACTGTCTGATGCCGATCATGGATAAGCCGCTGTTACGAAGCCGGTTTATCGTTGAAACCCTCTTTGGCAAGCTCAAATCCGAAATGGGTCTGGAGCATACACGGCACCGATCCCCAACAAACGCATTCGTTCACATCCTATCCTGCCTGGTAGCCTATGTGCTCGGCAAAACCAAAGTCAGAATGAAAAACACCGCTTATCCATAACTCGGGTTAGTCAGCGTGACCGGGGCAGTCGACGTGGGCGTAGTGACGCGCGTCGGTCTCGTATTCCACGTGGGCGGTCGAGATGGTGATCCCCCAGGCCTTTTCCTCGGGCGCGCCGTCAATCTGGTCATACGCCTTGAAATCACCGAAATACTTCGTGATCGCAGCCGTCAACGTCGTCTTGCCGTGGTCAACATGCCCAATCGTGCCGATGTTCACATGCGGCTTTGAGCGATCAAACTTTTCCTTTGCCATCTGTCAGGGTGCCTTGTCTTTGGGGGCCGGTGTTGGCCCGATTGCTTCTAACGCGCGCATGTATGGAAACCGCGCGCGGAAATCAAGCAAATCATTGGGTTCACCCAGCCGACAATCCCACACAACAACGCCCAGCACACCGCCCGGCGCGGCTTAACTGTCCGGCTCAGACAGTGGATGCGGGAACCGCTGGGCGTCGGTCGTCCCGAAGAACCCCGCATTGATTTGTTCTGCATAGCTTTGAACAGTGTCGAGGTAGTCCTTGGCGACCGACAGCTTGGTTAAGGCCGACAGCGGGTTCACCGGCTGCGAAAGATCGTAGTCTGATGCGCCTGAATACACGAACGGATCGAAAATATCGGCCCCTGTGCGGGCGTTCACCAACCTGATTTCTGCTGTTATCTGGCTTGGTACAGGAGAAATCATCGCCGCTCCACGCGAGGACAAATGAAATTTCAGCACCGTAACGCGCAAGCTGACCGGCTGCGTTCCGGCTTTCCGATTGGCAAAAACATGCTGAAAGGCGCTTTCTAGGTCGCGTTTGACTTGGGACTGAGAGATGTCGTTGGGTCGACCTTCTACACCGTTGCTCAATTGCGACGTGTCAACAACCACGGATTTCATTGAGTAATCGGCCACTGCTGCCTCTCCCAGCAGCGGACTGACAGGGGTACAGCCGACGACGAGCATATGCAGACGGCCCGTAAAATATGATGTGTGAGCATTCTGATACCCCTTCTGTCTTGACGTGAGTGGTTTCGCAAAAGGGCTAAGAGCCGTCATTGACCGGAGCGAGACTGACCTCAGGCTCGATGGCAATTTCCGTGATGGCGGTGGCTTGTTCTGCCGGAGTCAGAGCTTCGTCATCTGTCTCATCAGCGGGTTGGGTAGATTCAGAATCTGGCTGCTCAATCACCTTGGCGGTGGCCGCTTCAGCCGGTTCGGCAGCGATATCGGCCTCTGTTTCGGCCTTGGCTTTCTTCGCCTTTTCCTCAGCCCTTATTTCTGCCGCGCTGCGTGGTTTGCCATCCGCCTCAAACCAGCCTTTCTGGGCATTTTCACGCACCAGCCAGTTCTGGATCAGCTTGGCTGCGTTGCGGCTGAGGTTCGTCATTTGCAGTTCTTTGGATTGTGTCAGCCCCGACCCCAGCACCGTATTGGTCGAAAAGCTCTCGATAACAGTAATTTGCTCGGGCTCTTCATTCAGCTTCTTTCCAGCCGCGTCGTCCCAAACAGTCACCCGCAGGATCAACGCCGATTTGGGAGCGGCCACGATCGGCACCCCCGTCACTGCAAGCACATACCCCTCAACACTGATACCGAGATGATAAAGCTTGTCGCCCTCCTGCGGACCAAAGCGTTCGTCGATGGCCAGCTTCATCGACTCGATCCATTCTTCCTTCGAGGCGTCCCGCGAGGCGGGGCCTTTGGTCAGATTGGGGGCGACCACAACGTTATGGCCAAGGCTGAAATTGCCCAGATAAACCCGGCCCTTGTCCAGATCATCTGGGTTGGTACAGGCAGCCAGAACCAAGCCCACCATCAGAAACGCAAAAACACGGTGCATCATGTCCCCCTCAGGATTGTGCTGCGAGACCGGATAGCGAAAATCACAGGCACACGCAACGATTTGCCGAAGGTGCGGACAGGCCCTATCTAGAGATGGGACAACAGGAGACAGCCCATGGCCCCCACATCCCCCCCGGTTTTTGTACCGCTTGTGACCGAACCCATGGGCATCTGGGGCAGCCTGCAGGCCTCGCGACGCAACTTGCTCAGCATCATCCCGCAGATTGCCGTCAGCCAGCCGATGGTCTCGGGGCGTACAGGCAAGCGATGGCATATGGTGATGGATCCAGGCGCGATCCGGCAGATGCTGCTGGAGAACCTGGATAATTACCCCAAATCGCTGGTCACCAAGAATCTGCTGCGCCCGGCGATTGGTGACTCGCTGTTTATCGCCGAAGGGGCACATTGGCGCTGGCAACGGCGCGCGGCGGCCCCGGTGTTTTCGCATCGCAACGTCACCAATCTGGCTCCGATCATGTCGGCGGCCGCTGAGCGGAGTTGTCAGCGGATCACTGCGGCTGGTCCACGCGCGATTGATATGGCCGATGACATGGTGCGCACCACCTTTGATGTGATCAGCGAGGTTACGTTTTCCGGTGAAGGCGGGATGGAGGCCGAGGCGGTGCACCGCGCCATCGACGCTTACATCGCGGATGCCGGCAAGATTTCGCTGTTTGATATACTCGGCTTTCCCGATTGGGTGCCGCGCCCGGGCCGGGTGTTTTCCGGTCAGGGTGTGAAGACGATGAAGAAAGTCGCTGACGAGGCGGTTGAGGAACGCCGCGCGCGCGGTGCCAAGGATGTGCCTGACCTGCTGGATCTGCTTCTGGCCGGAGAAGACCCTGAGACCAAACGCACCATGAACACTGCCGAGCTGCGTGATAACCTGCTGACCTTTATCGTGGCGGGACACGAAACGACGGCGCTGACCCTGGCGTGGTCTTTGTATCTTTGTGCCTATGACCAAGACGTGCAGGACAATGCCCGCGCCGAGGCGCAATCGGTGTTGCAGGGCCGTGTCGCGACGGGCGAGGATGTAGCCAAGCTGCCCTATATCAGGATGATCGCGGATGAGGCGCTGCGCCTTTATCCCCCTGCCGCAATGGTGTCTCGCACGGCCCTGGCCGGTGACACGCTGTGTGACCGCGAGGTGCGCGCGGGCGACACGGTGATCATCCCGATCTATGCGCTGCATCGCAGTGAGTTGCTGTGGGAGAACCCAGACATATTCCGCCCCGAACGCTTTGCCGATCGCAAGGCGATTGAACGCTATGCTTATCTTCCGTTTGGGGATGGCCCGCGCATCTGCATCGGGTCCAGCTTTGCGCTGCAAGAGGCGGTGATCATACTGGCCACCTTGTTTTCGCGGTTCCGGTTCAAACCTGTCAAAGGACGTGATCCCGATCCGGTGCTGATCCTGACCCTGCGGCCCGAAGGCGGGGTGTGGCTAGAGGCGGAAGCGGTGTGATATTTAGCAAATGTCCGCCTTGTCCGGTGATTTCAACGGGTCGTCGCAACACTTTAATCTTTTGGGAAAGATGGAGTGTAAATCATGGCCTACCGGACACGGATATTTTTCACTGAGAAGCAGAAGGCGGAGCTCTGGGATCGGTGGGAGCGCGGAGAGTCGATGAGTTCGATTGGACGTGTGTTTGATCGCGGGTCTTCGTCGATCTATCCTCTGCTTGAGCGAACCGGGGGCATCAGGCCGCCGATCCGGACGCGGTCTCGGTTGGCGCTGACACTTGGTGAGCGGGAGGAGATATCACGCGGTCTTGTGGCCAAGCAATCGCTCAGATCCATAGCGCGCAGTCTTCACCGAGCGCCCTCAACTATCAGCCGTGAAGTGCGTCGTAACGGCGGTTCTAAGCAATACCGCGCGGCGACATCTGATGCGAATGCCTGGGAGCGGGCTCATCGCCCAAAACCGTGCAAGTTGGTTGGCAACGACTATCTTTGCCGCATGATATCGACCAAGCTGCATCGAAAGTGGTCTCCGCAACAAATCGCAGGTTGGCTCATGCGCGAACACCCTGATGAGGAAAGCAAACGGATCTCACACGAAACGATCTATCGAAGCCTGTTTATCCAGACGCGCGGTGTTTTAAAGAAGGAATTGCAGGCGCATCTTCGCGCAACACGCTCCATCAGGCGCTCGCGTCACGCGACGTTGAAGCGGAGCGGCTTGGGCAAGTTCAACGACGCCGTTTCCATTCGCGACAGGCCTGCTGACGTTGAAGATCGTGCTGTACCAGGGCACTGGGAGGGCGATCTGATCGCTGGCTCTGGAAACAGCTTCATTGCCACACTGGTTGAGCGCAACACCCGCTTTGTGATGCTGGCAAAGGTCAGCAATAAAGACAGCCACAGCGTCATTCAGGCGTTGATCAAGCAGTCCCGCAAGCTGCCAAAAGAACTGTACCGCTCCCTCACATGGGATCGCGGCATGTCATGGGCAAAGCCGCTCTCGTCGATGTAGACGATGAAGCGGCCATCTTTCTCATATTGCGTGGTTTTTTTTCACAAAAGACGCGCCGTGCGTCTTCGTTCGCCTTCGGATGCCGCATCACTTTTTTTGGCGTCAAACCGGGTTTGGGCAAAGCCTGCCAGATCGACTTTTGCGTCACACCAAACCGCGCAGCACGTTCATATTGACAGGCGTCCGGGTGATCCAGCACGTCCTGTGCCAGTTTTTCCGGATCAAGCTTACGCACCTTTTTGCGCTCATAGGGTTTGGGCGTAATACGCTTCGACCAACGCTTGATCGAGGTGATCCCGACGCAGAAGCGCTCGGAGGTTTCTTCAAAGGCAAGCCCCTCTTTCTCGCGGGCTGAAAGGAGATGTTGGCGGAATGAAATTGGCCAAGTCATATCAAATTGTACCATAAAATTGCCGTTTGGCTATAGAGCGTTATCCCCGCCCCAGGGCAATCGCGCTTCAAAAGTCTTGGATGAGAGTTTTCAGGACCTCATTGCTCCAGCCCGCTTTTTTGAATTTGCCGCGATTTGATCCTTTTGCAGGATTGGCCTTGATGATGCTCAAGGCAATCCGCCCCAAAGCGGCAAAGCTGGCTGGCGCGTGATCTTTTCGCGCGCGGTGTCGGTCGTCGTTCATCACCACGTCGAGAGACCAATGCAAGCTGTTCCCAATTTGCCACTGGCCGCGGATCAGTGTGGCGGCCCCCTGAGCCGCGGGACATTTGGAGAGCGGATAAAGCCGTTCGGCGTGACTGGTTTTGTCGCCAACCGCGCGCCTGGAGGCGACATGGACGAAAGCCCGAAGATGCGGCCACTTATGGGTATTGATCAGATATTCCGGCACATCGTGGACGCGGTATGACCGCTCTTCCACACGACCATGATCAGCATCAATTGTGTTATATTCATCAATGTAATCTGTGTCTTCGTCTTCCACGAAAGCCCGGACATCGGCCAACATGCCGCCCTGATTGCCCTTGAGCCGCAGGCAATAACCGCCTCCCTCCCGCACGATCAACTCGCAGGTCCCGCGCTGACAATGCAGTGCGTCTGCGGTGATGGTGATGCCGCGGATATCAAGCATCTCAATCAACTCGCGCAGGGCCAGGATCCCGCCACCGCCCCTGGCGCCCTGAGTAATCCCAAGGGTGAGACGTGCCCCATGTGCAAAGGCCGTGACAATGTTCATATTCGATTGCCCGGCGGCCTTGTCAAAGCCGCGTCGCATCTCTTTGCCATCAATGGCGATGGCAGGGTGCTCACCGGAGCCAGCCGCAAAGTCGGCGCGAAACTTGTCGAAAAAGGCCTGAAAGCCCGTCGGCTTCATCACGCGAAACAGCCGGGAATACGCGTCATGGCAAGGTATCCCGTGAGGCAACTCAGGAAACCCACGCAGGAAATCCCCCTTCATTTGTCCGAAAGGTTCCATGTCCACCGCCGTATCACCACCGCAAAACGCGCACAAAAGGCCGATCGTCATCAAATCACGGAACTTGTGGCGCGGAGCATTGCCGCCGCGTGGGTCATCCACCGCATTGAAACAGCTGTCTAATCCTGGCATCTCGAAACCCCATCATCTGATGAAACCTCCAGAATCCAATTCTCGGACACTGTCAAACTTTAAGCGCGATTCCCCTGTATGTCAGCCAGTTCTCCAGTGTTCACGAATACTGCACAGAGGAAACAATCGCTTCACTTGGCGCTTGGGTCGCTGAAAGCAAAGACGCCAATTCAAATGAGTATGTGTACCTAATACCAGCGGCCTTAATGTCTGACTCACTTTTGTGATTTCAAATTTACTGCATTTCTGAATCAATGGCCTCCAGAAGCAAGGAGGTGCTCATGGGTGGGGCAGTCAAGATTACGCGCACAGATATGTCCGCGCAAGATTTGCGTTGTGCTGCAAAGCGAACCAGGGATGGTCGTGTTGTCCGTCGAATACTCGCCATAGCGCTGGTGCTTGACGATGTGGACCGCGCAACAGCGGCCCGTAGCAGCGGTATGGATCGCCAAACTCCCAGAGACCGGGTGCATCGCTACAATGCAGAGGGCCCTGGTGGGCTTTCTGATCGGTGTGGCAAGGGTGCAAAACCACGCCTGTCCCTGGAGCAACAGGCGCTGTTTGTGGCTTGGGTTGAGGCTGGGCCTGACCCGGCAAAAGATGGCGTAGTGCGGTGGCGCTGTGCCGATTTGCAGGTCCGCGTTGAAGAAGAATTCGACGTAAAGCTACATGAACGTACGATTGGCAAGTATCCAGCCAGGCATGGTTTTCGTCGCCTTTCCGTGCGCCCGGAGCATCCCGGAACTGATCCCGCTGCACAGCAGGCTTTTAAAAAAACTTTGCCAGCCTCATAGCCGATACCCTGCCAAAACATGCAAAGGGGAAGCCGCTTGAGGTATGGTTCCAGGATGAAGCCCGCGTCGGGCAGCAAGGAACCCTCACCCGCAAATGGGCCAGGCGTGGAACCCGCCCGCGCGCACCACGTGATACGCGCTGCAAATGGAGCTGTATCTTCGGCGCAGCCTGTCCTGCCTGTGGCACGGCGGCTGGGCTGGTCCTGCCTTACGTCAACGCCGAAGCAATGGGGCTGCATCTCGATGAGATCGCAAAGACAATCGCACCCGGCACACATGCCTTGCTCATCATCGACGGGGCTGGTTGGCACGGAGCAAAATGCTTGCAGGTGCCAGATAATACTACACTCGTAAAACTGCCCCCATACTCACCGGAATTGAACCCAATGGAAAACGTTTGGGCCTATCTGCGGTCGAACAAACCCGCTGTCTCTGTCTTCGACACATATGAAGAAATCCTCGAAAAATGCGCCCGGGCCTGGAACTTCTTTGCGAACGACCCTGAACGCATAACTTCAATCACAGATCGAGAATGGATAAAGGTCAATTAATTGGGCCGTTGGTATAACATATCTTTCGACGGATGACCCTTGGTTTTTCTGCTTTCACAGTGATAGATGGAGGAGAATCAAAGGCTTAGAAGAAACAGGCCAATTTGAACTCGGGGATCATTATTTTTGGATATGGAATGACGGCCGTGTCATTGGCGAACTTCAATGCAGTACAAGCTACAATCGATTTGGCGACCATAAAAAAAACCCGCAATGCAAGCTTGATCTGAATTTCTCGCATGGGGATGCTCGAATGTCGGTTGGCCCATTTCCGGCTATAAACATCCAGCAGGTGTTACTGGGGCTAACTCCGCTGACCTGCAACTTTTGGCAACAAACTGAGTTGGATGCGCAAGCTTATGGTATCAAAGACGATCTTTTCTATCGCCCCATAACCTTTGATGCAGAAGCTGCATCCGTTATCTTTGATATTGAGCAACAATTGCGATGATATCGATCAATTACGAGGTTACATACTAAAACGTGATAAAGAGCTTGCGGCGAAAGGCAACTTCATCCCGCCAAGCAGATAGACAGCACCAGTCGAAAAAACAGTCATAGGCGGCTTACGTAAACCGATTATCCCGTGGAAAACCCCTTGGCGCCATCCGCCCGGCGCTGGCGCGCTTGCCTTGCCACTCGGTCAGTTCGGTCTCGGTACGGGTGCGTCCCGCCGGATCGAGCCAACTGAGGCCTTCCTCCAGCGTGAAGATGGTGGCATCTGATAGTCCGCCATCCTTATATTTCTGCAAGCGCAAACCCTTGCCACGACCCATTTCAGGCAGTTCATCCAGACCAAACAGCAGCACTTTGCGGTTCTCGCCCACGCAGGCCACATGGGTGCCAGTGACCGGTTTGCAGACCTTGGCGTGCACGTCATCCTTGACGTTCAGCACCTGTTTGCCCGTGCGGGTCTGGGCCAGCACGTCATCTTCGGGCACCACAAACCCATCGCCTGCCGACGACGCGACCAGCAATTTGCGCCCCGGCACGTGGATGAACAGGTCCACAATCTCGCATTCATTAGGTAGATCAACCATCAGGCGCAGCGGTTCCCCCATGCCACGCCCACCCGGCAGGTTCGAGGCGGAAATCGTGTAGAACCGCCCGTTTGAGCCGAACGCCAACAGGCGGTCCGTGGTCTCGGCATGGAACATGAAACGCGGCGCATCGCCGTCTTTAAACTTCAGCTCACGCTCCAGATCGATATGGCCGGTCATGGCGCGAATCCAGCCCATTTGCGAACAGACCACCGTGATCGGCTCGCGATCAATCATCGCCTCAAGCGGGACCTCTTCAACCTCGCCGACGTCGGCAAAGGCGGTGCGGCGCGCACCACCTTCGGAGTCCTTGCCAAAGGTCTTTTTGGCCTCGCGCAGCTGGTCAGAGATGGCCGCCCATTGCAGGTCTTCGCTGTCCAGCAAATCCTCCAGGCCTGCGCGTTCTTCCATCAGATCGGATTGCTCGCGCAGCAGCTCCATCTCTTCCAGTTTGCGCAATGACCGCAGGCGCATGTTCAAAATCGCCTCGGCCTGCACATCGCTCAGCCCGCCATCGCCCCCGAGCTTGGGCGAAACATAATCGGCCTCGGACATCGCCCGGGTGAACTCGCGCCCCCAATCCTCGGCCATCAAGGCGGCCTTGGGCTCGTCGTCATAGCGGATGATGTCGATCACGCGATTAAGGTTCAGGAAGGCGACAATCAAGCCTTCCAACACCTCCAACCGGTGGTCGATCTTTTCCATCCGGTGACGCGCACGGCGTTCCAGCACCTCGCGGCGGAAATCAAGGAAGGCGCGCAGCACCTCCTTCATCGAACAGACCTTGGGCGTCAGCCCGTCGATCAGCACGTTCATGTTCAGCGAAAACCGCACCTCAAGGTCCGAGTTGCGGAACATCATGTTCATCAGAACATCCGGCTCGACATTTTTCAAACGCGGCTCAAGAATCAGCCGGATATCCTCGGCGCTTTCATCACGCACATCGCCAAGGATCGGAATTTTCTTGGTCTGGATTACCTCGGCGATCTTCTCGATCAGCTTGGATTTCTGCACCTGATACGGAATTTCCGTGACCACGATCTGCCATTGGCCACGACCCAGGTCCTCGACCTCCCACTTGCAACGCAGTCGGAACGATCCGCGACCGGTGCGATAGGCTTGGGCGATGTTTTCGGGCGGCTCAACAATCACGCCGCCGGTGGGGAAATCGGGGCCGGGCACATAGTTCAGCAACGTGTCATCGCGCGCGTCCGGCGTCTTGATCAGATGCAGGCAGGCATCGACCAGCTCGGCGATGTTATGGGGCGGAATGTTGGTGGCCATCCCCACGGCGATCCCGCTGGAGCCATTGGCCAGCAGATTCGGGAAAGTGGCCGGCAACACCACCGGTTCCGTCAGGGTGCCATCGTAATTGTCACGAAAATCAACGGCGTTCTCGTTGAGACCTTCCAGCAGCGCCTCGGCCACAGCGGTCATCCGCGCCTCGGTATAGCGACTCGCAGCAGGGTTATCGCCGTCGATATTGCCGAAGTTCCCCTGCCCGTCGACCAGCGGGTAACGAACGGCAAAGTCCTGTGCCAACCTGGCCATGGCATCGTAAATCGCGGCATCACCATGCGGGTGATAGTTGCCCATCACGTCGCCGCTGATCTTGGCAGACTTGCGAAAACCGCCTGTAGAACTGAGCCTGAGTTCGCGCATTGCATAGAGGATTCGGCGGTGAACAGGCTTCAGACCATCCCGCGCATCCGGCAATGCCCGGTGCATAATCGTGGAAAGCGCATAGGTCAGATACCGCTCGCCGATGGCGCGGCGCAACGGTTCGGCCACTTCTTGAGGGCCTATATTGGGGTCATCGACCAAATCACTCATAGATGATGTGATAACCAAGCAGGGATTCGGCGTAAATCCCCAAATGCGTCTCTTCGCCCTAAGTTGCCGCCATGAAACAGATACCGCCCTGGGTGGGAAAGATTCCGGAAATTCCCATGAAGCGGGCCCGCGAATCGTATAGAACAGAGGCTCAGCAAGTCAGGTCTCCGGGGGGAACCACCTAATGTGGCGTTTTATGTTTGTGACTTTCGCGTTTCTGGGATGGTCATTCTATGAGTTGAGTGGCGGGTCGGAGTATGAACCTGTGGCCAATTCGTTTCAGGCCCGTTCCGAAGACCGGATTGAGGCCGCCGCCGACGTGCAGGTGGCCAAGCTGGACCCTGTCGAAACCGAGCAAAGCAACACGGTCGAGGTCACCCGCGCCGCAACCCTGACCGACCTTGCCGCCAGTTCAGATACAGATGAGTCCCGCTTTCAGATCACCCTGGCCTCGGCCAACGGATCGGATGCGGTGATGCCTGCGCTGACATCGGTCGAACCCGAAACGATAGCCGCCTCCTTTGAACAACCTGTCGAGGACGACACGCAACCTTCCCAAGACGCGCTCAACGCCGCTCTGGCAGATGCGTTGTCCGGGGGGGTGAGCCAGGCCAGCTCAGACAGCAGCACCTGGAGCGAGAATGGCGTGATGCAAACCGAAGTATTCAGTCTTGAGACCTATTCACAGGCGGTCGACAATGGCGTCCTGATGGCCTCCAGCAGTGCGGTGCTGGCCGCGCAAAGCACCGATCATCGTGAAGTGACCGGCAATATGGTGAATATGCGCGCCGGTCCGGGGACCGAATTTCAGGCGGTGGGCAAAGTCAGCAAGGGCAGCAAGATTGCCGTTCTGGACGAACCGGGCAATGGCTGGATCATGCTGGAAGTGGTCGAGACTGGGGAAACCGGGTGGATGGCCGACTGGTTGCTGACCGCTTCAAACTAAGGCCCAATCAACCGCCCCTCTTTTAACCCGCGCGGGATGGTCCCGCCGCGGGCTTTCTCTTTGATCACAGTTGTTATTGGATCGTCCATTTATAGCCGGTTGCGGCGCTGAATGATCCATCGGCCTGCTTGATATAGACGTTGCAGGCGGTCGCCGTTTCCCTGGACCATTTCACACAGACCTCGTCGCCACGCATTTCCCAGGTGCCATTGTCGGAGCCATAGCTTTCGTCACTATAGGTGGTGGTGCCATCAGCCTCGTAACACTGTGTGCCGGTGCTCGGCCCGGTATAGGCCGCGCAATTGCCGACATGGGTGTCGATAAACATCTGTTCGGTTACGATTCCGGCGCTGGCGAAAGTGGCGCTTGAGAACAGAAGGGCGGCAAAAGCGGCTGGCAGAGCGGTTTGGGGCGAGATCATAATGGACTTTCCTAGGTTGGTGGGTGCCATACGGGCACCTGTTTGTTGAGTGATAACGATGGTGGGGAGATATGCGGGGCAGCCACGACAGAGTGCGCGCCTGCCCCGCTCGTCAACCGGGATCGCCTAGGCGTTCACGGTCCACGAATAGCCATTGCCCATATACCTGCCCTGGCCGTCAGTTTTGTAGGCCTCGCAGGATTCGCTGCCTTCCTGGGACCAGGTGATGCACACCTCATCACCGTTTAGCCGCCAGGTGCCGGTGTCCTTACCATAGCTTTTGTCATCATAGCTGGCCGAGCCATCGGCATTGAAACACTGTGTGCCGCTGCTTTCGCCCGAATAGGCAATGCAGTTACCCACATGCGTGTCCGTGAACTGGGCAGCGGTCAGCATCTAGGTCTCGGCCTTGCTGGCCATCTCGGCCTCGCCCGGGGCCATACATCCGGCAAGCACAAGGGCAAGGGCGGGCGCAGCGATTGTCAGGTGGAGTTTCTTACGGGTCATCTATTCAGTCTCTCTCTGTTGGGTCGTGTTTTACTCTGAAACCGTTGATCGCCGGTCCTGACATGCGCCTGCACGCCAAAACCTGTCCCCCAAGCGCAATCGCGCAACGTCCGGTTCTCATAGTTTTTAGTGGAAACGCTGACCAGCAGCGGTTCAGATTGGCCCTGTCCGGCCTGGGATCACTGTATTTTCCAGGTGTAAGCACCGTCACGGTAAACGCCGTCGCTGACCTTTTCGATTGGGCCGCATGTAAAACGCGGAGCAATATTGGGCCACAGAAGCGGCTGCATATCGCAGTTGTAGCGGAGTAAAAGTCCGCCAGTTTGTGCCCTTCGTTTATTCGGAGGGCGGGAGATGTATTCTGTGGATATTTATAGTCGTGTGCGCCGTGCTTGTTTGAAGGACGGTATGTCTGGCCGAGAAGCGGCGCGGTTTTTCAACATGGCGTAATCAGGATCAGCACTCAGTTACCCCTGTTATTCTGGATGCACATGCAATTGAAAAGGAGACTGACCAATGGAATATTTTGCTGGTTTGGATGTGTCCATGGAAGAGACGCATATCTGCATTCTGGATCGTGAAGGGGCCCTTATTCGTGAAGGAAAAGCGAGCTCAACACCAAAAGCGATCGCTGACTTCCTCGCTTCTGGACCACCATGTGCCAAAGTTGTATTTGAAACGGGACGGATGGCACCAATGCTTTACCATGGGCTGACGGAGCTTGGTGTCCCGGTTGTTTGCATCGAGAGCAGGCAAGCATATCAGGCCCTTAAATCTCTGGCCGGCCACAAGACGGACCGCAATGATGCCCGCGGTTTGGCACACCTGGCGCGGACGGGATTCTACAAGCCGACCCATGTCAAATCACTGTCAGCGCACGCAATCCGGTCGCTGATCGCAGCCCGCAAGAAGCTGGTCGGACAGCGTGTGACGCTCGACAATCAGATCCGCGGTCTGGTCGTCGTCTTCGGCGTGCGGCTGCCACGAGCTTTGTCTCCGGCATTCAAAAACGCGGCGCTAAAAGTTAGCGATGGAGTGCCTGGCCTCCATGCCGCAATTTGCGGACTGTTCGCAGCACGCGAAGCAATCCTCGCGGCGGTTGCAGCCATTGATGGCGACATCAAAAAGATGACCCGCAAATCCGAAGTCTGCCAGCGCCTTATGACGGTACCAGGGGTCGGTCCGATCACAGCATTGGCCTTTGCCGCAGCAATTGATGATCCGTCGCGTTTCAGGAAATCGCGTGATGTGGGGGCGTATCTTGGACTGGTGCCGCGACGGCATCAATCTGGTGAAATCGACTACACGGGCAGCATCTCAAAGCGGGGCGACGTGCGCGTCAGAACGCTTCTCTATGAGGCCGCCAATGTGATGCTGACGCGGTATGCCGCTCCGCTCAAATTGAAGACATGGGCCCTCGCAATCGGTGCGCGCTCAACGATGAGAAAGGCCCGAGTGGCTCTGGCGCGTCGTCTGGCAATCATACTTCATGCCATTATGCGAGACAAAACTGACTTCCAGTCCGCGTAAGGCTTACGAGGCGACAACGAGGATTCCTAAATCAAAGTTCCCATCTGGGACGATGCCCGAGGGAGGGCGTGAGACACGGCGCCGATTCTGTAGCAACAGCCAAGACCAACGGTATGATTGCGGTTTCAACATTGCCGACCCACACCCAGCCAACCCCATCATGAACCTCAGAGTTCGAAGAGAACAAAGGCAACCTCTGACATCAAAAGCAGGAAACTCAGGAAACACGCATTGACAGATTAGAGAACAAAGATCGTAAGACGATCGCGAAGATGCTGCGCCATGAACTTCCGCCTGGGTATCGTCGGTCGGAAGCGCCTCGGCGGCCAACGCTTGATGGTTATGTTGGTGTGGTCGATGAGATACTGCGCACAGACAAAGCCCTGATCAAAAAGCAGCGACACACGGCCAAGCGCATCTTTGAACGGCTGCGCGATGAGCATGGATATGCCGGCAGCCTGACCACGGTGACCTATTACGTGCGCGAGCAAAAACGGCGCACCAAAGAGGTGTTTGTGCCGTTGTCGCATCGGCCGGGCCATGCGCAGGTTGATTTTGGTGAGACGCTGGGCGTGATCGGTGGCGTGGAATGCAAGATCCACTTCTTCGTGATGAGCTTGCCACATTCTGATGCGGTGTTTGTGAAGGGATATCCAGCTGAGACAACCGAGGCGTTTTGCGATGGCCATGTGTCCGCCTTTGCATTCTTTGGCGGCATTCCGCAATCCATTCTCTACGACAATACCAAGATCGCCGTGGCTCGGATACTCGGGGATAAGACGCGCATCCGCACACGTCGGTTTACGGAACTGCAGTCGCATTACTTGTTTGATGACAAGTTTGGCAGACCCGCGCGAGGGAACGATAAAGGCAACGTTGAGGGCATGGTTGGATACACCCGCCGCAACTTCATGGTTCCCGCACCTCGCTATGACAGCTTTGATGATCTGAACGCACATTTGGAAGAGAAGTGTTTAGCACGTCAGGCCGATACGTTGCGGGGTCACACCCAAACCATAGGCGCACGCCTGATGTCGGATTTGGATGCTCTGATGGGATTGCCCGTCGCAGAATATGAAGCCTGCGATCACGTCAGCACGCGTGCAACGTCGATCTCAATGGTGCGCTATCGCAGCAATGATTACTCGGTGCCAGTAGCCTATGCGCACCACGATGTTCATGTGCGTGGGTTTGTGCATGAGGTTATCATCGGCTGCGGCAATGAGATTATTGCGCGGCACAAACGATCCTACACATCAGCGGATATGGTCTTTGACCCATTGCACTTTTTGCCCCTGCTTGAACAAAAGGTGGGTGCCCTGGATCAGGCCGCGCCTTTGCAGGGTTGGCATTTGCCAGATGTATTTGCCACGCTGCACCGACTGCTTGAAGCCAGAATGGGTAAGCCGGGCAAGCGAGAATACGTTCAAGTCTTGCGCCTTTTGGAGACCTTCGAAATGGATGTTGTGCAAGGCGCAATCCAGCAGGCAATAGATATGGGTGCAATTGGCTATGACGCCGTAAAACACCTTGTACTGTGTCGGGTTGAGAAGCGGCCACCACGATTGGATTTGGACTTCTATCCATACTTGCCCAAGGCCAATGTCGGCACAACACGCCCATCCAGTTACATGAGCTTGATGGGAAGGACCGCGGCATGACCGAAGCCCCTCGGATTCTTCTACGGCATCATCTTAAACAACTGCGACTGCCAACGTTCCAAGGCGAGTATGCCAAACAGGCGCAGCTCTGTGCTGCAGAGAACAAAGATCACATCCACTATCTGGCGCGGCTGTGTGAGATGGAATTGATCGACCGCGAACGCCGGATGATTGAACGGCGCATCAAAGCGGCGAAGTTCCCCAGCACCAAGAGCTTGGATAGCTTTGACTTCAAGATCATGCCAAGCTTGAACAAGCCCCTGACGATGGATCTGGCACGATGCGATTACGTTAATCGCAGGGAGAACATCATCGCGCTCGGCCCGTCAGGCACGGGCAAGACACACATCGCCCTGGGACTTGGGCTGGCTGCATGTCAAAGAGGACTGAAGGTGCGCTTCACAACGGCTGCGGCATTAGTCCATGATCTGATCGAGGCTCAAGATGAGCGGAGATTGCAGCGCCTTCAAAAGCAACTGACCAGCCAGAACCTGTTGATCATTGATGAACTGGGCTTCGTACCGCTCAGCAAATCTGGCGCAGAGCTGCTCTTCGAGGTCATATCCCAATGCTATGAACGCGGCTCCATCATCATAACCTCGAACCTGCCCTTCGATGAATGGACTGAAGTCTTTGGCTCTGAGCGGCTGACCGGTGCGCTACTCGATCGTTTAACCCATCACGTCCACATCCTCGAGATGAATGGCGAAAGCTATCGGCTCAAACACAGTCGCAACAACCGAAAATAACCAGCCCGCAATCACAGTCAGAATAATGCTGGCCTTATGGCCAGCATGCGCTTTGGCACGCTTCAGCTTTGTGACGAGCACGCGTGCAAAAGCGCCACAAAACATCAACCGAAGTGGCCCATTTTTACGCCGCGACATGGACCCATTTTACTCTGCGATTGACAGCCGCAGTCCTCGACACCTTCTTGCGACCAGGTCACGCACATCTCATTGCCTTTGACGGTCCATGTCCCGGTATCCTTGCCGTAGGATTTGTCGTTATATGACGTGGTGCCATTGGCCTTGAAGCACTGCGTGCCTTCGCTTTCACCCCAATAGCTGATGCATTTTCCAGAATGGGTGTCGATGAATTGCTGACCAGACAATGTCTGGGCCTGCGCGCTCGTGGCGAAGGCAAAAACCGTGGCTGCCGCCAGAGGGGCAAGAATTGAAAATGAGATCGTTGTCGGTGTCATGAGCAGTCTTTCCCTGTTTATAGAGTTTATAAGTTAGATCACTATCATTGATTGAATGTCCATTCAATGGATTCCTGACTCTTCTGTGAGCAAGCTCTGAATGTCACGGTATCAGGCGTGCTGCCGGACAATAGGACGCGGCTGCCGGACTGTTGCCCGATTTGGAATGGCGGTGTCTTGATTCCTGTAGCGCGCCAATCAAGTGCGCAATCGACGTGATTTTCCCGGGTATTTACATGGGTATTTACCGTTGATTTTCCCGGCGCTTTTCTTCTTGATTGCGCACTTGATTGGCGCACGGTACGTTCACCCTTCCAAATCGGTGCAGGGGGTTCACTTCCTGTCGTGTCTCGATCTGTAGGGCGCGGTGGCGGTTGGGATGATGACGGTTGATGTGGCGGGCGCACCTGCCCCACCCGGACCGGGCAATGGGGTTATGGTGACGGTGAGCCTCGCTCCGGCGGCAAGTTCAGTGGCCCATTCTGCATTCAGTTTTCCGTTGGGGATATTCTCCGGGGCTGCGGGATCGTTTGAAACAAGGGATGCGCCTGCCCATTGGCCTGCGACGGCAAGGGACAGGGACACCCGGGTGGATCCCTCCATGATGCGGGCTTGCAGTGTGACGGCCCGAATACTGCTTTGCGCCTGAACGCGCGGCGTTGCATCCGGGGTGGTGAGATCGGAGGTCTCGGCGGCATAGTATTCCGCCATGTGATCGATGGCGGTGAGGCGCACGCTCTCTTCGTCTATTGGTTCAATAACGGTGATGCGCAAGGGGTCTGGCGGGGCGCTGTTGGAATATATCCGATAGAGGATATCGGCGGGGCCGCGGCCATCGGCGTCGGGTGCGTCAGGGAGCGGGCTTGCGAGGTCGCGCAATGGGCTGTCTGCGTCGGCATGGAGAGGCGGTGTGGCAGCAGACCGATGCAACGTCCCGTTCGCAAGGCGCAGTATGATATGATCTCCATCACTTGCAGGCCGGGCTCGATCAAGTGTGATCTGTGCGGCACTGCCGCCATTGAGCCGCCCTGCGGCCCCTCCGGCCAGCATGTCATGGGTCATCCATACCACATCGCCGCGCCGGATCAGGTAGCCTTCCGGCCCCATTTCCCAGGTGATGCGTCGCCGATGATATCGCTGGCGCGCCGCGAGCAGATTTGCCTCCCTGGCTGCCTGCCCGGAGGAGGTGACCCCGCGCAGGGTCACTGTTGATGTGTTCACAACCGGGCCTGTGGCACCCGGCACGCGCCGGCGGATGGTTTGGTATTGCCAATCGGAATCGGGGTCGATGTAGCGCAGGGCAATCTCATCGGGGGCCGGACTGGCGGCCCACTCGACACCCATAGAGCCAAGAACGACATTTTCGGGAGTGATGAGGGTTGTGACGGTGGTGTCCGGGTCATCGAACACGACGCCGAGCTTTCCACTCCGCCATGTGGGGCTGGCGCGCCCGCAGCGCGCAACGAGTGTGAGCATGTCGGCGCAGGACATGCGGCGGTCGATGACAGCGGAGCATGTCAGGGCATTGGCATCGCACCATGCCGCCCACTCTGTGATTGCAGCCTTGTCGATGCGGTTCCCTGGCAGTCCGGCTCCGGCGATCAACCGACCGTCTGCGGCTGTGATGCCGAGCGCAAGCCAGCGGAATATCCACGCCGGATTTGTGCTTTCGGCAGTCGTCCATGTGCCGTCGGAGGCCCGAACGCGTACGGGCTGTGACGCGGTGGCGGACAGGCTGTCAACCTGTCCGTTGAGCTGGCCGCTGGCCTTTATCCGGACGGCAGCGGTGGTTTGGTCCGCAAAGACGGCCGTGCCGGCCCGGAAGGCCCGTAGCCCGGTCCATATGATGCGGTCAATATGGCTGGACTCCGTTGAGGGCTCGCCTGTGCGGCGGATTTCCACATCCACCGCCCGCCCGGGTCGCCCAAGGTCATATGTCAATGTTCGGCGAAACGGATTTTGCGCATTGTGTTCCGGTATTCCGGGCAGGTCCACAATGCGCACAACAGACCATGATCTGGCGGGTGTGTCTCCATCCTGCGCCCGTCGCCACCTGATCTCGACGGACCGGGCTAAAGGTTCAGGCCGGGACCCCCCCCAGCCCTGTAAGCTGGCCATCCAGATCAATGGCAATCCTGTGTACCCCGCCTGCGGTTGTCCGCCGCACCCATTCTGTGCTTTCAAGCGCACCGCCGCCCGGCTCTGTCTGCACGTCGAGATCGAAGGGCAGGATGCCGCCCGGAGGCAGGACAGTGAGCGTGGCTTCATCATATTGACCGACCGGAGTTTCTCCGATGCGCCAGTCGGAGAGTACAGGTGCCCCTATTCCGGCGCCGAATACCTGGTGCAGGTACTGCTCCCCATCCTCATAGGAGGCCCATGGGGTCGCGACCAGATCGGGCCAGATGCGGTGTTGGCCCAGCACCAGCAAGGCCGGTTCATAGGGTCGTGCCAGATTTCGACCCCCCGCGAGGCTGTGGAGGGGATCGGGCGCTCCCGTGTTGTTCCGGTCGGGAAGTGATGGTGAATAGAGCCCCTGAACAATGAGGCCTCCGACAATCTGCAGGCCTGCGGTGGCCACGGCCAGCGCCGTGGTGCCGGCTGTCACACCGAGTGCACCCAGTACATGGGGTGCCAGAACGGGCGCGGCGACAACAATCGCGATAGAGAGCACGGCGGCGACGGGATCACTGTCGCCGCCGTGCAAGGCCGGGCGCAGGGCGAGTTTCGCGCCTGCCGGTAGAGACTGCTCCCAACGGGCGTGCGGCACAGGCTCCCCGTTGACAGCGGCGGCGATCCTCCCGGGCGGTATATCGGGCAGGCAAATGCGACACGCCCGGGTAAGGGAGATGCCCGCCGGCAAGGTGACAGTCCGCACCCCGTCGCGGGTGAGCGGGTGCGGCAGGACATCCGCCACATATCCCGGTTGCGGGCGGTTTGCAAACGGCGCGCAACCGGGGTTTCCGATACGGTCAACCATGATTTATGTCCAGCGATACAGCCCGGTCAGTGTCAGGCCCCGGTGTTTGAGACCGGCCAGCGGATCAAGGCGCGGGCGCTGGCCTTCCATGCGATGCAGCACATATGCCTGTCCTCCTGTCCGCGTCCACAGCCCGATGTGATGTCCGATACAGGCCCTGCGACCGGCGGCGCACATCAGGACGGCATCCCCTTCGGACGGCGATGTTCCTTCAAGAGAGACGGCGAGGTGCTCCGCAATGGCGGCACCGATCGCCCGATCCCTGCCGCGCAGGCTCCCGGGGCTTCGGGGAAGAGAGATGGTGCGCGCGAACATGCACTCCAGGATGGCCATAACATAAGCCGCGCAATCTCCCGGCGGGTTCCTGTGCAGCGCAGCCACCGCCCAGAATGGATCGGGCGGCGGGGCCAGGGGCGCAGGTGTCATTGTGCTTCATATGCGGCTGTGATGGCCGCTGCGCGCCCGGCCCCCTTACTCAATACTGTTTGCACGTCACTTGCGGCATCGAGGGGCACCTGCACTGTTTTGTCCCGCCAATCCTCAAGCAGGCTGGAGACGGGTACAGCGGCGGCACGGATCTCTGCGATTGTACTGGCGGTGGAAATCGCCTGTGCGAGGCGCGCCAGCCCGGACAGCGCGACAGTGGTCAGATCGAGGCTATCAACCAGCCCTGCCTCGACACCGCCTGCGGCGGAGAGTGCGGCCTTGACCTTCTTCTGCCGGCTTTCCTGCCCGACCATCGTTGCCTGCGCCGCAGAGATGGCTTCTTGAGGAACTCCGGCCTCCGCCAGCTCGCCGGGTGTATAGCTGATATAGTCCAGGCCTTCGTGGGTGAGTGTGAGTTTCATTTTATGCTCCTTTTAAAGGGTGGCCACGGTTGACCACAGCAGATTGGCTGCATCGACTTTTGGTGTTCCGGGTGCCACACCGCTGATCCAATGCCCCGCCATGTCGGAGACCGAGGAGCTTTCGATGGCGAGCGCATAGACCACAGCCCCCGACATTAAAGCGATGCCGCCCCCGTTTTCCCGGCCTCGCAGACGGCTGTTAAAGGCGCGCAGCGTCAACTGCCCCACGCCGGTCATAAAGGCGGGTTCCTGCAGCCCGGCCGCTGACAGCGCGATGTCGACCTCGATATTGTTGAAGAAGAAGACCGCGTCCGGATCGATCATCTGGATCCAATATGCGCCCGCGCGCACCGGGGCGTCCGGAAGGGGGTTCGGGGCCTGAACGGTCAGAGTGCGTCTGTCATCGCCATCCGAGAGCAGCTGAACCATCCGTGCATAACAAACAGCGCGCAAACGCGTCCACTGTGATGTCGCTCTTGAGATGTATAGTGAGCGTTCCGCCTGGCGGTGACTTTCTCAGGGCGGCGGTGAGCGTTTGCAGCGGCGCGGCGTCGGTGCCTGCCGCGTTGTCGTCGCCACCGGCATCAACATACAATTCTACTTCCCCCGCCCGGTGCAGATTGGCTTCCAGTGCCTTGTAGCGCCTTTCCGCGGCGGCGGCGGAGGTCGCGGCGGCGGCGGCACGATCTGCCTGCGCGGACAGATCCGATGAGACAGGGGCTGCGGGATTGATCGTGACCCCGCCGCCTGCGGGGTTGAGAGTGACGGACATCAGATTGCCTCCTTGAGAATGATTGTGAAAGTCTCTGTCGACGCTTTGACACCATTCCCATCCGTGAATGTGATATCTCCACGCCACTTGCCCGGTGGCCATGCGGCGGTCTGGCGCGCGGTGGCCGAGAGGGTGAACAGCCCGTCACCGGCATCGGTCACGCGGCAGGTCAACAGGGCCCGTGTTCCGCTCCGGTCATGATACAGGGCCGCGTCAGGGGTCCAGTCAGCAAGGTTGCGCGCAACCCCCCCCCGTCCCGTCCGGGGCGGGGGGGTGTGTTGTCAATCGCAGAGTAAAATGGGTCCATGTCGCGGCGTAAAAATGGGCCACTTCGGTTGATGTTTTGTGGCGCTTTTGCACGCGTGCTCGTCACAAAGCTGAAGCGTGCCAAAGCGCATGCTGGCCATAAGGCCAGCATTATTCTGACTGTGATTGCGGGCTGGTTATTTTCGGTTGTTGCGACTGTGTTTGAGCCGATAGCTTTCGCCATTCATCTCGAGGATGTGGACGTGATGGGTTAAACGATCGAGTAGCGCACCGGTCAGCCGCTCAGAGCCAAAGACTTCAGTCCATTCATCGAAGGGCAGGTTCGAGGTTATGATGATGGAGCCGCGTTCATAGCATTGGGATATGACCTCGAAGAGCAGCTCTGCGCCAGATTTGCTGAGCGGTACGAAGCCCAGTTCATCAATGATCAACAGGTTCTGGCTGGTCAGTTGCTTTTGAAGGCGCTGCAATCTCCGCTCATCTTGAGCCTCGATCAGATCATGGACTAATGCCGCAGCCGTTGTGAAGCGCACCTTCAGTCCTCTTTGACATGCAGCCAGCCCAAGTCCCAGGGCGATGTGTGTCTTGCCCGTGCCTGACGGGCCGAGCGCGATGATGTTCTCCCTGCGATTAACGTAATCGCATCGTGCCAGATCCATCGTCAGGGGCTTGTTCAAGCTTGGCATGATCTTGAAGTCAAAGCTATCCAAGCTCTTGGTGCTGGGGAACTTCGCCGCTTTGATGCGCCGTTCAATCATCCGGCGTTCGCGGTCGATCAATTCCATCTCACACAGCCGCGCCAGATAGTGGATGTGATCTTTGTTCTCTGCAGCACAGAGCTGCGCCTGTTTGGCATACTCGCCTTGGAACGTTGGCAGTCGCAGTTGTTTAAGATGATGCCGTAGAAGAATCCGAGGGGCTTCGGTCATGCCGCGGTCCTTCCCATCAAGCTCATGTAACTGGATGGGCGTGTTGTGCCGACATTGGCCTTGGGCAAGTATGGATAGAAGTCCAAATCCAATCGTGGTGGCCGCTTCTCAACCCGACACAGTACAAGGTGTTTTACGGCGTCATAGCCAATTGCACCCATATCTATTGCCTGCTGGATTGCGCCTTGCACAACATCCATTTCGAAGGTCTCCAAAAGGCGCAAGACTTGAACGTATTCTCGCTTGCCCGGCTTACCCATTCTGGCTTCAAGCAGTCGGTGCAGCGTGGCAAATACATCTGGCAAATGCCAACCCTGCAAAGGCGCGGCCTGATCCAGGGCACCCACCTTTTGTTCAAGCAGGGGCAAAAAGTGCAATGGGTCAAAGACCATATCCGCTGATGTGTAGGATCGTTTGTGCCGCGCAATAATCTCATTGCCGCAGCCGATGATAACCTCATGCACAAACCCACGCACATGAACATCGTGGTGCGCATAGGCTACTGGCACCGAGTAATCATTGCTGCGATAGCGCACCATTGAGATCGACGTTGCACGCGTGCTGACGTGATCGCAGGCTTCATATTCTGCGACGGGCAATCCCATCAGAGCATCCAAATCCGACATCAGGCGTGCGCCTATGGTTTGGGTGTGACCCCGCAACGTATCGGCCTGACGTGCTAAACACTTCTCTTCCAAATGTGCGTTCAGATCATCAAAGCTGTCATAGCGAGGTGCGGGAACCATGAAGTTGCGGCGGGTGTATCCAACCATGCCCTCAACGTTGCCTTTATCGTTCCCTCGCGCGGGTCTGCCAAACTTGTCATCAAACAAGTAATGCGACTGCAGTTCCGTAAACCGACGTGTGCGGATGCGCGTCTTATCCCCGAGTATCCGAGCCACGGCGATCTTGGTATTGTCGTAGAGAATGGATTGCGGAATGCCGCCAAAGAATGCAAAGGCGGACACATGGCCATCGCAAAACGCCTCGGTTGTCTCAGCTGGATATCCCTTCACAAACACCGCATCAGAATGTGGCAAGCTCATCACGAAGAAGTGGATCTTGCATTCCACGCCACCGATCACGCCCAGCGTCTCACCAAAATCAACCTGCGCATGGCCCGGCCGATGCGACAACGGCACAAACACCTCTTTGGTGCGCCGTTTTTGCTCGCGCACGTAATAGGTCACCGTGGTCAGGCTGCCGGCATATCCATGCTCATCGCGCAGCCGTTCAAAGATGCGCTTGGCCGTGTGTCGCTGCTTTTTGATCAGGGCTTTGTCTGTGCGCAGTATCTCATCGACCACACCAACATAACCATCAAGCGTTGGCCGCCGAGGCGCTTCCGACCGACGATACCCAGGCGGAAGTTCATGGCGCAGCATCTTCGCGATCGTCTTACGATCTTTGTTCTCTAATCTGTCAATGCGTGTTTTCCTGAGTTTCCTGCTTTTGATGTCAGAGGTTGCCTTTGTTCTCTTCGAACTCTGAGGTTCATGATGGGGTTGGCTGGGTGTGGGTCGGCAATGTTGAAACCGCAATCATACCGTTGGTCTTGGCTGTTGCTACAGAATCGGCGCCGTGTCTCACGCCCTCCCTCGGGCATCGTCCCAGATGGGAACTTTGATTTAGGAATCCTCGTTGTCGCCTCGTAAGCCTTACGCGGACTGGAAGTCAGTTTTGTCTCGCATAATGGCATGAAGTATGATTGCCAGACGACGCGCCAGAGCCACTCGGGCCTTTCTCATCGTTGAGCGCGCACCGATTGCGAGGGCCCATGTCTTCAATTTGAGCGGAGCGGCATACCGCGTCAGCATCACATTGGCGGCCTCATAGAGAAGCGTTCTGACGCGCACGTCGCCCCGCTTTGAGATGCTGCCCGTGTAGTCGATTTCACCAGATTGATGCCGTCGCGGCACCAGTCCAAGATACGCCCCCACATCACGCGATTTCCTGAAACGCGACGGATCATCAATTGCTGCGGCAAAGGCCAATGCTGTGATCGGACCGACCCCTGGTACCGTCATAAGGCGCTGGCAGACTTCGGATTTGCGGGTCATCTTTTTGATGTCGCCATCAATGGCTGCAACCGCCGCGAGGATTGCTTCGCGTGCTGCGAACAGTCCGCAAATTGCGGCATGGAGGCCAGGCACTCCATCGCTAACTTTTAGCGCCGCGTTTTTGAATGCCGGAGACAAAGCTCGTGGCAGCCGCACGCCGAAGACGACGACCAGACCGCGGATCTGATTGTCGAGCGTCACACGCTGTCCGACCAGCTTCTTGCGGGCTGCGATCAGCGACCGGATTGCGTGCGCTGACAGTGATTTGACATGGGTCGGCTTGTAGAATCCCGTCCGCGCCAGGTGTGCCAAACCGCGGGCATCATTGCGGTCCGTCTTGTGGCCGGCCAGAGATTTAAGGGCCTGATATGCTTGCCTGCTCTCGATGCAAACAACCGGGACACCAAGCTCCGTCAGCCCATGGTAAAGCATTGGTGCCATCCGTCCCGTTTCAAATACAACTTTGGCACATGGTGGTCCAGAAGCGAGGAAGTCAGCGATCGCTTTTGGTGTTGAGCTCGCTTTTCCTTCACGAATAAGGGCCCCTTCACGATCCAGAATGCAGATATGCGTCTCTTCCATGGACACATCCAAACCAGCAAAATATTCCATTGGTCAGTCTCCTTTTCAATTGCATGTGCATCCAGAATAACAGGGGTAACTGAGTGCTGATCCTGATTACGCCATGTTGAAAAACCGCGCCGCTTCTCGGCCAGACATACCGTCCTTCAAACAAGCACGGCGCACACGACTATAAATATCCACAGAATACATCTCCCGCCCTCCGAATAAACGAAGGGCACAAACTGGCGGACTTTTACTCCGCTACAACTGCGATATGCAGCCGCTTCTGTGGCCCAATATTGCTCCGCGTTTTACAGGATATACCAAACCGACCACAGACCGACGAGATCACGGCTCCGCAACAAAGCTGGATCGGGGGGTCCCCGATATGGAACCGGAGCGCCGCCTGGAGCGATGGCATTGGCCGTGATCCCGGGGCATGGCGCACGGGATCGTCCGACCTGAGTGCGGCGGAGGCGGCACTGCAGGACCCCAAGGTGCGTGCGCTGCTGGGACAACGGATCGAGATGGGTCTCGCGGCCCCGCTCGAAATTGAACCCGGCGGGAAAATGCGTCGGGACCGTATGGCGGCCGGGGATCTGGCGGCCCGATTTGCAAATATCGAAATCGACAGCATCTGTCGCGAACTGGCCTATGCCGCCTGGTACGGATGGTCGATTGCCGAATGCATCTGGGATGTTTCGGGAAGTCAGGTACGTCTGGCGGATTTACGACCCCGCTCACCCCGCATCATCCGATGGGATGCACAGACCCATATGCCTTTGCTGCTGACCCGGGCGGCACCGGGCGGCATTCCCCTGCCGGATGCCAAATTTGTTCTGGTGCGCGCGCCCCGCGCCAATGGTGGCTGGCCACACGGACCGGGTCTGAGCAACTGGTGCCTCTGGCCGATCTGGTTCAAGCAACAGACCGTGCGCATGTGGGCATTGGCGCCGGAGCGATTTGCCTCGCCGGTTGCAATCACCAGGCACAGGGCAAACGCGCCCGACAGTGAGATCAGACTGGCGCTGGAGGCAACGGAGGCGCTGGCGACGGGGGCCTCTATCTCTCTGCGCGAGGGGCAGGATATCGAGCCTCTCGAAAGCTCCAAACGCACCGGTGCCGATTATGCCGACTTTCTCCTGCGGATGGACCGCATGCTTGCAGACGCCATCACCGGGCAGCACGCCACCGCCGAGATCGGCCAGCATGTGGGCACGGGCGCGGCACATCTGAAGATCCTTGAGCGGCTCGGGGCCGCAGATGCGCGGCGCATCTGTGCGGCACTGCAAACAACCATCGCCACATGGCTCACACACTGGAACTTTCCCGGTGCCGCCGTGCCGCGCCTGCGTCGGGATCTCAGCCCGCCGGAAGATCTGCAAGCGCGGGCGCGTCGCGACGCGACCATTGCCGGAGCTTCGGGACTGCGGCCAACGAGGGCCTATGTCGAGGACATCTATGGCGGTCAGTGGGAAGAGACATCCGCCCCTGCCGACGGGCCCGCCGGGACGCCGCCCGCAACACCTGCAGCACCGGCACGCCTCGCTGCCGGGAGCGCGGATGACGATGCGGTGGATCCGGCGACCGCCGCCCTGCTGGGCGATTGGGAGGCGATGATGACCCCGGCGGCGAATCCCGTGATCCAGGCCGTCAGGCAAGCATCCGACTTTGCCGGTCTTCAGGAAACGCTGGGACGCGGTGATCTCTTTGATGCCATGGATACGCAACGGATCGCCGCAAGCCTCGGGCGCGCCGACGCAGCCGCACAAATAGCGGAGGCCGGTAAAGACGGACCCGGGGGAGAGACATGATGACTGCCACTCAGGATGTCGCCGACATCATCGGGACCATGACCGGCAGCCATGGCTGATCCACCCCCCGATATCCGTGATGTGCCCCCCGAAGAGGCGGTGGAGTTTTTCCGCGCCAAAGGCTACCACATCGGCTATGACTGGCGCGACACAAAAGCCGCATGGCACGCCCGCTCCTTCACTGTCGCGAAGGTGATGCGCCTGGACATTTTGACCGATATCCGCGCCGCCGTCGACAAAGCCCTGGCCGAAGGGCAGACCTTCGAGACCTTCCAGCGCGATCTTGCCCCGCTGCTGATCGCCAGGGGATGGTGGGGCCGCAAGACCATGACGGACCCGTTGACCGGCGAGACCCGTGAGGCCCGGCTCGGAAGCCCGCGCCGCCTGCGCATCATCTATGACACCAATATCCGCATGGCGGTTGCTGCGGGGAAGTGGCAGCGGATCACACGCCTTGCCGACCGGCGTCCCTGGCTGCGCTATGTCGGCGTGCTTGACGCCCGCATCCGACCGCTCCACGCCGCACGGCACGGCACTGTGCTGCCCTGGGATCACCCATTCTGGCAAACACATTTTCCACCCAATGGCTGGCGGTGCCGCTGCACCGTGCAATCGCTCTCCGAGGCCGGTCTTGAGCGCTACGGATATCACGTCACGCCGCCGCCCGCAGGCTGGCGGGAAACCCGGCCGTGGAGCAACGCGCGCGCAGGTGAGATCAGACACATCCCGAAAGGGACAAGCCCGGGCTTTGATCACAACGCAGGCACCGCCGATCCTGTGGCCCGGACCCGCACCCTGCTCCGGGAGAGACTGGCGGGCGCGCCACCCGCGCTGGCGCGCGCCGCCACATCGGACGTGACGGAATGGATTGCGCGCGGGCGCGTAACGCGACAGGCCCTCGTCACCGCCACCGGACTGACACCGGATGATGCCGGCTTTGCCGATAACCTGCGCGGCCTCGTCGCCCAGGGCCCTGCATCCGCACGCGCGGCTGGACAGACCGGCGCGCTGATCAGCCCGGCAACACCGGAGACAGGCGCGGATCAGGCCGCCGCACAGGCCGTGCATGCCGCCTCTCTGCGGTTTCCGGCCACCTGGGTGGCGCGCGCCAATATCGCGCCCCTGCGCGCCGCCGGCAATCTGCTGGAGGCCGGCGGATCCTATGCGCCATCCGTCTATCGAGGACGCCCCGCAGCGCGAACACGGCCCGGTCTTGTGAAAACCGATGACAGCGCATGGGTCATTACCTCTCGCGACCCCGGCAACGCCACCCATGAATATATCCACCACCTGCAAGCGGCCATGCCGGAGATTGACCGGCTGTTTCAGGACCTGCATATCCGGCGGACCACAGGTGTGGATGGCACACGCGACGCTGTGGTCCCGCTTGATCCCTGCACGGGCACCGGACGCAAGGATCACTATGTCGATCCCTGCTTCGGACGGGAATACGGAGCTCCGATGCTCACAGGTCTTGACTATGATCCGGACCGCCCCGCCATCGAGGTCATGACCCGCGCCTTCCAGATGCTCTTCCACCCTTTGGCAGGCAAGGATGGCATTGATATCGATCTCGACAAGCTGGTGCGGGACGATCCTGAAATGCTGGACCTGGCCCTCGGATTGCTTTTCCACTACGATCCCCCCTGACGGACAGGAGACCACCAATGGCCATCCATACCATCCGCATGCCGGACCGCCTCTACGGGCGGGACCTGCGCACCATTGTCTGGGATGATACCGCAGGAACCGTGGAGGGCGATCATTCCTCCGTGCCCGGAATCGCGGCGACACTCGCCAGCCCGCCGCCGGTTGATAAAAGCCGGGAAGGCCTGGTGATCTTTCTCGATGATCCCGCCCATGACCCGCGCGACTTCCTGTTCATGCTTGCAGACAGCTACGCGGCGATCCTCGATGAGCCCCTGCGCTCCACATTGCCGCCCGTCTTCGACGGCATCCAACACAGGGCGGGCGTGGACTGGCCCGATCTCCTGCTCGACGAGCGGACCGCGGCCCAGTCCGGGTTTGCAGACGCCTGTTACACAGCACGCAAACAGGGCATGGCCCATGACGCGGCCATCGCCCTGGCCGATACGGAAACATTACAGATCTGGCCCGATTGCCCCGGACATCCCGGCTATGATATCCGACTCCCGTCGACAGCACATGACCCCCACCTTCAACGCCCTGTGCACAGCCTGTTGAACGGGCTCTGAACGGGGATGGGACGGGCTTGCCGCCCGCGCCCGGCGTGCAGGATTTACCCCGAAAAACAGGGTCTCGAACGCCCCGTAAATCCGACGTGGAGTCCAGCCGTTCCGGGCCTGTTCGCCAGCACCTGAAAAAGCCCGTTTCCGGGCCATTCCAGATCAAAAGGCGTCCGGATTGCGCATTTTGCCGTCGCGGAGCCAAAACAGTGCCTCTGTAATCGCGCCCGGTCAAAACCGCTTCAAACGCCTGTTTCAAAGCCCTTTTACAATCCCCGACCGGGCTGGACCGGGCTGGACAGGATTACGCATTTAGATTGTCACCCCACACTTTGTTCCGTCATGATACACCTCAATCATCCCCTTGGGTCATGTCTTGAACGGTGTCTCAAAAAACCCTAGGGCGGGGGAGTGCCCAGCCGTTCACAATCGGTGGACGTGACGATGACCGACACTGATGGGACGGTCAGCCATCTATACTCCTACGCCTAAATTGACCTGAGTTTTCAAGCCGGGATCAGTTTGTAATCTTTCGGACCAGGGAACGACAGCCCCGCACCGGAAAAGGCAAACCGCCACTCCGTCAAAACTGTCGGACCAATATCAAGTATCCCGCAGATCAACCGGGCATCATAGCCCGCATCCGGAAGCAAAAACGCGCGCGCACGCTTCCACACGAGTGCGTCCACTTTACGGCGACGGCAAATCGCTTCAAGCGCCGCGCGGTTCTCGCATGTGAGGCTGACTGTTTTATGATGTTTGGCCATGCCAAGATGATGCACGTCCCGATACAAAACGATATGCGGCGAATCGCCTCACCGACAAAAAATCTCAGGCCAATTCAGGCGGAGGAGTATACACAAGAAACTGGCCGGGTTCTGAGCGCAAAGGTGGCCCTCAGCTTCCCTGGACCGGTTGCGGTTCTTCGGGTTTGACACGCTCCAGCGGGTAACCCCAGAGCGCCCAGCCATCAGTGCCTTCGGGGAACCAATAGACATCCGTGTAGCCCCATTCGATGGCGCGCCGGGCAGCGTTCCAGCTCATCCAGCAATCCTCTAGGCAGAAAAACACCACGGCGCGACTGGCATCGCCCTGCGTCGCCGTCTCAAGCCCGCGCCGGAAATAATCGACCGTGACATCAGCAATCGCCCCATAACCCACATTCGGCAGCCAGATTGCACCGGGGATGCTTTTGCGCGGCTTGTCGCGCCAGATCGTACCCTTTGGCAGATTGGCCGGTTTGGGCGCTTGCGGCAGCACGTCGATGAACCCCGCACCACCGTCCTGCCATAGCGCATGTGCCCCTTCGGGGCCGATCGTGGACCCGTTGGTCAGCACATCTGCGACCGGGGCACGGTAGTGATCCATCCGGTAATCGGTGGGTTCCGGCACGGTCTGGGCCAGCGCGGGAGTGGTGATCAGCATACAGGCCACGAGGGCCCGGATCATTGCGATAGCTCCAGCACTTCGGTGCCCAGATTATTGACCAGCGGCACGCCCGCCTCGGCCAAAAGCGCCTTGATATCATCCTGATTGCGTCGGATCAGCGAATTCAGCTTGCGTTGCCAAACCTTTTCGCCCTGCCGCACACCCATGGTGATGCGGTAAAACAGGCGCGGGGGCAGGTCCTCATTGACCAGCGGGATCACTTTCATCCCCGGATAATCGGCCTTTACCAGCGGGCCACCCAACGGCCCCCAAAGGATCGCCGCGTCAATCTCATCCGATTGCAGATCGTCCAGCATGTCGGTCGCTGGGCTTTCGACACGCCGGTCAACAACAAGGTTATAGGATTTGGCCCGTTCGATCAGGCCGTTGCGCGCCATATGTGCCGCTGGCGGCGTACCCGCCACGATACCAATGCGACGGTCCTTGAGCGCGGGGTCCGACAGGGTCTCGACGCCTGTCAGATCGCCGTCATCCTTCACGATCAGCGCATAGGCCGAGGTGTAGTAATGGTTGGTGTTCTGAACCAGTTCATGGCCCTGCGCATAGCCCATCACGATGTCGCAGCGCTTGGCCATCAGCGTGTTGCGAATGAAACCGGTGGCCTGCGGGAACCAGACATATTGAACCGGCAGTTCCAGTTTTTCGGCAATCAGTTCGGCCAGCTTGTTTTCATACCCGGTTCCGTCCCTGGTCGAAACCGGGTCGTTCGCCGGATCGGCGCACACGCGCAGCGCGTTTTGGGAAACGAGATCAGAGGTTTGCGCGTGCCCGGCCTCTGGCTGGAAAATCCCGGCCAGAAGTCCAATCAGCACCAGAAAGGCTTTAGCCCATGCAGGCATCTTCATCCTCGCGGATCACATCCGACTTGGCTTCTTTCTTTGGGGGGCGGCCACGGGGGACCGCATCCGATCCGTGCGCCTTGAGATAGACATATATATCGTCCAGGTAACACATCACGTTGGGATTTTCGCCAAAACCCGGCATCACCGATTGCTGGGACGCGCTGACCTTCTCGCGGCCATTGGTCACCACATCGACGAAATCATAGTAGTCCATGTCGACGGCGGAATTCTTCAGCGCTGGCGCATAAGACGAGCCCTCGCCATCCGGGCCATGACAGACATGGCATTCCGCGTGGTAGCGGCGGAAACCCGAAAAGGTCAGCCAGTCGACGGTTCCGTCCTCGGCGATGTTGTAGGTCGGAATGTCATCGTCGGTGAAATAGCGGCCATCCTCGGAATAGGCGGCGGTCAGATTGTCTGCCGACGCGGCGAAGGGAAGGCCAGCCAAAAGGCCAATTGCGAAAAGGCTTACTGGGTAGTTCATGAATGTCTCACCTGGTTGCGGATCGTCTGGCGCGACCCGGAGACCGCGCCAGACTGTGTCATCAGTTCGGCAGGGCGAACACGGTCAGCTGACCACCCAGCGCGGTGTAGTCGCTGAGCGCGGCATAACCGCCCACGGCACCCAGACCCTCATTGGGGTTGGTCAGACCAGCCGCCAGACCGATCCCGGCCCAGCCACCGACGCCCGACAGGATACCGACATACTGTTTGCCGTCGCGCTCATAAGTCATCACGTTGCCGATGATGCCAGAAGGCGTTTTGAACTTGTAAAGCTCCTCACCGGTTTCCGCATGAACGGCCTTCAAGTAACCTTCGAGCGTGCCGTAGAACACCACGTCGCCAGCAGTTGCCAGAGCACCGGACCAGACCGAGAACTGCTCGGGCAGCGACCATTTGATCGACCCGTCAGTGTTGTCCCAGGCGATGAAGTTACCCATGCCGCCATGGCTGCCCGGTGCCGGGTACATTGCCAGCGTCGCGCCCACATAGGGCTGACCAGCGGTGTAGGACACGCGGAACGGCTCATAATCCATGCAGACATGGTTGGTAGGCACATACATCAGCTCGGTCTTCGGCGAATAGGCCGCAGGCTGTTGGTCTTTGGTGCCCAGAGCCGCCGGGCAGATACTTGTCGAGTTCACGTCCTCGCCATTCTGCTCGGTCGAGTACTGAGCGACAACCGCCGGACGCCCGTAGGTCTCGCTGCTGGGATCCATATCGACGCCTGTGGTCCAGTTGACCACCGGATCGAATTTCTCAGCCACCAGCAATTCACCAGATACACGATCCATGGTGTAGCCCAGACCATTACGGTCGAAATGGGTCAGCAGTTTGCGCTGCTCGCCATCAATTTCCTGCTCTGTCAGGATCATTTCATTGATGCCGTCATAGTCCCATTCGTCATGTGGTGTCATCTGGTAGAACCACTTGGCAACGCCGGTCTCGATATCGCGCGCCATGACGGTCATGGACCAGCGATTGTCACACCCGGACGTTGTCCTGGGTTCCAGGTCGAGGGATTCCCGGTGCCGTAATACATCAGGTTCTCGTCCAGATCGGCAGAATACCAGCCCCATGTGGTGCCGCCACCGATCTTCCACTGATCGCCTTCCCAGGTATTGGTCCCGGAATCCGCGCCAACCGGCTTGCCCAGATGGGTGGTCTTTTCGGGATCAACCAGAATGTCCGAATCCGGACCCATCGAATAGGCGCGCCAGACCTGCTCGCCCGAGTTCATGTCATAGGCCGTCACCGACCCGCGCACACCGAATTCACCACCTGAAATGCCGACGATGACCTTGTCCTTGACCGGCAGCACGGTGGCTGTGTTGGTCTCACCAATGGCGGGATCACCATTTTGCACTTCCCAAACGGTATCACCGGATTTGGCGTCCAATGCCACTAACTTAGTGTCCGCCTGGTGCAGAAAGATCTTGCCATCTGCGTAGGCCACACCGCGGTTCACGGTGTCACAGCACATGACCGGAATGACATCCGGATCCTGCTTGGGCTCGTATTTCCAGACGATTTTGCCATCGTTGGCCAGATCAAGCGCATAGACGATATTTGGAAACGGCGTGTGGACATACATCATGTCGCCAATCACCAGCGGCGAGCCTTCATGTCCGCGCAGAACGCCGGTCGAGAAGGTCCAAGCCACCTGCAGATCGCCAACGTTATCTACGTTGATCTGATCAAGCTGGGAATAGCGCTGATTCTTGTAGTCACCCGTCTGGATCGCCCATTGTTTCGGGTTGTCCATCTGGGAAACAAGGTCGTCATTTGCGAAGGCCATACCGGCGACACAAATGGCGATCCCGGAAGTCAAAAGCGATAGCTTTCTCATTCATTCTCCTCCCTTGAGTGCGGCATGAAAGCCGCTGTGATACACCTGACCCGGGATCGGATCGGGTGTCATTAATACCCGCCCGCTATGTCTCTCCTCAGACCGGGCGAACAATTCGCTGTCTTACGATCCTTCGCCCTCGAAGGTCGCAAGATATGCGATCACGTTCACACGTTCATCTTCCTTGCGCAGACCTGCAAAGGACATCTTGGTGCCCTTGGCATAGTCGCGCGGTTTGGTCAGGAATGCCGCGAGTTCCTCGGGGCTCCAGACCGTGCCCTCTTCGGACAGGGCAACCAACGTATCGGAATAGGCGAAACCGTCGACCATGCCGACCTGGCGGCCAACGACACCGTTCAGGACCGGTCCGACCTTGTTCTCGGCACCTTCGCCCACCGCGTGGCAGGCCTTGCACTTGCGAAACACTTTCTCGCCCTTGGCCGTATCCCCGGCGACATCCCCTTCAGCGGTCGCAACCACCGGCAGGGCCATCAGGCATATTGTCGAAATTACAGTTCTGAACACGTTCAATCTTTCCTTGCTGTCTTGATTAGCTGAGTCGCGCGGCGTGCCAGGCCACATGGTCACGCGCGAAGGTATTCACGAAGAAATACGAATGGTCATATCCCCGCTGAATGCGCACTTGTCCGGGCTGTCGGCGTTTCGCCATCATGTCGGCCAGGGCCTCTGGCTTCAGAAGATCGAAGAACTGGTCGCTGGCACCCTGATCCACCAGCAATTCGCCTTTCCAGCCATGTTCTTCAAGCAGCAGGGTCGAGTCGTGTTCGACCCAGGCGCTTTCATCATCACCCAGATAAGAGCTGAGCTGTTTGCGGCCCCAATCCGACTGCGTGGGATGGGCAATCGGGGCGAAGGCCGACAGGGAATCGAACAGATCGGCGTTGCGGATCGCAATCGTGATTGCGCCGTGCCCGCCCATGGAATGACCGGTGATGCCGTGGCGGTCCTGAACCGGCAGGTTATCCACCACGATCAAGCGCAGCTCGTTCACCACATAGTCATACATGCGAAAATTTGACCGCCAGGGATCGCGGGTGGCATTCACGTAGAACCCCGCCCCCTGCCCCAGATCATAAGCTTCATCGTCAGCCACACCATCGCCGCGCGGTGAGGTGTCGGGGAACACGACCGCCAGGCCATGCTCGGCGGCATGTTCCTGAAACCCGCCCTTGGTCATCGCGTTTTCATGGGTGCAGGTCAGCCCAGACAGGTACCACAGAACAGGTACCGGACCGTTGGCAGCCTGCGGCGGCAGGTAGGTGGCAAAGGTCATGTCACAGCCGCAGATTTGCGATTCATGTTTGTAAACGGTCTGCGTGCCCCCAAAGCACCGATTTTCCGCGACGACCTTGAGATCCATGCTCAGTACTCCACCACAGCACGGATCGATTTGCCTTCGTGCATCAGGTCGAACCCATGATTGATCTGGTCCAGAGTCAGCTTGTGCGTGATCATCGGATCAATCTCGATCTTGCCGTCCATATACCAGTCTACGATCATGGGTACGTCGGTACGCCCGCGCGCACCGCCAAATGCCGTGCCGCGCCAGCTGCGCCCGGTCACCAGCTGGAAAGGGCGCGTCGATATTTCAGCCCCTGCGGGTGCCACACCGATGATAATGCTTTCGCCCCAGCCCTTATGGGCGCATTCCAGCGCGGTGCGCATCACGCCCACATTGCCGGTGGCATCGAAGGTGTAATCCGCCCCGCCGCCGGTCAGCTCGACTAGATGCGCGACAATGTCACCTTCGACCTTTGACGGGTTCACGAAATCGGTCATTCCGAACTGCGTGGCCATCTCGGCCTTGCTGTCATTCAGATCGACGCCGACGATCTGATCAGCCCCGGCCAGGCGCAGCCCCTGAATGACATTCAGCCCGATGCCGCCAAGCCCGAACACCACGCCGCGCGAGCCGATCTCGACCTTGGCGGTGTTGATCACCGCGCCGATGCCGGTGGTGACGCCGCAGCCGATATAGCAGACCTTGTCGAACGGCGCGTCCTTGCGAATCTTGGCCAACGCGATTTCCGGCACCACCGTGCGGTTGGCGAAGGTCGAACAGCCCATATAGTGATGGATCGGTGTCCCATCGAGCATCTTGAACCGGGTGGTGCCATCCGGCAGCAGCCCCGCGCCCTGCGTCGCCCGCACCTTCTGGCACAGGTTGGTTTTGGGGTTCAGGCAATATTCGCATTCGCGACATTCGGGGGTGTAGAGCGGGATGACATGGTCGCCGACCGAAAGGCTGGTCACACCTTCGCCGACCTCGATCACGACGCCAGCACCTTCGTGACCCAGAATGGAGGGAAAAATACCCTCGGGATCAGCGCCTGAGCGTGTGAATTCGTCGGTATGGCAAAGACCGGTCGCCTTGATCTCGACCAATACCTCACCCGCTTTCGGACCCTCCAGTTCGACCTCCATGACTTCTAGAGGTTGACCCGCTGCCACAGCAACCGCCGCGCGTGTTCGCATTTTTGACTTTCCTCCCATGCGCCAGCTTCAGGCAGAAGCCGGGCTTTTACCGGAGTATGGCGGCGGGTCCGCGTTCGGAACAATTGAGACAATGGTGTGTATTGGGGGCGAATAGACTTGGTCCGCCCGCTTCGACATAGTGTGACGCGTGGAGGAGTATAGTGTGACGCGTGGAGGAGTTGCCAATGTCGATCATTAAACCGTTTGCCCTCGCCCTTGTGTTGACGTCTATGGCGGCCTCTGTTCACGCAGCGGATTTTTCCGATCCGACCTGGCCTTGCGTACAACGCAAGGTGGAACAGCTTTCTTTGGGCCTGATGTGGCCACATCCGGTGGACACCGCCCGGATCGAGGCTGACGATGCATTGGGTCTTGAGGTGGCCGAACTGGCCGATGCGCTGGCGCTGCGGCGAGTCGCGCTGGATGATCTGCGGCCGCAGGTCGCGGCGTTTGCGGACCGGCACAAGGGTGATCCCGCCGTGCTTGGCTTGGTCTTCAACCGCGTCTTCAACGGGCTTTCCAAGCGCCGCACGCGAATCATCTCCGGGATTGGTGAGTTTTCGCTCGGGCAAAAAGGCCTGGCCGAGCAGATCGACCGGGTCCGCGCCGACATGGACACCGCACTGGCTGCTGAAACGCCAGATTACGACAAGATCGACAAGCTGGAGGAACAGCTGGACTGGGATCAGTTGATCTATTCCGACCGCCAGCGCTCGATCACCTATCTGTGCGAAACGCCGCAGATCATCGAGCGCCGCCTGTTCGCCATCGCCCAGATGCTGCAGGAGGCGGCCCAGGATCAGGGTTGACCAGCATGCTTGCACCCAAGGTCTGAATTGCTGCACCTGCCTTCAAGCCCTATCTTTGCGACGTCAAGTCCTGTGGGAGGAATCCGATGAAATCGATATGGAGTGCGCCGCTGGCGCTGACCCTGTCCCTTGTGCCGGTGTTGGCGCAGGCGCAATCGGTGATGAGCGGTGTTGACATGTCGTTGCCCAAAATGACCGAGGTGCAGATGACACGGGCCGAGGTGATTGCCCGGCTTGAGGCGGCAACGGCGGGCGCCCCTGCGGATTTCACGCGGGTCTGGCTGAACGGTCTTGATCTCTCGGGGCTTGATTTTTCTGGCGCGATCCTGCGCGCGACCTCATTGAACGCTGCCAATCTTTCCGGATCAACCTTCGATGGGGCAACGCTCAGCCAGGCCTGGATGATCGGTGCGGATCTGAGTGGCGCGTCACTGGTCGGAACAGAGCTGTTCCAGACCCAGCTGGGCAAAGCCAACCTGAGCGACGCCGATTTCACTGGGGCCAGAACCGCCGCCGATTTCACCAAGGCCGACCTGACCGGGGCGATCTTTCGCGGCGCGGATTTCTCTGCTGATATGCGCAACCAGTCGATGGGGCTGATGCGCGGCGTCCTGACCTCGGCGCGGGGAACAGGCGTGGATTTCACGGGGGCGCAGATGTCGCGGGCCGATCTTGAGTTTGCCAAGCTGCCCGGAGCGAATTTCACCGATGCAGATCTGTCGATGGCAACACTGGGCGGCGCGGATCTGTCGGGGGCCGAGGTTGCGGGGGCGAATTTCCTTGATGCCGATCTGACATCGACCCGTTTGACTGGCGCACGCGGGACGGACCAGACCAATCTGGACGCCGCCAAAAACCTCAACCGCGCAATTCGTTAGAGCGCAATCTGAAAACTGTGAAACGGCTTTCGGACCAAATTGCGCGCTAAAACATGTCTTTAGATCGCTATTCCCATTCCAGCTCGGTGAAGGCCACCGTTGCGTTGCGCGGATTATAGGCCTCGAACAGCGCCCAATTCCCTGCCTCGCTTTCGGCAATGACCTCGACCGCGTCACCCAGCCGCGCGCCTGCATCGATGGCTGCCCGTGTGTCGCTTTCAAGGACCTCAAGATACCGCAACTGCGCCGCCCCGCCTTCCGGCCAGTCCAGCACCGGCCCGCCATGACCGGGCACTATCCGCGCGACTTCCATCCCGGCCATTTCACTCAGCACCTCCTGCCAGCCCAGCAACCGCCCATCAAGTGCGGGGGTGTGGTCATGAAAGACCAGATCACCGGTAAAAAGCAGACCTGAGTCCCGGTCCAGCACCGTCAGGTCGGTCCCGGTATGCGCCGTTGGCCAGGCGCGCAGGTCCAGAACACGATCGCCCAGATCAATCTGCAACTCGCCCTCGACTGCCAGATCGACCGTTACGGGACCGACCCCTACCAATTCCTCGGGCCCGATCAATGTACCAAGGCTTTCGACATAATTATCCTGTCGGTCGGCCAGGGCCCGCGCCAGCGCCGCATGGCCTGCCACCTGTGCCCCGGCCGCCACCAGAGGCGAGGCCCCCAACACATGGTCTGGATGCATATGGGTCAGGATCAGATGGCTGATCGGTTTATCCGTTCGCGCTCTGACTGCCCGCCAGATCGCTTCACCCATCCAGGGCGCGGTGCCGCTGTCTATGACGGCCACGCTGTCCTGCCCGATCAAAAAACCAATATTCGAGGTATCGTTCCGGTTGCTTCGGTCCGGCTCGGCAATTTGGCCCAAATGGGCAAAGACACCCGGCGCGACCTCCTGAAAGGTCAGGCTGTCTCCAACCGGCCTGCAAACCGGTTCATCCGGGACCGTCAGCCCATCCGCCACGGTCGGTGGATCTGCGGCCAGCGCCTGCTGGCACAAGGCCTCGGTCGCGGCCTCGTATCCCGGCAAAAGCTGGTCGCGGCAGGGTCCGTCGGACAGGCTCAGACATACGGTCACCAGCGCTTCGAACATGGCGTCACCTCTGCCCCGGACTGTGCCACACGAATTCGTGTAGACCACGCAGCCTTTGGTCGGAGTATATTTTTATGAGCTTTTGTGCGATAAGACGCGATACCAGTTGCCGGAGGAGACAACATGGCCCCACATCTCGTATGCACAGCGGTGATCGTTTCGATGCTGTCGATGCCCGTTTTTGCGGGCGAGACCGTTGAAAACCCGTTGACCGCAAGCGAAACTTGGCAGGACCTGCAATATGATGTCGTGGGTGACGCCCAGATAGGTGCCGCAGATGCATTGTTGTCGCTGGATGCCCCCTATCGCGCCCATGATGCGGCCACCGTTCCAGTTTTACTGAAACAGCTTGACCCGGATTCACAAATCACCTCTGCCACGGTGGTGATCGACGAAAACCCGGCCCCGGTTGCGGGTGTCTTCACCTTTTCACCTGCCATGGGTCAGCTGGATTTCGAGATGCGCGTGCGGGTGAACCAATACTCGAACGTGCGGGTCATCGCCGAAACGCCCGACGGGCTGCACATGACCGGGCGCTTTGTCAAAGCATCGGGCGGGTGTTCGGCCCCGGCCACCAAGGACCCCGAAGCCTCAATGGGCAAGATGAAGCTGCGCATGTTCGGCGAAGCCGCACAGATTTCGACACCGCGCCGCGAGGCGCAGATCATGATCCGCCACCCGAACTATTCAGGCCTGCAGCGCGATCAGATCACGCAGCTGTTCATCCCGGCGCATTTCATTGATCACCTCGAGGTCTGGCAGGGCGAAGAGTTGCTGTTCACCATGGATGGCGGCATTTCGATTTCCGAGAACCCGGCCTTCCGGTTTGCCTATAACGACAACGGCGCCACGACGCTGACGGTCAAGGCCACGGATACCGAGGGCAACAGCTTCGAGACCGAGTTGCCCAAAGCCGCCTCGGGCTGAGGAACATGTGACTGGCCACAGAGATTGATCCTTGTGGTCAGGTGATCGAGCTTTTTTCCACTTGGATTGGTATGGCCCTGTAAAGAGCGCTCCCAGTCAACCGCTGCCCTTGGAGCAATGCGCAGCAAAGATCGACTATGAGCGCAATTTGATAGCAGAAATACAAGCGCTAGTGACTATCAACCCCGTCGTTCTTCGCCAGCGGCATATCGCGGCATATCTTCAATCGTGCAAGAAACGCTTCGCGAATTTCGGTTTGACTGAACCCATAGCCCCACAGTTCGGTCATTGGGGCCGTCGGCAAACAGTCCTTCGAAGGGGTCTCGTGTAATTTAGCCGCAAAAATTCACGAGCGCCCTGTTTTGGCACCTGATGCTTTGTTGGCAACCATTCCAATTTGATGCGGCATGGTTGATCTTCGCCCTGATTTTGCATCGGGCGCTCCTGTCTGTCAATCGCAGAGTAAAATGGGTCCATGTCGCGGCGTAAAAATGGGCCACTTCGGTTGATGTTTTTGTGGCGCTTTTGCACGCGTGCTCGTCACAAAGCTGAAGCGTGCCAAAGCGCATGCTGGCCATAAGGCCAGCATTATTCTGACTGTGATTGCGGGCTGGTTATTTTCGGTTGTTGCGACTGTGTTTGAGCCGATAGCTTTCGCCATTCATCTCGAGGATGTGGACGTGATGGGTTAAACGATCGAGTAGCGCACCGGTCAGCCGCTCAGAGCCAAAGACTTCAGTCCATTCATCGAAGGGCAGGTTCGAGGTTATGATGATGGAGCCGCGTTCATAGCATTGGGATATGACCTCGAAGAGCAGCTCTGCGCCAGATTTGCTGAGCGGTACGAAGCCCAGTTCATCAATGATCAACAGGTTCTGGCTGGTCAGTTGCTTTTGAAGGCGCTGCAATCTCCGCTCATCTTGAGCCTCGATCAGATCATGGACTAATGCCGCAGCCGTTGTGAAGCGCACCTTCAGTCCTCTTTGACATGCAGCCAGCCCAAGTCCCAGGGCGATGTGTGTCTTGCCCGTGCCTGACGGGCCGAGCGCGATGATGTTCTCCCTGCGATTAACGTAATCGCATCGTGCCAGATCCATCGTCAGGGGCTTGTTCAAGCTTGGCATGATCTTGAAGTCAAAGCTATCCAAGCTCTTGGTGCTGGGGAACTTCGCCGCTTTGATGCGCCGTTCAATCATCCGGCGTTCGCGGTCGATCAATTCCATCTCACACAGCCGCGCCAGATAGTGGATGTGATCTTTGTTCTCTGCAGCACAGAGCTGCGCCTGTTTGGCATACTCGCCTTGGAACGTTGGCAGTCGCAGTTGTTTAAGATGATGCCGTAGAAGAATCCGAGGGGCTTCGGTCATGCCGCGGTCCTTCCCATCAAGCTCATGTAACTGGATGGGCGTGTTGTGCCGACATTGGCCTTGGGCAAGTATGGATAGAAGTCCAAATCCAATCGTGGTGGCCGCTTCTCAACCCGACACAGTACAAGGTGTTTTACGGCGTCATAGCCAATTGCACCCATATCTATTGCCTGCTGGATTGCGCCTTGCACAACATCCATTTCGAAGGTCTCCAAAAGGCGCAAGACTTGAACGTATTCTCGCTTGCCCGGCTTACCCATTCTGGCTTCAAGCAGTCGGTGCAGCGTGGCAAATACATCTGGCAAATGCCAACCCTGCAAAGGCGCGGCCTGATCCAGGGCACCCACCTTTTGTTCAAGCAGGGGCAAAAAGTGCAATGGGTCAAAGACCATATCCGCTGATGTGTAGGATCGTTTGTGCCGCGCAATAATCTCATTGCCGCAGCCGATGATAACCTCATGCACAAACCCACGCACATGAACATCGTGGTGCGCATAGGCTACTGGCACCGAGTAATCATTGCTGCGATAGCGCACCATTGAGATCGACGTTGCACGCGTGCTGACGTGATCGCAGGCTTCATATTCTGCGACGGGCAATCCCATCAGAGCATCCAAATCCGACATCAGGCGTGCGCCTATGGTTTGGGTGTGACCCCGCAACGTATCGTCCTGACGTGCTAAACACTTCTCTTCCAAATGTGCGTTCAGATCATCAAAGCTGTCATAGCGAGGTGCGGGAACCATGAAGTTGCGGCGGGTGTATCCAACCATGCCCTCAACGTTGCCTTTATCGTTCCCTCGCGCGGGTCTGCCAAACTTGTCATCAAACAAGTAATGCGACTGCAGTTCCGTAAACCGACGTGTGCGGATGCGCGTCTTATCCCCGAGTATCCGAGCCACGGCGATCTTGGTATTGTCGTAGAGAATGGATTGCGGAATGCCGCCAAAGAATGCAAAGGCGGACACATGGCCATCGCAAAACGCCTCGGTTGTCTCAGCTGGATATTCCTTCACAAACACCGCATCAGAATGTGGCAAGCTCATCACGAAGAAGTGGATCTTGCATTCCACGCCACCGATCACGCCCAGCGTCTCACCAAAATCAACCTGCGCATGGCCCGGCCGATGCGACAACGGCACAAACACCTCTTTGGTGCGCCGTTTTTGCTCGCGCACGTAATAGGTCACCGTGGTCAGGCTGCCGGCATATCCATGCTCATCGCGCAGCCGTTCAAAGATGCGCTTGGCCGTGTGTCGCTGCTTTTTGATCAGGGCTTTGTCTGTGCGCAGTATCTCATCGACCACACCAACATAACCATCAAGCGTTGGCCGCCGAGGCGCTTCCGACCGACGATACCCAGGCGGAAGTTCATGGCGCAGCATCTTCGCGATCGTCTTACGATCTTTGTTCTCTAATCTGTCAATGCGTGTTTCCTGAGTTTCCTGCTTTTGATGTCAGAGGTTGCCTTTGTTCTCTTCGAACTCTGAGGTTCATGATGGGGTTGGCTGGGTGTGGGTCGGCAATGTTGAAACCGCAATCATACCGTTGGTCTTGGCTGTTGCTACAGAATCGGCGCCGTGTCTCACGCCCTCCCTCGGGCATCGTCCCAGATGGGAACTTTGATTTAGGAATCCTCGTTGTCGCCTCGTAAGCCTTACGCGGACTGGAAGTCAGTTTTTGTCTCGCATAATGGCATGAAGTATGATTGCCAGACGACGCGCCAGAGCCACTCGGGCCTTTCTCATCGTTGAGCGCGCACCGATTGCGAGGGCCCATGTCTTCAATTTGAGCGGAGCGGCATACCGCGTCAGCATCACATTGGCGGCCTCATAGAGAAGCGTTCTGACGCGCACGTCGCCCCGCTTTGAGATGCTGCCCGTGTAGTCGATTTCACCAGATTGATGCCGTCGCGGCACCAGTCCAAGATACGCCCCCACATCACGCGATTTCCTGAAACGCGACGGATCATCAATTGCTGCGGCAAAGGCCAATGCTGTGATCGGACCGACCCCTGGTACCGTCCATAAGGCGCTGGCAGACTTCGGATTTGCGGGTCATCTTTTTGATGTCGCCATCAATGGCTGCAACCGCCGCGAGGATTGCTTTCGCGTGCTGCGAACAGTCCGCAAATTGCGGCATGGAGGCCAGGCACTCCATCGCTAACTTTTAGCGCCGCGTTTTTGAATGCCGGAGACAAAGCTCGTGGCAGCCGCACGCCGAAGACGACGACCAGACCGCGGATCTGATTGTCGAGCGTCACACGCTGTCCGACCAGCTTCTTGCGGGCTGCGATCAGCGACCGGATTGCGTGCGCTGACAGTGATTTGACATGGGTCGGCTTGTAGAATCCCGTCCGCGCCAGGGTGTGCCAAACCGCGGGCATCATTGCGGTCCGTCTTGTGGCCGGCCAGAGATTTAAGGGCCTGATATGCTTGCCTGCTCTCGATGCAAACAACCGGGACACCAAGCTCCGTCAGCCCATGGTAAAGCATTGGTGCCATCCGTCCCGTTTCAAATACAACTTTGGCACATGGTGGTCCAGAAGCGAGGAAGTCAGCGATCGCTTTTGGTGTTGAGCTCGCTTTTCCTTCACGAATAAGGGCCCCTTCACGATCCAGAATGCAGATATGCGTCTCTTCCATGGACACATCCAAACCAGCAAAATATTCCATTGGTCAGTCTCCTTTTCAATTGCATGTGCATCCAGAATAACAGGGGTAACTGAGTGCTGATCCTGATTACGCCATGTTGAAAAACCGCGCCGCTTCTCGGCCAGACATACCGTCCTTCAAACAAGCACGGCGCACACGACTATAAATATCCACAGAATACATCTCCCGCCCTCCGAATAAACGAAGGGCACAAACTGGCGGACTTTTACTCCGCTACAACTGCGATATGCAGCCGCTTCTGTGGCCCAATATTGCTCCGCGTTTTACACAATCCGAGGGCCAGGTCCAGCATTTCAGGATCGTCCCGCACCAGCTTGTCGAGATCGATATCAATGCCATCCTTGCCTGCCAAAGGGTGGAAGAGCATCTGGAAGGCGCGGGTCATGACCTCGATGGCGGGGCGGTCCGGATCATAGTCAAGACCTGTGAGCATCGGAGCTCCCGTATTCCCGTCCGAAGCAGGGATCGACATAGTGATCCTTGCGTCCGGTGCCCGTGCAGGGATCAAGCGGGACCACAGCGTCGCGTGTGCCATCCACACCTGTGGTCCGCCGGATATGCAGGTCCTGAAACAGCCGGTCAATCTCCGGCATGGCCGCTTGCAGGTGGTGGATATATTCATGGGTGGCGTTGCCGGGGTCGCGAGAGGTAATGACCCATGCGCTGTCATCGGTTTTCACAAGACCGGGCCGTGTTCGCGCTGCGGGGCGTCCTCGATAGACGGATGGCGCATAGGATCCGCCGGCCTCCAGCAGATTGCCGGCGGCGCGCAGGGGCGCGATATTGGCGCGCGCCACCCAGGTGGCCGGAAACCGCAGAGAGGCGGCATGCACGGCCTGTGCGGCGGCCTGATCCGCGCCTGTCTCCGGTGTTGCCGGGCTGATCAGCGCGCCGGTCTGTCCAGCCGCGCGTGCGGATGCAGGGCCCTGGGCGACGAGGCCGCGCAGGTTATCGGCAAAGCCGGCATCATCCGGTGTCAGTCCGGTGGCGGTGACGAGGGCCTGTCGCGTTACGCGCCCGCGCGCAATCCATTCCGTCACGTCCGATGTGGCGGCGCGCGCCAGCGCGGGTGGCGCGCCCGCCAGTCTCTCCCGGAGCAGGGTGCGGGTCCGGGCCACAGGATCGGCGGTGCCTGCGTTGTGATCAAAGCCCGGGCTTGTCCCTTTCGGGATGTGTCTGATCTCACCTGCGCGCGCGTTGCTCCACGGCCGGGTTTCCCGCCAGCCTGCGGGCGGCGGCGTGACGTGATATCCGTAGCGCTCAAGACCGGCCTCGGAGAGCGATTGCACGGTGCAGCGGCACCGCCAGCCATTGGGTGGAAAATGTGTTTGCCAGAATGGGTGATCCCAGGGCAGCACAGTGCCGTGCCGTGCGGCGTGGAGCGGTCGGATGCGGGCGTCAAGCACGCCGACATAGCGCAGCCAGGGACGCCGGTCGGCAAGGCGTGTGATCCGCTGCCACTTCCCCGCAGCAACCGCCATGCGGATATTGGTGTCATAGATGATGCGCAGGCGGCGCGGGCTTCCGAGCCGGGCCTCACGGGTCTCGCCGGTCAACGGGTCCGTCATGGTCTTGCGGCCCCACCATCCCCTGGCGATCAGCAG
>CBDBLS010000061.1:0-78627 GCA_965207105.1 Roseovarius sp. | reverse complement strand
TTACGGATAACCGTAATTGATCCGCTGCGCTGGAGACATTTCAGCGCTTTTTGCACCGTCTTTTCGTGCAGCCCGGTCTCCTCCGCGATCTGCGGCTTGCTAATAGTGACCTCCGGGCGGTCAAACTCCGCCCGCCAGCACATGACATGCAGGACGTGGCGGGCGCTGTGCGTCGAACTGGATGCCGCAAGGACGGCATTCGTGTGCGCTCGCGGGCGATACTCACTCATCGTCCGCAGCCTCGACTTTCGAGAGTTTTGGCCCAAAGCCGGGCAGGCATAGCTGATTTATTGTGCCGTCGGACTCCATCTTCTTGATAGCCGCCCACACACCCTGCCGCCCCCGCCTCAGGTCGCGGGCAATCTGAGCGGGCTTTAGGCCGCGCCGTATGCCGAACCGCATATAGTCCAGCTCAAACGCTGAAAAAGGTTTTGATCCTGCCGTCTTTGCCATGCTGTCACCTCTTGTTATCTGGTGACAGATCGTCTATTATCGATTCACGTCTTCGGACCTAGCCCTTCCCCTCCTGGCTCACTAGGATATAGCTACCTAGGTACACTGCGGGACTGGGGGAAGGGCGCTACCAACCCCCCTGCCCTGTCGGTAAGAGCCTTGAAAACAAGAGGGTATCCGCGCAAGACTCATATTCAGTATTATGTTAAATTTAGATAAACGATGACTAAACAGGGCAAGTTTCAGATCATTCGGTTATGCGAGCTTCAGTTTACAGACTTAAATCGGCGAAATGAACTTAAGCAATTCGGCATGCATTCTTGTCATCTCGAAGGAACGCCCTTTGACCACGAGTTTGCCGGAGCTTATAGTCCGCCATTCACATGAATAACTTGACCGGTGATATAGCTTGCATCCTTGCTCAACAAGAATGCGATCGTGCCAGCGACGTCTTCGGGCTTGCCAAGGCGATTGACTGGAATACGCGATAACATTTCGGCCAAGATTTTTGGGTTTAACCCGTCGGCAGTGCCTGCGTCCTTTTCAATGTATCCTGGGACAACGCAATTGACAGTGATCCGGTCAGCCCCGAGAGCCAGTGACAGGGACTTCACGGCGACTTCGATCGCCCCTTTTGAGGCAGCAGAGGCTGGAAATTGTGGCATGTCAGTTCGAAATACGTGACTGGTAAAACTACCCAATGCAACAATGCGACCTGAGGTTGAGTTTCGGAGCATATGTTGGGCCTGCTGTGACAGCACGAAGAAACTAGGGTCTGTTGACAATCATCGTGTTGCAATGAGCATGGCACAGAGGTGCCAGTTGGCAGCGTAGCTTGTATCAGTCTTGTCGTATCGCGTTGCTATGCCTCTGAATTCCTTGATCTTTGCGAAGTAGTTTTCGATGAGATGGCGCCACTTGTACATGTGGGTATCGTAGTCCCGTTGAACTTTTCGGTTCGATTTGGGCGGGATGACAGCGGTTGCGCCACGCTCATCAAGGTCTTGCAGGAGCCAGTCGGCGTCGAAGGCTTTGTCGGCCAGCAACGCCCCAAAGGAAGCCCCCTTGATCAGAGGAGCGACCCCCTTCATGTCGTGTGCCTGTCCCGGCAAAAGCAGAAACCGGAACAGGTTACCGAGCGCATCGACCAAGGCCACGACCTTGGTCGTCAGTCCGCCGCGAGAGCGTCCGATAGCCTGGTGTTGAGTCCCCCTTTTGCGCCCGAAGCCTTCTGATGAGCTTGAACAATCGTCCCGTCGATAAGGGCATATTCCAGGTCCGGCTCGCCACTCATGGCATTGAAAAGACTCTCGAACACGCCGTTCCTGGCCCATCGACGAAATCGCTTGAACTGGCTGTTCCAGTTGCCAAACTCTTTGGGCAAATCCCGCCATGGGGACCCTGTGCGTACGCGCCATAATACTGCTTCCATAAACCGGCGATTATTGCGCGCGGTAACACCCGGATCGCCTGCCTTGCCCGGTATAGGCGGCTCAATCTTCTCCCAAAGCTCATCGGAAACAGCCAAACGATTTGCGTCCATCAACACCTCCATTTTGGAAGCTTGAATCAGACTTCAGGCAAAATGGGAACCCCGAATGTCAACAGGCCCTAGTACTGTTGCCTGCAAACGCATAGGCGACATCCTTTGCGGTCATCTCGTCGAGTGATTTCAGCAACGGGAAACCGGCGTTGGCGACCAGATTATCCAGCCTGCCAAATCGCGCGCGGTGCGCCTCCACAATAGCCGCTCCAGTTCCTGCGTCGGCCAAATCGCCGGTGACAGTTTCCACCTCCGCACCCGCCTCGCGGGCAGCTTGGGCGACTGCTTCAAGCCGTTCCACCGAATGTCGCGTATGTAGGGTAAACTGTGCCGAGGCGTTCGACAAACGGCGTACGAGTGCCGCTCCGATACCGGAGGCAGCACCTGTGATGATGGTTGCTGTCTGATCTGTCATGTCGGTACCTCCGCCCAATTTTCCGAGGTGATCCAGTCACAAAGTTTCGAGATACTGCCGACACGGCGATGCCCGCGTGGTAGGACCAGATAAAATCCCGGAACGTTGTCGGACGGCAGATTGTTCAACGCATCAAGGCCGAGAGGTGCCACCAGATCACCGGATCGGATATCATTCACCGCATCCAGTCGTGAGACCAATCCAACGCCCATGCTTGACAAAGTTGCACGCCTCATAGTGGCAGCATCATGAAATGCGATCTCGCTTGAGGTGACTTGATCGCCGAGTCCGAGGAACGCGAGCGCATCACTCCAAAGCGAATTTTGAAGCAATGGATGTAAAAGAGTATGCTTCAAAAGATCATTCGGCGTTTTGATCTGGGCACCAATTTCAGGCGTACAGGCTATCACCTTGTGGTCTTTCAGTAAAAGCACTGTGTCGAGAGATTTCCAATCGTCATAGCCCCATTGTACTCCCAGATCGATATCATCTCTGGCAAAATCCGGCGTCTCAACCATTGTTGTCATACGTAGATCGCTGTCGGGCATGGTTTCGCGGAAATGATTGATACGGGGAAGCAAATACCGGGTCGCAAAGTAGGGCGAAACATTGAGCGTGATACGGTTTTTATATTTCCTCTTGGTAACGCGCCGCACACCTTCGGCCAGCTCTTCGAACCCTGCATCCACAAAGCGCGCTAAGACTATTGCCGCTTCGGTTTTTTCAATGGCTCTGCCTTTGCGTGTGAACAGTTCCACCTGCAGCGTATCTTCTAGCAATTTTAATTGCTGGCTAACCGCCTGCGGTGTCACCAATAACTCATCAGCGGCCGCACGAATTGAATCGTGGCGTACCGCAGCATGGAATGCCTTCAAAGCATTAAGTGGTGGAAGGCGCAGGCGATTGTTGGTCATCAGCTTCTCTCTTGGAGGGTCAGATTACTGCTTTTTCAAGGAATGGCTCACCGGCCACGACCCTTTCATACCCCAGCTGGGACAAATCCAAGGTGCGAAAACCACTATATGTGATCAATTCCGACACGCCGCGCCCGATGGCAGGTGATTGTTGCAATCCATGCCCAGAAAACCCGTTTGCGAAGATGAAGTTGTCCACTTCAGTATGTGGACCGATAATTACGTTATGGTCCAGTGTGTTGAACGCATAATGGCCTGCCCAGAAGTTTTTCAGCTTAATCGCCTCAAAACTGGACGATCTGGTTGCGAGATCGATCCAGAGGCGTTCAAATTCTTCGTGTCGCGGTTCAAAGTCATCCCAATCCACTGCAGGATCTTCCTCTGGCACTGTGCCAGCAAGGAACAGATTGCCTTCAGGGCGGCAAAACGACCCAGACGGATCGATCATCAAGGGAAGCTTGCCCCCGTTTACTGTTGCGCTGCCTTCAGGCGTCGTCGCGCAATCAAAGACAAAGAGTGATCTCTTTCGCGGCTCAACAGGGATATCTAACCCAGCCATACGTGCAGTTAACGCCGCACGTGGCCCGCTCGCGTTGATGACAGTGCCGCAGCCAATTTCCTCTCCACTTTGCAGTGTCACACCGGTGACGCGATCGCCCTCGCGGGTTATGCTTGTCACCGTGTCGATGACATATTCAGCGCCCAGTGCGCGCGCCTTTTTGCGATATCCGTTCATCAAGCCCGTGTTGGAAAACCAACCCTCGCCTGATTGCCCGTAGCTGGCCAGTTGGAGGTCCTCTACATTGATATGCGGGAATGCCTCTTTGATCTGCTCAGGATTCCAAAGGACGACGTCCGCGCCCTGCTCTTTTTGAACCGCATGGTTCTCTCGTAGGATTTGAGCTTGCTCATCACTTGAAGCAAGGAATAGATAACCGCCTTCGTGGAAGTTTAATTCAGGCTTTTCGCCGTCCACTTCCATTGTTTCGCCGAACGCTCGGATGAACTGCGTACCGAACTGGCCAATCTGAACATTGACCGGATTGGAAAACTGATTGCGGATCGCGCTGGAGCTGAGCGAGGTAGACGCAGTCGCAAAGGTTGGATCGCTCTCAACAATAAGCACGCTACCGTCAAAGTCTGGGTTGCTTTGTAGAAAATACGCCACCGCACTGCCGATGACTGCGCCGCCAATGATGACAACATCGTAACTCTTGTTCATTTTTCGGCCTCATCATCGGGATGTCCTAGCTCACAGAACCAGCCACCGATAAATTCAACGCTAGGCGATTTGGGGTCCGCAGGTTCGGTGCGTGCTTCAATGGCTTCACGGAAACCTTCCGCTGTGTCGCGCGGCTCAAAACCGATGTGGCCGGCCTTGCTATCATCGACGGGTTTCAGGCGGTTATCGGACAACCCATGTCCGATCGTATAGCCAACGCGCGGCGCAATCAGGCCACGTTCTACATATTGAACGCAGTCGGCAAAGGACAACCAACTCCAAAGCATCCGTCGGTCAGCAGGTTCAGGGAAAGAGGAAAAGATGCGTAAACACAGGCACTCGATGCCGAACTTATCCCAATACAAACGGCCCAAACTCTCTACGAAATTTTTAGACACGCCATAGAGACTGTCAGGGCGAACAGGCGCATCAGCATCAATTTGGGCGGTCATTTCATGATAGCCAATCGCGTGGACCGAAGAGGAATAGATCACGCGACGCACGCCATTTTTACGTGCGCCTTCATAGATGTGATAACTGCCTCGAATATTGCTATCGAGGATCGTTTCAAAGTCAGTCTCAAGCGGTGCGCCGCCGAAATGGACAATAGCATCCACGTCCTTGGTCAATGCCATGACGGCTTCATAATCACCCAACTCGCAGACGACCATTTCTTCATTCGGTTGTAGATCATCGGCCTCAACGCGGTCAGACAGACGGACATGTTCAGCCAAATGGCTCAGGCCTTTGCGCAATTCAGTGCCTAGACGGCCTGCAGCACCAGTGATCAAAATACGGTTATAGGGTTTCATATGGACCTCAGGTCAGCTGTTGAACAGCGTTGGAAATACGCGTGATTGCGGTGCTCAGCACCTCCTCAGAGGTGGCGGTAGACAGGCGGAAATAGGGCGAAAGACCATAGGCTTCACCAGGAACAGCCGCGACTTGTGCGTGATCCAAAAGGAACGTTGTGAAGGCAGCGTCGCCTTCGATGACGGCCCCATCGGGTGTAGTTTTCCCGATGAAAGCGGCGCAATTGATGTACGCATAAAAGGCACCATCCGGGGGCGTCAATGTCAGCCCTTCAATGCCTGAGATCCCCTCGACCACCAGATTGCGGCGGCGCTCAAAGGCTTCACAGAACGTTTTGATGTGATCTTGTGGCCCCATCAGTGCCGCAACTGTAGCCGCTTGCGCGATTGAACAGACATTCGTTGTCGATTGGCTTTGCACCGTTGTCATCGCCTTGATCAACGCGGCAGGGCCTGCGCCATACCCAACACGCCAACCTGTCATGGCATAGGCTTTGCTAACGCCGTTAACGATGAGCGTGCGATCGCGCAAATCAGGGCAGGCCTTGCCAAACGATACAAAGTCGCGCCCGTCAAAAATAATGTGCTCATAAATCTCGTCGGAAAGAATATGGACCTGCGGGTGTCGCGACAAAACTGCGCCAAGCGCGACCAGTTCTTTTTCGGAATAGACCGCGCCGCCGGGGTTGCCGGGCATGTTCAGGATAGTCCATTTGGTCTTCGGCGTGATTGCGGCCTCTAACGCCTCGGGGGTGAGTTTGAAGCCGCCCTCTTGTGTGGTCATCGCCGTGACCGGGGTACCGCCAAGCATCAGCACCATATCGGGATAAGACACAAAATACGGCGCAACCGTTAGCACTTCGTCACCCGCTTCCAATGTCGCCATTAGCGCGTTGAAAATAACCTGTTTGGCTCCATTGCTCACAATGATGTCATCGTGAGCATAGTTCAGGCCGTTTTCTGTTAGGAATTTATGTGCAACAGCGTCCTTTGTGGCAGCCGCGCCGCCAGTGGCTGTATAGCGCGTGTCGCCCGCTAACGCCGCTTGATGCGCCGCCTCGGTTATGTGATGCGGCGTGTCGAAGTCAGGCTCACCTAACCCCAGATCAGCAACGTCAACGCCTTGCTCGATCAATGCTTTAGCCGCTTGTGATACCACCATCGAAGGCGACGGCTTTACCAGTTTCATCCGGTTCGCGAGAAAATTCATGTCGTTTTTCCTGTCACGTACCCTGCGGCGCTATCGGCCTGAATTGCTTCTTCGCTGCGCTCTGACACTGGGCCAAAACCACCACCGCCAGGGGCTTTCAGGACCAGTTTGCGATCCGCTGGAACGTGCTGCCAGCCTTTGGGGCGCATTTTCGTGCCGTCATCCAACTCAACCACACCAGCCGCACCTTGCTCGCCACCATCACGCCCGCGGGCCGGATGGTTCACACGGTCAAACATCGCAGAGAAATCAAATTCATGTCCTTCTGCGGCAGCAATCTCGATCACCTGCCCCAGCCCACCACGCAAGCGCCCTGCACCACCACTGTCTGGGCGCAGTTCCTTGCGCCAGACGATGATCGGTCCGGTCTGTTCTGTCGCTTCAATGGGCATCGTATGCACCCCCGAAGGGAAGGCAGTTGCCGCTAGTCCGTCCAACGTAGGCCGCGCACCTGTTCCGCCCGAGTTAAACATCAACACTTCAGCCCTACGGCCAGTAGTACCCTCCTTTGGTCGCACCGAGATGTGGATATTCCAAAGTGCAGCCGCCCCCTGGGCAATAATCTGCCCCGGAAGCGCCTTGGCCAAAGCGCCCAGCACAAGGTCAGGCACCATATGACCCATAACATGACGCAACGACACTGGTGCCGGCCGTTCGGCGTTGAGAATGTTCACGGGCGAGGTCACCGTGAACGGGGCTAATGATGCCGAGTTATTCGGGATGTCTGGTGCCACAACGCATTTAATCGCGTAACAGGCATAGGCCTTAGAATAGATCAGCGGGCAATTGATACCCCATTTGCTCGCGCCGCCTGTTCCGGTGAAGTCTGCGTTCACCTCGCCGTCCCGCACCGTCAGTTTAGCGACCAGTTTGATGGGCGCATCATAACCATCGACGGTCATGTCATTGTCCCATGCCCCATTTGGCAGCGCCGCTATTCGTTCCAATGTGGCCGTGCGGGAGCGGTCGAAAATGAACGCACCCAAGGCGTCCAGATCCGCCATTTCCGTCTCGATCATCATGTCGATCAAGCGGCGGTGCCCCACCTCGTTACAGGCCGCCAGAGAGTAGAAGTCACCAACGACCTGATTGGCTTCACGCACGTTGTTGCGCAGGATGTTAATGAGGTCACGATTCACAACATCTCGCTCGGCAAATTTCATGATCGGTATCAGGATGCCTTCTTCATATACCGATTTCCCGTCGGCCCCAAAGCCGCGCCCGCCGATATCAACGACATGCGCCGTACAGGCAAAAAAGGCGACCAGTTCACCGTCTTTGAACGACGGCGCAACCATAGTGATGTCGTGCAGGTGGCCGGTGCCCTTCCACGGATCATTGGTGACATAACAATCGCCCTCATACATCTCATCGCGCGGGATTTCCGCCAGAAAATGCAGCACGGCTTCGGCCATTGTATTCACATGGCCGGGCGTGCCCGTAACGGCCTGCGCCAGCATCAACCCATCTGGGTTAAACACACCAGCAGATAGATCACCCGCCTCGCGCACAGAGGTGGAAAAGGCTGTGCGCAGCAGGGTCAACGCTTGTTCTTCTACAACGGAAACCAATCGGTTCCACATCACCTGCATGCGAATTTCGTCAAGTCCTGCCATGGCTCAGGCTCCTTTTCGGGTCAGCAAAATGCTGCCCTCAGATTGGATCACAGCGTCAAACGGTGACGTCACAATGGTTGAAGTTTCATCCTCGACGATGATCGCAGGCCCCAAAACCTTATCGCCGGGCTTAAGGTTTGCTCGAGATACAATCGCACTTGGCACCCGCGACCCCCTAGCGGGGTCAAACACATCGCGCATTTCGGGTGAAGAAATCGTCGACCCCGTGGTTCGCACTGAAATCGGCTTCTGCTTGGCCACCTCATCAGAGGCTTTGATCGACCAAGTAACAATCTCGATTTCCAAACCGTCCAGCCCGTCAATCGCACGACCAAAGAAGCGCGCGTAATTGGTGGTAAAGCCATCACGTATCAATGCAACGTCCGCTTGGGTCAGAGCACGGTCAGGCAATGTAACCGGAATTTCCCAGCCCTGCCCCCTGTAGCGCATGAAGGCTGTGATATCCCGCTTGATCGGCGCATCGGTCCCTGCTCGCACAAATTTTTCGGCCGTTTCACGCAAGTCGGCCAGCATCGCGTTCACACCGTCCACGTCAAAATCAGACAACCCGACAAGCCTTGAAGCCAGCGATTCATAACCAAAGGGTGCTTTTAGGAACCCAATGGCGGACCCCACCCCAGCCCCTTGCGAAACAAGGCACTGATCAACACCTAGCTTTTCGCATAAGCGCGCAGCATGCAGCGGGGCCGCACCACCAAACGCAATCATCACATTTTCCGAAACGTGCTTGCCATGTTCGACAGCGTGAACACGGGCCGCATTGGCCATGTTTTCATCGACCACTTCGCAGATGCCAAAGGCGGCTTCTAACGGCCCAAGTGACAATGGTTCCCCAACGTCTTTTGCAATCGCCTGTTCGGCGGCGGGTTTGGAAAGGGCAATAGCCCCACCCGCAAAATTGTCGGGATCAATCTTGCCCAAAACCACATCCGCGTCGGTAATCGCAGGACGGTCACCACCACGTTGATAGCACGCGGGCCCCGGCTCGGAGGCTGCGGATTCAGGACCCGTTTGGATACGCCCCATTGCGTCGACCCATGCGATTGACCCGCCCCCTGCCCCGATCTCGATCATCTCGATCACTGGAATAGAGATCGGCATCCCCGAGCCTTTGCAGAAACGGTATGTCCGCGCGACCTCGAAGGTGCGAGCGGTTTGCGGAGTGAAATCCTCGATCAGGCAGATCTTGGCCGTGGTACCACCCATGTCGTAAGAGACAACTTTGTTCAGACCAAAGCGCGCTGCGACATCGGCTGCGAAAATAGCGCCGCCTGCGGGGCCTGATTCAACCAGCCGCACAGGAAATTCAATCGCGGTCTCAACCGAAATAAGCCCGCCGCCAGAGTGGATCATAAACACAGGACACTGCGCGCCGTGTTCTTTAAGTCGGCTTTGTAGACGGGTCAGATAGTCTTGCATCTGCGGGCGCACATAGGCGTTTGCGCAGACTGTGTTAAACCGCTCGAACTCGCGCATTTGTGGCGACACTTCCGCGCTGATCGAGATTGGAATCCCGGTCAGCTTCGCAGCCAAGATTTCGCGGGCACGTTCTTCGTGGGCAGGGTTTTGGTAAGAATGGATAAACCCGATCGCCACAGCCTCAAAACCCTCGGCCGCGATCTCATCTGCTAACGTTTCCAGCCGCGCCTCGTCCAATGGCAACAGCTCTGCCCCGTTGGCATCAAGACGACCAGCAACCGGAAAACGGTGCTTGCGCGGGATCAACGGTGTCGGCAGCACCAGATTGAGGTCATATTGTTCGAATCTGTTCTCGGTGCGCATTTCGATGACGTCTCGAAAGCCTTCTGTCGTGACAAGCGCGGTTTTCGCACCGCGTCGTTCGATCAAAGCATTGGTGGCCAAAGTCGTGCCGTGGATCAGGATATCGATATCCGCGAAACCAACGCCCGCCTGCTTGGTGACCACCTTTATTCCGTCTAAAATGGCTTGTTCAGGCGCTGTGTAGTTGGTCAGGACCTTGCTAGAATAAATCGTTCCATGCAGGTCAAGGGCGACGTCGGTAAAGGTCCCCCCGATGTCTGCGCCGACTCGGATTTGCTCTGCGGTGCTCATTGTTGGTCTCCTTGGGCTTTCGTGCGCATCTGGCTAAGGGTTTGGCGCGGCGTCAGCGCCTCGGGCGATATGTCGAGTTCCAGCACCGCACCGCTTGTCGAAGCGAATGCGCGCTCAAACGCCGCTGCAAAATCTGCTGTTGTCGCAACGTGTTCCGCGTGGAAACCATAGGATTTCGCCAAGCCGACAAAGTCGGGATTTTCCAGCGTCGTACCTGAAACCCGTGCAGGATAGTTGCGTTCTTGGTGCATGCGGATTGTGCCGTAAATGCCGTTGTTCAGGATCAAAATGATCGGCTGCGCCCCTGCCTGCATGGCAGTGCCGAGTTCTTGGCAGTTCATTTGGAAATCGCCATCCCCCGCAAAGCAAACAACTGTACGATCAGGATAGGTCGACTTAGCGGCAATCGCTGCTGGAACACCGTAGCCCATCGCACCTGACTGAGGCGCGAGCAGGTGTTGATCAGGGCCGAATTTGAAGAACTTGTTGGGCCAAACGGTAAAGTTCCCTGCCCCGTTTGTCAGGATTGCATCCCCTGGCAAGCGATCCCGCAACCACGCGGTCACGGCGACCATGTCTACTGGGCTGGGCTGCTGTGGTGCGTCAAAGCCTGCCAGATAGTCAGCACGCGCCTTACTGCGCCATTCCGCCCACGGACCGCTGATCGGGTTTTGCGCCAGCTTTGCGGAAAATGCGTTCGGTCCAGTATGAACCCCAATCTCTGGCACATATATTTTGCCGATTTCCCGATCCGACACATGCACATGAATGATTTTCTGTACGGGAACGGGCACGTTGAACAGGCGGTATTCGTCTGTCGTCATTTCGCCAAAACGGATGTTCAACGCCAGAATTACATCCGCCTGTGTGATCAATTCCTTTGTCGCGGCGGTCATCCCGACACCTGCGTCGCCAACATAAGTTTCAGAATGATTGTCATAAAGGTCTTGAAACCGGAACGCCGCCAGCACAGGCATGTCTGACGCGTCAGCAAAGCTTTGGATCGCGGTTTTACCCGTCATGTTCCAGCCGCCACCGCCCATCAGGATAAGTGGACGCTTAGCCGTTTTGAGCAACTCAACCACATCTGCCATCGCTTCATCAGAAGGGGCTGCTTCATGTACAGGGCTTGCCTGCGTCAACGCAGGCACGTCGCTGAGCGAGGTTAGCATGTCTTCTGGAAGCGCAATAACAACGGGTCCAGGTCTGCCGCTGATGGCTGTAGACCAAGCCCGTGCCAAAATTTCGGGAATCCGGGCGATATCATCTATTTCTGTGACCCATTTCGCAACCGAGCCGAAATAGGCGCGGTAATCGATTTCTTGAAATGCCTCGCGATCCCGTATGCCTGTCCCGATCTGCCCCACAAAAAGGATCATCGGGGAGCTGTCCTGCATCGCCGTATGCACCCCGATGGAGGCATTTGTGGCACCAGGCCCACGTGTGACAAAACACAAGCCCGGGTTACCTGTCAGCTTGCCGTAGGCGCTGGCCATAAAGGCAGCTCCACCCTCATTGCGGCACAAGACAAAATCCAACGCGCCGTGGGTGTCATACAATGCGTCAAGCACGGCGAGATAGCTTTCACCCGGAACCCCAAAGCCCTTGCTGGCGCCCAGTCCGATAAGACTTTGAACAAGAAGTTTTCCACCGTTTGAGCGTGTCATGTTTTACCTACCGATTAGGGAGTTCATTGCTTTTAGACTACGCAGAGTTTGCACTTTGCTGCAGCGTAGAATTTCTTTTTAATCTAAAGAATTGATCCCCTTAACGCTTCAAATCAGACCTGCATAGGGCCTGCAGGCAAGCGTCGTGTGGACATGTTTTATCATCGTGATGAAGTCGAAGACGGGCAGCCCTGTAACCGCCTGAACGGCGTGTGCATAGGGTGGCAAATCACTGCATTCCAGCAAGATCGCACCCATATCAGGGTAGTCGGACTGAAGCTTGATCGCGACCTCGACGACACCTTCGCGGATCGCGTCATCATCAAGGGTCCCGTCAGGCTCAAAGATCGCTTGGGTAAAGGCACGGTTGTCCTCCATCCCCGCAACGGCCAGCAGAATTGTGTCACTGATGCCTGTGTTTTCCAAATGGGCAGGCGTCAGGTTTTTGCTGCTGGCAGAGATAATGCCGACCCTTTTGCCTGTGATCTGATAGATGAATGGCACTTGAAGCAGGCTGGACAAGAACACAGGAATATTGACGGCCGCCGCTATTTCTTTCTGAAAAAGCGCCATGAACCCGCAGCCGCTGGTGATCGCCTTGACACCCTCGGCCTCCAGTTTTTGTGCAGCCTCGATAAACGGGGTCAACAAGGCTGGATCGCGGCTATAGATCAGTCGGTCATTGGTTGCTCCATTCACCGCCGCATACCGCACAGGGAAATCATAAGTTGTGGCATTTGCCACATTCCCCGGAATGTAGGGGTACTCACAATCAAGGACGATGATCCCGATCGTCTCACCCGCCCATGATTGTGATTTCGAACGTGACCTGTAGATCATTTCAGGCTCTTACGCATAAATGTAGCCCCCTGAAACAATTATGTTTTCACCTGTCATATAGGTGTTCTTCGGCCCGCCGGCCATCATCACCCATTCGGCCATTTCGCGCGGCTCCCCGCCGCGACCCAAGGGGCTGGCGGCTGCCAGTTCGTTCAGAAATCCAGAGACGCGCGCCTGTTCGGTGGCCATTCCTGCAGGGGCTACAGAGTTTACCAAAATGCCGTCCGGGGCAACTTCATGTGCAAAGCTTTTTGTCAGGCTGACAACGGCCGCTTTAGTTGCCGCATAGTGGGCGTTTTGCGGGTGCGCCTTAAAGGCATCAACCGAGGTGATATTCACGACCCTGCCCTTTACGACGCCCTCGTTCTCCTGCGCTTTGAACTGCGTCACGGCGGCGACCATCATGTGATACGTGCCTTTGATGTTCACCGCGTTAGAGGCGTCCCAATCGGCGTCTGTGATCTTTAGCAAAGCCTTGCGAGGATAGATCGCTGCAGAGTTAATCACCGTATCAACGCGGCCCAATTCTGCGGCAACAGTCGCGAACGCAACGTGGGCATCTGCTCCGTTGCGGATGTCGCAAGATGCAGATGCAGTGCGCAACCCTGCGGCCTTAGCTGTGGCAAGCGCCGCTTCAGCAGCATCACCATTGATATCGATGATCCCGATACCAACTGCGCCGTTTTCTACTGCCATATCAGCCATGAGAAGACCAAGACCGGCCCCTCCTCCAATAATGACGACAGATAAGTTCTTCATGTTCAGTTCTCTTTCGCGAAACCGCCACCGCCAACGAATTGGGCGGTTGGCAAAATGTCAAATCTAGTTACGTCGACGTGGGGTGGCATGGCCAAAACAGTGCTGAGCATTGCGGCCACATCTTCGGGCTGCACCGCCTGAAAGACGGAATACATATCGGCGCGGGCGTCTGCCGTAAGCGCGTCACGGTACAGCGCCGTTTCGACACGGCCCGCGACGATTTCACTTACGCGAACACCGCTACCCGATAAATCGCAGCGCAGAGCAGCGGCAAAGCTGGCGATTGCCGCTTTGGACGCACCATAAACGGCCATGTTTGGAAACGGCGCGTGGCCTGCGGTTGATCCGGTAAAGAACACATGCCCACGCTGGCGTTCGATCATTCCAGGCAAGACAAGGCGCGTGGTGCTCAACGCTGCACTGAGATTAACCTCAAGCGTAGTGTCGATGTCCGATTGCGCCATCTGATCAAACGGCCCCAAGGGCGACATGATTCCCGCATTGTTCACCAATACATCGATCTCTTCTCCCTCAAGGGCGGCGGCCAGCGCTTCGCGGTCTGTCAGGTCTAACGCCAAGGGGCGCACACCGCTGTGAGATGTCATTTCTGCAAGGATCGTAGTGCTGCGGCCCAGTGCAATAACGTCATAGCCATCATCGCACAGCTTCAGGCTGATCGCTTTGCCGATACCACTGGTTGCACCTGTAACCATGGCGAGAGGTTTGGATTTCATGCTCATTTTATGCCTTTACTACTTTCAACAGCCGCGCTTCGACGACACTTACGGCGCGGGTCAGAGGAAACCCGATGGCGAAATAGATCAGGGCCACCGCAGTCAAAATCTCGACCGGGCGGGCCACGTTGTTAGCAATATTCTGGCCTACGTACATCAAATCGGCCATGCCCACGGCCGACACCAAGGCGCTTTCTTTGAACAAAGACACCACATTCGACAACAGGTTCGGGATCGCGCGCAAAACAGCCTGCGGCAGGATTACAAACAGGGTCCGCACGGAAGGTGGCAATCCCAATGCGGTGCAGGCATCATGCTGGGACTTTTCGATCGACTTCAACGCGGCGCGAAAGCTCTCGGATGTGATCGCGCCTGAATAGAGCGACAACGCGATAACGACAGAGGTAAAGCCACCAAGGTTGATGTCTAAAAACAGGGGCAGGCAAAAGAAAATCCAGAACAGCTGAATCAACACTGGCGTGCCGCGAAAGAATTCAACGTAAATAGTGCTGAGCCCGTAGATCACCCAATTGGACGAAGTTCGAAACAGGCTCAGGATAAAGCCCCAAATCAAACCGATTACCAGCGCCAAGGTCACGAATTGCAGTGTCGTCCACAGGCCTTTCAAAAGGACCCAGCGGAAATCGAGGAGGAATGCGAAATCAAGTTCCATCTGCGCGCCCTTATGTTGCAAGCAGGCGTTTGGTGCGCCGCTCTAGATAGGTCACCGTCAGGGACACGGGGAAGGACACGGCGAAATACATCAGCGCGACCAACGTCAATGTTTCAATCGGGCGGAAGGTTTGGGATGACAGATAACGCCCTTGGTACATCAAATCCTCAACCGAGATTAAGGCCACCAAGGCCGACTGCTGGAAAATCCCGATGCCATTGGTGATCAACACAGGCATAGCGAGCAACAGAGCCTGCGGCAGGATCACAAAGAAAATACGCTGAAGACCATTCAGACCAAGCGCCGTACTGGCATCTGTGTGGGACTCAGGGATGGCTTGAATGGCAGCGCGATAGGCTTCTGAGTTGAAGGCCGCCAAGTTAAGGCCCAAGGCAAGAAGCCCCATAAATTGCGCGCTCCACCAGACGTTAAACAGGATGGGGACGCAAAAGAAGAACCAAACCAACTGGATCAACGCCGGCGTGCAGCGGAAAAATTCAATATAGAGGGTCAGTGGCCATGTGATCAACTTGATCTTCGACATCATTCCGATGGCCACAATAAACCCAAGAACCAAGCCGATAACATTCGCCCAGAGTGTGAGCTCTAGCGTGACCCAAAGCCCTTCCAGTAGGGTCGGAAATGCCTTTTCGACGTGAAACCAACTGAAGTCGTAGTTCATGCCCCTACCCTTCGATGTTCAAAACATTTTGCAGGAAATCGCGGGTTCGATCTTGTTGGGGATTGCCAAACAGATCGTCGGGCGCTGCGGCCTCGATCACCTTGCCGCGTTCTTGAAACACCACTTGCGTCGCGATGTTGCGGGCAAAGTGCATGTCATGGGTTACAATCATCATAGGCATGCCAGCTTCGGCAAGCTCCATCATAGTCTGCTCAACCTCTTTGACCAATTCCGGGTCCAGCGCCGATGTAACCTCGTCAAACAGCATCAATTTCGGATCCAGCATCAAGGCGCGTGCGATTGCGACGCGCTGTTTTTGCCCACCCGAAAGCTGTGACGGGTAGAATTTTGCTCGATCTCCAAGGCCAAAGCGTTTCAAAAGCTCCATGGCTTTGTCCTGTGCATCTGACTTTTTCATACCGCGTGATCGGACAGGGGCCAGACAAAGGTTCCCCAGAACCGAAAGGTGCGGAAACAACGTGTAGTGTTGGAAAACCATTCCGACTTCTTTTTGAACGGCCTTGTCGAGTTTCATTTTTCCGCGCTCGGCCCCCGTGATGTAGGGATCATCGCCAAGCGAAATGGTGCCACCTGCGATGTCTTCTAACCCCATCATGCAGCGCAACAGTGTCGACTTACCGCAGCCAGACGGGCCGATGAGAACCAGCCTGTCCGTACTGCCCATCGTGAGGTCAAATCCGTCAAAGATTGTAAGCGTGCCATATCGTTTGATAAGGTTGTTGATTTCCACAAATGCCATGTCCGACGTCCCTATCCAGCTTGTGAATGCCGCCCCAAAAGGGGCGGCACAAAAAGCTGAATTTACTCGACCATCGCGGCCGCAGCGGCTTCGTACAGACGCTGTACAGCACCCGTAGCGATCTGTTCTTCGAGATAGATGTCCAGAACCTGAATATCCTCAAGTGGAACCGAGTTGCGAAGACCAAACGCGATGCCTTGCTTTGCAATCGCTGGGTTTGGCAGGATCTGCACTGCCCAGTCAGGATTCTGTGCAACCGTGATGCGGTGGATGTCGCTGTCCGTTGCAAACACATCGGCACGTTTTGCAATAATCGCAAGACGGCCTTCGTTTGCACCATCAAGTCGCAGGATACGTGCGTTCTCGATTTGCGGCGAGACGGACAAATCGCCAGCCGCACCTTGCATGACAGCAATCGTCATACCTTCAACATCGAAGTCTGCCAGCGACGTCATATCGGCAGAGATTTTCGGGTTGTTTGTATCGTAAAGCAGGCCAATTTCGTAGCTCCAGATCGGAATGGAGTAATTCAACGCCAAAGCGCGCTGTGGATTGCGGTTCAGACCTGAGGAAATGTCCCAACGGCCAGCTTGAACACCGGCAACCATGTTACCCCATGTGGTTTCAACGATCTCGACTTCAACGTCGATCGATGCAGCAAAGCCATCCATAACGTCGATAAAATAACCGGACCATTCGCCCGACGCGGGATCACGCACCATAAGTGGCGGAGCTTCAGCAACACCAACGCGCAATGTTCCGCGTTCCTGTACATCTTGCCAAAGGTTTTCCCTTTCTTGCGCGTTAGCGGTACCGGCAAAAGCAGCCGTCGCAACAGCTGTTGCAGCCACAAGTGATTTGAAGCTTTGCAGAATAGACATCTAAATTCCCCTGTCAGGTTTCGGTTTCTGGAAGATTTTGTTGTTCTTGACTGGGTGAAGCTTGGGCGCATGAGAGCATCGAAACAAAGCAAGAATTTCATCAGTTAGGAAAGTATTACTTGCGATACCTACTTTTGGAGGATCACGCCGGGGTTCATAACGCCGGACGGATCCAGTGCGTGTTTTATCTGCCGTATGACCACGCGCTCGACAGGACTACGAAGCGCATCGGCATGGTTTATTTTACTTCTCCCCAATCCGTGTTCGGCTGCAAGGCTGCCACCTATTTCTTCAGCGGCACGGTAGATGATATGTGAAAGCTCATCTTTACAATCGCCAAAATCGGCATTCCCAATCGGTGGGCTAATGTTGTAGTGGATGTTGCCATCTCCAAGGTGTCCAAACGGATTTATGCGCAGGCCTGATAAGACCGCATCCAACTTCGGAGCCATCTGTGTAATGAAGGTGCCGACGCAGGCAACAGGCACCGAAATATCGTGTTTGATTTGGGGGCCTTCAAGGCGCTGCCCTTCTGGCATCTCCTCACGCAATCGCCAAAATGCTGCGCGTTGCGCATCATTCGCAGCGATACCGCCATCAACGAAAATTCCATCTTCAAAGGCCGCTCCGATCGCCTTTTCTAGCAAGTCCGGAAGCTCGACATGTCCAGATGTCGTTTCGACTTCGATAAGCACATATGCTGTGCCACGGGTCTCTAGTGGGTATTTGAGATCTGGCAAGTGATGCAGCGCCAAATCCAAGCCCGCATCGGTAAAGAACTCCAATGCCGAAATGAAGTCGCTAAGATCACGTCGCAGGAATTGCCCCGCATTTACAAGAGCATCCAAGTCGTCGACGACCAGCAGCGCTGTCGCACGCGACTTTGGCATGGGAAACAGGCGCAGCGACGCACGAGTGACAATTCCTAATGTTCCTTCGGCCCCACAAAACAACTTACGCAATTGGTACCCTGCATTGTCCTTTAGCACGCTGCGTAAACCGTCCCAGATTTGTCCGTCTGGCAAGACGACCTCTAGCCCAAGCACAAGGTCCTGCATCATACCATAGCGCAGGGCATGGCTACCGCCCGCATTGGTAGCGATGAGCCCTCCAATCTGCGCAGTTCCTTCCGCACCTAGATGCATTGGGAAAATCAAACCTTGATCCGTAGCCGCATCATGTAACGATGCAAGAACCACGCCAGCGTCCACTGTAACACAATCAACGTCCCCATTGATGTGGCCAATCGTGTTCATACGCGACAGCGATAAAATGATCTGGCTTGAAGTCTCGGGCACCGCCCCTGCACACAAACTGGTATTGCCACCTTGAGGAGTGACGGAAACCCCGTACCGGTTGGCCAGTTTCATAACCTCAGCCACCTCCTCGGTGGTCTTTGGCCGTGCAACGCCAAGCGGATCATGCGCATACATTTTCAGCCAGTCAGAATGATAGCCCGACGTATCTTCGGTATGCCATCCACTAGGGCCTAACAGTGCGGCGAGTTCATCTACTAACCGCACTGGATCACCCCGCAAAACTATAGGCCGTTTTGACAGGCGTGTAGAAATCAACAGCGTAGCGTCCCTGCTCACGCGATCCCATGGACGATCCTTTGCGTCCAGCAAATGGCACATGATAATCCACGCCAGCAGTGGGCAAATTAACCATGACCATTCCCGCCTCGGACCGGCGCTTGAAATCGCGAGCATATTTCAGCGAGCCTGTGCAGATTCCAGACGGCAACCCGAAATCCGTATCATTGGCAAGATGCACCGCATGATCAAAATCATCGGCTATGATGACGCTGGCACAAGGGCCGAAAATCTCTTCCCAGCTGCTACGCATGTCGTTTGAGGCACCTACAAAAAGCGCGGGGGTTTGGAAAAAACCTGCCCGTTCCAGATGAACTCCGCCGATCACCTCAGCCCCATCTTTACGCGCTAGGTCCACATAGCCAAGGTTCCCGCGTAGCTGGATTTCTGACACAACAGGGCCAATTTGGGTTTTGGTATCCAGCGGATCACCCAAGACCAGCCCAGACATTGCTGTCCCCATGCGGTCCACGAAGGCGTCATGGATGTCGCGATGCACAATCAGGCGCGATGACGCTGTGCACCGCTGTCCCGTCGAGTAAAATGCTCCATTGATACAGGCGGAAACAGCGATATGCAGATCGGCGTCTTCCATGACCACCATTGGGTTCTTGCCGCCCATCTCCAGCTGTAGTTTTTTACGCCGACGTGCACAGCCTTCTGCGATGCGCTGGCCGACGGCCTCAGAGCCAGTAAAGGAAATCGCTGCCACATCATGATGCTCAACCAAAGCAGTCCCGATCACCGAACCCGGCCCCATCACCAGATTGAACACGCCCGGCGGACAACCTGCTTCTTCCAGTATTTCGGTCATCAAATGGGCTGACGCCGGTGTTTGCTCCGCACATTTCAGGACAACCGTATTGCCAAAAGCCAAGGCTGGTGCCGTTTTCCATGCAGGAATGGCGATAGGAAAGTTCCACGGGGTGATCAGGCCCACCACGCCCAAAGGCTCACGTGTCACTTCAACATCCACGTCTTCGCGGATCGACGCGATCGCATCGCCTGTCATCCGCAGAGTTTCGCCAGCAAAAAACTTGAATACTTGCCCGGCGCGTACCGTTTCACCAACCGCCTCAGCCAGTGTCTTGCCTTCTTCACGCGCCAATATCCGCCCGATTTCATCTTTACGCGCAAGGATTAGATTGCCCGCTTTGTCCAAAATGTCCGAGCGCACCTGCGGTGAAACGACAGACCAAGTGGCAAACGCTTCGCTGGCTGCACTTACTGCCAGATCAACTGTTTCCGCATTTCCGCGCGCAAAAAGACCAATTAAATCTTCCGAGTTAGCGGGGCTCCGGTTTTCAATAGGGTCTCCGGCATCAGTCCACGCGCCACCGATATAATTCTTTTTGATCATTTGGAATTTCCTTCGCATTTAGCGGCCAAGCTACGCGAAGCTGCAAAGGCTTAGCTCACAAGAAATTCTTGGTTTCCCCAGCTTTTGTTGAATGAAGGGCTGTTTTCACATTAACCTGCGTCCTACCAAAATGCTGAATTTTCTCTTTTAGGCACTGAATGCGGCAGCACTTTCCTAATCTAGGATCTGGGCGGCCAGCAGAGGTGGACAAGCCATACTTAACATATGCGCGCTTACGCGATTTCGAGCCTTTATTGGTGCTATACTCCTCCGCCTGAATTGACCTGAGATTTTGAGCCGGGATCAGTTTGTAATCTTTCAGGCCGGGGAACGAGAGCCCCGCACCGGAAAAGGCAAACCGCCATTCCGCCAAAACTGTCCGACCAATATCAAATATCCAGCAGGGCATCATAGCCTGCATCCGGAAGTGAACGACTACCGGCTGACGCCGGTAGCATCATTTCGAGGAATGCAATTCCAGATACTGAAGTATGGTATCGTCAGTCACGTTGCCTGATGTGGTTGAGAAATATCCACGCGCCCAAAACCGCCTGCCCCGGTAGCGCTTGCGGAGTTCGGGAAATTCCATCTGCCCCCGGCGCGATGAGCGCCCTTTGATCCGTTGCATAACCCTGGACAACGCGACATGTGGCGGCACGGATATGAACATATGGACGTGATCGCGGGCCAGAACGCCTTTTACGATATGAACGCCCATCTCGGCGCAAGCCTGGCGAATGATCTCGCAAAATACGCTCGCGCATGGCACCTTGCAAAACCTTGTAACGGTATTTTGTCGACCAGACGACGTGACAGCGGTGATAAAATCTGGTATGTGATCCAGTAGAATACTCGCCGCCCCAGGCATCCTGCCTGTAACCCGCCACGCCCTGTACACGACAGTAGAGGTGGTCGAGGGCGCAGATCTGTGATTTTGGTTAGGATTCTTCAATGTCAATCGCAGAGTAAAATGGGTCCATGTCGCGGCGTAAAAATGGGCCACTTCGGTTGATGTTTTGTGGCGCTTTTGCACGCGTGCTCGTCACAAAGCTGAAGCGTGCCAAAGCGCATGCTGGCCATAAGGCCAGCATTATTCTGACTGTGATTGCGGGCTGGTTATTTTCGGTTGTTGCGACTGTGTTTGAGCCGATAGCTTTCGCCATTCATCTCGAGGATGTGGACGTGATGGGTTAAACGATCGAGTAGCGCACCGGTCAGCCGCTCAGAGCCAAAGACTTCAGTCCATTCATCGAAGGGCAGGTTCGAGGTTATGATGATGGAGCCGCGTTCATAGCATTGGGATATGACCTCGAAGAGCAGCTCTGCGCCAGATTTGCTGAGCGGTACGAAGCCCAGTTCATCAATGATCAACAGGTTCTGGCTGGTCAGTTGCTTTTGAAGGCGCTGCAATCTCCGCTCATCTTGAGCCTCGATCAGATCATGGACTAATGCCGCAGCCGTTGTGAAGCGCACCTTCAGTCCTCTTTGACATGCAGCCAGCCCAAGTCCCAGGGCGATGTGTGTCTTGCCCGTGCCTGACGGGCCGAGCGCGATGATGTTCTCCCTGCGATTAACGTAATCGCATCGTGCCAGATCCATCGTCAGGGGCTTGTTCAAGCTTGGCATGATCTTGAAGTCAAAGCTATCCAAGCTCTTGGTGCTGGGGAACTTCGCCGCTTTGATGCGCCGTTCAATCATCCGGCGTTCGCGGTCGATCAATTCCATCTCACACAGCCGCGCCAGATAGTGGATGTGATCTTTGTTCTCTGCAGCACAGAGCTGCGCCTGTTTGGCATACTCGCCTTGGAACGTTGGCAGTCGCAGTTGTTTAAGATGATGCCGTAGAAGAATCCGAGGGGCTTCGGTCATGCCGCGGTCCTTCCCATCAAGCTCATGTAACTGGATGGGCGTGTTGTGCCGACATTGGCCTTGGGCAAGTATGGATAGAAGTCCAAATCCAATCGTGGTGGCCGCTTCTCAACCCGACACAGTACAAGGTGTTTTACGGCGTCATAGCCAATTGCACCCATATCTATTGCCTGCTGGATTGCGCCTTGCACAACATCCATTTCGAAGGTCTCCAAAAGGCGCAAGACTTGAACGTATTCTCGCTTGCCCGGCTTACCCATTCTGGCTTCAAGCAGTCGGTGCAGCGTGGCAAATACATCTGGCAAATGCCAACCCTGCAAAGGCGCGGCCTGATCCAGGGCACCCACCTTTTGTTCAAGCAGGGGCAAAAAGTGCAATGGGTCAAAGACCATATCCGCTGATGTGTAGGATCGTTTGTGCCGCGCAATAATCTCATTGCCGCAGCCGATGATAACCTCATGCACAAACCCACGCACATGAACATCGTGGTGCGCATAGGCTACTGGCACCGAGTAATCATTGCTGCGATAGCGCACCATTGAGATCGACGTTGCACGCGTGCTGACGTGATCGCAGGCTTCATATTCTGCGACGGGCAATCCCATCAGAGCATCCAAATCCGACATCAGGCGTGCGCCTATGGTTTGGGTGTGACCCCGCAACGTATCGGCCTGACGTGCTAAACACTTCTCTTCCAAATGTGCGTTCAGATCATCAAAGCTGTCATAGCGAGGTGCGGGAACCATGAAGTTGCGGCGGGTGTATCCAACCATGCCCTCAACGTTGCCTTTATCGTTCCCTCGCGCGGGTCTGCCAAACTTGTCATCAAACAAGTAATGCGACTGCAGTTCCGTAAACCGACGTGTGCGGATGCGCGTCTTATCCCCGAGTATCCGAGCCACGGCGATCTTGGTATTGTCGTAGAGAATGGATTGCGGAATGCCGCCAAAGAATGCAAAGGCGGACACATGGCCATCGCAAAACGCCTCGGTTGTCTCAGCTGGATATCCCTTCACAAACACCGCATCAGAATGTGGCAAGCTCATCACGAAGAAGTGGATCTTGCATTCCACGCCACCGATCACGCCCAGCGTCTCACCAAAATCAACCTGCGCATGGCCCGGCCGATGCGACAACGGCACAAACACCTCTTTGGTGCGCCGTTTTTGCTCGCGCACGTAATAGGTCACCGTGGTCAGGCTGCCGGCATATCCATGCTCATCGCGCAGCCGTTCAAAGATGCGCTTGGCCGTGTGTCGCTGCTTTTTGATCAGGGCTTTGTCTGTGCGCAGTATCTCATCGACCACACCAACATAACCATCAAGCGTTGGCCGCCGAGGCGCTTCCGACCGACGATACCCAGGCGGAAGTTCATGGCGCAGCATCTTCGCGATCGTCTTACGATCTTTGTTCTCTAATCTGTCAATGCGTGTTTCCTGAGTTTCCTGCTTTTGATGTCAGAGGTTGCCTTTGTTCTCTTCGAACTCTGAGGTTCATGATGGGGTTGGCTGGGTGTGGGTCGGCAATGTTGAAACCGCAATCATACCGTTGGTCTTGGCTGTTGCTACAGAATCGGCGCCGTGTCTCACGCCCTCCCTCGGGCATCGTCCCAGATGGGAACTTTGATTTAGGAATCCTCGTTGTCGCCTCGTAAGCCTTACGCGGACTGGAAGTCAGTTTTGTCTCGCATAATGGCATGAAGTATGATTGCCAGACGACGCGCCAGAGCCACTCGGGCCTTTCTCATCGTTGAGCGCGCACCGATTGCGAGGGCCCATGTCTTCAATTTGAGCGGAGCGGCATACCGCGTCAGCATCACATTGGCGGCCTCATAGAGAAGCGTTCTGACGCGCACGTCGCCCCGCTTTGAGATGCTGCCCGTGTAGTCGATTTCACCAGATTGATGCCGTCGCGGCACCAGTCCAAGATACGCCCCCACATCACGCGATTTCCTGAAACGCGACGGATCATCAATTGCTGCGGCAAAGGCCAATGCTGTGATCGGACCGACCCCTGGTACCGTCATAAGGCGCTGGCAGACTTCGGATTTGCGGGTCATCTTTTTGATGTCGCCATCAATGGCTGCAACCGCCGCGAGGATTGCTTCGCGTGCTGCGAACAGTCCGCAAATTGCGGCATGGAGGCCAGGCACTCCATCGCTAACTTTTAGCGCCGCGTTTTTGAATGCCGGAGACAAAGCTCGTGGCAGCCGCACGCCGAAGACGACGACCAGACCGCGGATCTGATTGTCGAGCGTCACACGCTGTCCGACCAGCTTCTTGCGGGCTGCGATCAGCGACCGGATTGCGTGCGCTGACAGTGATTTGACATGGGTCGGCTTGTAGAATCCCGTCCGCGCCAGGTGTGCCAAACCGCGGGCATCATTGCGGTCCGTCTTGTGGCCGGCCAGAGATTTAAGGGCCTGATATGCTTGCCTGCTCTCGATGCAAACAACCGGGACACCAAGCTCCGTCAGCCCATGGTAAAGCATTGGTGCCATCCGTCCCGTTTCAAATACAACTTTGGCACATGGTGGTCCAGAAGCGAGGAAGTCAGCGATCGCTTTTGGTGTTGAGCTCGCTTTTCCTTCACGAATAAGGGCCCCTTCACGATCCAGAATGCAGATATGCGTCTCTTCCATGGACACATCCAAACCAGCAAAATATTCCATTGGTCAGTCTCCTTTTCAATTGCATGTGCATCCAGAATAACAGGGGTAACTGAGTGCTGATCCTGATTACGCCATGTTGAAAAACCGCGCCGCTTCTCGGCCAGACATACCGTCCTTCAAACAAGCACGGCGCACACGACTATAAATATCCACAGAATACATCTCCCGCCCTCCGAATAAACGAAGGGCACAAACTGGCGGACTTTTACTCCGCTACAACTGCGATATGCAGCCGCTTCTGTGGCCCAATATTGCTCCGCGTTTTACACTTGGCGGAGATGATTGGTACGGTGTGCCATGTGGGCTGTCTGCGCCCCGCGCCAGGCACCGGGGGCTCCCTGGCGGCGCACCCGCCGGGCTGGCTTGATCCATGTGACCGGCGGGTCGCGGCTGATAATGATCTCCGTTATTATCCGCTTTATCAATAGTTTGTCCGTGACACTGTTTGCAACACTTCAACCTACCAAAGGCGGCGGGGATCACGATCCATCCGGGATCGTCATTCTCGAAGTCGCGGGGCAATGGATCGCCATTCTGCCCCTGTCATCCGGCGCATGGCATGCCGGTGCGGATATCCCTGCGCCCTGACCCGCCCGGATCACGGCGCTCATTGCATTCCGCGCCCCTGACATCCCCGAACCCGGCCCCGTTGGCCGGGCCGGTCGGCGCAATGATGCCATGGGCGTCATGCCGGATGACGTGAGTGCCGGTGTTCCTGCGGCACTTGCTGTTCTGATCCTGCAGGCATCCCACATGGGCGGATGGGCGACGCAACCGACCTTCCCGCCGTGCCCTGGACAGGGACGCGGCGGAAAGCTGTACGGGCGGCAATGTCGCCGCAGAACCAACTGAACCTTCGGGATTTTGCGCAGTTGTGCAGTGTGGTTTCGTGACCTGTTCCAACGATGCCGAAATGCAGATACCGGGGGTCCAGCCCGCACACCCGAGGCCCATGGAGCGGTGTCCGAAGACGTTGCCCGTGAGATGGCGGAAGGGGCGTTGACACATTCAGAGGCCGATATTGCCGCGTCCGTCACCGGCATCGCAGGCCCCGACGGGTCCGGGCACAGGCCCGAAGGCCGGGTCTGTGCCCGGATTTGCCCATCGCAACCATCCCACCCATGTGCTGTCCGGGGCCGTCGGTCAGGCCTGGCCCGTCCGGTCGGCGATCTCGTCCAATGCCTCACCGTCCCCATGCGCGACGTCCCGGATCATCTCGCCCTTTGCCTCGCCCGGCGAAGCGCCGATCCCGGCGTCAGTGCAGACCGCCCCAAGCGCCCGGGTTTCAGTCAGGGTTTCATCGACCACGACCACGACTTTGGTATGCAGGTTCAGCACCGCACATAAAGATCGCCACATAACATACTGGAAAAGCGGTCAGGATCGCCGGATTTGCAGCCCGGAAGAGACAGGGCTATGACCCTGCGGCAGGAGACCCTGGCTTCCGGCACGGTCACCGGTGCGGGTTTGTTACAGACGCTCATCCGGCGCGAATGTGTTTGAATCCCAACCGTCTTCACAGCCGTCACGCCCAGCGGATTCACTCCCTTCAAGGCCTCGGGCGCTGCGTACAGACCATGGAAACAGGCGCGAAACCTGTGGCTGACCGCCTCCATAGGAAACCCGGGGGTCCGGGGGCCTGCCCGTTGCAAGGATGCGTCCCGTAAAATCCCGAAGGTCAGTCGATGGCCTGATCCGACGAGGTAAACCCACGAACAGCCAGTGATTGCGCCAGTGCCTGCAATTTGATCCGCCCGACCGTACAGTTCTGATCCGCCAGGTGATTTCAGGGTATCCGCCCACCCTTTCCCCCGGGAAAGGGCCGCGCTGCGCCGCAGGGAACGAATAGAACGGCTTGCCAACGGCGTTGTCGGCTGCCACCGGGAGCCGCTCCCGGTGTTCGGAAATGACGGGTCCTTCCCGGCGGGGACGGCAGGTGGGTGTTATGTGCCGCACTTGCCTACTTCTGCGTGCCGATTTTTTTGCATTTCGTTTCGTTTCGGATTTCCGCCGCCGACAACCGATTGCAACCGTTCAGGAAATTTTTACCGACGGGTCATCTGAAACGAAATGGCCCCTGGGCTCGAAACGAAATGCCCTCCCGAAACGCGCGGGGAAACCGCCGGAGCGGTTGCGCCGGAATTTGCGCGATACCGGCGGTGAAAAAAATGTCGGGAGGTCCGGCATGGCCAGCGGCAAAAAAACCTTCGCGCGACGGGACGCGCTCCGGTCCTGCCCGCAGTCCGGCGCTGTTGCATGGAGACTGATTAGCCCGGACCTCACCCTACCCGAGACGGATTTCAGGCGGTGCGTTCGAAATCGGGGCGGCCAGGTCCGGTCATTCGGTTGAGCACACGGACACCAATCCCGGCCCCGGTCTTCTGATTTTCGAACGCCCTCGCCTTGAGTTTGGGCCCAATGACCGTCTTCCAGCGCCCCATCGGGCTACAATCACCCCGGCTGCGCTGATTGTAGCCCGATGACTTCTGCCAGGCCATCCGCCCGTACGTGCGTATGTCAGCAATATGGTGATCGCGGACGGTCGGATGCTGCGCCGCATTCGGGCTCGGGACGGCGTTCCCGGGGGGCGGGATTGTGACTTCAATCGTCGAGCCGAAGCGTTTGAACTTCGTCCCTGTTTCCGGACACTGGGGTACTTTACCCCTGTCCATGAAAGGGGCACGAAATGGGACACCATCGACGGAAGTATACGGACGAGTATAAGGCAGCAGCGGTTGAGCGGCTTTATGAACCGGGCGCGACACAGGGCAGCGTTGCCAGGGAGCCTGGTATCACCGGCACGCAGTTGAAGACCTGGCGGCTTGAGATCGAAGCGTTCGGCTCAGCTGAAGCCAAGCGGCGGCGGAAGGCGGATGCAGCGGAACCGGCCCGTCTTCGCAAGGAGAACAGGCGCCTGACAGAGGAAGTGGAGATTTTGCACAAAGGACATCCCCGTTCTCCTGGATTTGCTCTTCCTGGAGGGTGCGGTCGTAACGCTGGATGCGATGGGGCGCCAACGTGAGATCGCCTGCAAAATCCGTGACAAGGGTGCTGACTATGTGCCGGCCCTGAAGGGCAATCAGGGGCTTCTCCATGAAGACGTGAAGCTGTGGTTCGAAGAACAGGATCGGGAAAACACAGAATCATTACAGACGGTTGACGGGGACAAGGGTAGGATTGAAACGCGAACATACACCCAATGCGACGCCATCGGCCGGTTGAAAAAGCGCCATCCCCATTGGGAGGGGTTGGTCAGCATTGGCCGCGTCGTCTCGCTTCGGGAAAGTGGCGGGAAGACGACACGGCAAACGCGGTACTTCATCCCGTCCCTGCCAAAAGACGCCGCGCGCTTTGCCCATGCCGTACGCTCTCACCGGGGAATTGAAAACCGCCTCCACCGGGTGCTTGATGTCACCTTCCGCGATGACGACAGCCGGATACGAAAAGATCACGCACCCGCCAACTTCGCCGTCATCAGGCACATCGCAATGAATTTGCTCAACAAAGCAAAAAGCGAGAACTCCCTCGGAGGAATGCGGAAAAAGGCAGGCTGGAACAACCGCTTCCCGCTTCAAATCCTCGCGCCGTGAAACTCATGCGATTCCCCCGAATCTTGAATGGTTGCGGCTTGACCCCGAATTTTGAACAACTATAGTTCGGTCGAAGCGCCGAGAGCGGTAAGCGGAGTTGCGGCTTGACCCCGAATTTTGAACAACTATAGTGGCCCATCCTTTCGTTGGCTCACTTGGCCAGTTGCGGCTTGACCCCGAATTTTGAACAACTATAGTCTCGAATAAAGGGTCCAACAATCAGACTAAGTTGCGGCTTGACCCCGAATTTTGAACAACTATAGTCAGTGTACGGGCTGGAGATACGTAAAACCAGTTGCGGCTTGACCCCGAATTTTGAACAACTATAGTGCGCGACCACGAGCGCGCTTAATAAGTACAGTTGCGGCTTGACCCCGAATTTTGAACAACTATAGTGATCATCGACACAAGGCTGGCCTCAAAGGAGTTGCGGCTTGACCCCGAATTTTGAACAACTATAGTGCGGCGTCAAACGCGGCAAGCAGGGTGACAGTTGCGGCTTGACCCCGAATTTTGAACAACTATAGTCAATGTACGGGCTGGAGATACGTGAAGCCAGTTGCGGCTTGACCCCGAATTTTGAACAACTATAGTCAATGTACGGGCTGGAGATAAGTGAACCCAGTTGCGGCTTGACCCCGAATTTTGAACAACTATAGTAATATGAGCTAAGACAGCGTGACTGTCAAGTTGCGGCTTGACCCCGAATTTTGAACAACTATAGTCTGGTGCGCCGACAAACCTTTTTGTGGTCAGTTGCGGCTTGACCCCGAATTTTGAACAACTATAGTGGCGATTATACTGGATCGGGAGTATCAGGAGTTGCGGCTTGACCCCGAATTTTGAACAACTATAGTCCCGGTCTCGGACCGAGCATATACCATCAAGTTGCGGCTTGACCCCGAATTTTGAACAACTATAGTCGGGGGTTGCAAGTGGCGCAGCACGGACAAGTTGCGGCTTGACCCCGAATTTTGAACAACTATAGTACCAACACCGGCTCTGCCGCTACCAACATGTTGCGGCTTGACCCCGAATTTTGAACAACTATAGTTGTTGGCCAGAGGTACTGATGCAGAGATTTGTTGCGGCTTGACCCCGAATTTTGAACAACTATAGTGAGGTGCCCATCACCTCAACCAACCTTCGTGTTGCGGCTTGACCCCGAATTTTGAACAACTATAGTGATATGTTGGATGGGACAGTGGCATTAAGGTTGCGGCTTGACCCCGAATTTTGAACAACTATAGTGGTAATATAAAGCGCAAGCGGAACAAAGCGGTTGCGGCTTGACCCCGAATTTTGAACAACTATAGTATCCCGTGCTGGCCGCGGCGCCCACCACCTGTTGCGGCTTGACCCCGAATTTTGAACAACTATAGTAACATAAGACGACGGCGGACCATGAGGACTGTTGCGGCTTGACCCCGAATTTTGAACAACTATAGTCGTCAGGATCATAGCCAATGTCATCAAGGAGTTGCGGCTTGACCCCGAATTTTGAACAACTATAGTAAAACAGCATGGCTGTCAAGAGGACCATCTGTTGCGGCTTGACCCCGAATTTTGAACAACTATAGTGCGCGACCACGAGAGCGCTTGATAAGAACAGTTGCGGCTTGACCCCGAATTTTGAACAACTATAGTTTCGACTGGCGCATACTGCGCCCCCAGACAGTTGCGGCTTGACCCCGAATTTTGAACAACTATAGTGTCGTTAATCCCGATATCACCGAGGCTATGTTGCGGCTTGACCCCGAATTTTGAACAACTATAGTCGCTCTTCGGTTAAGCCCCTGTAAAAAGGGGGTTTAACCAGAAGATCGTCTGTGGCTTTCAGGACAAATTGCATCAAAACATCACCAGTTGTTTCGGATTTTCCCGAGCTTGCTTGCGACCTTGATCCGAGAAATGGATAATATCACGATATTGGCGGTCGGTGAAGTTCAGGATCTGAATGTCGCCCATATCCGGCAAATGACGTTCGATTCGATTGACGCGCGTGGAAAAGGCCTCTTTGCCGTTCACGAAACGGGCATAAACAGAGAACTGGCTGCGCTCAAACCCTTCATCCAGCAAAAGATTGCGGAAAGTGCCAGCAGCCTTTCGCTGTTGCCTGGTGTCGGTTGGCAGATCAAACATCACAAGAATCCACATTAGACGGTATCCTGATAAATGGGTTACGGTGGTATTCACTTGGCCAACCCCGCTAGAGTCAAAGCATCGGGTGGTTCCGGCAGCGCTAGAGTCAATTTCGCGGCCACAAAGCTTTGACCAAGGGAGGTCGCCAGTTTCATCAAGGCAACCGAGACCGGTGTGATCCCTTCGCCCAAGGGCAAGTCCGTGGCGATCAACCGGGCAAGAGCCTGCTTGGCCTCTGTATCAACCTCAGCGCCGCGGGAGGTCACGATAGAGCGCACTGCGCAATCCACCAGCGGGCGGAACGGTTCCATCAGATCATCGGCAAGCGCAAAGGCGTTGCTGCGATTAGCGTGAAAGAGGCCGATTGTGGGATGCAGACCAGCGGCAACAACTGCGCGCGCAGTCGCGGCCCGCAGTACAGTGTAGCCGTAGTTCAGCAGGGCATTTTCGTCCGTTGCTCCGGTATCACGGCGAAAATCGGACCCCATAAGACGCGGCCAGTAATGGCGCGCGGCCTGTGCCTCGATATTGGTACTATCGCCAGAGATGATTTTGCGGATCATCATCAGCAGAGGTGCGGGCGGTTCGCCAATGGCCTCAAGGGCGGCGGCCTGCATACTGACTTTGGCGGCAACCACCTGTTTCCAGGCTTGCTTGATGAACGGTGTTTTGGCCTGCCACTGTGCCCGCATCCGTGCGCCTTGGACATGGTGGCCTTCGAGCGGCATCAGCACGGATTTCGGGGCATGGTTGGCCGCACATAAGACAACGGGCGCACCACGGCTTGCCAGTTCCGTCAGAAGGGACGTGGACCAGGTTGTACCGTGGGCATGCACGATGACCGCAGCGATCTGGTCCAAGGGCGTACGTCCGATTTCAACGTCACCTTCAGACACCTTCAGAAAGCCACGATCCCGCGACAGGTGGCGACCGTCTGTCGCAATATCGATGATCTGATCCATACACCACACTCTCAACCTATTGGGAGAATGGCATAATTTTCTGATTCGCGCGAATCTCGCCTGCTACGACGCTGGACCTGGATCCCGCAACCGCCCCATTTCGTCGACATGAACGCGGCGGGCGTGTGCCTTTATCAAGGGGCCAGCGCTCATTTGGATAAACTTGAATTCATCAGTTTTGTCCCTGTTTCGTGCATCTGCATTTGCCTCAGTATGCGGAACAATGTAAAGACCAGGGCCGAGGCTGAATCTCTGCACATAACCGATGACCGTTTCATCTCCCCGTTCAAGCATAATCATGTCACGCTTGAACACGCGCAACAAGCGTTTTGCTGCGGGATGTGGCTTTTTTTCGACGACCACCGACTGGTGTGCCTCGAACGTTGTCACAACCTGCGCCTTGATCTTGCCGTCCGGCAACCGCCAGATCTCATAGCAATGGTTGCTGTCGCCCTTGTAGGCCTTGAATGGTTTCCCAGTCCCACCCCTGACCTCAACCCGCGAGCTTTCCTTCAAGGTTTCCTCCATCCGCACACGGCGAAGTCCGAAATACGGATTATCGGTATTGTCCGGCAGCCTCGGCGCACCCGCAAAATCTGCCAAAGCCTGTTCGAACGCCTTGCCATCCAGACCACGGATGACACGGGCAAGGTGTTTTTGGAGGTGGGCGTCACGGATGTTCGCGCCGCGCGTTGTGACGGCGATGTCACTGGGTCCCAGTGATGATAGTGGTTTGCGGCTGACAACCTTATTATCCTGGGTCAAGCCATAGGCGGTATCGTTATGTAGTTGTCCGGCTGTGCTGTCGCGCCCGCTCTTGCGGCCCTCCCTGTCAATACGGCCATGATCGGCACGGTGAGAGACGATGATCTCCTCCAATCGTGCGCCGATATCTGCGCGAAACCCCTCCCACGGTTCGGGTGTGGTTCGGGCGACCTCTTCTGCACCCTTGCCGTCCCTTTCGTCACGACCGGCGGCTTTGCTGATCCGGTTGATCAGGCCGTGATCCGTCGCGGCAACCACGGCGGCATCAATAGCATGATGACGATGATCTATGCGGTTCTTGGCTTTGACAGCGGCTTTGCCCTCGATCAGCAGATTGTTCAGACCCCAATGGCGGCGCAGCATTTCGGTCAACCGCCCGGGCACAACCCAGACATGGTTTTTGCCGTCTTGACCGTCGTAGAGCGCATCGAGATAGGTGCGGGCGATGCGCGACAGGTATTGGGTGTCTTTCAACGCGCGATCAGAAAAATCCCGCTCGCCCTCAAAACGTTCCATCGCATCGGGCGCGAAACGCCATGCCCGGTTGGGCGCAAGGTTCTTGAGATTGGCCGCAATGGCCTCCCATTGCGGGGTGTCGCCCCATGCCTCCCACGGGGTCTTGTTGGCTTTCTGGCGGTTGAACTCTTTGAGGCACAGTGTGCGGTTGGCGAACCCGTCTTCCAGGGTGCGCGAATAGGGCAGGATGTGATCGATATCGCAGGAGCCGTCGAACAGCATCCCTGCACTGATGCGCTGCCCGGAGTAGGGGCAATTGCGGGTCATCACATCGTCGCCCAGACTTTCCCAAAGCCGCAGCACCATCCGGTTTGCCCCGGTATTAGGCACACCCATCTCCTCAAGCTTCCCGCCCCGCGCAATCGCCGCATCAGTGTTCTTCTTGATGCCCCGCTGCACGTCGAGCTTCTGCTCCTCCGACAGTTTGAGGTCGCGGGCCAGTTCCACAACGATTTCATCGGGTTTGCCGTGTACGGTGATAATCCTGTTCACCAGCCGTCGCAGTTGGTTTAAGCCGATATGAACTGTCGGGTTGGTGATGCGGCCATAGCGGGTGACATCATCGTCCTTGTCATCATGGGTTCCGGGGATCACGTGGCGATCGAGGATCTGGCCGTAATAGGGCAACTCTCGCAGAACCTCACCCGTTCGCCCATCCGAATGGTGCCAACCACAGGCGGCGACTGCGGCGCTGTAGGGAATCACATCGGCCTCCAGCGCCGCCAGGATCCGCCTTGTCGCTGTCACACCCAACCGCCCATACCCCTCGGGCAAGGGCGCATGGGCCATCCCCTCAGCATGGTCGCGATCGAGCGCATGAACCTCCATCAGCCACGCCACAAGCGCATCATGTTCGTCCTCGCTCTGGACTGCGCGGATGCGCTGGATCACGTCCCATTGCGCACCGGCATCAAGCTCTGACCAGCGCGGGCCGTAACGGCCCGGGTGGGACAGGCTGGCCCGGACCGGATCACAGGCAATGGCGTCGCGATTGGCGGTTTCCAGGGTAAATGACTGCCCCGGGCCCAGCTTGATCACCTTGCCAAGGGCTTTCAGTTTCAGTGACATGCCAGACATCGATTTGGTGTGCTTTTTGTTGTCTATAGCGTGCACGATCTGATCGCGTTTTTCCCGGGTCAGAGCAACTGCAGGTTCGCCCCGCGCCGCAATTCGCAACGCGTTCACCGTTTCCAGCAGGATGCGCCGCTGATTCAACGGATGTGCAGACGGGACGCGCTTTTCATCGGCGAAGAGGCAAAGGCCGACCGTGGGTGTTTTCAGAGGCCGCTGGTGGAAAATGATCAGCGCAATCTCGTCGCGCAAATCGTCGGTCAACACCTCAGGATGGTGCAGCGCCTGCACCTTCCACAGTCGGGCGAACTCATCGGACAAATGTCGGCGATCCGGATAGAAGTCGTAGCCCGACTCTTCCTTCTCGGCATTGTCGCGCCGGGCAATGGACAGGTGGGTGCGCACAGTCTTGGTCAGCCGATCATCTGTCCGGCTGCCATCCTTGTTCACGTTCGGCTGAGTTGATGGTTTCTCGGGTTTTTCCGAGCGCCGCATATGCAGGAACTCGCCATAAGTGCGGGCCTTTTTGATGCCCATTTCCTCGTCCAGCCGTTTGGTAGCATCCTTGATCTTGCCACTCTCATTGTCGCCGCGATCTGTCTTGCGGTTCGATTTGAAGCCGCGCCGCTGGTTGAGGTGAAACAACGCGCGCCCGAAATGGGTCAGCGGCAACGCCCGATCAAGTCCTTCGGTCCGCAGCGCATAGGGGTCCAGCAATTCCAGTTGCTTGGCCTGAGCCGGATCGGCAGGCATCAGCCCCGCTTCGGCCATCCGTTTCATCAACGCGGTCTTGCGGCGCAGAAACCGGTCGCGCCGACGGCGCTGTGCCCGAGCGGCGCGACGATCAACCGCAAGCGATGCTTTTGATTTCTGGTCGCGGCCATCGGAGAATATCCGCACGCCGCCGTCGATCACTTCAGTGATGTGATCGTTGTCAGTCGCATACAAGAACCAACCGATTGAATTCGTTCCAATATCAAGACCCAAACGCATAACCATCTCCTCCCGGTTCAGAAATTGTCGCATCGGGATGCAAGGCGTTCAACCAAAAAACGCGCTTGACATGTTCAATCGAACATGTCAGTGATCCAAGTGTTCAAAATTCGCGGTCGAGCCGTTAACAAGCATTCGATTGCACCACATTGAAACGCAGGCTACGGCCTGCGTTTTTAAATTACGGTGTACGACTGACTTGAATCGAACGGCAACGTCTCGGAAATGATCGCTTGACTATAGTTTCCCGGAATACTTGATACGGGGTTTTCCGAAAGGGCAATAGCAGGCCCCCGAAAGCGGTCGCGAAGAAACACCGGGAACGAATGGACCGGCTTGCCAACGGCATATTGGCTGCCACCGGGTGCCGCTCCCGTGTTCTGAAATCACGGGTCCTTCCCGGCGGGGGACGGCTTGTGGGTGTTATGTGCCGCACTTGCCTACTTCTGCTTCTGCGTGCCGATTTTTTTGCATTTCGTTTCGTTTCGGATTTGCGCCGCCGACAACCGGTTGCAACCATTCGGGAAATTTTTTCCGACGGGTCATCTGAAACGAAATGGCCCTCCCCGCCGAAACGAAATGCCCTCCCGAAACGCGCGGGGAAACCGCCGGAGGGGTCGCGCCGGAATTTGCGCGATACCGGCGGTGAAAAAAATGTCGGGAGGTCCGGCATGGCCAGCGGCAAAAAAAACCTTCGCGCGACGGGACGCGCTCCGGTCCTGCCCGCAGTCCGGAGATCGGGCGCCTGCCGCCCGATGTCCCCGTGCCCTGAAACCCCGGGTCCGTTCTGCGGATCAGGTCCGGCAGATCGCGGTGTCGATCAGGGGACCCGGTTTTACCGGTCCCGTCCTGTTCGCCGGGGGCAACACCGTTATTGCCGGGGCCGGACCGTGTGCGATGGCGCGGGAGACGGGCATGGATGTTGTGCCCTGCATCCGGCTTCCCGGTCTCCCGGATGGGCAGCGCCCCGCGTATATTGTTGCTGACAAGAGCCTGGCCGGACATGCGGGCCGGGACGGGGACCTGCTCCGGCCCGGGCCGGGGGAATTGCGCGACCCCGGGTTTCATCCGGACAGATGCCGGGATGCCGGTGGCTGATGACCGGATTGACATGTGCCGGACCGGTCCGCCCTGCAACGCCACCGCAGGCAAGGCCGGGAACGACACCATGGACACCCCTGCCCTGCCCGCCGTCCTGACCGGTGCCTTGGTCCCTGCGTTTCCGGTCGGAAGACCGGCACGGCGGTCCGGTTCAGTCTGCGGTTCCATGCAGGGATGGTCCGCCGGGAGGCAAGCGGGGCGCGGTGTGAACCGGCGGCCGGGGATGTCCGGTCTGCACAGGCGCGGCTGACAGCCGGTCGGGCCGGTTGCCGACACCCTGGCAATACCCGTTCCCTGCCCGCCGACCGCAGGTCCGTTCCACGCAGGTACATTCCACACAGGTAACAGGAGTCCGGCAGGAATTTGCGGGCCTGCACCCTGCCACAGAGACGGCCACAGAGACGGCCCGGCGCACCGACAATTTTTCCCTGTTTTTCCCCTGAATTTCCGGAGAAATCCGGGAGAGACCGGTTAGCAGCATACCGACCGCACAGCCAGCCACACCGCCGGTTTTGTCCCCTGCAGATCTGGAGCGGTTTTATGCCGTGTTATCAGCAGGTTGAAAATCGGTGTTTCTGACAGAGACGCTTTACCCGGGCGGATACACCCCCGGATACACCGAAAGTCTCTGCAGGCGTATTTCATCATCCATTTCGGGTATTCAGGCTGGAGGGATCCTTACCCACACTCCCCGGGTAAACCGCCGGTTTCGCTGTCCTGATCGCGGCATTTTCGATGTGTATCGGGGTGGTGACGACGATGCGGTGCGGGCCGGGTTTCAAGGAACCCCCGGAGGGTGTGATTGCCATAGACAACCGGCCCCTGCCCCGAAGCGGTTTCAGCCCGGCACGGCAATCCGCAGCTTTTCCGGCACGAGGGTGTTCATCTGCCGGATATGCTCCGGCAGGCACAGGGTCGTGAAATCATATGTCCCGACCACATGCGCCCGTGCCGCCGGGCCCGGATGCGCACAGGTGTCGGGATTGGCCGACACGTCGATCACCTGATCCGCCGGCGCATCCGCAACCACAGAAGAAGAGGTCAGGTTACACCGGGGCCTGTCGAGATTCTGGATTCCCAAATCGCTTAACTTCTGATTCAAATTTCGAAAAGGAGTTTCGGATGTCATCAGATCGTTCTGTCATCACCGATCGGATGTGGGCGTTGATGGAGCCGCATTGTTCAGGCCGGAAATGCGATCCGGGCCGGACGGGCAGTGATCCTCGATTATTTCCGGAGGCGGTTTTGTGGATTGCGCGCACGGATTGCCCATGGCGGGATCTTCCGCCCTGTTTCGGCAAATGGAATACTGTCTTCAAGCGGTTCCGGGATTGGGTGAAAGCCGGTGTTTTCAAACGCATTTTCGACGCGTTGTCAGGGGAACCCGACATGGGGTATGCCATGATTGACGGAACGATTGTCAAGGTTCATCGTCACGGCCAAGGCGCAAAAGGGAGACACAAAGCCAGGCTATCGGGAAATCCGGAGGTGGGTTAAGCACCGGAATACCGGCACTGGGTGATGGTCCGGGAAATCCTGCAAGGTTCGGCGTGATGCCGGGACAACGCGGTGAAACGACCGGTGTGACTGCGTTGATGGAGGGTGTCAGTTGCGGCGCGTTCCCCGGCGACAAGGCTTATGACGCTGATTGGCTGCGGGAAATGTTATCCACACGCGGTATTGAGCCCGTCATACCCGCCCGAAAGGGGCGCAAACACCCGGCTCCCCATGACGAAGAGAAATACAGATGGCGGCACTTGGTCGAGAATTATTTCCGGAAGTTGAAGGAATTCAAGACGCATAGCCATGCGGTCAGACAAAACCGACCAAAGCTTCTCTGCGATGATCTATATCTCCGCTGCAATCATAAACGCACGGTGAATCTCAACACGCCCTACCCAGTGCATCTGTAAGAATCTCAATCAAAGCGCCATTGCCAGCCATTACCGCAAGGTCAAGTGCGTTCAAACCGGTTTCCTCATGGGCATGTCTCGGGTCTGCCCCCGCTTTGACGAGGGCCGCGACAACCCCGGCATGGCCCTCCTGCGCGGCCAGCAGCAGCGGGAACGTGCCATTCTCCGAATTCACCGCATCGACGTCTGCCCCCGCTTCGACGAGGTCCGCGACAATCCCGGCATGGCCCTCCTGCGCGGCCAGCAGCAGCGGGAACGTGCCATTCTCCGAATTCACCGCATCGACGTCTGCCCCCGCTTCGACGAGGTCCGCGACAATCCCGGCATGGCCCTCCTGCGCGGCCAGCAGCAGCGGGAACGTACCATTCTCCGAATTCACCGCATCGACGTCTGCCCCCGCTTCGACGAGGTCCGCGACAATCCCGGCATGGCCCTCCTGCGCGGCCATCAGCAGCGGGAACGTGCCATTCTCCGAATTCACCGCATCGACGTCTGCCCCCGCTTCGACGAGGGCCGCGACAATCCCGGCATGGCCCTCCTGCGCGGCCAGCAGCAGCGGGAACGCGCCCCTCTTCGAATCCACCGCATTGACATTTGCCCCCGCTTCGACGAGGGCCGCGACAATCCGGGCATGGCCCTCCTGCGCGGCCAGCAGCAGCGGGAACGCGCCATTTGATGTCTGTTTCGAGATATCTGCCCCCTTCGACAGATAAGCGCGCATTAGCCCAACCAGACCAAAGTAGCTGGGTAGATTGGCATCTAAATCATCGGCAAACTGTGTCTGGTCCTGTCGATCAGAGTGCATCGAGAGCGCGTCAGCCGGCAGTTGAGCCTCGAAGAGCGCACGCGCCGTGGCATGCTTCGGAAAGTCCTCGGCCAGACGGACAAAAAAGGCTGTCAGATCCGACGGTGCCAGCCGAAACGCGTCCTCTGTCAAACGCGCAAGCCGCGTGCGGTGACCCTGCAACATTGGTTCGGCACCCAGTTCCAGGAGAACCTGATACTCCGCCAGAAGGTCGGGCTGCCGCGCGACAAGCGGCGCGACGCCTTTCCTGCCCAGGGGGTGGACATGATAGCCTAGGGCTGTGTTCGTCTGGTTCAGGTGGCAGGTATCGAATGCACCATAGAATTCTCCGAAAGCGGCCTCGTCCGGCGCGGCGCTTTCGAGCGTTTCAGCATGGCTGTTATGGTCATAGATGCCGATCATGGATGTAAGGCAAGCCAGGTTCAAAGCCTGTGGCGAGAGGGCAGCCGGTTGTCCGTTATCGTCCTTTGGCCATACTTCTTCCCGTTCCGCCTTCAGGGCATCGTACAGAATATCTTCGATGGCATCGTCGGCGTTCAACGTTGTATCAAATCTGTCAATCCGCTCTCCAAGCATCATCGCAAAAAGCGGGCGCCAAGCCTTTTGTCGCCCGGAATGGCCGCTCTTGCCCATCAAATTGACCAACTTCCTGGTTTGCGTATCACTAAGCGGCGGAAGCTCACGGCCCGGGCCTGCGCGCCACGAATTGGCAATAGCGATCATCTCGTCCTGGAAGAGGTCCTGAAGTTCCAGCGAGTGGGGCGCGTGCCGGGTCGCCGTCACTGCTGGCACTGCCCCTTGTCGAATCATTCCATACCAGCTGGCCGCGCCATTGGATGTGTGTGCGTCGTCATCAAACCCCGCGCGTTCGAGCACAAGAAACCGGACCGGCTGCGTGATTGGCCGGGCATCCGGCGTTACCTGGCCGTCTGCTCCCGGGACCCGTCGCGCCAGGGCCTCGATCGCTTCCACGAACTTGCGCGCCTTTCCCGGGGCAGCAAGATAGTCCACAATAACCAGCGTCGGGCGGTTGAAATCTTCCCTATTCCAGTCGCGGTCAAGCCCCCGGGTTCCCAGGAATCCCGCATGCCATTCCGGTCTGTAAAACGCGGAGCAATATTGGGCCACAGAAGCGGCTGCATATCGCAGTTGTAGCGGAGTAAAAGTCCGCCAGTTTGTGCCCTTCGTTTATTCGGAGGGCGGGAGATGTATTCTGTGGATATTTATAGTCGTGTGCGCCGTGCTTGTTTGAAGGACGGTATGTCTGGCCGAGAAGCGGCGCGGTTTTTCAACATGGCGTAATCAGGATCAGCACTCAGTTACCCCTGTTATTCTGGATGCACATGCAATTGAAAAGGAGACTGACCAATGGAATATTTTGCTGGTTTGGATGTGTCCATGGAAGAGACGCATATCTGCATTCTGGATCGTGAAGGGGCCCTTATTCGTGAAGGAAAAGCGAGCTCAACACCAAAAGCGATCGCTGACTTCCTCGCTTCTGGACCACCATGTGCCAAAGTTGTATTTGAAACGGGACGGATGGCACCAATGCTTTACCATGGGCTGACGGAGCTTGGTGTCCCGGTTGTTTGCATCGAGAGCAGGCAAGCATATCAGGCCCTTAAATCTCTGGCCGGCCACAAGACGGACCGCAATGATGCCTGCGGTTTGGCACACCTGGCGCGGACGGGATTCTACAAGCCGACCCATGTCAAATCACTGTCAGCGCACGCAATCCGGTCGCTGATCGCAGCCCGCAAGAAGCTGGTCGGACAGCGTGTGACGCTCGACAATCAGATCCGCGGTCTGGTCGTCGTCTTCGGCGTGCGGCTGCCACGAGCTTTGTCTCCGGCATTCAAAAACGCGGCGCTAAAAGTTAGCGATGGAGTGCCTGGCCTCCATGCCGCAATTTGCGGACTGTTCGCAGCACGCGAAGCAATCCTCGCGGCGGTTGCAGCCATTGATGGCGACATCAAAAAGATGACCCGCAAATCCGAAGTCTGCCAGCGCCTTATGACGGTACCAGGGGTCGGTCCGATCACAGCATTGGCCTTTGCCGCAGCAATTGATGATCCGTCGCGTTTCAGGAAATCGCGTGATGTGGGGGCGTATCTTGGACTGGTGCCGCGACGGCATCAATCTGGTGAAATCGACTACACGGGCAGCATCTCAAAGCGGGGCGACGTGCGCGTCAGAACGCTTCTCTATGAGGCCGCCAATGTGATGCTGACGCGGTATGCCGCTCCGCTCAAATTGAAGACATGGGCCCTCGCAATCGGTGCGCGCTCAACGATGAGAAAGGCCCGAGTGGCTCTGGCGCGTCGTCTGGCAATCATACTTCATGCCATTATGCGAGACAAAACTGACTTCCAGTCCGCGTAAGGCTTACGAGGCGACAACGAGGATTCCTAAATCAAAGTTCCCATCTGGGACGATGCCCGAGGGAGGGCGTGAGACACGGCGCCGATTCTGTAGCAACAGCCAAGACCAACGGTATGATTGCGGTTTCAACATTGCCGACCCACACCCAGCCAACCCCATCATGAACCTCAGAGTTCGAAGAGAACAAAGGCAACCTCTGACATCAAAAGCAGGAAACTCAGGAAACACGCATTGACAGATTAGAGAACCCGCAAATCCGAAGTCTGCCAGCGCCTTATGACGGTACCAGGGGTCGGTCCGATCACAGCATTGGCCTTTGCCGCAGCAATTGATGATCCGTCGCGTTTCAGGAAATCGCGTGATGTGGGGGCGTATCTTGGACTGGTGCCGCGACGGCATCAATCTGGTGAAATCGACTACACGGGCAGCATCTCAAAGCGGGGCGACGTGCGCGTCAGAACGCTTCTCTATGAGGCCGCCAATGTGATGCTGACGCGGTATGCCGCTCCGCTCAAATTGAAGACATGGGCCCTCGCAATCGGTGCGCGCTCAACGATGAGAAAGGCCCGAGTGGCTCTGGCGCGTCGTCTGGCAATCATACTTCATGCCATTATGCGAGACAAAACTGACTTCCAGTCCGCGTAAGGCTTACGAGGCGACAACGAGGATTCCTAAATCAAAGTTCCCATCTGGGACGATGCCCGAGGGAGGGCGTGAGACACGGCGCCGATTCTGTAGCAACAGCCAAGACCAACGGTATGATTGCGGTTTCAACATTGCCGACCCACACCCAGCCAACCCCATCATGAACCTCAGAGTTCGAAGAGAACAAAGGCAACCTCTGACATCAAAAGCAGGAAACTCAGGAAACACGCATTGACAGATTAGAGAACCCGCAAATCCGAAGTCTGCCAGCGCCTTATGACGGTACCAGGGGTCGGTCCGATCACAGCATTGGCCTTTGCCGCAGCAATTGATGATCCGTCGCGTTTCAGGAAATCGCGTGATGTGGGGGCGTATCTTGGACTGGTGCCGCGACGGCATCAATCTGGTGAAATCGACTACACGGGCAGCATCTCAAAGCGGGGCGACGTGCGCGTCAGAACGCTTCTCTATGAGGCCGCCAATGTGATGCTGACGCGGTATGCCGCTCCGCTCAAATTGAAGACATGGGCCCTCGCAATCGGTGCGCGCTCAACGATGAGAAAGGCCCGAGTGGCTCTGGCGCGTCGTCTGGCAATCATACTTCATGCCATTATGCGAGACAAAACTGACTTCCAGTCCGCGTAAGGCTTACGAGGCGACAACGAGGATTCCTAAATCAAAGTTCCCATCTGGGACGATGCCCGAGGGAGGGCGTGAGACACGGCGCCGATTCTGTAGCAACAGCCAAGACCAACGGTATGATTGCGGTTTCAACATTGCCGACCCACACCCAGCCAACCCCATCATGAACCTCAGAGTTCGAAGAGAACAAAGGCAACCTCTGACATCAAAAGCAGGAAACTCAGGAAACACGCATTGACAGATTAGAGAACCCGCAAATCCGAAGTCTGCCAGCGCCTTATGACGGTACCAGGGGTCGGTCCGATCACAGCATTGGCCTTTGCCGCAGCAATTGATGATCCGTCGCGTTTCAGGAAATCGCGTGATGTGGGGGCGTATCTTGGACTGGTGCCGCGACGGCATCAATCTGGTGAAATCGACTACACGGGCAGCATCTCAAAGCGGGGCGACGTGCGCGTCAGAACGCTTCTCTATGAGGCCGCCAATGTGATGCTGACGCGGTATGCCGCTCCGCTCAAATTGAAGACATGGGCCCTCGCAATCGGTGCGCGCTCAACGATGAGAAAGGCCCGAGTGGCTCTGGCGCGTCGTCTGGCAATCATACTTCATGCCATTATGCGAGACAAAACTGACTTCCAGTCCGCGTAAGGCTTACGAGGCGACAACGAGGATTCCTAAATCAAAGTTCCCATCTGGGACGATGCCCGAGGGAGGGCGTGAGACACGGCGCCGATTCTGTAGCAACAGCCAAGACCAACGGTATGATTGCGGTTTCAACATTGCCGACCCACACCCAGCCAACCCCATCATGAACCTCAGAGTTCGAAGAGAACAAAGGCAACCTCTGACATCAAAAGCAGGAAACTCAGGAAACACGCATTGACAGATTAGAGAACAAAGATCGTAAGACGATCGCGAAGATGCTGCGCCATGAACTTCCGCCTGGGTATCGTCGGTCGGAAGCGCCTCGGCGGCCAACGCTTGATGGTTATGTTGGTGTGGTCGATGAGATACTGCGCACAGACAAAGCCCTGATCAAAAAGCAGCGACACACGGCCAAGCGCATCTTTGAACGGCTGCGCGATGAGCATGGATATGCCGGCAGCCTGACCACGGTGACCTATTACGTGCGCGAGCAAAAACGGCGCACCAAAGAGGTGTTTGTGCCGTTGTCGCATCGGCCGGGCCATGCGCAGGTTGATTTTGGTGAGACGCTGGGCGTGATCGGTGGCGTGGAATGCAAGATCCACTTCTTCGTGATGAGCTTGCCACATTCTGATGCGGTGTTTGTGAAGGGATATCCAGCTGAGACAACCGAGGCGTTTTGCGATGGCCATGTGTCCGCCTTTGCATTCTTTGGCGGCATTCCGCAATCCATTCTCTACGACAATACCAAGATCGCCGTGGCTCGGATACTCGGGGATAAGACGCGCATCCGCACACGTCGGTTTACGGAACTGCAGTCGCATTACTTGTTTGATGACAAGTTTGGCAGACCCGCGCGAGGGAACGATAAAGGCAACGTTGAGGGCATGGTTGGATACACCCGCCGCAACTTCATGGTTCCCGCACCTCGCTATGACAGCTTTGATGATCTGAACGCACATTTGGAAGAGAAGTGTTTAGCACGTCAGGCCGATACGTTGCGGGGTCACACCCAAACCATAGGCGCACGCCTGATGTCGGATTTGGATGCTCTGATGGGATTGCCCGTCGCAGAATATGAAGCCTGCGATCACGTCAGCACGCGTGCAACGTCGATCTCAATGGTGCGCTATCGCAGCAATGATTACTCGGTGCCAGTAGCCTATGCGCACCACGATGTTCATGTGCGTGGGTTTGTGCATGAGGTTATCATCGGCTGCGGCAATGAGATTATTGCGCGGCACAAACGATCCTACACATCAGCGGATATGGTCTTTGACCCATTGCACTTTTTGCCCCTGCTTGAACAAAAGGTGGGTGCCCTGGATCAGGCCGCGCCTTTGCAGGGTTGGCATTTGCCAGATGTATTTGCCACGCTGCACCGACTGCTTGAAGCCAGAATGGGTAAGCCGGGCAAGCGAGAATACGTTCAAGTCTTGCGCCTTTTGGAGACCTTCGAAATGGATGTTGTGCAAGGCGCAATCCAGCAGGCAATAGATATGGGTGCAATTGGCTATGACGCCGTAAAACACCTTGTACTGTGTCGGGTTGAGAAGCGGCCACCACGATTGGATTTGGACTTCTATCCATACTTGCCCAAGGCCAATGTCGGCACAACACGCCCATCCAGTTACATGAGCTTGATGGGAAGGACCGCGGCATGACCGAAGCCCCTCGGATTCTTCTACGGCATCATCTTAAACAACTGCGACTGCCAACGTTCCAAGGCGAGTATGCCAAACAGGCGCAGCTCTGTGCTGCAGAGAACAAAGATCACATCCACTATCTGGCGCGGCTGTGTGAGATGGAATTGATCGACCGCGAACGCCGGATGATTGAACGGCGCATCAAAGCGGCGAAGTTCCCCAGCACCAAGAGCTTGGATAGCTTTGACTTCAAGATCATGCCAAGCTTGAACAAGCCCCTGACGATGGATCTGGCACGATGCGATTACGTTAATCGCAGGGAGAACATCATCGCGCTCGGCCCGTCAGGCACGGGCAAGACACACATCGCCCTGGGACTTGGGCTGGCTGCATGTCAAAGAGGACTGAAGGTGCGCTTCACAACGGCTGCGGCATTAGTCCATGATCTGATCGAGGCTCAAGATGAGCGGAGATTGCAGCGCCTTCAAAAGCAACTGACCAGCCAGAACCTGTTGATCATTGATGAACTGGGCTTCGTACCGCTCAGCAAATCTGGCGCAGAGCTGCTCTTCGAGGTCATATCCCAATGCTATGAACGCGGCTCCATCATCATAACCTCGAACCTGCCCTTCGATGAATGGACTGAAGTCTTTGGCTCTGAGCGGCTGACCGGTGCGCTACTCGATCGTTTAACCCATCACGTCCACATCCTCGAGATGAATGGCGAAAGCTATCGGCTCAAACACAGTCGCAACAACCGAAAATAACCAGCCCGCAATCACAGTCAGAATAATGCTGGCCTTATGGCCAGCATGCGCTTTGGCACGCTTCAGCTTTGTGACGAGCACGCGTGCAAAAGCGCCACAAAACATCAACCGAAGTGGCCCATTTTTACGCCGCGACATGGACCCATTTTACTCTGCGATTGACAGTGCGGCTGGCAACCGGTCCTTTTGTGAGGCCCGGGTCACCGCTGCTCCCGCCCGGCACGCGGCTTGACGAGTCACAACGCATATATAGCGTAAGGCACCTAGGGCGTGTTGACGATCAGGGTTCCTTTTGGGTGTGAATTCTGATTCAAGCTTCGAAACCATGGGAGCATAAGATGGCACGTTTGATACTGACGGACCGGCAATGGGCATTGATGGAACCGCATTGCCTTGGCAAGAAATCCGACCCTGGCCAAACTGGCGGCGATGGACGAATGTTCATTGAGGCAGTGCTCTGGATCGCCAGAACCGGTGCGCCGTGGCGTGACCTTCCTGCGGAGTTCGGAAACTGGAATTCTGTGTTCAAACGCTTCCGTCACTGGGTGCGTCGGGATGTGTTCACGCGCATTTTCGGTGCATTATCAGAGGGTTTTGATATGGAATACGCGATGGTTGATGGGACAATTATCAAGGCTCAATTAGCATTGATTATGCGTGGCGTGTTACAGGCAGGATGCCTGCTGCTGCGGCAAGTATCGCGCGCGGCGTTTGGTGGCTCGGAAGGACGGCAAGGTGGAACCACCGAAGGCAGCTGTCCAGGTATTTGGTTGCGATACCCCGATGGCGGCGCGGAAAGGTCTTTAACCGCTCATGCCGACTGTTCACGGTTTGAATGTGCAATTCACCACGGACACGTTCTCCGGCGGTCCGGTTGAGACTTTCATGGCTGACGCCCATTTCTGCGGCGCAGGGCGGGTACCCGGTGCAGCCATCGGTCACCGGGAGAGCGTCCCCATCAAGACGTGGCTGCAGAACCGTTTTGAGATGTTCGGCTGTCACCGCAGGCAAGACAGCACTGATGGCGGTGCCTGATCGGCCGACCGCAACGAGGACCGGAACCTGCTCCTTCGACAATCCGCGTTTTGAGGTCTTTCCCCCGCGTTTGCGGGCTTTTCCGGAGAGATTACGGCCCCCTTTCCGGCTGCGCGGAAAGAACGTCCCGTCGGCTTCGACGATCCCGCACAGCTTGACCGCACCGACCGTTACAGCCTGAAGAAAGCGATGACGCCAACGAAAAGCTGTGGTGTCGGCCACCATACAACGCCCGTCGGACGCCTTTACCGTTTCGCCGTCGCGCAGGGAAGCTGCAAACTCTGCCCATCTGTCCCTGTGGCGCAAGCGGGCAAGCGGCGTCCCGGTCAGCGCGTTGAAGGTTTTGCGACAGCTTTTGCAAAAGAACCTCGTCAGGCCACTTGCATGGCCTCTGATGATCGCACCGCCCGAAGCGCAGTGCGGACAGATACGCCCCTCGCGAACAGTCGCCTCAGGGAGATCGATCACGCTTTCCAGCGACGAAACCCCGGCAACAAGCCGTCCGGTTTCAGCCCGTTGTTTCGATGAAAGGTCGTCGATCTCGTTGAGCCACACCAAAAAAGCCTGATGATCCATGTGCCGCACCCCATAATTTTGTTCATGTTCTGTGCTGTCACAGGTTGGCACGCATAATCAATGCTAATTGAGCCATTATCAAAGTTCACCGACATGGACAGGGAGCAAAAGGGGGACTGAAAGTCAGGCCATAGGCAAGTCACGAGGTGGGATCACGAGTAAAATCCTTGCGCTGACCGATGCTCTGGGGACCCTCGTCGATTTCGTACTGATGCCCGGTCAACGCCACGATATCATCGGTGTCCCCGAACTGATCGAAGGCCACAAATTTGATACGCTGCCCGCCGATAAGGCATTCGATGCAAACTGGCTTTTCGATGAACTGGACCGGCGTGGTGCCGACGCGGTGATCGCTCGGAAAAGCAACCGTCTGGAGCCTCGGAAATTCGACAAGGAAATTTACAAATGGCGTCACCTCGTGGAAAACTTCTTTTGCAAACTCAAGGAGTTCAAGCGCATCGCCATGCGGGCTTGCAAGACAGATACGAGCTTCTCTGCGATGATCTACATATGTTCCGCCGCCATCAATTCGAGATGATCGTCAACACGCCCTAGTGTTCAGAGTCTGACACTTCTTACCTATTTCCGCGGATTTCATCCAGCGTGTCGAGTGCGCGGCGTTCTCGGGTGAGGATATCCTTGGCGCTCCTGGTCCATTTGAAAGGCTTCGGTTTCTCGTTGTGGAGCGCCGGATAGTCGTAGATCGCAGCCTCCAGGTCATCGACGCTGGAATAGCTGCCGCGTCGGATGCGCCCGGCGGTGATCTCGGCGAAGAAGCGCTCGACCAGGTTCAGCCATGAGGCGCTGGTGGGGGTAAAATGCAGCTTGAAGCGGGGGTGCTTTTCGAGCCAGGCCTTGACCTCGGGTGTCTTGTGGGTGGCGTAGTTGTCGAGCACCGGATGGACCTCGCATCGCACTGGCGTGGCCTTGTCGATACTGCGCAGGAATTTCAGGAACTCCCTGGCTCTGTGGCGGGGCATGCAATTGCCGATGACCGTGCCCGTCTTCACATCAAGGGCGGCGAACAGCGTGGTCGTGCCGTGGCGTTTGTAATCATGGGTCATGGCGGCGGCGCGACCCTTCTTGAGCGGCAATCCCGGCTGGGTGCGATCAAGTGCCTGAATTTGCGACTTCTCGTCGACGCACAGCACCACCGCCCGCTCCGGCGGGTCAAGGTAGAGCCCGACGATATCGGCGACTTTCTCCTCGAACAGCGGATCGTTCGACACCTTGAACCCTTTCGTGAGGTGCGGCTTCAGGCCCGCCTCGGCCCATATGCGTCCCACGCTCGAAGGCGAAATACCCACGGCCTCGGCCATCAGGCTGCGGCTCCAGTGAGTGGCATTCGCAGGGGACTCCTGAACTGTCTTGGCGATCACCTTCAATCGTGTCGCAATCGGCAGCGGCGGCACCCGCGAAGGTCGGGTCTTGTCACGTTTGAGGCCAGCTACACCCTCATCGAGATAGCGTTGCTGCCAACGCCACACGGTAGGTTTCGAAGTGCCCGCCCGCCGCATGATCTCAAACGTGCCGCAACCATCCGCCGTTGCCAGTACGATCTCGGCCCGCCAGACCAGTTTGCGAGGGCTGTTGCGGTTGGCGATCAGGGCTTGAAGCTCAGAACGCTCGGCGGGGCCAAGGTAAAGGCACATGTCAGTGCGTCTCATGGGCCGGGTATGGCACAGAAAACCGACAGTGGGAATCTTATGTCAGGTGCTGAACACTAGGATTTCAATAACTGGATGTTGCAATCTGGCGCGCTATTGCCGGCAATCTGGTGCGCTATTGGAGGACATCGCCCAAATCGGTTGCCCGGTCACAGCCATTCATGGGGACTACGATCCACATCCAGCCAAAGGCGCCGAAGAACCGCTGAAATCGGCACTCCCTAATGCCGATTTATCTTACTCAGAAAATGTGGTCACAAACCCTGGAACGAGATTTATGCACACCGCGAATTCTATATCGCGTTAGAGAGCGCAATCCCTTGGCGTACTATTCCGCCCCCAGCCGTAAGCGACCTCTGCCAACGGCCTGTTGCCTGCCACCGGATGCCGCTCCTGTTGCTCGGAAATCACGGGTCCTTCCCGGCGGGGACGGCAAGTGGGTGTTATGTGCCGCACTTGCCTACTTCTGCGTGCCGATTTTTTTGCATTTCGTTTCGTTTCAGATTTGCGCCGCCGACAACCGGTTGCAACCATTCGGGAAATTTTTTCCGACGGGTCATCTGAAACGAAATGGCCCTCCCCGCCGAAACGAAATGCCCTCCCGAAACGCGCGGGGAATCCGCCGAAGGGGTCGCGCCGGAATTTGCGGGATACCGGCGGTGAAAAAAACCGCCGGGAGGTCCGGCATGGCCAGCGGCAAAAAAACCTTCGCGCGACGGGACGCGCTCCGGTCCTGCCCGCAGTCCGGAGATCGGGCGCCTGCCGCCCGATGTCCCCGTGCCCTGAATTCCCGCACCCGTTCTGCGGATCAGGTCCGGCAGATCGCGGCGTCGATCAGGGGACCCGGTTTTACCGGTCCCGTCCTGTTCGCCGGAGGCACCACCGTTATTGCCGGGGCAGGACCGTGTGCCGACGGCGCGGGAGACGGGCATGGATCCCGTGCCCTGCATCCGGCTGCCCGGTCTCCCGGATGAGCGGCGCCCCGCGTATATTGCTGCTGACAACAGGCCGGCCGGACATGCGGGCCGGGACGGGGACCTGCTCCGGGCCGCGGGAATTGCGCGACCCCGGGTTTCATCCGGACAGATGTCGGAATGCCGGTGGCTGATGACCGGATTGACATGTGCCGGACCGGTCCGCCCTGCAACGCCACCGCAGGCAAGGCCGGGAACGACACCATGGACAGCCCTGCCCTGCCCGCCGTCCTGACCGGTTCCACACAGGAACATTCCATACAGGAACAGGAGTCCGGCAGGAAATTGCGGGCCTGCACACTGCCACAGACAGGTTCCTGTACCCGGGCAATTTCCCCCTGTTTTTTCCCCTGTTTTTTTCCCTGAATTTCCGTAGAAATCCGGGAGAGACCGGTTGGCAGCACACCGACCGCACAGCCAGCCACACCGCCGGTTTTGTCCCCTGCAGATTTGAAGCGGTTTTATGCGGTGTTATCAGTGGGTTGAAAATCGATGTTTCTGACAGAGACGCTTTATCCGGGCGGATATACCCCCCGGATACACCGAAAGTCTCTGCGGGCGTATTTCATCATCCGTTTCGGGTATTCAGGCCGGAGTGATCCTTACCCGCAGCTCCCGGGTAAACCGCCGGTTTCGCTGTTCTGATCGCGGCATTTTCGATATCAATCAGGGTGTCGATGACGGTGCGGGGCGGGCGAGGTTTCATGGAACCCCCGGAGGGTGCGGGTGCCATAGACAACCGGCCCCCGCCCCGAAGCGGTTTCAGCCCGGCACGGCAATCCGCAGCTTTTTCGGCACGAGGGTGTTCATCCGCCGGATATGCTCCGGCAGGCACAGGGTCCTGAAATCATATGTCCCGACCACATGCGCCCGCGCCGCCGGGCCCGGATGCGCACAGGCGCCGGGATTGGCCAGCACGTCGATTACCTGATCCGCCAGCGCATCCGCATCAAGGAAATCCACCGGCAATCCGGTTTCGCCATGGGTGATTGCCTCGCGCACCGAAGGCACGTCCGGGGCCACGATGGTGGCCTGCATCGCCATTGATTCCAGCAGCGACCAACTCATCACGAACGGCATGGTCAGATGCAGATGGCAGCGGCTGATCTGAACCACCTGGCAAAAGCTGGACCAGGGTACCCTCCCCAGGAAATGCACCCGGTTCCAGTCGACACTGTCGCCGAGTTTCCCGGTCAGTTCGGCGCGCAACCCCCCGGGGTGCCCGCTCTTGCGACCACAGGAGACGCTGTCGCCGCCCACCACCGGCACCCGGACCCGGGGACGGGCTGTCAGGATCCGGGGCAGCGCGGCCATGAAGATGTGAAAGCCGCGCACATGTTCCAGATTGCGGGCCATACAGGTGAACACCTCATCCCCGCGCGTGACCGGCCGGTCCAGCCGGCCCAGCGACAGGGACACATCCGGGTCGGGACCCAGTCGGTCGGTACGGATCCCGTCATGGCAGGTATGGAGTTTCGGATGGAACGAGGCCGGGAAGGTGTTCTTTTGCCAGACGGTCGGCACATGGCCCGGATCCACATGCTCGATATTGGCACAGGGCACCACGTTGCGGGCCTCCATAAGGAACGGCGTGTGATCCGAAACCGGATCGTCCGGGTCGAAGCCCACCACACCGCCTGTGGCGTTATGGAAATATTCAAAGAACCCCAGGATCGGCACATCCGGCCAGATCTGTTTCATGAACAACAACTCACCCCAGCCGGTATGGCCCAGGATCAGGTCGGGCCGGAAGCCCTCGTTCTTCTCCAGCGCGTGGACGGCCATGGCGGCGGCAAACCCCGCGCCGGTGGCCTCTTCCCAGACCCTAGACAGCCCATAGGCCCCGGCCCCGGGCTTGTGATGCGACTTGTAGACCACGGTCATCACCCCGTCGATCCAGGGCGCATCCTTGCGCTGTGTCAGGAACACGATCCGATGTCCCCCCTGTGCAACCAGCCACATCAGCAATTTCCGATGCTGGCCCGGCATATTCCGGTGCACAAAGAGGATATTCATCGCAAGGATCCTGTCCGGTTAATGCAAAAGTCCCTTGAGACGGGTACCCTGGCCGTTCTCTTTGGTGGTGTAGCCTGATGTCCATCCGGAAATTCGCCGCCGGTTTGCACCGTGAAGCGTTTTACCGGGGGCCTGCCCCCCGGTAAACCCACATTCGCCAGGCAACCCGCCGGTTTCGCTGTCCTGACTGCGGCATTTGCGATATCAATACCCTGGCCTTTGCGACATAAATCAGGGGCGACGATGCCGGGGCGGATTTCATGGATCACCCGGGGTGCGGGTTTCGAGCGGGGTGACCGGGCGGTTATTGACAACCGGGGGCGGCTGGAGTTCCGGGGTACGCAGCCCGGTTCGGATGGCGGTCTCCCTGTGATACGCGAGCGCGATGACGCGCCCGGACTGTCCGGTCCGGCGTCGGCGGCGTTGCGCGACAGCCGTCAGGGCAACACCGTCCACCGGTTCGACGGGCAGTTCCGGCAAGCGGACTATGGACGGCTCGTCGGCTACGAGGAAAGCACTTTCGGAAAAACCTGTATCCCCCGACGCTGCCTGAATGACGCTGACCTTCTCTCAAATCGAGCGGCCTGGTTTATGGGCCAAAGTCGACTTTTTGCGCAAAGGCCCCCCCGCAGCGCACTGCCACAGGGGTCTCGATACTGATCAATCGAACAGACTCAACCTGGCATCCTGGTCTTGCGCAGATAGGGCAGAACCTGCTCGAATTCGCCAAAGCGCTCTTTTGCGTCTTCGTTGGAAACTGCGGGCGTAATGATAACGTCCTCGCCGCTTTTCCAGTTTGCAGGGGTCGCCACCTGATGGTTGGCGGTCAATTGAATCGAATCAAGCGCCCGCAGAATCTCGTCAAAGTTCCGTCCGGTGGTCATTGGATAGGTCAGCGACAATTTGACCTTCTTGTCCGGGCCGATAATGAACACGGTACGTACTGTGGCATTGTCCGCCGGGGTCCGCCCTTCAGAACTGTCACCGGCACCGGCGGGCAGCATCTCGTATAGTTTGGCCACTTTCAACTCCGGATCGCCAATCATCGGATAGCTTACCTCGTTGCCGGTGACTGTGGTAATATCCGACTTCCAGCGGTGATGATCCTCAACCGGGTCAACGGAAATACCGATAATCCTGGCATTTCGGCTGGCAAATTCACCAGACATCCCGGCCATCGTTCCAAGCTCGGTCGTACAAACCGGTGTAAAATCTTTGGGATGTGAAAACATCACTGCATAACCGTCACCGATCCAATCGTGAAAACTGATCTCACCTTCGGTTGTATCAGCTACAAAATCAGGGGCGGTGTCGTTTATTCTCAAGGCCATAACTGTGTCCTCTCCTTTGTGTTTGTGTCGCATTGAGAATTTGATCAAATCCTGTCGGGAAGGATTCGCACAATCCCGCTGCAGAGGAGCACGGAGATTAACAATGCACCACGAAACCTTCGGCGGAGACCAGGGGAATCGCATGAGTTTCACGGCGCGAGGATTTGAAGCGGGAAACGGTTGTTCCAGCCTGCCTTTTTGCGCATTCCCCGGAGCGAGTGTTTGCTTTTGGCCTTGCCGGGCAGGTTCATCGCGATGTGCCTGATGACGGCGAAGCTGGCGGGGGCATGATCTTTTCCCACCCGGCTGTCGTCATCGCGGAAGGTGACATCGAGCACCCGGTGCAGACGGTTTTCAATTCCCCGATGAGAGCGTACCGCATGGGCAAGGCGCGCGGCGTCTTTCGGCAGGGACGGGATGAAGTATCGCGCCTGTCCCGTCGTCTTGCCATTACTTTCCCTGACCGGGACGACGCGACCAATGCTGGCCGGACCCTCCCGATGGGGGTGACGCTTTTTCAACCGGTCGATGGCATCTCATTGGGTATATGTTCGCGTTTCAATCCCGCCCCTGTCGCCGTCAACTGTCTGTAATGACTCTGTGTTTTCCCGATCCTGTTCTTCAAACCACAGTTTCACGTCCTCATGGAGAAGCCCCTGATTGCCCTTCAGTGCCGGCACATAGTCAGCACCCTTGTCACGGATTTTCGCGGCGACCTCACGCTGACATCCCATCGCATCCAGGGTCACGGTCGCCCCTTCAGGGAAAAGCAAATCCAGAAGCACGGGGATGTCCCTGATCCCGTTCCTTTTGTGCGCACTGGCTTGCTGACCAGGCACAAGCCGCGGGTCGTCGCACCGGGCCGGGATCAGATGCAGAGGTGTTTCTCCACCGGCTCTGGACCCGCGCGCCGTCTTTCCATCAATGGCCACAACCATTCCACCAATGCGCGCGGCCAACCCGGACGCCCATACTGCAAAAGCTGCGCTGAACTCTTCGGGATCAGGCGCCCGGAACACCGTCGAAAGCGTGTCACGGGAGGGTGTGCCATGCTCAAATGGAGCCCATTTGCGCAGGAATTCCGGCTTTTCCTCACCGTAGAGGGCAACATCGACAAAACTCCCGCAGCCGGACACAACCCCGCAAAGGCTCAAAAGCAGAACCTCATCAAGCGGATAAAGAACCTTCGTCTGTTGGCGTGGATCGCTGATAGTTGAGGCAAAAGATTGAAACAAAACGGCATTTTCCAAAGCGGCGTCCTGCGGACATAAACTTTGGAAAACTGAATCAGAGACAGAAGATCAAGGCAAACCAAAGGATGCCATTCATGCGATACCCCTGTCGTGTGTCAGCGACACAATCGCGTTTTAGCGACAGTGATGTCGCCAATGCCTGCGCGTTGCAATTTGATCCGCCCGACCGTACAGTTCTGATCCGCCAGGTGATTTCAGGGTGTCCGCCCACCCTTTCCCCCGGGAAAAGGCCGCGTTGCGCCGCAGGGAACGGATGGAACGGCTTGCCAAAGGCACGTTGGCTGCCACCAGGGGCCGCTCCCGGTGTTCGGAAACCACGGGTCCTTCCCGGCGGGGACGGCTTGTGGGTGTTATGTGCCGCACCTTCCTACTTCTGCGTGCCGATTTTTTTGCATTTCGTTTCGTTTCAGATTTTCGTGCCGCCGACAACCGATTGCAACCATTCGGGAAATTTTTTCCGACGGGTCATCCGAAACGAAATGCCCCTCCCCGCCGAAACGAAATGCCCTCCCGAAACGCGCGGGGAAACCGCCGAAGGGGTCGCGCCGGAATTTGCGGGGTACCGGCGGTGAAAAAATCGCCGGGAGGTCCGGCATGGCCAGCGGCAAAAAAAGCCCTTCGCGCGACGCAGCGCGCTCCGGTCCTGCCCCCATTCCCGAGATCGGGCGGCTGCCGCCGGATGTCCCCGTGCCCTGAATTCCCGCACCCGTTCTGCGGATCAGGTCCGGCAGATCGCGGTGTCGATCAGGGGACCCGGTTTTACCGGTCCCGTCCTGTTCGCCGGGGGCAACACCGTTATTGCCGGGGCAGGACCGTGTGCCGACGGCGCGGGAGACGGGCATGGATCCCGTGCCCTGCATCCGGCTGCCCGGTTTCCCGGATGAGCGGCGCCCCGCGTATATTGTTGCTGACAACAGGTCGGCCGGACATGCGGGCCGGGATAGGGATCTGCTCCGGCCCGGGCCGGGGGAATTGCGCGACCCCGGGTTTCATCCGGACAGATGTCGGGATGCCGGTGGCTGATGACCGGATTGACATGTGCCGGACCGGTCCGCCCTGTAACGCCACCTGCGAGGCAAGGCCGGGAACGACACCATGGACAGCCCTGCCCTGCCCGCCGTCCTGACCGGTGCCCCGAGCCCTGCGTTTCCGGTCAGGAAGACCGGCGCGGCGGTCCGGTTCAGTCTGCGGTTTCATGCAGGGATGGTCCGCCGGGAGGCAAGCGGGGCGCGGTGTGAACCGGCGACCGGGGATGTCCGGTCTGCACAGGCGCAGCTGACAGCCGGTCGGGCCGGTTGCCGACACCCTGGCAATACCCGTTCCCTGCCCGCCGACCGCAGGCCGGTTCCACACAGGAACAGGAGTCCGGCAGGAAATTGCGGGCCTGCACACTGCCACAGACAGGTCCCTGTACCCGGGCAATTTTTCCCCTGTTTTTTTCCCTGAATTTCCGGAGAAATCCGGGAGAGACCGGTTAGCAGCACACCGACCGCACAGCCAACTATTCTTACTGTGCCGTCCGGCATGAATCGCAACTTGTCCGGTGAGAAACCCAACTTTTGTCGAGTAAGAGCGCAACTTCGCGCACTTGCTCCGGTTTTTTTGGCCTTTTGAGTGGTTTAGGATGCCTGTTCCCTAACAAGCTGCATGTCAGGCGTAAGGGCTTGGGCGGACGCAGGCGTAGATTTTGTTCCGGCGCGCAACTGCCGCCGGATTGCCACGGAATGACCGTCCAGCTCTTTACACTGCAGCTCAAATATCAGGGCCTTGCACAGGAACCGAAGTGATAAGCGTGATCCTGGCGCGATGCCTGTCATGGCAATCCAGGCATTCTGGCAGCATGAGTGATCCCAGGTCTCAATACCTTCGATCCTAACCAGTAAGCTTTCTGTCATCTGATCCGCTCCGGTGCATGCGCCCGATACACCGGTCCTTTTGGTGAAGGCGCACAAGTCACGATTAACCCGTGCTTATTCCAAGGACAGCTGGATACGTGACCGGCTACCGCAGCTCGCCACTCGGGGCGTTGGACAGAGAGTTTCCAAGGGCTCAAAAGCACCTGGACGAAGCAAATATCGTATATGAACCCGGTATGAACGAAGACCTCGCCGCCACAGCGCTCTGCAAGCCTTGCTGAGTGCTGTTTGGCGGTGCAATCCAATGTATGACTGCAAATTAGCGCGACGTGGTCTCACGGATTTTTGACCGCGTACATTCGAATCACGGGGGGTGCGCGAAACCAGCGTGCAACGATGCCCCGTTCCATCCGACTTGGTGTCTCTTTAACGCGAGATCAAGGACATAACGTATAGCTAACGTTCGGCTCACGTCCCCTCCACATTATCAAAGAACGGGCATTCTTTCTGTCCGCGTCAATCAATCTGGAGGACACTAAATGCTATTCATGAAAGGCCATGGCGGTCACGCAATATATAACTATGACGCCTACATGGCAGGCACCAAGCGCTTAGCCCGCGACGCCTGTGGGTATCGACCCGACGAAGAGTATCCCGAATGGAATCAGGGGAATCTAGGAATGTTTGGTTATCTCTGCGAAGGTGCATCGGGAGTTCCAACCGGTGCAGAAACTGTTTCTGCACTGCGAGAAATTGCTGTTGAAATGATTGACCAGGCTCCGCAGAGTCATGACAATTCTCAGGTTCCCGCAGCATTCACATATATCGGCCAATTTATCGATCACGACATCACTGCAGGCACCGACCGTGAAATTTCTGTATCCGAGATCGACGTGCGCGATTTGGTTCCCCTTGAGCCGGTTGAGGTAGAGGCGAACGTAGCGAACCTACGCACTGGTCGATTGGATCTGGACAGTCTCTATGGCGGAGCCGTGCTGCAAGGCAGTCTCGCGACAGAAATCGTCGACGAGAAGCTGCTACGTCATCCGAAATGGAAAGCTAAATTACGATTGGGTACGTCAACGCCAACCGGACAGCTGACTGTAGAGAAACCGGAAGATCCGGCGCGTGATATATTGCGTTTAGGGCGCTTAATTGACAGCGGTACAATCGATCTTGATGATATCGACTCGCTTTCTGATGAGTTACGGGACGCCTTTATCACTGCGCCGGGTGAGGTGAACCGACAAAAAGCGATCATTGGAGACGGGCGCAATGATGAAAATCTTGGCGTTTCTCAGACTCATCTTGCGATGGCGCGATTTCACAATGTTTGTGTCGTCAACGCAGGTAATGTTGGCGGTCCAACAGACCTCTCGTCCGAGGACACGTTCATTTTCGCCCGCAATCTCACACGCTGGACCTACCAATGGCTGGTATTACACGATTACCTTCCGCGAATTTGCCAGCAAGATGTGCTGGATTCTGTGATTGCTGACAAAGCACCTATCTATCAGAAATTCTTCCAACGAGTTGGGCCAAGTGATGGCTCGCGACTACCAATGCCTCTTGAGTTCTCGGTCGCAGCTTTCCGGTTCGGACATACTATGGCTAGAGCAGATTATGATTGGAACAAGCACTTTGGGCGCGATCCAGGTACTCTGGCAGAGCGAGGGGATTTCCGCCAATTGTTCCGTCTAACCGGCGGTGCTACACCTCCGATGCATGTGGTCGTCTCACCTCAAGGGTACATTCAGAAATTCCCAACGCTGCCGGATAATTGGGTGGTAGATTGGAGTCGTTTTCTTGATGAAAGCGGCACTTTTTCGGATCGCTTTGCACGCCGCCTCGACACCCACTTGGCTCCCCCCTTGCTTGAGATGTTTAACGAACCCAAAGGTACGCATGCCCGCATGCAAGACCTTGCCGAACGAAACCTGCGGCGGTCCTATCGCTTGGCGATTCCGTCAGCTCAGGCCTGTATCGCAAATTTTGCAGACCAAGGTATCAATATCGAAACTATTTCGCCGAAAGAACTGCGCAATGGTCCTGGCGGGGACGCACTAGAACGCGCAGGGATGCTCGATGCGACGCCACTTTGGTACTACATCCTCCGTGAGGCTGAAGTTCAAGCTGATGGCGAAACACTGGGTCCATTGGGCAGCCATCTAGTGGCAGAAACGTTAGTTGGCCTAGTCATCAACGATCCCAATAGCTATTGGTCTCAACCCGGTGATGATGATGGCCGCTGGCATCCTCACAACTCAATCAAGCCTAAAGGCAAGGCCATTACCTCTTTTGAGCGTTTGGTCGAAGCGTCTGGTTTGATTTGATCTAACCAAGGTAAATGCTGGAGAGCCTGCGGAAGTGTTCCCGCAGGCTTTCTTTTTTGGCTAGCCATCGCTCAAGGTAGCAAACTCCTGAGGCTCCGGAGGCGCCACAATAACAGAGCTTGTCTCAAAAACGTAAGCGTTTGCTTCATCTAGCTCTGCAATTTTTTCTTGAATCTCCGTCTGCAATACTGAGTCTGTGAGATCAACGAACTCACTTTGACCAGGGATGTTTGCGCAACCTGTGGTGACGCTGGTCTGGGTGAGGATGCCTACTAGGGCCTGTTGACATTCGGGGTTCCCATTTTGCCTGAAGTCTGATTCAAGCTTCCAAAATGGAGGTGTTGATGGACGCAAATCGTTTGGCTGTTTCCGATGAGCTTTGGGAGAAGATTGAGCCGCCTATACCGGGCAAGGCAGGCGATCCGGGTGTTACTGCGCGCAATAATCGCCGGTTTACAGAAGCAGTATTATGGCGCGTACGCACAGGGTCCCCATGGCGGGATTTGCCCAAAGGGTCTGGCAACCGGAACAGCCGGTTCAAGCGATTTCGTCGGTGGGCCGGGAACGGCGTGTTCGAGAGTCTTTTCAATGCCATGAGTGGCGAGCCGGACCTGGAATATGCCCTTGTCGACGGGACGATTGTTCAAGCTCATCAGAAGGCTTCGGGCGCAAAAGGGGGACTCAACACCAGGCTATCGGACGCTCTCGCGGCGGACTGACGACCAGGGTCGTGGCCCTGGTCGATGCGCTCGGTAACCTGTTCCGGTTTCTGCTTTTGCCGGGACAGGCACACGACATGAAGGGGGTCGCTCCTCTGATCAAGGGGGTTTCCTTTGGGGCGTTGCCGGCCGACAAAGCCTTCGACGCCGACTGGCTCCTGCAAGACCTTGATGAGCGTGGCGCAACCGCTGTCATCCCGCCCAAATCGAACCGAAAAGTTCAACGGGACTACGATACCCACATGTACAAGTGGCGCCATCCCGTCGAAAACCATTTCGCAAAGATCAAGGAATTCAGAGGCATGGCAACGAGATACGACAAGACTGATACAAGCTACGCTGCCAACTGGCACCTCTGTGCCATGCTCATTGCAACACGATGATTGTCAACAGACCCTAGAGCAAGACGATCTCCTTCCACCTGCGCAAATAAAGGTGACCCACTGTCAAAAACGCAGGCGTAGCTGATCTCTTGCGTGTCTGGTTCAGGTGAATACGCGACCAACATGCGTGTTGCATCTTGAGAGTGTCCGACCTTCTGTGTATGAGTAATTTGGCCCATGCTTCACCAACGAAGGAGCATGACGACAATGACGATTTCCAAGGAACTACTGGACGAGCTACTTAGCGGCGTTGAACGGCCCGAGGATTTGCTGGGCGACAAAGGCCTGATGAAGGAGCTGAAGGTCCGGCTGATGGAGCGAATGCTGGGCGCAGAGTTGACCCAGCATTTGGGCTATGAGCCGCATGGTGAACCCGACAGTCAGCAGACCAACCGGCGCAATGGGGCGAGCCGCAAGGTGCTGAAGGGCAATGACGGCGCGGTACCCATAGACATTCCGCGCGACCGAGACGGCAGCTTCGAGCCTGAGCTGATCCCGAAAGGCCAAACCCGGATCGACGGGATGGATGACAAAATCATCGGCCTCTATGCCGCCGGATTATCGACCCGTGACATCCGCGCCCACCTTGAGGAAGTCTACGGCCTGAAGGTGTCAGCCGATCTTATCAGCCGTGTCACTGATGCCGTCCTGGAGGAGGTGTCGGACTGCCAGAACCGCGCCCTGGAACCGATGTATCCGATCGTTTTTCTTGACGCTCTCCGGGTCAAAATCCGCGACGCGGAAAGCCGTCAGGTTAAAAACAAGGCTGTTTACGTGGCATTGGGTGTTACCGAAGAGGGAGAACGGGAGGTTTTGGGGCTGTGGATTGCCAATAATGAAGGGGCCAAGTTCTGGCTCTCGGTGATGAACAATCTACGCAACCGGGGCGTCGAAGACATCCTGATCGCCGTTGTGGACGGCCTCAAAGGCTTCCCTGACGCCATCGACGCGGCCTTTCCGGACACAACCGTCCAGACATGCATCGTGCATCTCGTGCGCCACTCCCTGAACTTCTGCGGCTGGAAAGATCGCAAGAACGTCGCCAAGGATCTCAAGCGGGTTTATCAGGCCACCCATGACGGCGAGGCAGAGAAGGCCCTGGCGGACTTTGAGGCGGAATGGGGACAGAAAATACCCGTCCATCGCGCCCTCATGGCGGCGAGCCTGGCAAGAGGTAATCCCGTTCTTCGCTTTCCCGCCAGCCGTGCGCAAAATCATCTATACCACAAATGCGATTGAAAGCCTCAACAGGGTCATCCGCAAAACCACCAAAACACGCGGCAGCTTTCCAACGGATGACGCCGCAACCAAGCTAATCTATCTCGCGATCCGCAGTTTCGAGAAGGCGGGCAGATGCGTCAGAGAATGGGTTGCTGCTCGCAATCAGTTCGCTATCCTATACTGAACAGATGACCCGTTTCAAACGCATGGGCTGAGCCTCATACACAGAGTTTCGGATACTCCCTGCATCTTCGGTTTGAACCGAACAATTTGGCGTCTCACCATTGCAGATCCATCGCATTGTGCCCTTACGACGGCGATTGCCAGCCTCCGTTTCCCAACTTCGCGCGGTTCCCAAGTGATCCATTCCATAGCCCGCACCAATCAAACGTGCAGTTGCAAGCCCCGCACCCTGTTCACTCGCCAATATCAAAGGTACCCGGAGTGGAGCATTCACAATTGGTTTCAACGTCGACCAATCTGGTTCGTACTCCAGGAACTACAAATGCAAATCGCTATCTGTGGCAAGTGCAATGTGTGCTTCTACCGCAATACTATGAACTTTCATTTCGGGTGAACTGGAAGGGTAGTGTAACCTGAGGTCTGGAAATTTATTGGAGGTTTGCGCCGTGAGGCGTTTTACCGGGGGGCATGCCCCCCGGTAAAACGCGGCGCCATCGTGCTGTCCCATGGAGGTGAAAACATTCATGGAGGAAGCAAATGGACCTGAGACACGATACGACGATCGAGGCTGTTTTGGAACAACTGATTGCAACCGGAGCAACGGACCCGGGGCGGATCTTCGGCCAGCTCTTCGAGCTTGCGCTGCAGATCGAGCGTGAGCAGTTTCTCAAGGCCAACCATTATGAGCGCACCCCTGAGCGGCAGGGCTATGCCAACGGGTACAAGCCGAAGCGGATCGACACTCCTGTATGAGTGGCAGCCGTATTCTCCCCAAAACGGGTAATTAAAAATTCCCCAACATTAGCGGCGACGGCGATTTTCGAACCTCAAATATTCGAAAATTGTCGTTGCCGCGAGAAGCAGGCTTGATGGTTCCGATAATGAGCAACAGGGGCCACCGAGTGCAGGGAATCAAGGAGATCGTTTTGATCAATGTAAAACGCGGAGCAATATTGGGCCACAGAAGCGGCTGCATATCGCAGTTGTAGCGGAGTAAAAGTCCGCCAGTTTGTGCCCTTCGTTTATTCGGAGGGCGGGAGATGTATTCTGTGGATATTTATAGTCGTGTGCGCCGTGCTTGTTTGAAGGACGGTATGTCTGGCCGAGAAGCGGCGCGGTTTTTCAACATGGCGTAATCAGGATCAGCACTCAGTTACCCCTGTTATTCTGGATGCACATGCAATTGAAAAGGAGACTGACCAATGGAATATTTTGCTGGTTTGGATGTGTCCATGGAAGAGACGCATATCTGCATTCTGGATCGTGAAGGGGCCCTTATTCGTGAAGGAAAAGCGAGCTCAACACCAAAAGCGATCGCTGACTTCCTCGCTTCTGGACCACCATGTGCCAAAGTTGTATTTGAAACGGGACGGATGGCACCAATGCTTTACCATGGGCTGACGGAGCTTGGTGTCCCGGTTGTTTGCATCGAGAGCAGGCAAGCATATCAGGCCCTTAAATCTCTGGCCGGCCACAAGACGGACCGCAATGATGCCCGCGGTTTGGCACACCTGGCGCGGACGGGATTCTACAAGCCGACCCATGTCAAATCACTGTCAGCGCACGCAATCCGGTCGCTGATCGCAGCCCGCAAGAAGCTGGTCGGACAGCGTGTGACGCTCGACAATCAGATCCGCGGTCTGGTCGTCGTCTTCGGCGTGCGGCTGCCACGAGCTTTGTCTCCGGCATTCAAAAACGCGGCGCTAAAAGTTAGCGATGGAGTGCCTGGCCTCCATGCCGCAATTTGCGGACTGTTCGCAGCACGCGAAGCAATCCTCGCGGCGGTTGCAGCCATTGATGGCGACATCAAAAAGATGACCCGCAAATCCGAAGTCTGCCAGCGCCTTATGACGGTACCAGGGGTCGGTCCGATCACAGCATTGGCCTTTGCCGCAGCAATTGATGATCCGTCGCGTTTCAGGAAATCGCGTGATGTGGGGGCGTATCTTGGACTGGTGCCGCGACGGCATCAATCTGGTGAAATCGACTACACGGGCAGCATCTCAAAGCGGGGCGACGTGCGCGTCAGAACGCTTCTCTATGAGGCCGCCAATGTGATGCTGACGCGGTATGCCGCTCCGCTCAAATTGAAGACATGGGCCCTCGCAATCGGTGCGCGCTCAACGATGAGAAAGGCCCGAGTGGCTCTGGCGCGTCGTCTGGCAATCATACTTCATGCCATTATGCGAGACAAAACTGACTTCCAGTCCGCGTAAGGCTTACGAGGCGACAACGAGGATTCCTAAATCAAAGTTCCCATCTGGGACGATGCCCGAGGGAGGGCGTGAGACACGGCGCCGATTCTGTAGCAACAGCCAAGACCAACGGTATGATTGCGGTTTCAACATTGCCGACCCACACCCAGCCAACCCCATCATGAACCTCAGAGTTCGAAGAGAACAAAGGCAACCTCTGACATCAAAAGCAGGAAACTCAGGAAACACGCATTGACAGATTAGAGAACAAAGATCGTAAGACGATCGCGAAGATGCTGCGCCATGAACTTCCGCCTGGGTATCGTCGGTCGGAAGCGCCTCGGCGGCCAACGCTTGATGGTTATGTTGGTGTGGTCGATGAGATACTGCGCACAGACAAAGCCCTGATCAAAAAGCAGCGACACACGGCCAAGCGCATCTTTGAACGGCTGCGCGATGAGCATGGATATGCCGGCAGCCTGACCACGGTGACCTATTACGTGCGCGAGCAAAAACGGCGCACCAAAGAGGTGTTTGTGCCGTTGTCGCATCGGCCGGGCCATGCGCAGGTTGATTTTGGTGAGACGCTGGGCGTGATCGGTGGCGTGGAATGCAAGATCCACTTCTTCGTGATGAGCTTGCCACATTCTGATGCGGTGTTTGTGAAGGGATATCCAGCTGAGACAACCGAGGCGTTTTGCGATGGCCATGTGTCCGCCTTTGCATTCTTTGGCGGCATTCCGCAATCCATTCTCTACGACAATACCAAGATCGCCGTGGCTCGGATACTCGGGGATAAGACGCGCATCCGCACACGTCGGTTTACGGAACTGCAGTCGCATTACTTGTTTGATGACAAGTTTGGCAGACCCGCGCGAGGGAACGATAAAGGCAACGTTGAGGGCATGGTTGGATACACCCGCCGCAACTTCATGGTTCCCGCACCTCGCTATGACAGCTTTGATGATCTGAACGCACATTTGGAAGAGAAGTGTTTAGCACGTCAGGACGATACGTTGCGGGGTCACACCCAAACCATAGGCGCACGCCTGATGTCGGATTTGGATGCTCTGATGGGATTGCCCGTCGCAGAATATGAAGCCTGCGATCACGTCAGCACGCGTGCAACGTCGATCTCAATGGTGCGCTATCGCAGCAATGATTACTCGGTGCCAGTAGCCTATGCGCACCACGATGTTCATGTGCGTGGGTTTGTGCATGAGGTTATCATCGGCTGCGGCAATGAGATTATTGCGCGGCACAAACGATCCTACACATCAGCGGATATGGTCTTTGACCCATTGCACTTTTTGCCCCTGCTTGAACAAAAGGTGGGTGCCCTGGATCAGGCCGCGCCTTTGCAGGGTTGGCATTTGCCAGATGTATTTGCCACGCTGCACCGACTGCTTGAAGCCAGAATGGGTAAGCCGGGCAAGCGAGAATACGTTCAAGTCTTGCGCCTTTTGGAGACCTTCGAAATGGATGTTGTGCAAGGCGCAATCCAGCAGGCAATAGATATGGGTGCAATTGGCTATGACGCCGTAAAACACCTTGTACTGTGTCGGGTTGAGAAGCGGCCACCACGATTGGATTTGGACTTCTATCCATACTTGCCCAAGGCCAATGTCGGCACAACACGCCCATCCAGTTACATGAGCTTGATGGGAAGGACCGCGGCATGACCGAAGCCCCTCGGATTCTTCTACGGCATCATCTTAAACAACTGCGACTGCCAACGTTCCAAGGCGAGTATGCCAAACAGGCGCAGCTCTGTGCTGCAGAGAACAAAGATCACATCCACTATCTGGCGCGGCTGTGTGAGATGGAATTGATCGACCGCGAACGCCGGATGATTGAACGGCGCATCAAAGCGGCGAAGTTCCCCAGCACCAAGAGCTTGGATAGCTTTGACTTCAAGATCATGCCAAGCTTGAACAAGCCCCTGACGATGGATCTGGCACGATGCGATTACGTTAATCGCAGGGAGAACATCATCGCGCTCGGCCCGTCAGGCACGGGCAAGACACACATCGCCCTGGGACTTGGGCTGGCTGCATGTCAAAGAGGACTGAAGGTGCGCTTCACAACGGCTGCGGCATTAGTCCATGATCTGATCGAGGCTCAAGATGAGCGGAGATTGCAGCGCCTTCAAAAGCAACTGACCAGCCAGAACCTGTTGATCATTGATGAACTGGGCTTCGTACCGCTCAGCAAATCTGGCGCAGAGCTGCTCTTCGAGGTCATATCCCAATGCTATGAACGCGGCTCCATCATCATAACCTCGAACCTGCCCTTCGATGAATGGACTGAAGTCTTTGGCTCTGAGCGGCTGACCGGTGCGCTACTCGATCGTTTAACCCATCACGTCCACATCCTCGAGATGAATGGCGAAAGCTATCGGCTCAAACACAGTCGCAACAACCGAAAATAACCAGCCCGCAATCACAGTCAGAATAATGCTGGCCTTATGGCCAGCATGCGCTTTGGCACGCTTCAGCTTTGTGACGAGCACGCGTGCAAAAGCGCCACAAAAACATCAACCGAAGTGGCCCATTTTTACGCCGCGACATGGACCCATTTTACTCTGCGATTGACAGATCAACGATTTACATCAACAAGGTTTGAGTATTTCAGCCATTGCCCGGAAAGTCGGGTGCGACCGCAAGACGGTTAAGAAGTACATCGAGAGAGGGTTGGTGGCGCCGGTCTATGGTCCGCGCGCGCCAAGAGTGGGTTTGCTGGACCCCTACGCGGCGTATTTGACCGAACGGGTGGCGTCGTTTCCTGATTTGTCCGGGTGCCGCCTTCTGCGCAAGATCAGGGATCCGGGGTATGAGGGGAGCTATTCAACGCTGAAGCCATTTTTGCGGGAAGTTCGTCCGCCTTCGCGTACACAGTTTGAGCGGCGGTTTGAGACGCCCCCAGGCAAGCAGGCGCAGGTGGATTTTGCGGAGTTCAGTGTCTCGTTCACGGACGAGCCGGGCGTCACGCGCAAGGTCTGGCTGTTCTCGATGGTGCCTGGCCATTCTCGCTGGCTCTGGGGTCGGTTCGTGTCGAGCCAGAACCTGCAATCTGTGATGCGCTGTCATATCGCGGCATTTGAAGAGATGGGCGGATCACCGGAACACATTCTCTATGATCGTATGAAAACAGCGGTGATTGGCGAGGATGAGAGCGGCGTTGTGACCTACAACACGTCCCTGGTTGCTTTGCTCAATCACTACGGCACGGTGCCCCGTGCGTGCCAGCCTTATCGGGCGAAGACGAAAGGGAAAGTCGAAAGACCTTTCCGCTATATCCGTCAGGACTTCTTTCTGGCGCGGACGTTCCGCAACATCGACGAGCTGAACGCCCGGTTCGACCTATGGCGGACGGGTATTGCCAATCCGCGCACTCACGCCACGACCTTGCGCGTCATTGATGAGGCCTTCGCCGAGGAACAATCCAGTCTGAAACTGTTGCCCGCAATTCCTTACAACGCGGTTCTGACTGTTGAGCGCCGGGTCAGCCATGAGGGCATGGTCTCGGTTGCGGGTAATTATTACAGCGTGCCCGCACCAGTGACTGATTTACGCCAACTTCAAACTCTTCAGTTCTAGGCGATGCCTGGGTCCAGACCTCAGCATGGAGCCTCACAGCTTCCTTAAATTGTCTTTGTAGCTCGGCTTCTTGAGCAAATACGGGCGTCAAACAAAGGCAAAGTGATATAGCAAAACCATTCTGGAAATTCATTTTAGCCTCCCAAAGTAAGTCTTAGAGTGACCCGTGCGTCAGCATCGCCGGGTTCGGTTTGATCGATCATTGTTTGCATCCCAACCAGCTTTTTGCGCGCTTCAATGCCCCAATCTTCTTTTAAAACAGCGATTTCACCTGCGTCTGTAGCGATACGAGCCAACATGCCGGTCACAATCGCCGCTGCCGCTGAGGTCCCACCAAACCCACGACGGCTCTCGACCGTTGAAGCAAACGACCGTGGATCATCAGCAAACCCCGCGTGCCCATAAAGATCAGTTGTGGCAATTGATCTGTCGATAGATTGCCAATCCGCTAGTTGCTGACAGGTGGCAGGTGGCGTTGAGTGCGCTGCACTTGGTGCTAAGACGGCAACGCCTGCGCCGTAGTTCGAATAGGAAGCTCGTAACAGTACATTGGACTCCGCAGTATCCGGAAGCGCCGCGCCAACCAGAACGATACCTGTTTCTGCAAACGGGTCAGACTGCAAACTTGATGGATCAAAACGATCAACGTATTGGGCCAGCTCTTTGAGCGATCCCCCAAGCACAAACGGGTCAGGAACATATCGTTGGGGGCGATTACTATTCTCTTGGTCTACAACGTTCCAGTTGTCTGCGTGCCGTATCGCGTCCATATCGGCTCCGAGGATTTCCGCCATCATTAAACCACATAAGCTGCGCCCGACACTATCATCCAGCATGCGAGCAACTTTCCAGTAATCAATACTGTTGCCAGGGTATGGCATTTGGGACCTTCCTTCATTTCCGGTTGGGATTACAATCGGAACAGAAGGCTGCAATGTCAGGATCGACAGTAGTAATGGATCACAAGGTGCTTTGTTGGACTCCAGATATGCGTTCACGAAATTTTCCTGAGCGGACGTCCGGCTGTTTTCGTCTGCGGTCGCCGCGATCCTTCCATGCATATCTCGCAAGTGCTTAAGCAGATCTCCTTCTTCATCGGCGACGATTTCATCCACGAGGTAGGAACCTGCGATTGGAGGTTCAATCGGTGGGCCGATCAGGATGGCGGCCATCGGTTGGAATGCGCCTTGAGTATCTGACGGGAATGCCATGTCCTGGAGTAAAGTGCCAAGCGTCAGGCGATTTTCGTGAGAGTCATTCAAGAATGACGAAACCCGCGCCGCTGCGACGAACGTATCCGGAGCAATGCCCTTTGGCGCATGCACTTCCTGTCCAGCAATGATCCCAGCCATCGCTGTCCCATGAGCCGTACCGGTCGATCCAAAGGCTGTCGGCTCGTTCTGAGGACAGGGAAAATCGATGTTGTAACGTTGGAATCTATCGATCACGGATTCACCGTTTCGAATGAGATCGGGATGCAGCACGTCAATCGCCGTATCCACCAATCCGACCGTCACTGGGAACGCCGGGGACTCATAGCTCTCGTTCGTTATCCCGATGATCTTCTTGTGCCAATCTCGGTCTGCTCCAGTAGCTACGAGATCTCCGCCAGTGCCATTATCGCCTTGAGAATCCGACACATCAGGTTTTAGGTTCCATGTTGCCGCCAAAGCCGAGTTACGGCCCAAGTCGCAATCTCGCAAGCCATCGGCACTTTGGGCTGCCGCGGCGTCAGCAAAAACCTCATGAAACAAAGTTCGCAGCAAAGGAAACACCAACCGTGCCAGCGTCTCGCTCGCTTGGCTGTCTGACGGGTAATGAACACCGGCAAATTCGCGATTTTCGGCAATGCGCGCTGCAGTTTCCATTAAGGCCATACAACGTGAGCCATTGTCGCCCATAGTGTCCATTAGGCCAAATGCTATGAGATACGCCTGCAACGCATGCCCGCTGGGATACGCCGCATGGTTTGGCACTGGCAATGCGTAGGCTATGGAATTGTCCACCTCAGCAGGGCGCGGCCGGTTGAATTTCTCTTTGTAAGGCGCAACGATGAAGTGCCCTGCCGTTTCCATTAGACTCATCAGTTGCAAGATGTCCGAGGGCACACCTTCCTCACCATACATTCGATCCAAAAAGGGACTTATGATGTCATCAACTTGCGCCAGAGTCTCATCCAGCCTTGCGCGCACAGAGTCTGAATTTGTTTCGCGTTCGGCATTGAAGATGCGCAACACATCAAGTTCAGCCTCCAACGCGTCGCCATTGACGACAGGGGGCTTGATTAGCTCATAGGGTGTAGGATCACCGAGACCATCTTGCCCACCAAGCGTTGGTTGATCGGTAAACTTGCGCATAACGTCGAAATGATCATGGAGCCGCTGAATATACTTTGCCTCTTCGACAGCAAAGGCGTTCAGGTCCGGTGCCCCTCTCTCTCCAGCATTTGCCAAGGGTGATTTTGTTTTTGTCTTAGTCTTGGTTTTTGTCTTCGTTTTGGTTTTGGTTCGTGCCTTCGTCTTCGTCTTCGTCTTCGTGTTGGCAAGGTTAGTGCGTGGGACGTAACTAAAATCAGTTGCGTCTAGTTTCATCTGAATCCCAAAGTAATTTGCCTCCATTGTCGGTTCAGGCATGCTCCCAACAGTACTGCGTCGCCTAAAGCTGGGATAAACCTGAAAGTCCTCGACCAGTGCCGCGTTCCGCAATCTTTCATGTAGTGAAACCGTGACCGGTTCCCCTGCATTGTCTTGAGAAAAGCTCGCTCTTGGAAACGCGAAGGTGCAGGTAGTTGCGGTCAGAAATGACCTTCTACTGATCGTGAACATAGATTCATTCCTTGAATAGTTGATTGTTTCTAAGGGCTGTCGTAATTAAATCTCGGCTACGCTCTGAAGGCAGTCCATAATTGGGGGTAAGCATCTCCGGCGTGCCAAATTCAGGGTCCTTCTGGCGGATTCTCTCTACTAGAACTGCCATATCTTCGATGCGGCCCAGACTAGCGTAGCTGGCGGTCATATGCCGCATGACAGGCAGGAATGAGGGACGTAGGGCTAGGATTTCACGGCCATGTCGAATTGCTTCTTCATGGTTGCCAGTGAGAGTCGCTCCCACCACGAGGGAGGCATCGACATAGTGTCCCAAAGGGCTAGCTTGACCCAATCGTGAAGCGAATTTGGCCTGTTCATATCCGTGTTCGTGATTGCCAGTATAAAGCTCAAACATCGCACGAACATCACGCGAAAAAGGCGAATAGGGTGTGATCGCAAGGGCATCTCTGGACAGCCGATCCGAAATTTCAAAATCCCCGCGCACAAATGCATGGTAGTGGGCTGCGACAGCCAGCGCCGTCGGATTAGTTGGATCCAACTCTAGCGCATAATAAATCTGCGCCTCCGCCTCAGCCAATGCTGTCTGGGGTTCCGAAACGAGCCTTTCTCCGTTCAACAACATGTTGGCAAAAGCACGCCAAGACAAAACGGACGCTGGGTTGCTTTCGCTTTCATACGTCGCCAACGCTTCGATTGCGTTGAGCACTGAACGCGGCTCCAACCGAAATATCCGCGAGACGATTTCATACAAAGGTGCTTCATTCCAAGCCATCAGACTAGACCGAGAGGATTGGGAGACGGCTCGCTCAATCGCGTTTACTGAAATAGCTATAAATGTGGCCAATTCCTCCCGTTCTAGGGAAAACGATTGGTCCGCTACACAAGACACAGATCTACTATAGAGACAGCGATTGTTCGCCGTTGAAAAAGCCCCAATCGAAATTTCTGCGATTGTATTTATCTGTGCGACTCGGACTTCAATCCAGAAATCCATTTCCCCAACATCTTCGGGTGTTCGTCGCAAATCCGCAAAATCCAAAAATCGGTTGCCCAGAAAAATGTCCCGTAGGCAATTGGAAACCCAATCGGTTATGACGGCACCCTGGAGGTCGATCCCGTTTGCCACTGGCGCAATCATCCCTAGTTTTGCCCGGCCTTGGGTAAGTTGTGAAATTGGCGCGGCCAAGGTCGGTACGAAGTTTTCAAACTGACTGCGTTCTTGACGAAACCAGTTTTCAAAGTCTTCGTCGTCGGCCAAATCACCACGATCCTTAAAGAATCCGGCATCTGTGCCTGCTTCACGTTCTGTATCATCAGTGACACCAACAAGACGGGTCACACCATCGGTCGCTGTCAGGTCACCACCAAATGGTAGCAACGCTTTACGCAGTTGATGACGATGCTGACGCAAGCTGGCTTGTGGATCGTCAAGTCCGCTACATAGGTAATCTTCCAAATCCATGTTCGTGCATTGCATTTGGGGTGCACGTAACAAGATGGCAAAGAGACGCTTGCGCTTGAGCCCAGTCAACGGAATTTGGACCCCGTGCTCCGTATATAGTTTCAACACACCTGCCAGCGATGCCCTTAAACTCTGGTGCTGCCCAATTTCACCCACGCCCGCCCCCAAACTGCCTGCGCTAAATCCGGTAAGGTTAAGGGGATTCGGCAATCTGTCAAAGTCAGCATTTAAAAAAGTCATTGTGCGCATGCCCCTTGTTTAGGGTCCATCTCACCGCGCCAAGGAATTCGGTTACCCAAAATTGTCCATCGCGCAGGGTTGGAGATGCGTGACATTGAAAAATCCAACCCCGCAACAAATCGAGCCTTTAAACACGGATGCCCACTATGCCAATCAACTGTCACCTCGCCACGCGATGGCAAAAATGCTCCTGCAGACACGTAGCCAGCAGGCAGGTTTTCGCACAACAGAAAACGCGTACCGTGCGGTGAATAGGCCTGCGGGATCGCAACAAGACTTGGACGAGGCGGTGTCGGAAATGGTACCGGGTCTTCCACCGCGCCGTAGTCAGATATGGCCAAAAAGGTTCCGGCACTATCCGAAAGTGTGACGACGAGCGTGCGTTGCTTCCGTTGAAACGCCCATGCACCGTTCACCCGACCAGATCGTCGCACGCTACATGCCATTGCAAATAGAAAACTCATGACCTTGATAGCCACCCTTCTAGAAGTCCCGGGTGCATTTTGAGCTGGCGGCGTTAGCTGAACGTTAGGCAGACCTAACGGGCACGTAACGGGCTCATTGTTTTCTGATTTCAAGACAATCGAATCAGTGAGGGGCCAGTGTCAGAGAGTAGCCACATTTATTCCAAACAAGCCGCGCGCTATGTATTTATCGCGTCGGCTGGGCTCGTGACATTACTGGTATTGTATCTATTCGTCTCGGCTGTTTTGCAGCACTTACACTTCGCGGGGTACGGCACAAATCGCCTAATTTCGGAATGCTCGTACCCTGACTGCCAGCGTCTTCTTCTTGAATCAGACATCCAGAATATGCGGTCCGCTCGCGTAGGATATGCGTTGATCTACCGCTTCTCGCTTTCGGCTGCCGCCATAGTTGTTTCACTTGTGACAATAATTTTGGGCTCTGTTCTCATGTTCGACCGCGTCCGTTCCAACAACGACAACGGGGCTCATATACAGGCGTCTGAGATGAAGTTGATGGCCAATTCTACCTTCCCAGGCCTCATCATGGTGTTCTTTGGTTCCGTTACTCTGTCTATCACACTTTTATTCGCCAATTATTTGTCCCCCGTGGCGAATATCCGTGACCTGCCCGTCTTCATTGAGGACCACAACGCTTGGCGTAACACTCTGGGTTTGACAGCCGGTGTCATGATCTCAACCGCCAGTGCCAATCAAACCCTTCCCCGGGGAGCAGCCTCAGAAGAGGGCCAATCCGAAAACCGCGAATTGGGAGCCCCAAGATTCTTGTTGGGTGATCCGAGCGAACTGCAAGAAGAGGGAGAATGAAATGAATCGTCTTAGTCTAGTAACCTTGAACCTTGTCGTATGGCCGATGACGGCGATGAGTGACATTGACGATCAGCATGTCGCAGCTGTCGATCAGATGGCCAACGCCTGCATCACAGACGCAACACACCCAGAGTATGACAGCGATCTGTGCTTAGCTTTTGTTTACGGCACCTATTACCAAGCCCGCTTTCAGCGCGTCGTACCTATTCCCGGAGTTCCGACGTCATCTGGCGGGCAAAATTTAGTGCGGCTACCAGATGTTATTGATCGCATCCTGTCGACTGCCCCAGCAGTCATGGCAGATACCGCGAGTCCAACCATACCTAATCAGCAAATGGTTCCTCTTCAGCAAGAACTGGCACCCCCTGCTTCTGAGATTTTCATAGTGCCCATACCGCAAAGTGGCACTGGTGGAAGCTTCGATTCCGGAAGCTTTGGTCAAATTGTCCAATAACAAAGCAAAGGAGGCCCCAATGCGCCTTATGTTTATCTCTCTTTGCGCAGGCCTTGCCGCCTGCGCGACACCCGACCTAACTAAAGAGCTCGACACCTTCTCTGAAAGCGCTGTTGCGACCAATAAGGCGCTAACAGCATTCGCGACTCCCCGCGCCGCAGCAGAGCAAAACCGCGCAAGACTGGCTGCCCTGCGCGCCGGACGCTCTCCGATCACGCTCAGTTGTGAGATCGGCACGCCGCTGAACGAATGTGTTATCTTCGAAACTTACGAGCTTTCCGACGATGATGGTGTCTGGACCTCTACGCTTCATTTCACAACAGCGCTGAGCCGCTACCTCGATGCGTTCGAGGCGCTAGTGAAAGTAGACACGCCCACCGAGATTGGCACGCGCTCCGCCGCGCTCTTCCAAGCGGTAGGCAGCTTTGCCGATACTCCCTCCGCGGGCCTCCCTGCCTCGACAACTGCGCGTGCCACAGCTGTCTCAAGCCCCATCGGTGTCCTCGCGGCGCAAGCTGCCCGTGCCCGACAATACCGCGCCTTACGCCAAGCCGCTGAATCTGCCGATCAGGCTATTGGCAACGCGTTGGCCGCAATGCAAACCAAAGGCCTATTCCCGAATGCGGAGGAAGCATTTGAAGTTCTTATCGAAGCCTCTCGCGCGCTCAAAACGAAGGGAAACCCGACCGCAGAGGATGTCCAACTCGTTGAGACAAGACATAGGGCCTACCTTGAAGCTGTCAGAGAGACTCCCTTGGAAACTTTCCTACTCATGCGTGAAGCCCATGCAGGACTACTCTTGGCACTCAAAAGAAATGCAACCCCAACCGAAGTGCTGAGCTTCATCAACGCTTTGAATGATCTGAATTCCGCCCTTGAGGAGACTTGATATGACCACCATCACTGCCGCCGAACGCACCGCTCGCTATGACGCCATAGACGCGCTCATGAAAGAACTGTTGCGGGCTATCCGCAAATCCATCACCACCGAGGTAGCTCTCGATCAGGCAGGTCATTTCGACCGTTCGGATGAACTCCAGTCGAAACGTCACAAGATGGAAGACGAGTACCGTGCTTTGCGCGCAATCCGGTCCACGCGGGCTGATGCGACAAAATCCATAAGGGCTGCGACAAACACGCTCAACACCGCGGCAAACGATCTAAACAATAAAAGGAACGATTTGGCTAAGCTTTCAAAGGCACTAGATGCCGCCGCCAAAATTCTCAGTATCGTCCGCGGAATTCTGACACTTATCTGAACCAAGCGGCAAAAGATGAGCTTGAGGCGTGTCTTGGGGCCATGACGATCAAACCGGTCAATCATGTCATTGAAGAATTTCCGCCCCCACTCATCTGGGTTTCCACTCTCCAGGCGATCACGGAGCCGCGTCTTGATCAAATCGGTTCATTCTTTTCAGAACGGCCCCTGTACACGACAGTAGGGGTGGTTGAGGGTATCGATTTGTGATTTTCGGAGGGATTCTTCAGTTTGCGTAGGAGCATCCCATGATCCGCAAAGCGATCGACACCCTCGCGTTGAAACTATCCGGTGGGCTATCGCCAAGCAATAGCCGCCTTGAAAGTCTTTGCCTTTTGGTAGTCGGCATCGCGAGTGCAGGAACGGTCAATCTGAGCCATATCAGCGCCGAGATGCCGACAGAGGCCAAGGTGGAAAGCACGTACCGCCGCTTGCAGCGTTTCTTTCAATTTGTTGATCTTGGTGAAGACTGGTCGGCGCGCTTGGTTCAACAGATGCCCGGGCTCTCGGATAAGTGGTACCTGTGCCTTGACCGCACGAACTGGAAGATCGGACGCAAGGATGTGAACCTTCTGGTTCTCGCTGTCGCCACACGTCGCTATAGGGTACCGCTGATCTGGACGGTTTTGGGCAAAGCCGGCAACAGTAACACCGGCGAGCGCATGACGTTGATGACGCGTTATTTTGATCGGTTTGGAGCGGCGAGTGTCAAATACCTCTTGGCGGATCGTGAGTTTATCGGACTGGATTGGTTGACTTTTCCGGTGGCTCAGGACGTTCCTTTCGTCATTCGGGTAAAGGCGAACCAGTATGTGACGACATCGGATGGGACACGGCAAAGCCTGAAAGACTTGTTGCGAACGTGCCGAGGGCCGAGATGTTTTTTCCGCCCGTTTCGGACGCGCAGGGGATGCAACAGCCCTCTGGCTGAACTTTGCCGCCAAGCGCCTCAAGAGCGGAGAGTTGCTCATTCTTGTCACCAGCCGGCCTGCGCATCATGCGTTAACAACATACCGCAAGCGGTGGGCCATTGAATGCTTGTTTGCGGAGACTGAAACCTGCGGCTTCAACCTCGAGGATACCCGCCTCACCATCGCCAAAAAACTGAGCCTGTCAGTCGGCGTCCTCGCTCTCGCTGTAGCATGGGCGGCAAAAACTGCATCTGCCAAGCTGGAAACCCGAAAGCGACCCGGAAAATCACACGGGCGGTTCGCAAAATCCATCTTCCGCATTCGGCTCGACGAAATCAGGAGGCTCCTGCGTTTCGATCCAGGCCAAGCCTTCCAAAATTGGCCCAGGGCCAAGCACAAAATCGGGTGAGTCGTGTACAGGGGGTTTTGCGACAGCCTTTGCAAAAGAACCTCGCCAGGCCACTTGCATGGCCCCTGATGATCGCACCGCCCGAAGCACAGTGCGGACAGATACGCGCCTCGCGAACATTCGCCTCAGGGAGATCGATCACGCTTTCCAGCGACGAAACCCCGGCAACGAGCCGTCCGGTTTCAGCCCGTTGTTTCGATGAAAGGTCGTCGATCTCGTTGAGCCACACCAGAAAAGCCTGATGATTCATGTGCCGCACTCCATAATTGTGTTCATGGTGTGTTCTGTTCTGTCACAGGTCACAGGCTGGCGCGCATAATCAATCCCAATTGAGCTTAAAAATAGACATTTCGAAGTTTTCTTTGGGCGCGAAAAAATACTCAGCGAGTGGCGGGTCGGGTCGAACGCGAAGGTCAGGTTGTGCATCTGATTGCTGAACGGATCGAGGATCTGTCGCCGATGCTCCTGATCCTGGGGAAGCCATCTCTGTCAGAGTCGAGCGACAACCAACCGGACGCAGCCCGTCATCCTGCGAATACCGCCAATCGTTCTTCAACCGGAGAACCCGGGGAACAAGTGAAGAAACTGTTCAAAGCCAGAATTTTGATTGAATTGGAGCCCGCCTGTGCTTTCCGGGGATCTCCGCCCGGTGATTACACCAGTGCTGCAATTTGATCCACCCGACCGTACAGTTCTGCTCCGCTGGGTGATTTCAGGGTATCCGCCACCGCTTCCCCGGAAGCGGCTGCGGCGAAACGCCGGGAACGGCTTGTTGGCAGCCACCAGGGGTCGCTTCCGTTGTTCGGAAATGACGGGTCTTTCCCGGCGGGGACGGCGAGTGGGTGTGATGCGCCGCACTTGCCTACTTCTGCGTGCCGATTTTTTTGCATTTCGTTTCGTTTCAGATTTCCGCCGCCGACAACCGATTGCAACCATTCAGGAAATTTTTACCGACAGGTCATCTGAAACGAAATGGCTCCTAGGCTCGAAACGAAATGCCCTCCCGAAACGCGCGGGGAAACCGCCGGAGGGGTCGCGCCGGAATTTGCGCGATACCGGCGAAAAAAAATATCAGGAGGTCCGGCATGGCCAGCGGCAAAAAAACCTTCGCGCGACGGGACGCGCTCCGGTCCTGCACGCGGAATTCCCGCACCCCTTCTGCGGATCAGGTCCGGCAGATCGCGGCGTCGATCAGGCGGTCCGTTTTACCGGTCCCGTCCTGTTCGCCGGGAGGCAAGCGGGGCGAGGTGTGAACCGGCGACCGGGGATGTCCGGTCTGCACAGGCGCAGCTGACAGCCGGTCGGGCCGGTTGCCAACACCCTGGCAATATCCGTTCCCTGCCCGCCGACCGCAGGCCGATTCCACACAGGAACAGGAGTCCGGCAGGAAATTGCGGGCCTGCACACTGCCACAGACAGGTCCCTGTACCCCGGCAATTTTTCCCCTGTTTTTTCCCCTGAATTTCCGGAGAAATCCGGGGGAGACCGGTTAGCAGCACACCGACCGCACAGCCAGCCATATCGCCGGTTTTGTCCCCTGCAGATTTGGAGCGGTTTTATGCCGTGTTATCAGCAGGTTGAAAATCGGTGTTTCCGACAGAGACGCTTTACCCGGGCGGATATACCCTCCGGATACCCGAAAATCTCTGCGGGCGTATTTCATCATCCGTTTCGGGTCTTCAGGCCGGAGGGGTCTTTCCAGAATTTCCATTTATTCATGAGGTGTAACCTGCGGCCCGGCAGAAGTTCCGGCACTCCTGCGGTGTGAAGAGACCGCAGATTTCGCCCTCTACCACACTCGACCCTGTAATGTGCATCAGAAGTTGAACTCTGCGGTGAATGAGAGGCCAAGGCTTCTGTAATCCGAAACCCCGATGCCATCATAGTAGCTGTCGAGGTCAAGATGGGTGTTTTCATTCAGCTTGTAATCGATCCCGAATTCCGCCCGCCCGCGCGTCTGTGAGAGGGCCGGGTCCGGACCGCCATTTTCCGTATGCGACAGAACCACACCCAGGCCACCGGTGACTGTCATCTCGCCCTGTTTAACAGCAACGGGAATTTCGATGTTCGACCCCAGCCCGAGCTGCCCAAGCCGGACGGTCCGCCCGGGAACCCGGATACCAAGGTCGTCGGTAAAGCCGTCCGAACTGTCCTCAATCCAGCTGGCATCCGCGTAGGGCAGAAGTATGGAACCGCCTTTCAGGGGCACTTCGCCCTCCATGCGCAGTTGTGCAAGCCAGCGGGTGCTGTCGAAGCCGCCCGTCCGGAGAAGACCCAGGTCAGGGTCCCGGAACCTGATGTGATTATAGCTCCGGCCAAAAAGCAGGCGGCCCTCGAAATACAGTGGATGCGTCCTGTGCCGGGCAGCAAAATAGGGGCCAGCCAGCCAACCCGTGCCATCAATCGCACCCTGGCCGTTCGGAAGTTCCTCATCCGCCAGATCAAACTGGAGCATCACGCCCACAAGATGGGTATCTGAATACCGCTTGTGGACTCCGAGGGCCCCGAAAACATAGCGGCTTTCCGTAGAATCGCTCCTGGACCACGCACCCGTCAACTTTCCCCAGATGCCATCCTGCTCGAAGCTGCCATCAAAAACGAGATTGCCTTCCGTCGCCCTCAAGTTGAACCCGCGTGATGGATCACCGGAGGCATCCCGCCTCAAAAACCGCACAAGACCGGGTTGATGATTGACCAGGGCATTGGCCCGGTTCAGAAGAAAATCCGAAATCGGCGCGATGATCGGATCCACTTCCCGCACCGTTACCGTAACAGACCCGACTTCGCCAGGCGTCACATTCTGCCCTTCAAAAGCATGAACAATCACCGCACGGTCATCCGCACTATCGGTATCCTCAACCGCTCTTACCGTCACCGCCTGCGGCTCGTCCCAGTTCCCGGTATTAAATACCAGACGCGCAGCGCTCAGCGTCACATCCGCATTGTCCGAAGACGGAACAACCGTCACTTCCCTTCCAGGATCACGGCCCAGGGTCACTCTGTAACTCCCTGTTCCTCCCTCCTGAACAGTCAGTTCCGAAGGAGCGACAATAATATCCAGCGGCCCTGCCGTC
>CBDBLS010000060.1:0-224909 GCA_965207105.1 Roseovarius sp. | reverse complement strand
CTTTAGTGCGCTTGTTGCCAATCAGGATGAACCTATCAAAGCTCCGATCCACCTGATCGAGCCAATCGTTGTTTTCATCGGGGGTGATGCGTTTCCAGCCTCTTGCGGCGGTGATGCCGTCAATGGACGCAAAATCCCGGATGATGGCCAGCTTTTCAGTTGTGGTCAGGTCAAGGCCAATGTCTTGAAAATGTATGACGCCACGCTTCTTATCTGAAGTACTCTTGACCATGATAGCAATGGAAATTCCAGTCATACTGCCTGAACCGAAAAACGTTCTGCCCTTCTTTGGCCAGCCCTTTCGAAAGCATGTTCTTTCGGATGTCACCACGCAGATGGAACACGTAAAGGTCGCTGAACTCCTCAGCCAAACATTTCCGCATCCCATCGGCAAAAGACCTTTCAATCCACGCACTACCCGAAACAAAAGCCATAACGCCGGAATCGGAAATTCGCTCACTGGCCCACCTGAATGCCCGAATGTAGCTATCATAGAGTGCCGTCTTCAGCGTGGCTGAAGAATGCGCAGCATAGCTGTCCCTAATCGCGGAATCGAGCGATGGATAGGAAATATTTGCAGCATTATCATTGGCACTGCCCTGTCCCCGCCGAATAAGGTGGATTGCCCACGATCACTCTGATGCCGCGCTTTTTTTGGGCTGTGCGGCGCTCTGAGTTATCAGGCAAAAGGTCTGCGATCATATCCTTGTCCTGCTCGTAAAGCTGAAACGTGTCGGTCAGCACGATCCCGTCAAAGGGCGCATAGGGCATGTCATCACCGCTCTGCCCCTTCGCAATGGCATGTTCTTTGGCCATGTCGTGATAGACCGCTTCGATATTGATCGCGGCGATGTAGTAGGCCAGCAGGACAATCTCGTTCGCATGGATTTCGTGTTTGTATTTATGTTCCAGCTCTTCGGGTTTGATCAACCCCGATTGCAGCAACCGCGTGATGAAGGTGCCTGTACCTGTGAAGGGGTCAAGGATATGCACGCCCTTGCTGCCCAGCGTTTGCCCGAACTCTGATTGCAGCACGTCGTTGACCGAATGGATGATGAAATCCACCACCTCGACGGGGGTATAGACGATCCCCAGCTTTTGCGTCATCGCGGGAAAGGCAGAGCGGAAAAACTGGTCATAGAGGCGCACGACAAGCGATTGACGGCCCCGGGCTGTCTTTATGCCCTCTGACTGCCTGCGAACGCTGTCATAGAAGCCTTGGAGCTTCTCGGCTTCTTTCCCGATGTTGTGGTGATGCAAACAGCCCAGCACGGTTTCCATGGCGCGGGATACCGGGTTATTTGCGGTGAAGTGGTTGTCGCGGAATAGCGTGTCAAAGACGGGCTTGGTGATCAGGTGCTGCGCCAGCATTTCAATGGCATCGGTCTCGCTGGTCTCGGGGTTTCAGATCGTCACGGATTTCGGCAAGGAAAGCCTTGAAGGCGGTCCGTTCGTCCCCCTCTTTGGCGACAATGGTGCTGATCCGGGTGATATGGGTTTCGGCAATCCTGGCGATATCCCTGGCCCATCTGTCCCAATGCTCGCGCGTGCCGCATTTCTCGACGATCCTGGCGCGCAGCGCCTGGGTAAGTTCGTCAAAGACAAAGCCCATTTGTTCAGGCTTATTTTCAACCACCGGATCGTCATCCGAGCGGTCGCCGACATTGCCGCCTATATCGCTGCTTTGGGCTGCCTTGGTCTTGTTTACGGCGATATCTTCCACGATGGCAGTGGTGGCCATCATTTCTTGCGTCACCCCGATGATCTGGATTTTGTCCGAGACATCTTCACCGATGCCAATCTGGTTGATCTTGCCGTCCAGCCGCTCATCGTGGGAGCGAAGCGCGTTGAGGATTTGCCAGACCACCTGATAGCGTTCGTTATCGTTCAAAGCGTCCTCAGCTGCCACACCGGCAGGTACAGCGACAGGCAGAATGACATAGCCCATGTCCTTGCCCGGAGCCTTGCGCATGACGCGGCCAATGGATTGCACCACGTCGATCTGGCTCTTGCGGGGATGCATGAAGATAATGCCATCCAATGCAGGCACATCGACGCCTTCGGACAGGCACCGCGCATTGGTCAGGATGCGGCAGGTTTCATCACCGGTTTCCGCCTTTAGCCAATCAAGACAATCCTCGCGCTGCTTGGCATTAAAGGTGCCGTCAACATGGCGTGTCTCTACTTCCAGAGCTGGCCCGCTGGTGTCACCGATGTCGGGGGTGTCAATCGCAGAGTAAAATGGGTCCATGTCGCGGCGTAAAAATGGGCCACTTCGGTTGATGTTTTGTGGCGCTTTTGCACGCGTGCTCGTCACAAAGCTGAAGCGTGCCAAAGCGCATGCTGGCCATAAGGCCAGCATTATTCTGACTGTGATTGCGGGCTGGTTATTTTCGGTTGTTGCGACTGTGTTTGAGCCGATAGCTTTCGCCATTCATCTCGAGGATGTGGACGTGATGGGTTAAACGATCGAGTAGCGCACCGGTCAGCCGCTCAGAGCCAAAGACTTCAGTCCATTCATCGAAGGGCAGGTTCGAGGTTATGATGATGGGAGCCGCGTTCATAGCATTGGGATATGACCTCGAAGAGCAGCTCTGCGCCAGATTTGCTGAGCGGTACGAAGCCCAGTTCATCAATGATCAACAGGTTCTGGCTGGTCAGTTGCTTTTGAAGGCGCTGCAATCTCCGCTCATCTTGAGCCTCGATCAGATCATGGACTAATGCCGCAGCCGTTGTGAAGCGCACCTTCAGTCCTCTTTGACATGCAGCCAGCCCAAGTCCCAGGGCGATGTGTGTCTTGCCCGTGCCTGACGGGCCGAGCGCGATGATGTTCTCCCTGCGATTAACGTAATCGCATCGTGCCAGATCCATCGTCAGGGGCTTGTTCAAGCTTGGCATGATCTTGAAGTCAAAGCTATCCAAGCTCTTGGTGCTGGGGAACTTCGCCGCTTTGATGCGCCGTTCAATCATCCGGCGTTCGCGGTCGATCAATTCCATCTCACACAGCCGCGCCAGATAGTGGATGTGATCTTTGTTCTCTGCAGCACAGAGCTGCGCCTGTTTGGCAATACTCGCCTTGGAACGTTGGCAGTCGCAGTTGTTTAAGATGATGCCGTAGAAGAATCCGAGGGGCTTCGGTCATGCCGCGGTCCTTCCCATCAAGCTCATGTAACTGGATGGGCGTGTTGTGCCGACATTGGCCTTGGGCAAGTATGGATAGAAGTCCAAATCCAATCGTGGTGGCCGCTTCTCAACCCGACACAGTACAAGGTGTTTTACGGCGTCATAGCCAATTGCACCCATATCTATTGCCTGCTGGATTGCGCCTTGCACAACATCCATTTCGAAGGTCTCCAAAAGGCGCAAGACTTGAACGTATTCTCGCTTGCCCGGCTTACCCATTCTGGCTTCAAGCAGTCGGTGCAGCGTGGCAAATACATCTGGCAAATGCCAACCCTGCAAAGGCGCGGCCTGATCCAGGGCACCCACCTTTTGTTCAAGCAGGGGCAAAAAGTGCAATGGGTCAAAGACCATATCCGCTGATGTGTAGGATCGTTTGTGCCGCGCAATAATCTCATTGCCGCAGCCGATGATAACCTCATGCACAAACCCACGCACATGAACATCGTGGTGCGCATAGGCTACTGGCACCGAGTAATCATTGCTGCGATAGCGCACCATTGAGATCGACGTTGCACGCGTGCTGACGTGATCGCAGGCTTCATATTCTGCGACGGGCAATCCCATCAGAGCATCCAAATCCGACATCAGGCGTGCGCCTATGGTTTGGGTGTGACCCCGCAACGTATCGTCCTGACGTGCTAAACACTTCTCTTCCAAATGTGCGTTCAGATCATCAAAGCTGTCATAGCGAGGTGCGGGAACCATGAAGTTGCGGCGGGTGTATCCAACCATGCCCTCAACGTTGCCTTTATCGTTCCCTCGCGCGGGTCTGCCAAACTTGTCATCAAACAAGTAATGCGACTGCAGTTCCGTAAACCGACGTGTGCGGATGCGCGTCTTATCCCCGAGTATCCGAGCCACGGCGATCTTGGTATTGTCGTAGAGAATGGATTGCGGAATGCCGCCAAAGAATGCAAAGGCGGACACATGGCCATCGCAAAACGCCTCGGTTGTCTCAGCTGGATATCCCTTCACAAACACCGCATCAGAATGTGGCAAGCTCATCACGAAGAAGTGGATCTTGCATTCCACGCCACCGATCACGCCCAGCGTCTCACCAAAATCAACCTGCGCATGGCCCGGCCGATGCGACAACGGCACAAACACCTCTTTGGTGCGCCGTTTTTGCTCGCGCACGTAATAGGTCACCGTGGTCAGGCTGCCGGCATATCCATGCTCATCGCGCAGCCGTTCAAAGATGCGCTTGGCCGTGTGTCGCTGCTTTTTGATCAGGGCTTTGTCTGTGCGCAGTATCTCATCGACCACACCAACATAACCATCAAGCGTTGGCCGCCGAGGCGCTTCCGACCGACGATACCCAGGCGGAAGTTCATGGCGCAGCATCTTCGCGATCGTCTTACGATCTTTGTTCTCTAATCTGTCAATGCGTGTTTCCTGAGTTTCCTGCTTTTGATGTCAGAGGTTGCCTTTGTTCTCTTCGAACTCTGAGGTTCATGATGGGGTTGGCTGGGTGTGGGTCGGCAATGTTGAAACCGCAATCATACCGTTGGTCTTGGCTGTTGCTACAGAATCGGCGCCGTGTCTCACGCCCTCCCTCGGGCATCGTCCCAGATGGGAACTTTGATTTAGGAATCCTCGTTGTCGCCTCGTAAGCCTTACGCGGACTGGAAGTCAGTTTTGTCTCGCATAATGGCATGAAGTATGATTGCCAGACGACGCGCCAGAGCCACTCGGGCCTTTCTCATCGTTGAGCGCGCACCGATTGCGAGGGCCCATGTCTTCAATTTGAGCGGAGCGGCATACCGCGTCAGCATCACATTGGCGGCCTCATAGAGAAGCGTTCTGACGCGCACGTCGCCCCGCTTTGAGATGCTGCCCGTGTAGTCGATTTCACCAGATTGATGCCGTCGCGGCACCAGTCCAAGATACGCCCCCACATCACGCGATTTCCTGAAACGCGACGGATCATCAATTGCTGCGGCAAAGGCCAATGCTGTGATCGGACCGACCCCTGGTACCGTCATAAGGCGCTGGCAGACTTCGGATTTGCGGGTCATCTTTTTGATGTCGCCATCAATGGCTGCAACCGCCGCGAGGATTGCTTCGCGTGCTGCGAACAGTCCGCAAATTGCGGCATGGAGGCCAGGCACTCCATCGCTAACTTTTAGCGCCGCGTTTTTGAATGCCGGAGACAAAGCTCGTGGCAGCCGCACGCCGAAGACGACGACCAGACCGCGGATCTGATTGTCGAGCGTCACACGCTGTCCGACCAGCTTCTTGCGGGCTGCGATCAGCGACCGGATTGCGTGCGCTGACAGTGATTTGACATGGGTCGGCTTGTAGAATCCCGTCCGCGCCAGGTGTGCCAAACCGCGGGCATCATTGCGGTCCGTCTTGTGGCCGGCCAGAGATTTAAGGGCCTGATATGCTTGCCTGCTCTCGATGCAAACAACCGGGACACCAAGCTCCGTCAGCCCATGGTAAAGCATTGGTGCCATCCGTCCCGTTTCAAATACAACTTTGGCACATGGTGGTCCAGAAGCGAGGAAGTCAGCGATCGCTTTTGGTGTTGAGCTCGCTTTTCCTTCACGAATAAGGGCCCCTTCACGATCCAGAATGCAGATATGCGTCTCTTCCATGGACACATCCAAACCAGCAAAATATTCCATTGGTCAGTCTCCTTTTCAATTGCATGTGCATCCAGAATAACAGGGGTAACTGAGTGCTGATCCTGATTACGCCATGTTGAAAAACCGCGCCGCTTCTCGGCCAGACATACCGTCCTTCAAACAAGCACGGCGCACACGACTATAAATATCCACAGAATACATCTCCCGCCCTCCGAATAAACGAAGGGCACAAACTGGCGGACTTTTACTCCGCTACAACTGCGATATGCAGCCGCTTCTGTGGCCCAATATTGCTCCGCGTTTTACATGTTGGCCGGGCCTTGCGACCCTCAGCCAGTCGCGCGCTTCTGACGAGCTCACGGTTTATCTCGTCCAGCAGGCCATCCCTGCGCCATGAATGGAAACAGCCACGCACCGTGGAAACCGCCGGGAAGTCATTGGGCAACATACGCCACCGGCAACCGGTTGTCGCGATATAAAGGATCGCGTCAAACACATCACGCAAATCAATGGTACGGGGTCTGCCCGTTGTTCTGCGCGCCGGGAGTAAAGGGACGATTATTGCCCATTCTGCATCGGTCAAATCACTTGCATACCTGCCGCCTGCGCGCTCATGCTGGCGGCGGGTGAGGTCTGTCCAGGCCATAAATATCTCCGTTCAGCTATCAAACCGAACAGAATCACAACCTACTGGATTCATTCAACTAGTTTTAAATCAGGCTCTGAAAGATTACAGCCAGCGGCAGGGACACTTGAGTGTTACGCACGAACGGGCTTTGAAAGCCCATTTTGCCAAAAACCCGGCACGGAACGTAGACGGGGTCTGTGCGTATGTTCTGGCGGAATACGGGCAGAGCTACAGTTCCCCGGGAGCCGCCAGACTGATGCGCCGCCTGGGGTTTGAGTATAAAAAGCCACGATTGCCGCCTGCACAGGCCGATGAAGTCAAACAGGCGGCGTTTATCGCCATGTATGAGGCCCTGATGGCCGAACTTGCAGCCGATGAGATGGTGGTCTTCTCCGATGCTGTGCATCCTGAGCATCAGAGCCGTCCTGCCCATGGCTGGTTCCCGAAGGGGCAAAAGACGGCCCTGAAGGCAACGTCAGGGCGCAAGCGCCTCAATATTCAGGGCGCGCTCGATCTTGAAACGTTCCAGTTTACTTTCCACAATCTGGTCTAAAGCCTCCGACTTTAGTCGGAAAAACATTCAAGCGTGCGCCGAAGGCGCTCATGAACCACTGAACCCTCTGACTTTAGTCGGAGGAGGTTCAGTGCCGAAAAACACCAAAATCAACACTCAATAATTGTTAGTAGATTGTTAGTAGAATTCGCGCAGTCCAAGATTTCTCAATGAAATCAATAGGTAGTGACGGAGGAGGTGGGATTCGAACCCACGGTAGACTTTCACCTACGTCGGTTTTCAAGACCGGTGCATTCGACCACTCTGCCACTCCTCCGACGTTTCCTTCCCTAAACGTCCAAAATTGATTCTGAAAGCATGCTTTTTCCGTGGAAATCCGCCGAAACCCTGTCTCGACTCTTTTCTTGCGAGCTGCATGGCGTTATCGTGCCCTCGCGGGCAGGTTCCGTGAGAGCGAGTATAACCCCGGAAAACCGGGGCACCACGCGAAACTGCGTGGATCAGGGCAAGGGGCACGGCATGAGTTTTCTTAAGGCAGGCACAGGATCGGGCTGGCAAAGCGCCACTTTGATCATCGCAAGCATTACCGTCTTGGCAGGCTGTGAGGAGGGAGCAACCTTCAACCCGTTCCAAAGACAGGCTCAATCCGAGGACGGCACCACTGCGACGCCCAGCACCGCAACCCGGCTGGTCGAACGCGATGTCGAAGCCCCCGATGTGTTTCAGGTCACCGATCAGGGCCTTTGGGATGGGCGCCCAGCGCTGGGCGGTGTCTGGGTCGCGCATCCGGATGTGAAAGACCCCGAGCGGGTGATCATCCGCAACGCCGCCAACTCGAAATTTGTCATCGGCGCACTGTTCCGCCGTGAACGCGAGAACCCGGGGCCTGAGCTTCAGGTTTCGTCGGATGCTGCGGCTGCCCTTGGCATGCTGGCGGGTGCGCCGGCGCAGTTGAACGTCACCGCCCTGCGCCGCGAAGAAGCGCCCGAACCGGCCGCTGCCGATGCGGCCACCGATGATCTTGCCGCTCCCGCCACGGTCGAGGCCACGGCCCTTGATCCTGTTGCCGGGGCTGCCGCCGCCATCGACGAGGCCGAGGCCAGCACTGTCGCCGCCGCGACGCCCAACCCGGCACCGACCCCCGCTGCACAAACCTCAACGATCAGCAAACCCTTCATCCAGATCGGTATTTTCAGTGTTGAGCAAAACGCAAACAACACCGCCACCGCCATGCGTCAGGCCGGGATGGTGCCCACGGTCAAGAAACAAAGTGCCTCGGGCAAGACTTTCTGGCGGGTCATCGTCGGCCCGGCCGCATCGACCTCTGAGCGCGCTGCATTGCTGAAGAAAATCAAGGGTATCGGATTTGACGATGCCTATGCTGTCACCAACTGATCTTTAGGTTCCCATGACCAGATTTATGCGTTCTCTGCTTCCGGTTCTTGCGCTGATCGTTGCGGGGCTTGTGCTGGCCTTGCCGGTGCAGGCGTTTGAAACCCGCGCCAAGGCGGCATTTGTGATTGATGTCACCACGGGCACCGTGCTGCTGAACAAGAATGCCGATACGCCCATGGCCCCGGCGTCGATGTCCAAGCTGATGACGCTTTATGTGACCTTCGAGGCGGTGCGCGAGGGACGCCTGTCGCTGGAAGAAAAGCTACCCGTCTCTCAGCGCGCGATGAGCTATGGCGGCTCGACCATGTTTCTGGACACCACCGACCGGGTCTCGGTGATCGATCTGATCCGCGGCATCATCGTGCTGTCGGGCAATGATGCCTGCGTCGTTCTGGGCGAGGCGCTCAGCCCTCATGGAACCGAAGCAGGCTTTGCCGCCTTCATGACCCAGCGCGCGCAACAGCTGGGGATGACCAATTCGACCTTCAAAAACGCGTCCGGCTGGCCTGCCGCAGGCCATGTGATGAGCATGCGCGATCTGGCCCTGCTGGCCCGTTTGCTGATCGAGGAATTCCCCGAGCATTACCCGATGTTCGCCGGCACCGAATTTGCCTTTGATGGCCGCGCCCCGCAGAACACCCGCAACCGCAACCCACTGCTGACGCTCGGCATCGGCGCTGACGGACTGAAAACCGGCCACACTCAGGAGGCCGGATATGGCCTGGTCGGCTCGGCCAAACAGGGGGATCGTCGGGTTATCTTTGTGATCTCGGGGCTCGATACTGCCCCGGCCCGCGCGCAAGAAGCCGAAGCGATTGTTAACTGGGCCTTCCGCCAATTCACCCAGAAAGAGGTCCTCAAGGCCGGAACCGAAGTGGCCCGTGCAGATGTCTGGATGGGGGCTGCGGATACTGTCGGACTGGCCCCGGCGAGCGATATCAACACGCTGATCCCGGTGCTGTCCACAAAGGCGCTGAAGGCCGATGTAATCTACAATGGACCGCTGCGCACACCGATTGTCAGGGGCGACCAATTGGGAGAGCTGGTCTTTGCCCCCGAAGGTCTGCCGGAAATCCGGGTGCCTCTGGTGGCCACCGAAGATGTGGCGACGGGGGGCTTTCTGCCGCGCATGAAGACCGTTTCATCGCTTTTGCTGGCCCGTTTGCAACAGGGGCCAGAGGGCGCGCTTTGACCGCCGCAGGCCGCTTCATCAGCTTTGAAGGCATTGACGGGTCGGGTAAATCCACGCAAGCCCGGCTTCTGGCTGAGGCCCTCGAAGGGGCAGGTCATAACGTGCTTCTGACCCGTGAGCCCGGTGGCAGCGCCGGGGCCGAAGATATCCGCAAACTGGTGCTTGAGGGCGACCCGGATCGCTGGTCGGCGGAGACTGAATTGCTGTTGTTTACGGCGGCGCGGCGCGATCATCTGGAGCGCACGATCGAGCCCGCGCTTGCCGATGGACAGATCGTGATCTGCGACCGTTTTGCCGACTCTACACGCATGTATCAGGGCCTCAGCCGGGGCGATTTGCGCGCCAAGGTCGATGAACTGCATGCGCTGATGATCGGGCGCGAACCGGACCTGACCATCCTGATCGACATGGACCCGGATATGGGCCTGACCCGGGCCTTGGCACGGGGCACGGGCGAGGAACGGTTTGAGTCTTTCGGGGCTGACCTGCAAACTCAAATGCGGGCAGGCTTCCTTGATCTGGCGCGCGAATTTGCCGACCGCTTTATCGTGATCGACGGCAATCGCGCGGTGGCCGACGTCGCAGAAGATGTCAGGTCGGCGACGCTGGGGCGTCTGTCATGAGTGACGACCTGCCCCCGGAACCCGACCGCGCACCGGGTGCCCCGCATCCCCGCGATACGGTTCAACTGTTCGGGCAAGGTGCGGTCGAAACCGGGTTTCTCCAGGTCTACAACGCGGATCGCCTGCACCATGGTTGGCTGATCACCGGCCCGCGTGGCGTCGGCAAGGCGACACTGGCCTGGCGCATCGCGCGGTTTTTATTGGCCACCCCGCCGGATGAAGGGGACAGCCTGTTTGGCGAGGCCTTGCCCAAGCCTGACACGCTGGCCATCAGCCGCGATCACCCCGTCGCCCATCGCATTGCCGCGCGCTCGGAACCGGGGCTGTATCACATCACCCGCTCGGTCAATGACAAAACCGGTCGTCTGCGCGACATGATCGTGGCCGAAGACGTGCGCAATCTGAACAAGTTTCTGCAACTCTCGGCCGCCGATGGCGGGCGCCGGGTTGTGATCATCGACGCTGCTGATGAAATGAACGTACAGGCCGCCAACGCGTTGTTGAAGATGCTGGAAGAACCACCCGCGCGCACCACGCTGTTGCTGATCTCGCACCAGCCTGCCCGGCTCTTGCCCACCATCCGCTCGCGCTGTCGCGAATTACGTCTGGCTCCGCTGGGCCCTGCTGATATGGCCGCCGCTTTGGCGCAGGCGGGTGTCGATCCCGGCCCCAACCCCGAGGCTCTGGCCGAGCTGTCTGCCGGATCCGTGGGCGAGGCGGTGCGGCTGGTCAATCTTGATGGGTTGAAGCTTTATAGTGAAATCATTGGTGTGCTTGGCTCTTTGCCGCGACTGGATCGCCCGCGCACCCTAAAGCTTGCGGAGCAGGCTGCCGCCCGTGGTGCGGAAGAGCGGCTTGATCTGCTCTTGCATCTGGCAGATGTGGCACTGGCCCATCTGGCGCGCAGCGGTGCCACAGGTCAGCCCCCGATGGACGCCGCCCCGCACGAGGCCGAGACGTTTCGGCGCCTTGCCCCCACCCCCGAAAAAGGGCGCGCATGGGCCGCCTGCGCGCAAGAGATCGGGGCACGGATGCGACACGGGAGGTCGGTCAACCTTGACCCTGCCGCGCTTGTCTTAGATATGGTGTTCAGGATACAGCAAACCGCGTGAGCCCATGACCCCCGATATCCAGATCCCAGATGTTCAAATCACGGACAGCCATTGCCATCTGGATTTCCCGGATTTCGAGGAAGAGCGCGATCAGGTGATCGCCCGCGCCGTTGAGGCCGGTGTCACCCGCATGGTCACGATCTGCACCAAGCTGCGCCTTGAGCCACAAGTGCGCGCCATTGCCGAGGCCTATGCGCCGGCTTTCTACGCCGCTGGCACCCATCCGATGAGTGCGGCGGACGAACCCCTGGCAACGCTGGACGAGTTGATCGCGCTGGCCCAGCACCCGAAATTTGTCGGCATTGGCGAGACGGGGCTGGATTACCATTACACCTCGGAAAGTGCCGATATCCAAAAGGAAAGCCTGCGCATTCATATCGAGGCCGCGCGTCAAACCGGCCTGCCGCTGATTATCCACGCCCGTGCGGCGGATGACGATATGGCCCGCATCCTCACCGAAGAGTACCACGCCGGTGCCTATACCTGCGTGATGCATTGCTTTTCCTCATCTGCCGATTTGGCGCAGGCCGCGCTGGACCTGGGGTTTTACATGTCGATGTCCGGCATTGCCGCTTTCCCCCGCTCCACCGAGCTGCGCGAGATTTTCAGCGCCGCCCCGGTGGATCGCATTCTGGTGGAAACCGATGCGCCTTACCTCGCGCCGCCGCCTTACCGTGGCAAGCGCAACGAGCCTGCTTATACGCTGCACACCGCGCAGGTGGGGGCCGAAACCATGGGCATGGATTGGGCCGAGTTTGCCGCCCAGACGCAAACGAATTTCAACCGGTTGTTCTGGAAAGCCGCCCAATACAGTGAGGCCGCATGACCAAACGCCGCTTTACCATTCTTGGCTGCGGCTCGTCCGGCGGGGTGCCGCGGCTGGGCAACCATTGGGGGGATTGCGACCCCGATAATCCGCGCAATGCGCGCCGCCGCTGTTCCATGCTGATCGAGCAGCAAGGAGAAGCGGGCACCACCCGTATCCTGATTGACGCCTCACCCGATCTGCGGGCGCAATTGCTGGATGCCGGAGTTGGCGAGTTGGATGCAGTGGTCTTTACCCATTCGCACGCCGATCATGTGCATGGTCTGGATGATCTGCGGATGATCGTTTTCAACATGAAGCAACGCCTGCCGGTCTGGACCGATGGCGATACGCAAAACGCGCTGCTGTCGCGCTTTGGCTATGCGTTCGTGCAACCCGAAGGCTCGCCCTATCCGCCGATCCTCGACATGCACACCATCAAGGGTGATCTGACCATCGACGGGGCTGGCGGGCCGGTGACCTTGCGCCCGTTTGAGGTGAACCATGGCTCGATCGACGCGTTGGGATTCCGGGTGGGCGATCTGGCGTATCTGCCCGATGTGGCGTCGATCCCCGAGGAGGTCTGGCCTATGCTGAGCGGGCTGGATACGTGGATTTGTGACGCTCTGCGCCGCACGCCTCATCCGACGCATGCCCATCTGGAACAGACTCTGGAGTGGCTGCACCGCGCCGCACCGCGCCGGGGCATCCTGACCAACATGCATATTGATATGGATTATCAAACCCTTGTCGACGAAACGCCCGATTTCATCACGCCAGCTTATGACATGATGACCCTGAGCTACACGCTCTGACATGCAGGCGTTGCTGGATGTCATCCTGCCGGTCTTTGTGGTGATCGGGTTTGGTTATCTGGCGGTGTGGCGCGGGTGGTTCTCGGACGCGGGCGTCGATGGGCTGATGAAATTCACCCAAAACTTCGCCATTCCCTGCATGTTGTTCGTCGCCATTGCCCGGCTTGATCTGGGGCAGGTGTTTGAATGGCAGCTTCTTCTCAGTTTTTACACCGGCTCCTTCACCTGCTTCTGGCTGGGGTTTTTCGGTGCGCGCCTGATCTTTGGCCGGACCTTGGAAGAGGCTGTGGCCATCGGCTTTTGCTGCCTCTTTTCCAATTCGGTTCTCTTGGGCCTTGCCCTGACCGAACGGGCTTATGGGGCGGGCGCGCTTGAGGCCAACTTTGCCATCATCGCGCTGCATTCACCATTCTGCTACGGGCTGGGCATCACGGTGATGGAGGTGGTGCGCGCCCGCGGGCAGCCCGCTGGCAAGGTGGCCCTGACGGTATTGAAGGCGATGTTCTCCAACGCGCTGATCCTCGGGATCGGCCTTGGGTTCCTGGTGAACTTCTCAGGCGTGCCGCTTCCCGGTGTTCTCAATGACGCCCTAGACCTGATGGTGCGCGCGGCATTGCCCGCAGCGATCTTTGGCATGGGCGGGGTGCTGGCGCGCTATCGCCCCGAAGGGGATTTGCGGGTGGTGCTCTATGTCTGCCTGATCGCTCTGGTGGTGCATCCCGCCATCACCAGCAGCCTTGGTGCGGCGTTTGATCTGTCGGTTCCGGCCACACGCTCGGCCGTGCTGACCGCTGCCATGGCGCCGGGCATCAACAGCTATATCTTTGCCAATATGTACGGGCAGGCGCGGCGTGTCGCGGCCTCAAGTGTCCTGATCGCCACGGCCTTGTCGATTGGCACGGTCTGGGTCTGGCTGGGATTTTTGCCTTAGACGGCATCTGCATTCAATTGATCCTGGTGATGGCGCATGCGCTATCATAATGAGTTGACAGTCTTTTTTGCACCGCAGGGTGGCCCTCGTGCCGCGTTGGATGACGCTTGAGATGAGCAACTGCGTTTATGGCATTTGCGATGAACGCGCGCAGGTGGTCCGGCGCTGCATGTAATCTTGAATCAAGGCGTGCAGCGCCTCAGGCGCAACGCCCTGGTCAGACCCTGCAACGACCCGTGGTCGACCGGACGAAATGAGAGAGAGATGATAGAAAACGCGGTGCCTGAAAGCACCAGCCAAGACGCGCCGTTATGACATCTGTCTAGGTGCTCAGGGCCTTTGCCTGAATGTTGGCAGGAGCCGTTTGCGGGCTTTGGTTCACAATGTAGACCCGGTTTCCATCCGTCTTTACGTCCGCGAAAACGGCGCCCAAAGGCTCAATCGGTCCGGCTTGGGCAGGCCCCTCAGCGAACAGCGCATAGGCTGCAGAATTCGCTTCACTCAGATTGGCTATAACCACCGAAAATGTGCCTGTCCCCGCGATCTCCCTTATCTGACAGGGTTCAACCAAGACCTCGTCTGACGCAGGTTCGATAGATGCAGCCCCCTCAGGCAGGCGGAGCAACATTTCGGCTCCCGGAGCCATTGCCCCGCCGGATTGGACGATTGCTGCACATACCGTAACCTGTAAAACGCGGAGCAATATTGGGCCACAGAAGCGGCTGCATATCGCAGTTGTAGCGGAGTAAAAGTCCGCCAGTTTGTGCCCTTCGTTTATTCGGAGGGCGGGAGATGTATTCTGTGGATATTTATAGTCGTGTGCGCCGTGCTTGTTTGAAGGACGGTATGTCTGGCCGAGAAGCGGCGCGGTTTTTCAACATGGCGTAATCAGGATCAGCACTCAGTTACCCCTGTTATTCTGGATGCACATGCAATTGAAAAGGAGACTGACCAATGGAATATTTTGCTGGTTTGGATGTGTCCATGGAAGAGACGCATATCTGCATTCTGGATCGTGAAGGGGCCCTTATTCGTGAAGGAAAAGCGAGCTCAACACCAAAAGCGATCGCTGACTTCCTCGCTTCTGGACCACCATGTGCCAAAGTTGTATTTGAAACGGGACGGATGGCACCAATGCTTTACCATGGGCTGACGGAGCTTGGTGTCCCGGTTGTTTGCATCGAGAGCAGGCAAGCATATCAGGCCCTTAAATCTCTGGCCGGCCACAAGACGGACCGCAATGATGCCCGCGGTTTGGCACACCTGGCGCGGACGGGATTCTACAAGCCGACCCATGTCAAATCACTGTCAGCGCACGCAATCCGGTCGCTGATCGCAGCCCGCAAGAAGCTGGTCGGACAGCGTGTGACGCTCGACAATCAGATCCGCGGTCTGGTCGTCGTCTTCGGCGTGCGGCTGCCACGAGCTTTGTCTCCGGCATTCAAAAACGCGGCGCTAAAAGTTAGCGATGGAGTGCCTGGCCTCCATGCCGCAATTTGCGGACTGTTCGCAGCACGCGAAGCAATCCTCGCGGCGGTTGCAGCCATTGATGGCGACATCAAAAAGATGACCCGCAAATCCGAAGTCTGCCAGCGCCTTATGACGGTACCAGGGGTCGGTCCGATCACAGCATTGGCCTTTGCCGCAGCAATTGATGATCCGTCGCGTTTCAGGAAATCGCGTGATGTGGGGGCGTATCTTGGACTGGTGCCGCGACGGCATCAATCTGGTGAAATCGACTACACGGGCAGCATCTCAAAGCGGGGCGACGTGCGCGTCAGAACGCTTCTCTATGAGGCCGCCAATGTGATGCTGACGCGGTATGCCGCTCCGCTCAAATTGAAGACATGGGCCCTCGCAATCGGTGCGCGCTCAACGATGAGAAAGGCCCGAGTGGCTCTGGCGCGTCGTCTGGCAATCATACTTCATGCCATTATGCGAGACAAAACTGACTTCCAGTCCGCGTAAGGCTTACGAGGCGACAACGAGGATTCCTAAATCAAAGTTCCCATCTGGGACGATGCCCGAGGGAGGGCGTGAGACACGGCGCCGATTCTGTAGCAACAGCCAAGACCAACGGTATGATTGCGGTTTCAACATTGCCGACCCACACCCAGCCAACCCCATCATGAACCTCAGAGTTCGAAGAGAACAAAGGCAACCTCTGACATCAAAAGCAGGAAACTCAGGAAACACGCATTGACAGATTAGAGAACACCCAGCCAACCCCATCATGAACCTCAGAGTTCGAAGAGAACAAAGGCAACCTCTGACATCAAAAGCAGGAAACTCAGGAAACACGCATTGACAGATTAGAGAACACGCATTGACAGATTAGAGAACACGCATTGACAGATTAGAGAACAAAGATCGTAAGACGATCGCGAAGATGCTGCGCCATGAACTTCCGCCTGGGTATCGTCGGTCGGAAGCGCCTCGGCGGCCAACGCTTGATGGTTATGTTGGTGTGGTCGATGAGATACTGCGCACAGACAAAGCCCTGATCAAAAAGCAGCGACACACGGCCAAGCGCATCTTTGAACGGCTGCGCGATGAGCATGGATATGCCGGCAGCCTGACCACGGTGACCTATTACGTGCGCGAGCAAAAACGGCGCACCAAAGAGGTGTTTGTGCCGTTGTCGCATCGGCCGGGCCATGCGCAGGTTGATTTTGGTGAGACGCTGGGCGTGATCGGTGGCGTGGAATGCAAGATCCACTTCTTCGTGATGAGCTTGCCACATTCTGATGCGGTGTTTGTGAAGGGATATCCAGCTGAGACAACCGAGGCGTTTTGCGATGGCCATGTGTCCGCCTTTGCATTCTTTGGCGGCATTCCGCAATCCATTCTCTACGACAATACCAAGATCGCCGTGGCTCGGATACTCGGGGATAAGACGCGCATCCGCACACGTCGGTTTACGGAACTGCAGTCGCATTACTTGTTTGATGACAAGTTTGGCAGACCCGCGCGAGGGAACGATAAAGGCAACGTTGAGGGCATGGTTGGATACACCCGCCGCAACTTCATGGTTCCCGCACCTCGCTATGACAGCTTTGATGATCTGAACGCACATTTGGAAGAGAAGTGTTTAGCACGTCAGGACGATACGTTGCGGGGTCACACCCAAACCATAGGCGCACGCCTGATGTCGGATTTGGATGCTCTGATGGGATTGCCCGTCGCAGAATATGAAGCCTGCGATCACGTCAGCACGCGTGCAACGTCGATCTCAATGGTGCGCTATCGCAGCAATGATTACTCGGTGCCAGTAGCCTATGCGCACCACGATGTTCATGTGCGTGGGTTTGTGCATGAGGTTATCATCGGCTGCGGCAATGAGATTATTGCGCGGCACAAACGATCCTACACATCAGCGGATATGGTCTTTGACCCATTGCACTTTTTGCCCCTGCTTGAACAAAAGGTGGGTGCCCTGGATCAGGCCGCGCCTTTGCAGGGTTGGCATTTGCCAGATGTATTTGCCACGCTGCACCGACTGCTTGAAGCCAGAATGGGTAAGCCGGGCAAGCGAGAATACGTTCAAGTCTTGCGCCTTTTGGAGACCTTCGAAATGGATGTTGTGCAAGGCGCAATCCAGCAGGCAATAGATATGGGTGCAATTGGCTATGACGCCGTAAAACACCTTGTACTGTGTCGGGTTGAGAAGCGGCCACCACGATTGGATTTGGACTTCTATCCATACTTGCCCAAGGCCAATGTCGGCACAACACGCCCATCCAGTTACATGAGCTTGATGGGAAGGACCGCGGCATGACCGAAGCCCCTCGGATTCTTCTACGGCATCATCTTAAACAACTGCGACTGCCAACGTTCCAAGGCGAGTATGCCAAACAGGCGCAGCTCTGTGCTGCAGAGAACAAAGATCACATCCACTATCTGGCGCGGCTGTGTGAGATGGAATTGATCGACCGCGAACGCCGGATGATTGAACGGCGCATCAAAGCGGCGAAGTTCCCCAGCACCAAGAGCTTGGATAGCTTTGACTTCAAGATCATGCCAAGCTTGAACAAGCCCCTGACGATGGATCTGGCACGATGCGATTACGTTAATCGCAGGGAGAACATCATCGCGCTCGGCCCGTCAGGCACGGGCAAGACACACATCGCCCTGGGACTTGGGCTGGCTGCATGTCAAAGAGGACTGAAGGTGCGCTTCACAACGGCTGCGGCATTAGTCCATGATCTGATCGAGGCTCAAGATGAGCGGAGATTGCAGCGCCTTCAAAAGCAACTGACCAGCCAGAACCTGTTGATCATTGATGAACTGGGCTTCGTACCGCTCAGCAAATCTGGCGCAGAGCTGCTCTTCGAGGTCATATCCCAATGCTATGAACGCGGCTCCATCATCATAACCTCGAACCTGCCCTTCGATGAATGGACTGAAGTCTTTGGCTCTGAGCGGCTGACCGGTGCGCTACTCGATCGTTTAACCCATCACGTCCACATCCTCGAGATGAATGGCGAAAGCTATCGGCTCAAACACAGTCGCAACAACCGAAAATAACCAGCCCGCAATCACAGTCAGAATAATGCTGGCCTTATGGCCAGCATGCGCTTTGGCACGCTTCAGCTTTGTGACGAGCACGCGTGCAAAAGCGCCACAAAACATCAACCGAAGTGGCCCATTTTTACGCCGCGACATGGACCCATTTTACTCTGCGATTGACAGGCATGGTCTCGGTTGCGGGTAATTATTACAGCGTGCCCGATACAACGAGGAAGCGCGTGCTTGAGGTCCAAAACCACACGCACGAGGTTCGGATCTTTGAGGACGGACAGTTGGTTGCCCGCCACCCGATCTTGAGCGGTAAGAACCAGCGGCGCGTTGATCCCGCACACCGAAAGGACCCGCCGGTTCAGTGCATATCACCGCAATCGTCGGCCATCGCGCGCCGATCCCTGGACTTTTACGGCGCTGTCGGTGAACGCATGGCGGCACAGGGAGCATCGCAATGACAGAGGTTCTCGATCGGATCAGGGGTGCGATGGTTGGGCTGAAGATGCCACGTGCGCTCGAAGCGCTCGATCATACCGTGCAGAAGCTGGAACAGGGCGAGATCACTGCGATTGAGGCTATCGACAGCCTTTTGTCCGAGGAATACAGCACCCGCGAGACCCGGCGTATTGATGTGGCCTTGCGTACATCCAAGCTGTTACCCATCAAAACACTGGAAAGCTTCGACTTCAGCTTCCAGCCGTCGCTCGATCGCGAACGCATTGCGGCTCTCGCCCGGCTCGACTTCATCCGACGCGCAGAAGTTGTCCATTTTCCCGGGCCACCCGGCACCGGCAAAAGCCACCTGGCCACCGCCCTTGGCGTTGCCGCCGTCAAAGCGGGCATGCAGGTCTATCGCGCGACCTTGGCAGAGTTGGTTGAGGTTCTGGCAAAGGCAGAGCGCCAGGGCCTGCTTGCCGAAAAGATAAGGTTTTACGCCAGATCATCGCTGCTGGTCGTCGACGAGATCGGCTATCTGCCGATCACTCAGGGCGGCGCAAATCTGTTCTTCCAACTCGTGAACGCCCGCTACGAAAAGGGCGCGATGATCCTCACGTCAAACCGCGGGTTTGCAGAATGGGGTGATGTCTTCGGTGATCCCGTCGTCGCCACCGCGCTCCTCGATCGGCTGCTTCACCATGCCGTCGTCGTCCAGATCGAAGGCGCAAGTTACCGGCTGCGCGGTCACTCAGACCTGATCCCGGAACACGCACGCACCAACGCACCAATTACACCGCCACCCGCACCAAAACGCCGTGGCCGCCCACCCAAAAATAGAGGCGAAAGTCAATAAACCGGCTGACACCCGAACCCCGATAAACTGAGGAATTTTACTTTCCACAATCTGGGGAATTTTAAACTGCCATTGACAAGGCTCATCAGGATCGGTGCCCGCGCCGTGCGCCACGGTCGCGTCGTGCGCCACGCCCGCACCATCACCTTCCGGTTGGCCGGGGTCGCCGTCACTGGCCAAATGGTGCGTGCCATCCTCGCTGTGATCCGCCGCCTTCGATCCCCGCCGACATATGCATGACGCTGAAACTGTCCCGCAGCGAACGAAACCGGCAGGGCAGGTCTGTCCGTCGCGCTGAAAAACGGCACCGCAAGGCAGCGCGACGTATCATGTCCGCCGGATTGTCCCGGAACGAGGCGTTCCGGTGCACCCGGGCATCGTTCGGGGGCGAAAACGGTTGGCCGACGCGTCCGGATCGGCTACGTTCGCGCCACCTGGGGAATGTGGGTTTCGATACCTGCTTCAACCTTGCTTTCGAAATCAAAAGGCATGAAAGCTATTGAGTATGATGCGTTTGATTTTGATTGGACTGGCGGTATGCTTCTATACAACTGCTGCCTTCAGCCAGGAAAACCGTAGGCCGATCGCGCATGCGGGACCCGACGAAACCGTTGCGGAAGGGGCGCTGGTGACGCTGGACGGCTCGGGCAGTTCCGACCCGGAGGGCGAGGCGCTGGAGGGTCCGGACCCTGCGGTGCAGGGCTTCACCGCGCCGGAGCAGCTGGTGGATGACAAGGTGCTGGTCTTCACTCTCAGGGTGACCGATGCCAGCGGCAATGTCTCCGAGGCCGAGGTTCGGATCACGGTGACGGCGGACAACGAAGCGCCGGTCGTGGTTGCGGGGGACGACCGCACCAGCCACCGGCATCCCGACATCTATACGGATGAAACCCGGGGTCGCGCAATTCCCCCGGCCCGGGCCATCGCACACGGTCGTGTCCCGGCAATAATGGTGTTGCCCCCGGCGAACAGGACGGGACCGGTAAAACCGGACACCCTGATCGACGCCGCGATCTGCCGGACCTGATCCGCAGAACGGGTGCGGGAATTCCGCGTGCAGGACCGGAGCGCGTCCCGTCGCGCGAAGGTTTTTTTGCCGCTGGCCATGCCGGACCTCCCGACGATTTTTTCACCGCCGGTATCGCGCAAATTCCGGCGCGACCCCTCCGGCGGTTTCCCCGCGCGTTTCGGGAGGGCATTTCGTTTCGGCGGGGAGGGCCATTTCGTTTCAGACGACCCGTCGGAAAAATTTTCCTGAATGGTAACAATCGGTTGTCGGCGGCGGAAATCCGAAACGAAACGAAATGCAAAAAATCGGCACGCAGACATTGGAAGGTGCGGCACATAACACCCACAAGCCGTCCCCGCCGGGAAGGACCCGTGGTTTCCGAACAGCGGAGCGGCACCCGGTGGCAGCCAACACGCCGTTGGCAAGCCGTTCCATTCGTTACCTGTGGCGCGCCGAGGCCCACCGCCACCGGGATTGAAGAGCCCTTCAACGCCTTCGACGTTGCAGCGACGCACCCGGTCGCGCAACGTCTGTCGATCCATTCCGCAACTCCCGGCAGCAACCTTGCGGGATGCACCCTCAAGCACCAAAGCAATCGTCGGCAGGCGTCGAGAGACCCGGCCTTCCTTCACACGACCCGCTGAAATGCGGGGCAGGACCGGAGCACGCCACGTCGCGCGAAGGGTTTCTTGCCGCTGGCCATGCCGGAACTCCTGATGTTTTTTTCACCGCCGGTATCGCGCAAATTCCGGCGCGACCCCTCCGGCGATTTCCCCGCGCGTTTCAGGGGGGTATTTCGTTTCGGACGGGGGGCCATTTCGTTTCAGATGACCCGTTGGAAAAAATTTCCTAAATGGTTACAATCGGTTGTCGGCGGCGGGAATCTGAAGCGAAACGAAATGCAAAAAAATAGGCTCAGTTTACAAATCGTATGCATTGACCTCCGATTGCGGTTGCGAGGCAAGTGCGGGGTGAGGTGTTCTCCAGTTCAATACGCTGAAACCATCGCAAGTAGTTGTCCAGATACCTGGTAGCGAGACGCCCCGGCAGCGCCGCAGGAAATCCTTCAACCGGCTGTGTCGGCTGTTGACCGTCTGAATGTGAAAGGCATCCCGTACCCGCTCCCCACCTGACAGGTTCAGGGCTTCGTGGCGCAGCCCCGGTGCTGCGGCGCAAGGCGGACAGGCACGGTGTCCGTCGGTCACCGGAACAATATCCTCATTCACGACGGGCTCGATGGCGGATCGCAACGTATCGGCATTGACCGCAGTCAGAACCGCGCTGACTGTCGTGCCGCCGCGATCAGCGGCAACCAGGACCGGAACCTGTTCATCCGACAGGCCCCGTTTGCTGGCCTTGCCTCCCCTGCGGCGCGCCTTGCGCGCAAGGTTTCGTTCGCCCTTTTGGCTTTGCAGAACACAGGTTTCGTCGGCCTCGACAATGCCTGTGGGTTTGTATGCTTTCGGGTCTTGTGCGGTGAGAAAGCGGTGCCGCCAACTGTAGTAATTCAGACTTGATCTGACAGTTGGCCGTTTTTCCGGCGGCGTCTGTCAGGCCAAGTTCAGTTCACTGACTTTTCCTTCCAGATCTGCTTGCCCTCAATCATGGTCTGGAACGGGGTTCCACCGCAACACATTTTGCCCTGATGAGTTCGTTCGGTATTATAGTGTCGCAGCCATTCATCCAGATCAGCCTGCAACTCCTCGATGGATTGATAGACCTTTTTGCGGAACGTGATCTGGTAAAACTCCTGCAGGATCGTCTTGTGAAACCGCTCGCAGATGCCGTTTGTCCGAGGCGATTTCACCTTGGTTTTGGTATGGTCGATGTCGTTAATTGCCAGGAAGAGCTGGAAGTCGTGTTTGTCGACACGCCCGCAATATTCCGTTCCGCGATCTGTCAGGATACGCAGCACTGGCAGGTCGTGCTCTTCGTAGAACGGCAGCACCCGGTCATTGAGCGGATCAGCCGCTGTGATCGGCGTCTTGGTGGTGTAGAGTTTGGCATGCGCCACCTTGCAACAGGTGTCCACATAAGTCTGCTGATAGAGCCGCCCAACGCCCTTCAGGGTGCCGACGTAGAACGTGTCCTGTGAACCCGGATAGCCAGGGTGGGCAGTCTCGATCTCACCGCAGGCCTCATCATCCAGCTTCTTCTTTTCCAGTGCCTGCACTTGTGCCTCCGTCAGGATGCCGCCGTCAGCGGCCACTTTGGCCTCCAGTGCCTTGAGCCGGGTTTTGAAGTTTGCCAGATCATGGCGCAGCCAGATCGACCGGACCCCGGATGGCGATACAAACACCCCCGACTTGCGCAACTCGTTCGAGGTGCGGGCCTGGCCGTAAGCCGGGAAGTCGGTGGCGGATTTGATCACCGCCTGTTCGGTGGCGTCATCAACCCGGTTTGCCGGATTGGGTTTGCGCCGGGTGCGTTCGAACAGCGCCTCGATAGCGCCATCCTCGACCGCAGATTTGTAACGGTAGAACGTGTCCCGGCTGTAGCCCATGACCTGGCAGGCCTTCGAGACATTACCCGGTTCCTCGGCCAGGTTCAGCAGGCCGGTTTTGTGTTTGATGATCTTGTCGGTAGTGTTCAACATGATGGTTTCCTCGTTTTGTGGTTGGTGTGCACCACCATCAAAACGGATAACCATCATCTCCTTCAAGAGATGTGCCGTCCCCTTCTCAGCTAGCTGAGAAGGGGACGGTGTCAGATAAAGTCAGAACTAATACACATCACGATATCCAAGCCTAGCCTCACCAGTTTCATAAAAGAAATAGACACCACGTTCGGGCCACGGATCACGACCATTGCACGATGCAAGATGACGTACCCCACCATGCTTAGCTTTCAGTTTTGCGATCAAGCGATAGAACCGTGTTAGATGATCTTCCCGTGAACTCATTTCACACTCATCCCGAAATTCTTGGATCACGAGCCGCGCGAGTGATCCATTATCTTCATATCCCCTTCTTTATGACCACTGACTACTATGATGACAATGTATTTGTGAAGTGGTCCTGTTTTTTAGGATAGTTTCGCGGCTTTGTTAAGATGCATCGGGTTTGTGTTCATGCCGCTTTTAGCGTCTGACTCAAAAGTTTATGTTTGAACAGAATGCCTTGCTATCCGCCTTGTCAAGAGACGAATACCGGCAACCAAAACCCATGCTACGGAACTTTCAACGGTTGCCTCCCGATCTTTTGCCAAACGACGGCAACGTCCCGGCCACGCGAATGTTCGCTCGACACCCCATCTTCGTGGTGGAAGAACGAACCCCTCGGCTTTGTCAGGGCGCTTGACAATCTCCAATGTCCATTTTCCCTGCAGGGCCAAAGCATCCCGAAGCTTTGGCCCTGCATATCCTGCGTCCGCAAAGATGTGCCCCAGCCGCGGGAAGCGGATGCGCAGTGCTTTGAGACCATCCACAGCACCATCCCGATCCTGTATATCGGCGGCGTGAACAAGGATCGGTAACAGGAAACCTTGCGTGTCTGTCACGATGTGACGCTTGCGCCCTTTGATCTTTTTGCCCGCATCAAAGCCTGAAATGCCGCCGCTTTCCGTTGTTTTTACGCTCTGGCTGTCAATAACGCCCGCAGTGGGGCTCGCCTCACGGCCCGACAATTCGCGCGCCGCCATCATTGACAGATGGTTGATCCGGTGTAACAGACCGTTGTCGCGCCAGTCGTAAAAACAGTTCTGCACAGTCGAGACCGCCGGGAAATCCCGCGGGATCATGCGCCACTGACATCCCGTGGTCGCCATATACATAATCGCGTTCACAACACGGCGCGGATTCGTCTTGCGAGGGCGACCACCTCGCTTCGCGGCAGGTAACAGGGGCCGAACAAGCGCCCATTCCTCCATAGTTAAATCGCTTGGATAAAAGCCCGTTTTACGCCTATGCTCCGCGCGGGTGATGTCAGAGGTGGTCGCGGAAATTCGGACCAGTCGTTAAGGTGGATCGCATGATGAAAGAAGTGATCCGAAATGAAGAAACGAAAGAACCATTCGCCCGAGTTCAAAGCCAAGGTTGCGCTTGAGGCTATCCGTGATGAGATGACACTGGCTGAGCTGTCCAAGAAATACGGCGTGCATCCAACCCGGATAGGGACGTGGAAACGCGCGGCGATAGAGAACATGGCGACAGCGTTTACGCGCCGGAGTTCAGCCCCCGGGCAGGTGAGCGCCGCCGACGTTGACAAGCTTCATTCCAAGATCGGTCAACTTGTTGTGGAGCGGGATTTTTTGGCCGATGCCTCGCACCGGTTGCTCGGTACGCGAGGCAAAAAATGGTGAGCAAGGATCACAAGCTGAGCATGCGTCGGCAGTGTGCGTTGCTGACGTTGTCGCGTTCCAATCTTTACTATGAACCGAAGGGCGAGAGCGCTGAGAACCTGCGTTTCATGGAAATCATCGACAAGCAGTTCCTGGAAACGCCGTGGTACGGATCACGGCAGATGGCGCGTTACATGAAGCGCAACAATCACGGATGTGGCCGTCACCGTGTCCGACGGTTGATGCGGCTTATGCGTCTGGTTCCGATTTATCAGGAACCCAGCACCAGCAAGAAACATCCGCAGCACAAGATCTGGCCATATCTGCTGCGCAACGCGGTGATTGACCGCCCGAACCAAGTCTGGTGCGCAGACATCACCTATATCCCTATGCGGCGGGGCTTCCTGTACCTGGTTGCGATCATGGATTGGTACAGTCGCAAGGTGCTGGCGTGGCGGCTGTCAAACAGCATGGACGCGGACTTCTGCGTGGAGGCCCTGAAAGAGGCCTTATCAAAATACGGCAAACCTGAGATCTTCAACAGCCATCAGGGCAGCCAGTTCACCAGCGGCGCTTGGATCGACGTGCTGATCGACGCAAAGATCAAAATCAGCATGGATGGGAAAGGCGCTTGGCGCGACAACCGCATGATCGAGCGACTGTGGCGGTCGCTGAAATATGAATGTGTGTACCTGAACGCCTTTGAGACCGGATCAGAAATGCGAGCCGGGATCAGCAAATGGCTGGCCTACTACAACTCTGAGCGCCCCCATTCGACCCACGGCATATTGACCCCGGATGAGGCCTATGCCAGCAAAACAGAACCAATGAGATTAGCAGCCTGAATGAAACCCTGATCCATCTTAGCAAGGCTGCAAACTGGTCGAAAAAGCAGGACCACCTCTGTCGCACCTTCAATGAAAACCGGTTTCCTGAATTTCCTTTGATCATAGTCTACCTTCCAGGCTTTATGCTCTCCGGTAAACCCGGTCTGGTTCAGTCATCAGTTCCTCGCGATCCTTGATCAGGCATTCGGCGGCCCAGGGGTATTTCGCCTCGAAAGTTTCGACGAACAGATCAAACGCTTTATGCGCATCCTCGCGTGTCTCGGCTTGCCAGAAGTCGTGTCGCATTTTTTTGGCCCTGGGTTACGATAGCCTGGGCAGGTAATTTCAACACATTGCCGGTTTTATGCATCTAGCAGCGCTGCTGGCGCGTGGTCGGGAATACCTCCTCAAGCGCTGCCCAAAGTCCCATGCACCATCCCCGATGGCCAGCGGAAACGCAGGGACCAGGGCACCGGTCAGGACGGCGGGCAGGGCAGGGCTGTTCGTGGCGTCGTTCCCGGCCTTGCCTGCGGTGGCGTTACAGGGCGGACCGGTCCGGCACATGTCAATCCGGTCATCAGCCACCGGCATCCCGACATCTGTGCGGATGAAACCCGGGGTCGCGCATGAGTCGTGTACAGGGGCGTCTCGCTAAAAACCTGAATCGCGGGTTGTTCGCGAGGCGCCCACACCATTAACATCTTGCACAGCGTCTCGACTGCACCCTGCCTCAGGTTAAAGGCGAAACGCTTTATGAGGGGAAGCCGTTCCTCTCGGCCCTGCGTACCTCATCCGGGATGGAACATTCCGCTGGAATGCCACGCATCTTTTGCTTCTGTGCTGCCCTTACAAGCGGAACCGGTTGCGCAAACCCAGAATAAACAAAAAGACCAGTACGGAGCCTGGAATTGTTTGGAACCACATCAACCATTCAAGCCTTGGAGCATGAACAAGCAATGAATAAGGGAAATGTTCTCCGGCGGAAAAAAGAAAGCTCGGGAACATATTGGCAAAGGAGAGTTTAAGGGGATTCAGAGTGCAGCATGTAGGACAATCCACCAATCTTAAAACGCCTGCCACAGACAGCCACAAAAAAACGAGTCCCAAAAAAGGGCGCCCAAGGCTATGTCCGAAGCTCGAGGAAATCCTATACGCCCAATACCAACCTCTTTCCAACCCGCTTACAGTCAGGCTCTTGAGTGCCGTTTCCCGGCGGAAAAAGAAATGTGCATGTTCCGGCAAACCTTGTGCGGCCATATTGTGGCGAAGGTGAACACAACTGGTCATCCAACGGGTCATCACTACCACGTCATTCTTTTTTTTATCGGTATTTTTTTGGGGCCAGTGACTGTCATCGGCTGTAATGGTTGTTTTGGCGTGCAGATTGGTTCCTTCAAGGCACGGGTACTCTTTCGTGAATGTCGCTTCCCTTAGTTGTCCAGATACCTGGTAGCGACGCCCCGGTAGCGGCGCAGGAAATCCTTCAACCGGCTGTGTCGGCTGTTGACCGTCTGAATGTGCAATTCACCACGGACACGTTCTTGGGCGGTCTGGTTGAGACTTTCATGGCTGACGCCCATTTCTGCGGCGCAGGGTGGGTACCCGCTGCAGCCATCAGTCACCAGGAGAGCGTCCCCATCAAGACGTGGCTGCAGAACCGTTTTGAGATGTTCGGCTGCCAGCACACGACAGAAGCGCGAGTTTTCCTATTCCTTTGGCGCCTATATATGGGCGTTTTCCGTCGGAAATTCTTTGACCCTCTTTTCGCTTCGAGTAACCGATCTTCAGAAACTTGTTCTGAAAATCCTCGTGTCGGTGGTTCGATTCCGCCCCCGGGCACCACTTAAAACAAGCGAAAACAATATCTTAGAGAGCCACAGTGGACCCCGCAGGTTTGAAGATTTTGCTGTGGGTATCATTCGGGTAGCATTGTGAGCTACTAAGGTGAAACGCATCTAATTCTTCAGCCGATCAATAGCTAGTGTTCAGCACCTGACATAAGATTCCCACTGTCGGTTTTCTGTGCCATACCCGGCCCATGAGACGCACTGACATCTGCCTTTACCTTGGCCCCGCCGAGCGTTCTGAGCTTCAAGCCCTGATCGCCAACCGCAACAGCCCTCGCAAACTGGTCTGGCGGGCCGAGATCGTACTGGCAACGGCGGATGGTTGCGGCACGTTTGAGATCATGCGGCGGGCGGGCACTTCGAAACCTACCGTGTGGCGTTGGCAGCAACGCTATCTCGATGAGGGTGTAGCTGGCCTCAAACGTGACAAGACCCGACCTTCGCGGGTGCCGCCGCTGCCGATTGCGACACGATTGAAGGTGATCGCCAAGACAGTTCAGGAGTCCCCTGCGAATGCCACTCACTGGAGCCGCAGCCTGATGGCCGAGGCCGTGGGTATTTCGCCTTCGAGCGTGGGACGCATATGGGCCGAGGCGGGCCTGAAGCCGCACCTCACGAAAGGGTTCAAGGTGTCGAACGATCCGCTGTTCGAGGAGAAAGTCGCCGATATCGTCGGGCTCTACCTTGACCCGCCGGAGCGGGCGGTGGTGCTGTGCGTCGACGAGAAGTCGCAAATTCAGGCACTTGATCGCACCCAGCCGGGATTGCCGCTCAAGAAGGGTCGCGCCGCCGCCATGACCCATGATTACAAACGCCACGGCACGACCACGCTGTTCGCCGCCCTTGATGTGAAGACGGGCACGGTCATCGGCAATTGCATGCCCCGCCACAGAGCCAGGGAGTTCCTGAAATTCCTGCGCAGTATCGACAAGGCCACGCCAGTGCGATGCGAGGTCCATCCGGTGCTCGACAACTACGCCACCCACAAGACACCCGAGGTCAAGGCCTGGCTCGAAAAGCACCCCCGCTTCAAGCTGCATTTTACCCCCACCAGCGCCTCATGGCTGAACCTGGTCGAGCGCTTCTTCGCCGAGATCACCGCCGGGCGCATCCGACGCGGCAGCTATTCCAGCGTCGATGACCTGGAGGCTGCGATCTACGACTATCCGGCGCTCCACAACGAGAAACCGAAGCCTTTCAAATGGACCAGGAGCGCCAAGGATATCCTCACCCGAGAACGCCGCGCACTCGACACGCTGGATGAAATCCGCGGAAATAGGTAAGAAGTGTCAGACTCTGAACACTAGCAGCCTTGAAGACGCAATTTGGCGTGGTCGTTTGATCGGTGCCATTGCTAACAGAGATGGCACCGAAACAGTGGTTGGGTTTGTTGTATTTGGAGGCGTGTTTCCAAATGGCCGGATTCAAGCTGTTGCGGTTGATCCGGCATTCCTAAGGCAGGGTGTTGCTCAATTCCTTGTCGACAACGTGATAGCAAAGCTGGAATCCGAAGGGTATCTGGCTGTACTTGCAAAACCGGCATTGGATCTGCACGTTGCCCAGAAGTTCTATGAAAAGAACAGCTTCCTTAAGATTAGAACGCAGTCTGGTGGCACGGTGCGTAAACGGGAAATTGTCATTCGTGAGAGAACCCTGACAGGTCCAAATCTTCTGACCGCAATGTCGCCCAAGAAAAGTGTGCCGCTTTTGCCACGAACAGAAACGCAGTCCAAACTCTGGGTTATCGACATCAATGTTCTCTTCGACCTGTTAAAACAGCGACGGTCGCATTACGAAATTGCGTCAGGAGTCTTTACAGCTGCGCTAGACGGCAGAGTGAGGATAGCTGTTACTTCGGAATTCTCCAACGAGCTCAGTCGCTCAAGCAGTGACATGCAGGAGGATCCACTTTTAAAACTGGCAAATGCACTTCCGAGATTGCGAGTTGCAGCTGACGCCAAGCGAAAAGAATTGGCCACTAGCATTCATGCCTCGGTATTCGAGACAAAAAAACCTTCGCAGGCAGGGTCGCCCCAAGCGCTGAGTGACTGCCAACACCTTGCTGAATGTATTGCCGGAAACGCCACAACCTTCGTAACAAGCGATGGCGTACTATTAAGGAATCGACGTCTGATCCGCGAGAAATGGGGACTTGAAGTGGTTGCGCTTGACGATTTCCACGATGCAATCGCAGCGACTGAGTTGAGGGATGACTTTAAACCAACCCGAGGGGAGGGCTTCCACGGCTGTGCGGTGAGCGCCGAAGTCGCATACGACATCGCGAAAAAGCTGCAAGCCAAAGGCCTTGAACGAGCTTACTTCGACCCTCACGCAACAAGAACATCAGGGCATTTTTTAGCCGCTTATGACGACAGGCAAATCGCAATTGGACTGCTTGCGTCGCGTTCCCCGACCACACTTGGAGACGCACACCGGGTTCTACTGCTTGTAGATCATGAGCGTGCGAATGCGGAACTCATAGCCGATATGTTACTAGGGCCTGTTGACATTCGGGGTTCCCATTTTGCCTGAAGTCTGATTCAAGCTTCCAAAATGGAGGTGTTGATGGACGCAAATCGTTTGGCTGTTTCCGATGAGCTTTGGGAGAAGATTGAGCCGCCTATACCGGGCAAGGCAGGCGATCCGGGTGTTACCGCGCGCAATAATCGCCGGTTTATGGAAGCAGTATTATGGCGCGTACGCACAGGGTCCCCATGGCGGGATTTGCCCAAAGAGTTTGGCAACTGGAACAGCCAGTTCAAGCGATTTCGTCGATGGGCCAGGAACGGCGTGTTCGAGAGTCTTTTCAATGCCATGAGTGGCGAGCCGGACCTGGAATATGCCCTTATCGACGGGACGATTGTTCAAGCTCATCAGAAGGCTTCGGGCGCAAAAGGGGGACTCAACACCAGGCTATCGGACGCTCTCGCGGCGGACTGACGACCAAGGTCGTGGCCTTGGTCGATGCGCTCGGTAACCTGTTCCGGTTTCTGCTTTTGCCGGGACAGGCACACGACATGAAGGGGGTCGCTCCTCTGATCAAGGGGGCTTCCTTTGGGGCGTTGCTGGCCGACAAAGCCTTCGACGCCGACTGGCTCCTGCAAGACCTTGATGAGCGTGGCGCAACCGCTGTCATCCCGCCCAAATCGAACCGAAAAGTTCAACGGGACTACGATACCCACATGTACAAGTGGCGCCATCTCATCGAAAACTACTTCGCAAAGATCAAGGAATTCAGAGGCATAGCAACGCGATACGACAAGACTGATACAAGCTACGCTGCCAACTGGCACCTCTGTGCCATGCTCATTGCAACACGATGATTGTCAACAGACCCTAAGCTACAAAGTCGATGCAATCGGGCGGGCTGGATTGAATCTGATCAACCTTGACGACGTTCCCGGCCAGATCGCAGTACGAAAAATAGCTCTTCAAGCGGGCTTTCTGCCCGGCGACTCCGAGCAGGTTTTGAGGAAAGCTACCTTAGGCGCGCCCATTACTCCCGCTAACTTTTCCGCACTCGCGGATCGCACCAGATTGGCCTACGGTCGAGGGCAGTCACACTTGTTGCCTTCTAAGTTCGAGGATTTTGATGAGCTTCTAGAAACTGACGAACAAAAGTTCCAAAGTATTGAGGGGTTTACTAGGGCCTGTTGACATTCGGGGTTCCCATTTTGCCTGAAGTCTGATTCAAGCTTCCAAAATGGAGGTGTTGATGGACGCAAATCGTTTGGCTGTTTCCGATGAGCTTTGGGAGAAGATTGAGCCGCTTATACCGGGCAAGGCAGGCGATCCGGGTGTTACCGCGCGCAATAATCGCCGGTTTATGGAAGCAGTATTATGGCGCGTACGCACAGGGTCCCCATGGCGGGATTTGCCCAAAGAGTTTGGCAACTGGAACAGCCAGTTCAAGCGATTTCGTCGATGGGCCAGGAACGGCGTGTTCGAGAGTCTTTTCAATGCCATGAGTGGCGAGCCGGACCTGGAATATGCCCTTATCGACGGGACGATTGTTCAAGCTCATCAGAAGGCTTCCGGCGCAAAAGGGGGACTCAACACCAGGCTATCGGACGCTCTCGCGGCGGACTGACGACCAAGGTCGTGGCCTTGGTCGATGCGCTCGGTAACCTGTTCCGGTTTCTGCTTTTGCCGGGACAGGCACACGACATGAAGGGGGTCGCTCCTCTGATCAAGGGGGCTTCCTTTGGGGCGTTGCTGGCCGACAAAGCCTTCGACGCCGACTGGCTCCTGCAAGACCTTGATGAGCGTGGCGCAACCGCTGTCATCCCGCCCAAATCGAACCGAAAAGTTCAACGGGACTACGATACCCACATGTACAAGTGGCGCCATCTCATCGAAAACTACTTCGCAAAGATCAAGGAATTCAGAGGCATAGCAACGCGATACGACAAGACTGATACAAGCTACGCTGCCAACTGGCACCTCTGTGCCATGCTCATTGCAACACGATGATTGTCAACAGACCCTAGTCCGACGCTGATTGTCGCCAACAATCGGCGGGTTAGTATTCAACCCATAGGTCGGGCTTACGCTGACGAGCTTCTTGGAACATCGCCCCAAATCAGCCTGCTAGATCAGTACGAAGGCGCTTTCCGCTCTAAGAAAATCTACGTGAGCAGCGGCCGCAGCAAGAACTTATTCAAGACAAATCAAATCATTATGTTCTATGAGTCGTCCCGAACCGGTGGGCGAGGAGCTGTGGTCGCTGCAGCACGAGTCGACAACGTAGTGGTACAGCGAAAAAATGAAACGGGTCGATCCGATATGAAGAAAACAGTTGTCGAAAGTGTCGACCGTTTTTCCGCCAGTGAGGAGGTCACTATGACTAGCTTCAGTTCGCTGTTACGTTTTCCCCGCCCTGTTAGCCTCAACGAGCTTCACGAGTTCGGCGCGGCGGGAACCCAAAATTTGCAGACTGCGACAGTCATTTCGACAGCCGCTGCGCAGAAAATCTTTGATCAGGGCTGGGCCAATGGACGCTGACTCTCACGCGATGATTTCAATTCATTCCGATCATGCGGCGAACATCGTCAGTGGCGTGAAGACAGTTGAACTGCGTCGGCGGTTCATGTCTATGCCGCTAGGTTCGCGGCTTTGGATTTACTCAACATTACCTGTGGGTGCGCTTGTCGCTACAGCAGCTATTGTTGCAATCGACTATGATGCTCCACATCAGTTGTGGGCGCGTTATCAAACTGAAGCGGCGGTTTCAAAGAACTTGTTTTTCCAATACTTTGGTGACTGTGAAATGTGTCAATCGCAGAGTAAAATGGGTCCATGTCGCGGCGTAAAAATGGGCCACTTCGGTTGATGTTTTGTGGCGCTTTTGCACGCGTGCTCGTCACAAAGCTGAAGCGTGCCAAAGCGCATGCTGGCCATAAGGCCAGCATTATTCTGACTGTGATTGCGGGCTGGTTATTTTCGGTTGTTGCGACTGTGTTTGAGCCGATAGCTTTCGCCATTCATCTCGAGGATGTGGACGTGATGGGTTAAACGATCGAGTAGCGCACCGGTCAGCCGCTCAGAGCCAAAGACTTCAGTCCATTCATCGAAGGGCAGGTTCGAGGTTATGATGATGGAGCCGCGTTCATAGCATTGGGATATGACCTCGAAGAGCAGCTCTGCGCCAGATTTGCTGAGCGGTACGAAGCCCAGTTCATCAATGATCAACAGGTTCTGGCTGGTCAGTTGCTTTTGAAGGCGCTGCAATCTCCGCTCATCTTGAGCCTCGATCAGATCATGGACTAATGCCGCAGCCGTTGTGAAGCGCACCTTCAGTCCTCTTTGACATGCAGCCAGCCCAAGTCCCAGGGCGATGTGTGTCTTGCCCGTGCCTGACGGGCCGAGCGCGATGATGTTCTCCCTGCGATTAACGTAATCGCATCGTGCCAGATCCATCGTCAGGGGCTTGTTCAAGCTTGGCATGATCTTGAAGTCAAAGCTATCCAAGCTCTTGGTGCTGGGGAACTTCGCCGCTTTGATGCGCCGTTCAATCATCCGGCGTTCGCGGTCGATCAATTCCATCTCACACAGCCGCGCCAGATAGTGGATGTGATCTTTGTTCTCTGCAGCACAGAGCTGCGCCTGTTTGGCATACTCGCCTTGGAACGTTGGCAGTCGCAGTTGTTTAAGATGATGCCGTAGAAGAATCCGAGGGGCTTCGGTCATGCCGCGGTCCTTCCCATCAAGCTCATGTAACTGGATGGGCGTGTTGTGCCGACATTGGCCTTGGGCAAGTATGGATAGAAGTCCAAATCCAATCGTGGTGGCCGCTTCTCAACCCGACACAGTACAAGGTGTTTTACGGCGTCATAGCCAATTGCACCCATATCTATTGCCTGCTGGATTGCGCCTTGCACAACATCCATTTCGAAGGTCTCCAAAAGGCGCAAGACTTGAACGTATTCTCGCTTGCCCGGCTTACCCATTCTGGCTTCAAGCAGTCGGTGCAGCGTGGCAAATACATCTGGCAAATGCCAACCCTGCAAAGGCGCGGCCTGATCCAGGGCACCCACCTTTTGTTCAAGCAGGGGCAAAAAGTGCAATGGGTCAAAGACCATATCCGCTGATGTGTAGGATCGTTTGTGCCGCGCAATAATCTCATTGCCGCAGCCGATGATAACCTCATGCACAAACCCACGCACATGAACATCGTGGTGCGCATAGGCTACTGGCACCGAGTAATCATTGCTGCGATAGCGCACCATTGAGATCGACGTTGCACGCGTGCTGACGTGATCGCAGGCTTCATATTCTGCGACGGGCAATCCCATCAGAGCATCCAAATCCGACATCAGGCGTGCGCCTATGGTTTGGGTGTGACCCCGCAACGTATCGTCCTGACGTGCTAAACACTTCTCTTCCAAATGTGCGTTCAGATCATCAAAGCTGTCATAGCGAGGTGCGGGAACCATGAAGTTGCGGCGGGTGTATCCAACCATGCCCTCAACGTTGCCTTTATCGTTCCCTCGCGCGGGTCTGCCAAACTTGTCATCAAACAAGTAATGCGACTGCAGTTCCGTAAACCGACGTGTGCGGATGCGCGTCTTATCCCCGAGTATCCGAGCCACGGCGATCTTGGTATTGTCGTAGAGAATGGATTGCGGAATGCCGCCAAAGAATGCAAAGGCGGACACATGGCCATCGCAAAACGCCTCGGTTGTCTCAGCTGGATATCCCTTCACAAACACCGCATCAGAATGTGGCAAGCTCATCACGAAGAAGTGGATCTTGCATTCCACGCCACCGATCACGCCCAGCGTCTCACCAAAATCAACCTGCGCATGGCCCGGCCGATGCGACAACGGCACAAACACCTCTTTGGTGCGCCGTTTTTGCTCGCGCACGTAATAGGTCACCGTGGTCAGGCTGCCGGCATATCCATGCTCATCGCGCAGCCGTTCAAAGATGCGCTTGGCCGTGTGTCGCTGCTTTTTGATCAGGGCTTTGTCTGTGCGCAGTATCTCATCGACCACACCAACATAACCATCAAGCGTTGGCCGCCGAGGCGCTTCCGACCGACGATACCCAGGCGGAAGTTCATGGCGCAGCATCTTCGCGATCGTCTTACGATCTTTGTTCTCTAATCTGTCAATGCGTGTTTCCTGAGTTTCCTGCTTTTGATGTCAGAGGTTGCCTTTGTTCTCTTCGAACTCTGAGGTTCATGATGGGGTTGGCTGGGTGTGGGTCGGCAATGTTGAAACCGCAATCATACCGTTGGTCTTGGCTGTTGCTACAGAATCGGCGCCGTGTCTCACGCCCTCCCTCGGGCATCGTCCCAGATGGGAACTTTGATTTAGGAATCCTCGTTGTCGCCTCGTAAGCCTTACGCGGACTGGAAGTCAGTTTTGTCTCGCATAATGGCATGAAGTATGATTGCCAGACGACGCGCCAGAGCCACTCGGGCCTTTCTCATCGTTGAGCGCGCACCGATTGCGAGGGCCCATGTCTTCAATTTGAGCGGAGCGGCATACCGCGTCAGCATCACATTGGCGGCCTCATAGAGAAGCGTTCTGACGCGCACGTCGCCCCGCTTTGAGATGCTGCCCGTGTAGTCGATTTCACCAGATTGATGCCGTCGCGGCACCAGTCCAAGATACGCCCCCACATCACGCGATTTCCTGAAACGCGACGGATCATCAATTGCTGCGGCAAAGGCCAATGCTGTGATCGGACCGACCCCTGGTACCGTCATAAGGCGCTGGCAGACTTCGGATTTGCGGGTCATCTTTTTGATGTCGCCATCAATGGCTGCAACCGCCGCGAGGATTGCTTCGCGTGCTGCGAACAGTCCGCAAATTGCGGCATGGAGGCCAGGCACTCCATCGCTAACTTTTAGCGCCGCGTTTTTGAATGCCGGAGACAAAGCTCGTGGCAGCCGCACGCCGAAGACGACGACCAGACCGCGGATCTGATTGTCGAGCGTCACACGCTGTCCGACCAGCTTCTTGCGGGCTGCGATCAGCGACCGGATTGCGTGCGCTGACAGTGATTTGACATGGGTCGGCTTGTAGAATCTGACCTGCCCCCCGAGAACCGGACCATTTGAAAGGAGACTCAGTTCGCTTAATGTTCACAAGAACGAGGAGAACAGAGAATGCGCAAGTCACGGTTTACCGAAGAGCAGATAGTCCAGATCATTCAGGAGTACGCGGCGGGTGCGAAAGTGTCCGAGCTGTGCCGCAAGCACGGCATGTCGGACGCCACATTTTATAAATGGAAAGCCAGGTATGGCGGTCTGCAGATTTCGGATGTCCGACGTCTGAAAGACCTTGAGGACGAGAACAGCAAGCTGAAGAAGTTGTTGGCCGAGCAGATGCTGGATAATGCCGGACTGAAGGGGCTGCTGGCAAAAAACTTCTGACGCCCGCAAGCCGCCGGGAAGCTGTCTGGGTGCTTTGCCGTGACTTTCAGTTTTCAAAGCGGCGTGCCTGTGGGCTGGTCAGGATTTCAAGATCAAGCAATGGCTACAGACGAAGGCCGGATCAGCATGCGCGCCTGCGTGAGCGGCTGATCACGCTGTCCGGCAAACACCGGGGCTATGGCTACCGCATGTTGCATGCCAAGCTGGTCCGGGAGGGATTTGGGGTGAACGTAAAAGTGGTTGAACGGCTCTACAGGGAGGAACGGCTGGCTCTGCGTCGCCGCAACCGCAAGAAAATCCCCAAAGGCGTGCGTGAGGGTGCCTGGTGCCCGATTGCCGCCAACCAGCGCTGGTCGCTGGACTTCACCATGGATGCGCTTGCCAACGGACGAAAGTTCCGCACTGCCAATCTGAAAGACGATTGCACGCGGGAATGCCCGGCTATTGATGTAGCCCTGTCGATCCCCGGCACCCGCGTCGTGGAGATGCTGGAACGCGTTGCCCGTGAGCGCGGGTATCCAGATGTTCTGACCGTTGACAATGGGCCTGAACTACGAGGCCGCGCCCTTGATGGATGGGCCGATGATCATGGCGTGCAGCTCTACTTCATCGATCCGGGCAAGCCGACCCAGAACGCCTACATCGAAAGCTTCAACGGGCGTTTCCGCGAGGAATGTCTGAATCTGAACTGGTTCACGACACTGGCTGAAGCCGAACGGATCATCGAAAACTGGCGGGTCGATTACAACGAAAACCGGCCCCACAGTTCGCTGAAATATCAGACCCCGGAAGAATTTGCTGAAAACAGGCCCTTCCACAAACTGCAATGGGCAGCGCCGCTTGAGCTATCTGAAGGCTCCGCGCCACCACCCATTGCTCACGCCGCCGAATAATGGCAAACAAAAGAGGAACAGTGTCTTCTTATGAGTGGCCCTCAGATTGGGGGCAGGTCAAATCCCGTCCGCGCCAGGTGTGCCAAACCGCGGGCATCATTGCGGTCCGTCTTGTGGCCGGCCAGAGATTTAAGGGCCTGATATGCTTGCCTGCTCTCGATGCAAACAACCGGGACACCAAGCTCCGTCAGCCCATGGTAAAGCATTGGTGCCATCCGTCCCGTTTCAAATACAACTTTGGCACATGGTGGTCCAGAAGCGAGGAAGTCAGCGATCGCTTTTGGTGTTGAGCTCGCTTTTCCTTCACGAATAAGGGCCCCTTCACGATCCAGAATGCAGATATGCGTCTCTTCCATGGACACATCCAAACCAGCAAAATATTCCATTGGTCAGTCTCCTTTTCAATTGCATGTGCATCCAGAATAACAGGGGTAACTGAGTGCTGATCCTGATTACGCCATGTTGAAAAACCGCGCCGCTTCTCGGCCAGACATACCGTCCTTCAAACAAGCACGGCGCACACGACTATAAATATCCACAGAATACATCTCCCGCCCTCCGAATAAACGAAGGGCACAAACTGGCGGACTTTTACTCCGCTACAACTGCGATATGCAGCCGCTTCTGTGGCCCAATATTGCTCCGCGTTTTACACAGGGACGAAGTTCAAACCCGAAACCGGCAGCCCGCAGGACCCGTTTTGCTCAACCCGGAAAACGAAATCAACGCCTCTGAAATCAGAGACGCCGCATGAAATCGGCGGACAACTTCATTGACAAACACCGCGACGGCCCCTTGATGGAAAACCCGTTTGATGTCGGCCACATCCGGCAAAAGCCGGTGATCATTCGTGATCCGCGCTTGGCGGACGGCACGGTGTTCCTGCCACCGGATCATGGAGACGTGCCGGACCTTTGCGACGCGCTGTTTATCTATCTGCGCGACAATATCAACGAGATGGACCCGATCCTGCTGGCCGGTCTGTTTCACAAACAGGCGGTGATCATCCATCCGTTCATGGATGGCAATGGCCGTTCCACCCGGCTAATGACCACCGCAATCCTGGGGATGACGGGCCTTGATGTGTTCCCGGTTTTCTCGTTTGAAGACTACTATACCGGAGCTACGCCAAAACCCGAAACTTCTCATGAGTTATGACGCGAAAATTGTCTGAGACTTGGCTTCGGAATGTTTTCCACTCGTTTGGTATGGTTACGCGGAAGAACTTCAGGATTGCATTCGCAAACTGTTTTTGGGTTGGGTAATGATGATTGTGCGTCACGAACTGGTGCATGACAGCCCATAATCGTTCAATGGGGTTCAGGTGCGGGCAGTATGGCGGCAACTGGATAAGGTGGATGCGGCAATCTGGCCTTGCGAGAAACGCCCTGACATCCGGCCCTTTGTGATAGGGCGCGTTGTCCCAGATGACGTGGATTAATCGCTTGTCGGGGTTGCGCGTTTCAATCTTGGCTAGAAGCTGCGTGGCACTGACACCGTCGACGGTGGTTGGCTCGACAAAGGGCGCGTCGAAGGTTTCAAGGTTGAGCCCGCCATGGATATTCACACGGCCTCGCCCAGCAGTGGTCGGGACTGCGGGGTTTGAGCCTGCCTTCACCCAGCCATATGCAGGCTTTGTCTGATATTCTGGGTGGACGGCATCAGCGAAATAAACGGCTTCATCAGCGCCAAGCTCGGTCATCAACCGCTCGTACATCGTAATGAAGCTGGCCTGTTTCTCGACAGATACACCCCGTGGCAGGGCCTTGGGTTTGCGATACTCAAACCCGAGCCGGGCAAGAAGCTTGATGCAGCCAGAATGCGAGTAGCGCAGGCCAAATTCTGTTGAAATATGGGCTCTTATCTCAACTGTCGAACGGCAGAAGCGACCGTTCAGCCAATCGCATAATGCAGCCTCTTGATCTGGGGCCATACGAGATTGACCCCCTTTCCAGCCATCGGCGGCAAGCGCGTCCCAGCCGCTTTCACGGTAGGTTTTGTGCCAGCCACGAATGGTGTCGTCGTCCAAATATAGAAATTCCGCGATTACTTGACAGGACTTCCCGTCATCCAGCAAAAGGAGCGCATTTGCACGCCGTGCAATCCCATGATCTTCGCGTTGACTGCGCACACAGGACTCAAGCTCAAGGCGCTCCGTGGGAGAAAGAAAGTTGGGACGGATCATGCGGCTAGCTGAATCGTTCTACGGTCAGACGTCAACCCGTCAAAAGTCGGGTGCTCGAGGACTCTGTGTATACAACCGCAATGTTATACCAACGGCCCAATTAATTGACCTTTATCCATTCTCGATCTGTGATTGAAGTTATGCGTTCAGGGTCGTTCGCAAAGAAGTTCCAGGCCTGGGCGCATTTTTCGAGGATGTCTTCATATGTGTCGAAGACAGAGACAGCGAGTTTGTTCGACCGCAGATAGGCCCAAACGTTTTCCATTGGGTTCAATTCCGGTGAGTATGGGGGCAGTTTTACGAGTGTAGTATTATCTGGCACCTGCAAGCATTTTGCTCCGTGCCAACCAGCCCCGTCGATGATGAGCAAGGCATGTGCGCCGGGTGCGATTGTCTTTGCGATCTCATCGAGATGCAGCCCCATTGCTTCGGCGTTGACGTAAGGCAGGATCAGCCCAGCCGCCGTGCCACAGGCAGGACAGGCTGCGCCGAAGATACAGCTCCATTTGCAGCGCGTATCACGTGGTGCGCGCGGGCGGGTTCCACGCCTGGCCCATTTGCGGGTGAGGGGTCCTTGCTGCCCGACGCGGGCTTCATCCTGGAACCATACCTCAAGCGGCTTCCCCTTTGCATGTTTTGGCAGGGTATCGGCTATGAGGCTGGCAAAGTTTTTTTAAAAGCCTGCTGTGCAGCGGGATCAGTTTTGGGATGCTCCGGGCGCACGGAAAGGCGACGAAAACCATGCCTGGCTGGATACTTGCCAATCGTACGTTCATGTAGCTTTACGTCGAATTCTTCTTCAACGCGGACCTGCAAATCGGCACAGCGCCACCGCACTACGCCATCTTTTGCCGGGTCAGGCCCAGCCTCAACCCAAGCCACAAACAGCGCCTGTTGCTCCAGGGACAGGCGTGGCTTTGCACCCTTGCCACACCGATCAGAAAGCCCACCAAGGCCCTCTGCATTGTAGCGATGCACCCAGTCTCTGAGAGTTTGGCGATCCATACCGCTGCTACGGGCCGCTGTTGCGCGGTCCACATCGTCAAGCACCAGCGCTATGGCGAGTATTCGACGGACAACACGACCATCCCTGGTTCGCTTTGCAGCACAACGCAAATCTTGCGCGGACATATCTGTGCGCGTAATCTTGACTGCCCCACCCATGAGCACCTCCTTGCTTCTGGAGGCCATTGATTCAGAAATGCAGTAAATTTGAAATCACAAAAGTGAGTCAGACATTAAGGCCGCTGGTATTACGCGCTATTTTCGGATGGTGGGTGAGCAAGGCGATTACTATGGTCTCGAAAGCAGTGCCGAGTTCAGCAACTGGCTGGAATATTTTGCCGAAGGAATCCTGGATGAACTGAAACGGGTCCAGAAAACGCTGCCGCAAAAGCAGCCGCGTTTGGAACCGCACCACCGGCTTGTCCTTGATCATATCGAAGCCCAGGGCTTGATCACCCAACAGGAATACGGGGGGCTGTCAGGCCGGTCTCTGGCGTCGCGCAAAAACGATTTCGCCCGGCTGGTGGAACTCGGCCTGATCCGTCAGGTTGGTGGCGGGCGCAGCGTGCATTATGTCCTGACCGACCAATAAGAACTGCCGCGCCCGCAAGCGCGGCTGATCCGGATATCACATGCCAGGCCTGAATCATGTGCTTCAGCATGCGCGCGGCTTGCGCAACCATGCTGCGCGCGAGGTGGCAGGTTTTCGTGTTGGCCATTTTGCATATTTGTCTTTCTGCGAGATTGAAAGACTTGGCTTCAACCACTTACTTTGCAAAGGTTGGGGTATGAACTTGATAAGGTCTAAAAAACGTGTCGCCGATCACGGCGAGGTCTTCAGCCCTGAGTGGATGGTGGAGGCTATGCTTGATCTAGTAAAAGGCGAAACGGAACGGATCGACGCGCGGTTCCTTGAGCCGGCTTGTGGTAGTGGCAACTTCCTCGTGCCAGTGCTGCAACGCAAGCTGGCGGCTGTGGAACTGAAGTTCGGGAAGTCTGATTTCAATAAGCGGCACTACGCGCTCTTGGGCCTGATGTGCTCTTATGGGGTGGAGCTTCTGGAAGACAACATCGAAGAGTGCCGCGCGAACATGCTCGAAGTCCTGTCCAATTATCTGAGGCTTTCGCCTGAGGATGGCCTCTACCGTGCCGCGTCCCACGTTCTGGCCGCGAACCTCGTGCATGGCGATGCGCTCACGATGAAGACAGCCCAAGGCGAACCCATTACATTTGCCGAGTGGGGCAATATTGGCAAAGGCAAATTTCAGCGCCGCGATTTCCGACTGGACGTGCTGACAGGCGCGTCCGCATTCAACGCTGAGGGGTCGCTATTCGCGGGCCTTGGCGATCATGAGATTTTCAAACCAACAAAGACCTATCCCCCCATGACCATTGTCGATCTGGCCAAGCAAAACGGCCCAACGCCTGAGGCTGCAGCGTGAGCCAAGCAGCCTTCACGCTTAGAGGGCGGAACCCGGACGTTCTGTCCTGCATTGCCAACCTCTCGAATGACGAGGTGTTTACCCCGCCTGAATTCGCCAATCGGATGCTCGATACGCTGGCAGAGGCTTGGGCGACGGATAATGACGGGGCAAGCATCTGGACGAACCCCGAAGTCACCTTCCTTGGCCCCTGCACCAAGTCGGGTGTGTTCCTGCGCGAGATTACCAAGCGCCTGATCGACGGGCTGGAAGAGCAAATGCCCGACCTTCTAACGCGGGTGGATCACATCTTGACGCGACAGGTTTTCGGGATCGGCATCACCGAGCTAACAGCTATGTTGGCACGGAGGTCGCTCTATTGCTCCAAGCACGCCAATGGAGAACATTCGATCACGCGTGGGTTCAATTCCGAGAACGGCAATATCTGGTTCGAGCGGGTCGAGCACACTTGGAAAAACGAAAAATGCGCCTTTTGCGGGGCAAGCAAATCGACATTGGATCGCGGCGAGGATCGGGAAAGCCACGCCTATGCATTCATTCACACAGATAAAATACAAGAGCGTGTATCAGCGATGTTTGGAGACGACATGCAGTTCGACGTAGTAATCGGGAACCCACCATATCAATTGGATACCGGTGGTCATGGCACTCAGGCTCGGCCGATTTACCATCAGTTTGTGGAGCAAGCCAAAGCCCTCGAACCCAAATACCTATCGATGATTATTCCAGCGCGTTGGTTTTCTGGCGGCATGGGGCTGGATGAATTTAGGCAGTCAATGCTCAACGACAGTTCACTAAAAGTTCTCAACGATTATTTGATGGCGTCAGACGTCTTTCCCGGCGTTGGCCTTAAAGGCGGCGTCTGCTACTTTTTGTGGAGTAAAGAGTATTCAGGTGATTGCACAGTCACGACTAGGCACAAGAATGACGTTCCTTCGGTTGCAACTCGACCGTTGCTCGAAGAGGGAAACAACATCTTCATACGCTTCAATGAAGGTGTCGAAATTCTGAAAAAAGTCGTTCGGGTTGAAGTCGGGGATACGGGAGAAGTCAGGCTTTCTGAAGATCGGCGCCTTTCTTCAATCGTGAGTTCAATTGGCGCATATGGTCTAAGCAGCACCTTCAGAGGTGAAGTCACACGCGGCGAAAATGATCTCAAAGTCTATCGAAATGGGGGCATCGGATACATTTCATCATGGACTTATACCAACGGCCCAATTAATTGACCTTTATCCATTCTCGATCTGTGATTGAAGTTATGCGTTCAGGGTCGTTCGCAAAGAAGTTCCAGGCCCGGGCGCATTTTTCGAGGATTTCTTCATATGTGTCGAAGACAGAGACAGCGGGTTTGTTCGACCGCAGATAGGCCCAAACGTTTTCCATTGGGTTCAATTCCGGTGAGTATGGGGGCAGTTTTACGAGTGTAGTATTATCTGGCACCTGCAAGCATTTTGCTCCGTGCCAACCAGCCCCGTCGATGATGAGCAAGGCATGTGCGCCGGGTGCGATTGTCTTTGCGATCTCATCGAGATGCAGCCCCATTGCTTCGGCGTTGACGTAAGGCAGGATCAGCCCAGCCGCCGTGCCACAGGCAGGACAGGCTGCGCCGAAGATACAGCTCCATTTGCAGCGCGTATCACGTGGTGCGCGCGGGCGGGTTCCACGCCTGGCCCATTTGCGGGTGAGGGTTCCTTGCTGCCCGACGCGGGCTTCATCCTGGAACCATACCTCAAGCGGCTTCCCCTTTGCATGTTTTGGCAGGGTATCGGCTATGAGGCTGGCAAAGTTTTTTTAAAAGCCTGCTGTGCAGCGGGATCAGTTTTGGGATGCTCCGGGCGCACGGAAAGGCGACGAAAACCATGCCTGGCTGGATACTTGCCAATCGTACGTTCATGTAGCTTTACGTCGAATTCTTCTTCAACGCGGACCTGCAAATCGGCACAGCGCCACCGCACTACGCCATCTTTTGCCGGGTCAGGCCCAGCCTCAACCCAAGCCACAAACAGCGCCTGTTGCTCCAGGGACAGGCGTGGCTTTGCACCCTTGCCACACCGATCAGAAAGCCCACCAGGGCCCTCTGCATTGTAGCGATGCACCCGGTCTCCGAGAGTTTGGCGATCCATACCGCTGCTACGGGCCGCTGTTGCGCGGTCCACATCGTCAAGCACCAGCGCTATGGCGAGTATTCGACGGACAACACGACCATCCCTGGTTCGCTTTGCAGCACAACGCAAATCTTGCGCGGACATATCTGTGCGCGTAATCTTGACTGCCCCACCCATGAGCACCTCCTTGCTTCTGGAGGCCATTGATTCAGAAATGCAGTAAATTTGAAATCACAAAAGTGAGTCAGACATTAAGGCCGCTGGTATTACATGTACATTGGTCCATTTGATGAAGAATCAGAAGCACAAAGCGCTATTTCTTATTTAGGCTGCCGCCTCACCCGTTTCCTGATTCTTCTACACAAGCCTTCGCAGGATACGACCAAGAGGGTCTACACCTTCGTCCCCAAGCAAGACTGGGATCGCCAATGGACTGACGAAGCGCTCTACGAAAAATACGGCCTGAGCGACGAAGAAATCGCGTTCATCGAAAAGATCGTTCGCCCAATGGATTTGGACCTCTTCGACAATCTGGCGGATGAGTGATGGCCAGAACCGTTGACGAAATCCTTGAACCAAAGCCTGAGGCACGTCCTCGGCTCTACGCCTATTCCATTGACGACGCGGCGCATGAGGGTCTTTTCAAAGTCGGGCAGACCACACGCGACGTGCGGGCACGCGTTGGCGAACAGCTTCGCACCGCTGCGATCACCAAGTACCAGATCGAACTTGATGAACCTGCCGAACGTCACGACGGGTCTGTTATCACCGATCACGAAGTGCGCGATGCGCTGAAAGCCAAGGGGTTCGAAAACCCAACTTTGGAATGGATGCGCTGCACCCTTGCCGATGTGCAAACCGTTCTGACCGAACTTCGCACGGGTCAGAAACGCACCGGTATTCACCACCAAACCTTTGCCATGCGTCGTGAACAGGCCGAAGCGGTAGAGCAAACGCACGCCTATTACTTGTCTCGATGGGCCGAAGATATGCACGCCGTCCCACGCTTCCTGTGGAACGCCAAGATGCGCTACGGCAAGACATTCACCTCTTATCAGCTTGCCAAGAAGATGGGTGCGAAGCGGGTGCTGGTACTGACCTTCAAACCCGCCGTGGAGGACGCTTGGCAAACCGACCTTGAAAGCCATGTCGATTTCGATGGTTGGCAATACCTGTCCCGCAAATCTGATGCCGATCCCACCCAGATCGAAGAGGGCAAACCCGTGGTCTATTTCGGGTCGTTCCAAGACATGCTGGGGAAGGACCGACTGGGCAACGTCAAAGCACGGAATGAATGGCTTCACGCTGTCAATTGGGACTTGGTGGTCTTTGACGAAGGCTCAATTAGCATTGATTATGCGTGGCGTATTACAGGCAGGATGCCTGCTGCTGCGGCAAGTATCGCGCGCGGCGTTTGGTGGCTCGGAAGGACGGCAAGGTGGAACCACCGAAGGTAGCTGTCCAGGTATTTGGTTGCGATACCCCGATGGCGGCGCAGAAAGGTCTTTAACCGCTCATGCCGACTGTTCACGGTTTGAATGTGCAATTCACCACGGACACGTTCTCCGGCGGTCCGGTTGAGACTTTCATGGCTGACGCCCATTTCTGCGGCGCAGGGCGGGTACCCGGTGCAGCCATCGGTCACCAGGAGAGCGTCCCCATCAAGACGTGGCTGCAGAACCGTTTTGAGATGTTCGGCTGTCACCGCAGGCAAGACAGCACTGATGGTGGTGCCTGATCGGTCGACTGCAACGAGGACCGGAACCTGCTCCTTCGACAATCCGCGTTTTGAGGCCTTTCCCCCGCGTTTGCGGGCTTTTCGAGAGAGATTACGCTCCCCTTTCCGGCTGCGCGGAAAGAACGTCTCGTCGGCTTCGACGATCCCGCACAGCTTGACCGCACCGACCGTTACAGCCTGAAGAAAGCGATGACGCCAACGAAAAGCTGTGGTGTCGGCCACCATACAACGCTCAGCGGACGCCTTTACCGTTTCGCCGTCGCGCAGGGAAGCTGCAAACTCTGCCCACCTGTCCTTGTGGCGCAAGCGGGCAAGCGGCGTCCCGGTCAGCGCGTTGAAGGTTTTGCGACAGCTTTTGCAAAAGAACCTCGTCAGGCCACTTGCATGGCCTCTGATGATCGCACCGCCCGAAGCGCAGTGCGGACAGATACGCCCCTCGCGAACAGTCGCCTCAAGGAGATCGATCACGCTTTCCAGCGACGAAACCCCGGCAACGAGCCGTCCGGTTTCAGCCCGTTGTTTCGATGAAAGGTTGTCGATCTCGTTGAGCCACACCAGAAAAGCCTGATGATCCATGTGCCGCACCCATAATTTTGTTCATGGTGTGTTCTATTACAGGTTGGCACGCATAATCAATGCTAATTGAGCCTTGACGAATACCATTTCGGCGCATGGCGCGAGACAGCAAAGGAACTCTTTGAGGGCGAAGAGGAGGCCCTTGAGCGCGAGGAAAAGGTGCTCGAAGATGCGAAGAAGCTGACCGACCGCGTGGCGGAGATGCAGGAACCTTTAGAAGCCGAAACCGAGTTCTTGCCAATTACAACGCGGGCCTACCTTTACCTCTCCGGCACCCCGTTCAAGGCTCTGGCCACAGGGGAGTTCATCGAAGAACAAATCTTTAGGCTCAATTAGCATTTATTATGCGTGGCGACCTGTGATAGAACACACCATGAACAAAATTATGGGTGCGGCACATGGATCATCAGGCTTTTTTGGTGTGGCTCAACGAGATCGACGACCTTTCATCGAAACAACGGGCTGAAACCGGACGGCTCGTTGCCGGGGTTTCGTCGCTGGAAAGCGTGATCGATCTCCTTGAGGCGACTGTTCGCGAGGGGCGTATCTGTCCGCACTGCGCTTCGGGCGGTGCGATCATCAGAGGCCATGCAAGTGGCCTGACGAGGTTCTTTTGCAAAAGCTGTCGCAAAACCTTCAACGCGCTGACCGGGACGCCGCTTGCCCGCTTGCGCCACAGGGACAGATGGGCAGAGTTTGCAGCTTCCCTGCGCGACGGCGAAACGGTAAAGGCGTCCGACGGGCGTTGTATGGTGGCCGACACCACAGCTTTTCGTTGGCGTCATCGCTTTCTTCAGGCTGTAACGGTCGGTGCGGTCAAGCTGTGCGGGATCGTCGAAGCCGACGAGACGTTCTTTCTGCACAGCCGGAAAGGGGAGCGTAATCTCTCTCGAAAAGCCCGCAAACGCGGGGGAAAGGCCTCAAAACGCGGATTGTCGAAGGAGCAGGTTCCGGTCCTCGTTGCAGTCGACCGATCAGGCACCGCCATCAGTGCTGTCTTGCCTGCGGTGACAGCCGAACATCTCAAAACGGTTCTGCAGCCACGTCTTGATGGGGACGCTCTCCTGGTGAGTGATGGCGGCACCGGTTACCCGCCCTGCGCCGCAGAAACGGGCATCAGCCATGAAAGTCTCGACCGGACCGCCGGAGAACGTGTCCGTGGTGAATTGCACATTCAAACCGTGAACAGTCGGCATGAGCGGTTAAAGGCCTTTCCGCGCCGCCATCGAGGTATCGCGACCAAATACCTGGACAGCTGCCTTCGGTGGTTCCACCTTGCCGTCCTTCCGAGCCACCAAACGCCGCGCGCGATACTTGCCGCCGCCGCAGGCATCCTGCCTGTAACACGCCACGCATAATCAATGCTAATTGAGCCAATCTTTAACTGGACCTACACCGACGAGCAACGCGCGAAGGAGAATTTCACGGCCCAGAACCCCGGTCAGTGGAATCCCTATGGATCGCTGCCCCAGATGCGGCTTTTGACCTACCAGATGCCCGATGAGCTATTGTCTATCGCCAGTGCTGGTGAGTTTGACGAGTTCGATTTGAACGAATTTTTCGCGGCTACCGGCAAAAGAGACGACGCGGAGTTCAAATACAAAAATGAAGTGCAAACGTGGCTGAACATTATCCGGGGGCAGCACTCCGCTAATGCGGTGGATAATCTTAGAACGGGAACGCGTCCACCCTTTCCGTTTTCGGACGTGCGGTTGCTGCCTTATCTCCAGCATTCATTCTGGTTTTTACCGAATGTTGCCGCCTGTCACGCAATGACCAACTTATTGGCTGAGCGGCAGAACACCTTCTGGCATGAATACAACGTCGTCGTTTCGGCGGGCACTTCGGCGGGGGTTGGGTTGGAGGCTTTGCCACCCGTTCGCGCTGCAATTGGCAGTGGATATGACACAAAGTCGATCACTCTTTCATGCGGCAAGCTCACCACCGGCGTGACCGTCAAGCAATGGTCGTCAATCCTGATGCTGCGAAACCTGAAGTCGCCCGAGACGTATTTTCAAGCGGCTTTCCGAGTGCAATCCCCGTGGGCCATTAAAAGCCCCAACGGCGACAACCCAAACGAAGAGGAAGTGCTGAAACCAGCCTGCTTCGTCTTCGATTTCGCTCCCACTCGTGCACTTCGGCAATTGTCTGAATATGCCATTGGCCTTTCCCCTAATGAACCCAACCCGGAAAACGCGGTGCGTGACCTCGTGTCTTTCTTGCCTGTTCTGGCATACGATGGCGCGAATATGACCCAGATTGATGCTGGCGGAATCTTGGACATCGCAATGGCGGGCACCTCTGCAACCCTGCTCGCCCGCAAGTGGGAAAGCGCTCTGCTGGTCAATGTCGATAATGACACCCTTCGCCGTATCATAAACAACGAAGAGGCAATGAAAGCTGTCGAAAGCATCGAAGGCTGGCGGGCGCTCGGGGACAACATCATCGAGACGATCATCAACAAGAGCAAAAAAGTTAAAGACCTGAAAAGTAAAGCCAAATCTGGAGAAATCACCGATCAGGAGAAGAGAGAATTGTCTGTCGAAGAGAAAGAGTTCAAATCCAAGCGCAAGCTGGTTCAAGAAAAACTTGTCAAATTTGCCACGCGGATACCAGCCTTCATGTATCTAACGGATTTCCGGGAAAATACGCTCAAAGATGTCATCACCAAGTTGGAACCGGAATTGTTTCGGAGTGTAACGGGATTAACCGTTTCTGACTTCCATCTTCTTGTTTGCCTCAAGGTGTTCAATACGGAACATATGAATCAAGCAGTTTTTGCGTTCCGGCGATACGAAGACGCTTCTTTGTCGTATAGCGGGATAGAAAGCCACTCCGGGCTTACACGCTATGGGCTATACGATACCGTCGTTGAACGAGTTTGAAGAAGCTAAGAAGTAATCATCCGGCGAGGGCCGTCTTTTCGGCTGACGTGAGATTTTGTAGCGGTTGCAGCCATGAGCAGCAGCAAATCCAACCCCCGCAAGCAAGCCGTTTCCAACGCCAAACCCCGGCGTCGGCATCGGTCTGATGACGAGAAGCGGGCGATTGTTCAGGAAAGTCTGGAGGACGGTGTTGTGCAGGCGCAATTAGCGCGTCGGCATGGGATTTCGACGTCTCGGCTTTGGGATTGGCGTGCTCGCTACAATGCCGGGCTGCCTGGCGGCAGCGCGGCATTTTCCCAAGTTGTGGTGATGCAGCAGACGACGGACGGCGCCGAGGATCAGGCTTTGTCCGCAGCCGTGCGCCCCGATCTGGTGGTTGAGGCGGGGCAGCACTGTCGCTGCGTGATCCCGGCGGGGTTTGATATGGACGCTGCGGCGCGTCTTTTGCGGGGGCTGGCATGATTGCGTTTCCGGCGGGTGTGAAGGTTTGGATTGCAGGTAGCGTCACGGACATGCGGCGTGGGATGAACACCCTGGCGTTGCAGGTTCAGCAGGGTTTGGGGCGAGATCCTTATGCGGGTGAGATCTTCTGCTTTCGGGGGCGTCGCGGCGATTTGGTCAAGATTTTGTGGCATGATGGCGTTGGGATGTCGCTGTATTTGAAGCGGCTTGAGGCGGGCAAATTCATCTGGCCAGCAAGTGGATCTGGCCAGCAAGTGGATCTGGCGAGGCGGTGGCGATTTCATCGGCGCAATTGGGTTGTAAAACGCGGAGCAATATTGGGCCACAGAAGCGGCTGCATATCGCAGTTGTAGCGGAGTAAAAGTCCGCCAGTTTGTGCCCTTCGTTTATTCGGAGGGCGGGAGATGTATTCTGTGGATATTTATAGTCGTGTGCGCCGTGCTTGTTTGAAGGACGGTATGTCTGGCCGAGAAGCGGCGCGGTTTTTCAACATGGCGTAATCAGGATCAGCACTCAGTTACCCCTGTTATTCTGGATGCACATGCAATTGAAAAGGAGACTGACCAATGGAATATTTTGCTGGTTTGGATGTGTCCATGGAAGAGACGCATATCTGCATTCTGGATCGTGAAGGGGCCCTTATTCGTGAAGGAAAAGCGAGCTCAACACCAAAAGCGATCGCTGACTTCCTCGCTTCTGGACCACCATGTGCCAAAGTTGTATTTGAAACGGGACGGATGGCACCAATGCTTTACCATGGGCTGACGGAGCTTGGTGTCCCGGTTGTTTGCATCGAGAGCAGGCAAGCATATCAGGCCCTTAAATCTCTGGCCGGCCACAAGACGGACCGCAATGATGCCCGCGGTTTGGCACACCTGGCGCGGACGGGATTCTACAAGCCGACCCATGTCAAATCACTGTCAGCGCACGCAATCCGGTCGCTGATCGCAGCCCGCAAGAAGCTGGTCGGACAGCGTGTGACGCTCGACAATCAGATCCGCGGTCTGGTCGTCGTCTTCGGCGTGCGGCTGCCACGAGCTTTGTCTCCGGCATTCAAAAACGCGGCGCTAAAAGTTAGCGATGGAGTGCCTGGCCTCCATGCCGCAATTTGCGGACTGTTCGCAGCACGCGAAGCAATCCTCGCGGCGGTTGCAGCCATTGATGGCGACATCAAAAAGATGACCCGCAAATCCGAAGTCTGCCAGCGCCTTATGACGGTACCAGGGGTCGGTCCGATCACAGCATTGGCCTTTGCCGCAGCAATTGATGATCCGTCGCGTTTCAGGAAATCGCGTGATGTGGGGGCGTATCTTGGACTGGTGCCGCGACGGCATCAATCTGGTGAAATCGACTACACGGGCAGCATCTCAAAGCGGGGCGACGTGCGCGTCAGAACGCTTCTCTATGAGGCCGCCAATGTGATGCTGACGCGGTATGCCGCTCCGCTCAAATTGAAGACATGGGCCCTCGCAATCGGTGCGCGCTCAACGATGAGAAAGGCCCGAGTGGCTCTGGCGCGTCGTCTGGCAATCATACTTCATGCCATTATGCGAGACAAAACTGACTTCCAGTCCGCGTAAGGCTTACGAGGCGACAACGAGGATTCCTAAATCAAAGTTCCCATCTGGGACGATGCCCGAGGGAGGGCGTGAGACACGGCGCCGATTCTGTAGCAACAGCCAAGACCAACGGTATGATTGCGGTTTCAACATTGCCGACCCACACCCAGCCAACCCCATCATGAACCTCAGAGTTCGAAGAGAACAAAGGCAACCTCTGACATCAAAAGCAGGAAACTCAGGAAACACGCATTGACAGATTAGAGAACAAAGATCGTAAGACGATCGCGAAGATGCTGCGCCATGAACTTCCGCCTGGGTATCGTCGGTCGGAAGCGCCTCGGCGGCCAACGCTTGATGGTTATGTTGGTGTGGTCGATGAGATACTGCGCACAGACAAAGCCCTGATCAAAAAGCAGCGACACACGGCCAAGCGCATCTTTGAACGGCTGCGCGATGAGCATGGATATGCCGGCAGCCTGACCACGGTGACCTATTACGTGCGCGAGCAAAAACGGCGCACCAAAGAGGTGTTTGTGCCGTTGTCGCATCGGCCGGGCCATGCGCAGGTTGATTTTGGTGAGACGCTGGGCGTGATCGGTGGCGTGGAATGCAAGATCCACTTCTTCGTGATGAGCTTGCCACATTCTGATGCGGTGTTTGTGAAGGGATATCCAGCTGAGACAACCGAGGCGTTTTGCGATGGCCATGTGTCCGCCTTTGCATTCTTTGGCGGCATTCCGCAATCCATTCTCTACGACAATACCAAGATCGCCGTGGCTCGGATACTCGGGGATAAGACGCGCATCCGCACACGTCGGTTTACGGAACTGCAGTCGCATTACTTGTTTGATGACAAGTTTGGCAGACCCGCGCGAGGGAACGATAAAGGCAACGTTGAGGGCATGGTTGGATACACCCGCCGCAACTTCATGGTTCCCGCACCTCGCTATGACAGCTTTGATGATCTGAACGCACATTTGGAAGAGAAGTGTTTAGCACGTCAGGACAATACGTTGCGGGGTCACACCCAAACCATAGGCGCACGCCTGATGTCGGATTTGGATGCTCTGATGGGATTGCCCGTCGCAGAATATGAAGCCTGCGATCACGTCAGCACGCGTGCAACGTCGATCTCAATGGTGCGCTATCGCAGCAATGATTACTCGGTGCCAGTAGCCTATGCGCACCACGATGTTCATGTGCGTGGGTTTGTGCATGAGGTTATCATCGGCTGCGGCAATGAGATTATTGCGCGGCACAAACGATCCTACACATCAGCGGATATGGTCTTTGACCCATTGCACTTTTTGCCCCTGCTTGAACAAAAGGTGGGTGCCCTGGATCAGGCCGCGCCTTTGCAGGGTTGGCATTTGCCAGATGTATTTGCCACGCTGCACCGACTGCTTGAAGCCAGAATGGGTAAGCCGGGCAAGCGAGAATACGTTCAAGTCTTGCGCCTTTTGGAGACCTTCGAAATGGATGTTGTGCAAGGCGCAATCCAGCAGGCAATAGATATGGGTGCAATTGGCTATGACGCCGTAAAACACCTTGTACTGTGTCGGGTTGAGAAGCGGCCACCACGATTGGATTTGGACTTCTATCCATACTTGCCCAAGGCCAATGTCGGCACAACACGCCCATCCAGTTACATGAGCTTGATGGGAAGGACCGCGGCATGACCGAAGCCCCTCGGATTCTTCTACGGCATCATCTTAAACAACTGCGACTGCCAACGTTCCAAGGCGAGTATGCCAAACAGGCGCAGCTCTGTGCTGCAGAGAACAAAGATCACATCCACTATCTGGCGCGGCTGTGTGAGATGGAATTGATCGACCGCGAACGCCGGATGATTGAACGGCGCATCAAAGCGGCGAAGTTCCCCAGCACCAAGAGCTTGGATAGCTTTGACTTCAAGATCATGCCAAGCTTGAACAAGCCCCTGACGATGGATCTGGCACGATGCGATTACGTTAATCGCAGGGAGAACATCATCGCGCTCGGCCCGTCAGGCACGGGCAAGACACACATCGCCCTGGGACTTGGGCTGGCTGCATGTCAAAGAGGACTGAAGGTGCGCTTCACAACGGCTGCGGCATTAGTCCATGATCTGATCGAGGCTCAAGATGAGCGGAGATTGCAGCGCCTTCAAAAGCAACTGACCAGCCAGAACCTGTTGATCATTGATGAACTGGGCTTCGTACCGCTCAGCAAATCTGGCGCAGAGCTGCTCTTCGAGGTCATATCCCAATGCTATGAACGCGGCTCCATCATCATAACCTCGAACCTGCCCTTCGATGAATGGACTGAAGTCTTTGGCTCTGAGCGGCTGACCGGTGCGCTACTCGATCGTTTAACCCATCACGTCCACATCCTCGAGATGAATGGCGAAAGCTATCGGCTCAAACACAGTCGCAACAACCGAAAATAACCAGCCCGCAATCACAGTCAGAATAATGCTGGCCTTATGGCCAGCATGCGCTTTGGCACGCTTCAGCTTTGTGACGAGCACGCGTGCAAAAGCGCCACAAAACATCAACCGAAGTGGCCCATTTTTACGCCGCGACATGGACCCATTTTACTCTGCGATTGACACGCGCTTTTGCAAATCCGTGCGACCGCGAGTTGTTCGGAGGCGATGATCAAAGAGCCGAAGCTTGAAATCGCCAGGCTGCGGCGCGACAAATACGGCAAGTCTTCAGAACGCAGTGCGAGGTTGCTCGACCAGCTGGAACTGCAACTTGAAGAGTTGGAAGCGGCGGCAACCGAGGATGCGCTGGCTGCAGAACAGACGCAGACCAAAACGACCACCGTCACATCCTTCACTCGCCGCAAGCCGTCGCGCAAACCGTTTCCGGAGCACCTGCCGCGCGAACGGGTTGTGGTTGAGGCTCCCACTCAGTGCGATTGCTGCGGCTCGGACCGGCTCGTGAAACCGGGCGAAGATGTCACCGAAACGCTGGAGGTCGTGCCCCGCCAGTGGAAGGTGATCCAGACAGTCCGGGAAAAGTTCACATGCCGGTCGTGCGAAAAGATCAGCCAACCGCCAGCACCTTTCCATGCCATTCCACGCGGTTGGGCGGGTCCCGGCCTGATCGCCATGGTGGCCTTTGAAAAATATCGGACAGCATCAACCGCTGAACCGCCAGGCGGAGCGCTTTACCCGTGAAGGCGTTGAGATCAGCTTGTCCACATTGGCTGATTTGATGGGCCATGCCACTGTTGCCCTGGCCCCCATCCACGCGCTGATCGAAAGCCATGCCCTGAATGCAAGTCGTCTGCACGGGGACGACACAACAGTGCCGCTACTGGCACGTGGCGGACCAAAACCGCGCGTCTGTGGACTTATGTGCGCGACGATCGGCCCTTGGACGGCGGCGCACCACCCGCCGCCTTGTTCTACTTTCCACCTACTGGATCACATACCAGATTTTATCACCGCTGTCACGTCGTCTGGTCGACAAAATACCGTTACAAGGTTTTGCAAGGTGCCATGCGCGAGCGTATTCGCGAGATCATTCGCCAGGCTTGCGCCGAGATGGGCGTTCATATCGTAAAAGGCGTTCTGGCCCGCGATCACGTCCATATGTTCATATCCGTGCCGCCACATGTCGCCTTGTCCAGGGTTATGCAACGGCTCAAAGCGCGCTCATCGCGCCGGGTGCAGATGGAATTTCCCGAACTCCGCAAGCGCTACCGGGGCAGGCGGTTTTGGGCGCGTGGATATTTCTCAACCACATCAGGCAACGTGACTGACGATACCATACTTCAGTATCTGGAATTGCATTCCTCGAAATGATGCTACCGGCGTCAGCCGGTAGTCGTTCACTTCTCGCGTGATCGAGAGATGACGCATCCCAACAAACACCTCGCTAACCGGCACGGCATTTTACAGTCCGACGCCTATAGCGGATACCCCTGTACACGACAGTAGAGGTGGTTGAGGGCGCAGATCTGTGATTTTGGTTAGGATTCTTCAATTTACGATGGAGCCTCCCATGATCCGAAAAGCAATCGACACCCTCTCGGCGAAACTATCCGATGGCTTGTCGCTGAGCAATAGTCGCCTCGAAACACTCTGCCTCCTGGTGATTGGCATTGCCAGCGTTCGAACCGTCAATTTGAGCCACATTTGCGGTGAGATGCCGACGCAGGCCAGGGTTGAAAGCACCTGCCGTCGATTGCAGCGCTTCCTAAGAAACAACCATTTCAGCTTCCGGTGGTAATTCGCGCAAATCATAGCCGAACGATTTGGCGCGGCGTTTGAGATTGCTGAGCACGCGGTTGCGGTACCGCTCCTCATAATGTGATGCGCCGGGATCCTCATAGGTCATGCCATGTCGCAAGGTGTTGTAGAACAGAACGGCGATCTTGCGCGCTGTCGCTGTCACCGCCTTGGCTTTGCCTGCCCGTGCCGCCAATCTTCGGTAGAAGGCACCAAGAGCGGTATCGCTACGCCCGATGGTGACAGCTGCCAATCGCAAAAGAGCCGCGGCTCGGCTGGATGATCGGCGCGTCCGGGAAGACAGCACTTTGCCGCCGGAGATCTTGTTGCCCGGTGCAAGGCAGAGCCACGACGTGAAGTGTTTGGCGCTCGGCCATGCGCGCAGGTCAGTCCCACATTCACCAACCAGCTTGAGCGATAGCGAAGGCCCCATCCCATGGATCTCGGTCAGATCAACGCCGAGAACACCGAAGAGTGCCGCTCGAACATCGAACGAAGGGGTGTTGACCTGCTTGGTCTTCGTGCGGGGGCGCGGCAATTGAGTTGGATCATGTTCGGTATCTGCGCCCAATGCTGTCAGCATCGCCTCAAGGTGGCGGTCGCATTCCAACATTTTGCTTTGGTAAAAGTCGTAAAGCTCAACCGACTGGGTTAACGCAAAGATATGTTCGGGCCGGTCGTTCCCATTGAGCGCGGCTTTGATCGTCTCGACAGGGGCCTTGCATCGCACGTCACGATGAGAGGCCAATGTGTCCAGATCCCGTTCGCCTTCGACGATTGCACGGATGATCTTCATGCCGGTTACGCCCGTGATATCATACCAACGGCCCAATTAATTGACCTTTATCCATTCTCGATCTGTGATTGAAGTTATGCGTTCAGGGTCGTTCGCAAAGAAGTTCCAGGCCTGGGCGCATTTTTCGAGGATGTCTTCATATGTGTCGAAGACAGAGACAGCGGGTTTGTTCGACCGCAGATAGGCCCAAACGTTTTCCATTGGGTTCAATTCCGGTGAGTATGGGGGCAGTTTTACGAGTGTAGTATTATCTGGCACCTGCAAGCATTTTGCTCCGTGCCAACCAGCCCCGTCGATGATGAGCAAGGCATGTGCGCCGGGTGCGATTGTCTTTGCGATCTCATCGAGATGCAGCCCCATTGCTTCGGCGTTGACGTAAGGCAGGACCAGCCCAGCCGCCGTGCCACAGGCAGGACAGGCTGCGCCGAAGATACAGCTCCATTTGCAGCGCGTATCACGTGGTGCGCGCGGGCGGGTTCCACGCCTGGCCCATTTGCGGGTGAGGGTTCCTTGCTGCCCGACGCGGGCTTCATCCTGGAACCATACCTCAAGCGGCTTCCCCTTTGCATGTTTTGGCAGGGTATCGGCTATGAGGCTGGCAAAGTTTTTTTAAAAGCCTGCTGTGCAGCGGGATCAGTTTTGGGATGCTCCGGGCGCACGGAAAGGCGACGAAAACCATGCCTGGCTGGATACTTGCCAATCGTACGTTCATGTAGCTTTACGTCGAATTCTTCTTCAACGCGGACCTGCAAATCGGCACAGCGCCACCGCACTACGCCATCTTTTGCCGGGTCAGGCCCAGCCTCAACCCAAGCCACAAACAGCGCCTGTTGCTCCAGGGACAGGCGTGGCTTTGCACCCTTGCCACACCGATCAGAAAGCCCACCAAGGCCCTCTGCATTGTAGCGATGCACCCGGTCTCTGGGAGTTTGGCGATCCATACCGCTGCTACGGGCCGCTGTTGCGCGGTCCACATCGTCAAGCACCAGCGCTATGGCGAGTATTCGACGGACAACACGACCATCCCTGGTTCGCTTTGCAGCACAACGCAAATCTTGCGCGGACATATCTGTGCGCGTAATCTTGACTGCCCCACCCATGAGCACCTCCTTGCTTCTGGAGGCCATTGATTCAGAAATGCAGTAAATTTGAAATCACAAAAGTGAGTCAGACATTAAGGCCGCTGGTATCAGAGACGACATGATGCAGTTGTAAGTTCATCTCCATCAGCGCCTTTTGCATGTGTTGGATGTGGGCGGCTGCATACTCAACCAACCGTTCACGCTGGCGCAGATATGCCCTCAGGGTGGCGATCTCAGCTGATGGCCGGAAACTACCGCGCAACAATCCATAAGAATGCAACTGCCGCAGCCAGCTGGCGTCACTGACGTCGGTCTTCCGCCCCGGCACGTTCTTGGCATAGCGCGCATTGACCAAGATGACCTCGAAGCCGTGCTGCTCAAGTATCTCGTAGGCCGGGATCCAGTAGACACCTGTGGATTCCATAGCAACGCTGGTGACGCCGTGCGCCTTGAACCAGTCAGCAAGATCATGCAGGTCATGGGTGAAGGTACCAAACGCGCGCACGGGTGCATCCGTAACGTCAGGGTTTACCGCGGCCATATGCTCTCGTGAGCCGATATCAACCGCAGCAGCGCCAACATTTACGGTCTCAATCGCTGGAGCAGCGTGGGTCTTTTGCTTTGCCATCATCTATCCTCCTGTTGGAAACAGAAAGGCGTGGGTTATGCAAATCCGTCATCTTCCCAACCGGGATCACCGCAAGGCGGCGTCACCACTCTCAAGTTCGCATCAACCCATGGACCACGTTTTTTAACGGGGTTCCCATCAAATGTGGGACCACCAATAAGCGAACGGCCGCTGCCCTCCATCTTGCAACAGTAGCACAGGCTGTTTCTACCCCGCACAGGCGGGCCCCAACCCGTGACGGTTTTTCAGCGTGTCAACCTCGGGCAAGACCGGTCTGCCCCTCCTGTTGTCCGGATGCCCGGGCTCTCCGGTGAGCCGGCATCCGTGCCTTGATCGCACGAACCGGAAGATAGGGCGCAAAGAGATCAACCTGTTGGTTCCTGCCGTCGCCACGCGTCGCTATCGCGTGCCCCTGATCTGGACCGTGTCGGGCAAGGCCGGCAACAGCAACACCTGCGAGCGCATTGCACTGATGAAGCGCTGTCTGGATCTGTTCGGGTCCGGAAGCATCAGGTGCCTTCCGGCGGATCGTGGGTTTATCGGCCTTGATTGGTTGACTTTCCTGCATGAACAGGACGTTCCTTTCATCATCCGCGTGAAGTCGAACCGGTACGTGACAGGCGGGGATGGCGTCCGGCAAAGCCTGCGAACCTTGCCGCGCACTTGCCGTGGCCCGCGCACATTCACGGCCCACTTCAAGGCTGCCGGGGGCACTGCGCCGTTCTGGCTGAACTTCGCAGCCAGGCGCATCAAGGGCCTGTCGTTGTCGGCAACCAACCCGCCCATCACGCCCTGACCGTCTATCGCAAACGCCGGGCCATCGAATGCCTGTTCGCCGAAGCGAAGACAAAGGGTTTCAACCTGGAAGACACCCGTCTCCCGATCGCCGAAAAGTCGAGCTTGTTGGTCGGTCTCCCTGCCCTGGCCATGGCATGGGCTGCAAAGGTGGCATCCACCAGGCCCGGAACACGGAAACGGCCTCGAAAGTCTCATGGGCGATACGCCAAATCCATCTTCCGCATTGGTCTCGACGAAATCGGAAGGCTCCTGCGAACACAGCCGGAACAAGCCTTCCGACACTGGCCCAAAATCAGGCAGAAAATCGCATGAGTCGTGTACAGGGAGCGGATACAACGATCTCTATCGCCCCGACCGCGAACCAGGTCCGGTAACAAGCGCGCTGTGTTGGAGCCACGCGCGGCGGAAATTCTTCGAGTTGGCCGACATTGCGGGGAATGTGCGCAAGGGCAAGCCAGCCCATGATATCTCACCCATTGCGCTTGAAGCCGTGCAACGCATCGACGCGATTTTTGACATCGAGCGCGACATAAACGGCCTGAGTTCCGACGCCCGTCACGCCACCCGCCAAACCCTGTCGCGGCCTTTGGTCGAGGCTTTGCACACTTGGTTCATCGAGCAAGGAACTCGGATCTCCAGGCACAACCCGGTCGCTAGGGCGATCAGGTACATGATCGAAAAGGAAGGCCGTTGGAACGCCTTCACAACCTTCCTGGACGATGGGCGCATCTGCTTAACAAACAACGCAGCCGAACGTGCCCTGCGTGGCGTAGCTCCGGGGCGGAAAAGTTGGCTCTTCGCCGGATCGGAACGCGGTGGCGACCGCGCAGCCTTCATATACACCCTGATCGTCACGGCAAAAATGAACGACATCGAACCCCAGGCCTGGCTCGCCGACGCTCTGAAACGCCTACCCGACATGCCCGTAACGCGCGTCCATGAATTGCTACCGTGGAACTGGAAAACCACAGCGCCAAACGTCAAGGCCGCATAGCCGCGGTCCACGCCGGATGCTTACGCTAAGAAAGCTCGTCTGAGAGCTTTACCATACCTTGGTCAAATTGGTTTTGCGAGGCCAGCAAGATATCGACATCTACGGGATGTTTTTCCATCTCGTTTTGCCACAGCGACGTCACGAGTTTGATGTCGGTGTATGGGTATTCATTCTGAAAGGCTGACAGTTTTGGGGATAGCCAGATGATCATCGCCGCAGAGGCGCGCACAACGATGGTCGTTTCCAACTCTGGTCCGAAAAGCCCGCTTGTTGAAAATTCGAGGTGCTCAAGGGCATCACGAACCGAAATCAAGTAAGCCTGACCGATGTCCGTAAGCTGCAAGCTTCTGGCACCACGAATGAACAGGTTTTGCCCCAACCTAGCCTCCAACGCTTTGATGTGTTGGCTGACAGCCGTTTGGGTCAGGCCCATTTCATGGCTTGCAGCCGTGAAACTAAGATGGCGCGCGGCAGCGTTGAAGGTTCGCAACCAATTCAAATTGAGGTTCTGTTTCATTCAATTGACATAAGTTATGGCTCAGTTTACAAATTGTATGCGTTCACCGTATGTTCCTTGCGAAATCAAAGGGAAAGATCACCATGGATCACAGGCAATTTCAGGAATGGCTGTCCAGGATAGACCAACTCAGCCCGGCGCAGCGGCAACAGGCCGAAGCCGGGCTTTCGGGGGGATCAGAGGCATCTGCTTCCCTGGCTGCGATAGAAGACAGTGTGGGTGAAGATCGCCGGTGCCCGCATTGCGGCACACCGGGAGCCATATCGCGTGGCAAGGCACGGGGTCTGCGACGGTATCAATGCAAGGGATGCAGGAAGACATTCAATGCGGCAACCGGCACCCCCCTGTCGGGCCTGCACCGCAAGGACAGGTGGCTTGCCTTTGGAGCCTGTCCTGCCGATGGGCTGACGGTTCGTGCTTCAGCAGAACGTTGCGGGTTTGCCATCCATACCGCCTTGCGTTGGCGGCACCGCCTTCTCACCGCAAAAGACCCGGAAACACGCAGGCTCACGGGTATTGTGGAAGCTGATGAAACCTGTGTTCTGCAAAGCCAAAAGGGCGAACGAAACCTTGCGCGCAAGGCGCGCCGCAGGGGAGGCAAGGCCGCCAAACGGGGCCTGTCGGATGAACAGGTTCCGGTCCTGGTTGCCGCTGACCGCAGCGGGGCGACAGTCAGTGTGGTTCTGCCTGCGGTCAATGTCGATACGCTGCGGTCTGCTATCGAACCGCTCGTGGACGCGGATATCGTTTTGGTAACCGACGGACACCGCGCCTGTCCGCCTTGCGCCGCAGCACCGGGGCTGCGCCACGAAGCCCTGAACCTGTCAGGTGGGGAGCGGGTACGGGATGCCTTTCACATTCAGACGGTCAACAGCCGACACAGCCGGTTGAGGGATTTCCTGCGCCGCTGCCGGGGCGTCGCTACCGGGTATCCGGACAACTGCCTGCGATGGTTTCAGCGTATCGAACCGGAGAACGCCTCACCCCGCGCCTGCCTCGCCACCGCGATCGGAGGTCAATGCATACGATTTGTAAACTGAGCCTAAGTTCTTTATGCTCATGAGAACAATTAATTTCGTTTACCTTCTGGTGTTTGTCAGTCTAACAAAGGGCAACACCCGATCTGAGCAGCCACCAATTCATTGGAGAGCAATATGTCAAAGGCCGATCCGAGTGCAGAAACAGACATGGCCCTAAACCTTGTCGATCTTGCACACTATCCTATTGGTGACCTCGATACCGGCGCTGGTGCAACCTTCCTGAAAGAGTGCCGGGACCACATGGAGACGCATGGCTGGTGTAATCTGGATGGCTTCATTCGTCCCGATGCGCTTGCCGCCCTTGAAGATGAATCCAGCAACCTTTTGCCGGGCGCAGAGGTTCTGACAATCAAGCGAAACATCTATCAGGGTGCAATTGATCCCACGCTTCCTGCGGATGATCCACGCCGTCGCGAATATACGCATGTCGCGACCCAGCTGGCCAATGACCAATTGCCCGCAGATACGCTTATCCAGCAGCTTTATAAATCAGAGCTTCTCACTGATTTCGTCCGGCGTGTGCAAAAGAAACCTGTGTTGTACCGCTGCGCTGATGAGTTCCAGGCTTTGAATGTCGTCGCACTTTACCCCGGCAGTTGGCACGCATGGCATTACGACACGACCGAATGCACCGTGACGTTGCTCCTGAAGGCTGCTGAAAGTGGCGGCGATTTTGCCTTCCTGCCGAATTCCCGCACCGACGAGAAAGAAGACCGCACCGCCGTGGACCGCCTGCTGGCAGGGGACATGTCGCATGCGCAAAAGTTCGATCGCGGGGCTGGTACGTTTACGCTGTTTCGCGGCGGATATTCCTTGCATGGCGTCACCGAAGTGTTTGGGATACATCCCAGAATTACGGCGATTATGACCTATGATGAACAAGAAGGCCGTGTCATCAGTGACGACATTAATGTGCGTATTTACGGCAAACGTGTTGAAAAAATACTGGCGGACCGAGCCGCTGTGACTGCTCAGGCTTAAAAGGAAAAATCCGAATGAAAACTGCCCTCCTTGTTATCGATGTGCAAATGGCACTGGCGCATGAAGATGCCGTCGGCGCGGTACGGTCTTGTCCGGAAGCGTCCGAAAATATTGGACGTTTGCTATCGAAGTTTCGCGCGGCGGGCGACAAGATCGTCCATGTCCATCATCACGGCACAAATACGGATGATCCGTTTCATCCAGATGCTCCCGGTGCTGCTGTTCAGCCGTTCGCGGCCCCCCAGGACAATGAGCAGGTGATCATCAAACAGGTCTCAAGTGCGTTTGGTGGTACCACACTTCAATCGGATCTGCGTGCAGCCAATATCGAACGTGTGATCATATGCGGCGCAACGGCCAACCATTGCGCGGAATCGACTGCACGTTCGGCCAGCAGCCTTGGGTTTGATATGATCTATGCCTCAGACGCGGTCTGGGCATATGACGCAACAGGTCCAGATGGATTGATCACTCTGCAGAGCAAATTCATTCGGTAACCCTTGCGAACCTTCACGGCGAATTTGGTGCGGTCCAAACGACCGATGAGATCCTCGCCGCTGCATAAAAAGCTTACCACCGGCAGCCATTTGTCGGACCTGGGAGACGAACACATGCGGATTGGATTTATCGGACTTGGCACGATGGGTGGGGCGGCGGCACTGAACTTGATCAAGGGCGGGCATCAGTTGGCCGTTTGTGATCTGGACCCAGACCGCGCGAAGCAGCACCTCGAACTTGGGGCGACTTGGGCTGACACACCGGCAATTGCAGCCAAAGATGCCGACATCGTCTTTTCCATGGTGTTTGGTCCCAAGCAGATCGAACAAGTGGTGCGGGGGCAGGACGGGCTTCTCTCGGCGATGGGATCAGGTCAGATCTGGGTCGATATGACAACCAATCAGCCCACTTTGGCCCGGGAACTTGGCAAGGAACTGGCCTCCAATGGCGTGCAAGCGGTCGATGCACCAGTATCAGGCGCGGTTGATGGCGCACGCACAGGTAACATGCCGCAGTTTGCCGGTGGCGGCGAGGATACCATTGAACGCATCCGCCCGGTGATGGAACTGATGGGTCCGATGCATTACATGGGGCAAAGCGGCAGCGGGTCGATCACCAAACTGGCCAGCAACCAATTGTGGGCCATTCACGCCACGGCGATGGGCGAAGCACTGGTCATGGCCGTAAAGTCCGGCGTTGAATTGTCGCGTGCATGGGAAGCCCTGAAGATCGGCGCGAGCGAAAGCTGGTGCATGCATCATGATGCACCATCCGTATTTGCCGGGCACTACGATCCGTCATTTACGTTGGATCTGTGCCAGAAAGATTTGGGGCTTATCGTTGAGGCATGTGATGATGCAGGGTCTCCAGCACCAGCCACGCGTCTGGTTTGCGCGCAATTTGAAGAGGCCCGAAAGAAATATGGTGGCGACAAAGGTGAACTGCACGTGGTGAAACTTGAGGAAGATGCCGCTGGCGTCTCGCTGCGTCTTGATGGTGATTGGGTGCCGCATTGGGAGAAGTAGGGAATGAGGCCGCCCCCGGGGGCCTCGACCTTGGTTGGGAGCAGACATTGACGCCATTGCAGCGAGGGTTCCCTAAGCGCCGAAGGGTGGCTGCTTATCGCCCACATCCGTCGCGTCACACGCCACCTCGCAAGGAATTGAAAGCGTCCAATTAGTTTTAAATCAGACTCTTAACCGCAAAAATTCACGAGCGCCCTGTTTTGGCACCTGATGCTTTGTTGGCAACCCTTCCAATTTGATGCGGCATGGTTGATCTTCGCCCTGATTTTGCATCGGGCGCTCCTGTCTGGCGGTTTGGTAATTTGGCTGGACTTCGTCCCTGTTTCCGGACAGTTTGTCAACGGCGGAGTAAAATCCGGCCACTGGGGCGGAGCAAAAGTCGGCCAGTTTGTGGAGTGCGCCTTGGGGCGTGTGGCCACCAATCAGCAAGCACGTTCCAAGGCGCATTGGCCGTCAGGCCGATTGTTCAGTTGTCAGGTTGAAGGGTTGGCAATACGTGCGCGGCTCTGATTGAGGCGGTAGCTTTCGCCGTTCATCTCGAGGATGTTGACGTGATGTGTCAGCCGGTCCAGGAGCGCGCCGGTCAAGCGTTCGGTGCCGAATGTCTCGGTCCATTCCTCGAAGGGCAGGTTCGATGTGATCAGGGTTGAGCCACGCTCGCAGCGCTGAGAGATCAGCTCGAACAGAAGCTCGGCGCCGGTTTTGCTCAAGGGGACGAAGCCCGGCTCGTCGATGATCAGCAGTTTGACCTTGGCCAGTTTGCGCTGAAGCTGCCGGAGGCGTTTCTCGTCGCGGGCCTCCATCATCCCGTGCACGAGAGCTGCGGCGGTTACGAAGGCGACAGGCAACCCTTTCTGGCAGGCGGTCAGCCCCAACCCGAGAGCGACATGGGTTTTGCCGGTTCCCGACGGGCCGAGCGCGATGACGTTCTCCCTGCGCTCGATCCATTCACAGCGCGCCAGTTCCAGCACCATCATCTTGTTCAGACCGGGGATGGCCGTAAAGTCGAAGCTGTCGAGGCTTTTGACGGTTGGAAACTTTGCCGCCTTGATCCGGCGCTCGACCATGCGCCTCTCCCGATCGATTGGTTCCAGCTCGGTCAGCCGGGCTGGATAGCGCACATGATCCAGGCCTTCCGCCGCACAAATGCGCGCTTGCTTGTCATGCTCGCGCAGGAAGGTGGGCAGGCGCAGAGTCTTGAGGTGGTGTGTCAGCGGCAGTTCGGGTGCATCCGTCATGCGTCACCTCCTGACAGAAGGCTCATACAGGAAGAAGCCGAGGTGGTGGCGATGTTGGTTCCGGGCAGGAACGGATAGACATCCAAATCCAACCTCGGGGGCCTTCGCTCGACGCGGCACAGGACGAGGTGCTTGATCGCATCGAAGCTGACCGCCCCCATTCGCAGGGCGTCTTTGACGGCAAGATGCAGCACCTCCAGCTCGAACCGTTCCGACAGGCGCAGGACCTGGACATACTCCCTTTTGCCCGCCTTGCCCTGCCGGGCTTCCAGCAAGCGCCGGAGCGTGGCGAAGGCGTCAGGCAGTTCCCAACCCTGCAAGGGCGCAGCCTGATCGAAGGACATGATCCTGCGCTCGATCAGCGGCAGGTAATGCAGCGGGTCGAACACCATGTCACCGCTGTCATAAGAGCGGGGATGATCGGCGATCACCTCAGTGGCGCAACCGATAACGACGCGGATCACGAAGCCCTTGATCCAGACCGCGCGGTGGCCATATGCGACCGGTACCGAGTAGTCGTTACCGCGATACCGCACCACCGATGTCGATGTGACCTGGCCACTTTGCAACTCACAGGCCTCGAAGGGTGCGCCGGGCAAATCCTGCATTGCCGCCGGATCGGCTTGCAGCCGTTCGCCGATGCTGGCCTTGTGTCCGCGCAGGACATCGTCCTGCCGTTTGCGGCATTGCTCTTCCAGGTGAGCGTTGAACGCATCCCGGTCCGGAAAGGACGGGATCGGCACCATGAAGTCGCGCCGCCCGTAGCCGACCAACCCCTCGACCGCTCCCTTGTCGTTCCCCTTGCCGGGACGGCCGTAGCGATCCCGGACCACATAATGCGACAGCATTGCGCTGAACCGTTGGGTTCTTTGCCGGGTGCCGTCCGGCAGGATCCGCGCCACCAGGCAGCGGTCATTGTCATGGAGGATCGACAGGGGAACCGCCCCAAAGAAAGCAAAGGCATGCACATGCCCATCCAGCCAGGCCTCGGTGGTTGCCGCAGGATAGGCCCGGATAAAACACGCATCGCTCTGCGGCAGATCAAAGGCGAAGAAGTGCGCCTTCCGCTCAACGCCGCCAATCACGACAGGCGCTTCACCAAAATCCGCCTGCGCATGCCCGGGCGGATGGCTGAGCGGCACGAACATCTCTTTGCCAGAGCGCTTCCTGGCCCGGACGCAGTCTTTGACGATTGTGTATCCGCCATCAAAGCCGCACTCGTCGCGCAGCCTCCCAAAGATACGCTTTGCGGTGTGGCGCTGCTTGCGCGGACGCGCTTTGTCCTCAGTAAGCCATTGGTCGATCTGGCAGGTGAACGCATCCAGCTTCGGGCGCCTAATCGGCGCTGTCCGCCGATACCCCGGTGGCTCCGAATAGGCCAACATCTTCGCAACACTGTCTCGGCCAATCCCAAAATCCCGGGCAATCCGACGCCCGCTCAACCCATCCTGAAAATGAGCCTGACGCACCTTCAAATACAATTCCACGGTGAAAATCCCCCGGCCCTCCCATCAAACGAAAGGGCAAAAGTGGACGACTTTTACGCCGCCCGCGACAACACAACGACGCCGCTACACGTGGCCGAGTATTGCTCCGCCGATTACACTATGGCCCGCTGACCAAGAAAGAAATGCAAAGCGTTCACGGTCACCGCTGGCTTGTTTCGGGCACCGAGAACCCATTTCCGCCCAAAACCCCGCCCTATAATCCGCGCGATCCGTTTTCCGGGGGACGTCCTCCTGAACCGAGACCGATCAAACGAGAGTGATCCGGTTGCATGCGCGCGCGCCACGGCGCATGCTGCCACAAAAATGAAAGTTCTGACCCCAAGGGAGGTTATCACATGGCTCAATACGACGTTATCGTCATCGGCTCCGGCCCCGGTGGATATGTAGCAGCAATCCGCTGCACCCAGCTGGGCCTGAAAACCGCCTGTGTCGAGGGCCGCGAGACGTTGGGCGGCACCTGCCTGAATGTCGGCTGTATCCCCTCCAAGGCGTTGCTGCATGCGTCGCACCAGTTGCACGAGGCGCAGCATAATTTCCCCAAGATGGGCCTGAAGGGCAAAGCGCCCTCGGTCGATTGGAAACAGATGCTGGCCTATAAGGAAGACACGATTGGCCAGAACACCAAGGGCATCGAATTCCTGTTCAAGAAGAACAAGATCGATTGGTTGAAGGGCTGGGGATCGATCCCGGCAGCAGGCAAGGTCAAAGTGGGCGATGAGGTCCATGAGGCCAAGAATATCATCGTGGCCAGTGGCTCTGAGCCCTCGTCATTGCCAGGTGTGACAGTGGACGAAAAGGTTGTCGTGACCTCGACCGGTGCGTTGGAGCTGCAGAAAGTACCCAAGAAAATGGTGGTCATTGGTGCGGGTGTGATCGGGTTGGAACTGGGCTCGGTTTATGCGCGTCTGGGCAGCGAAGTCACCGTGGTGGAATTCCTTGATGCCATCACCCCGGGTATGGACGCCGAGGTGCAAAAAACCTTCCAGCGCATTCTGAAAAAGCAGGGGCTGACGTTCACCATGGGTGCCGCCGTGCAATCTGTCGAGGCCACCAAGACAAAGGCCAAGGTGAATTACAAGCTGCGCAAGGATGACAGCGAACATCAGCTGGACGCCGATGTGGTGCTGGTCGCCACGGGGCGCAAACCCTACACAGACGGGCTGGAGCTTGAGGCGCTTGGCGTGGAAATCTCCGAACGGGGTCAGATCAAGACCGATGATCATTGGCAGACCAATATCAAAGGCATCTATGCCATTGGCGATGCGATTGATGGCCCGATGCTGGCTCATAAGGCCGAGGATGAAGGCATGGCCTGTGCCGAGGTGCTGGCAGGCAAACATGGCCATGTGAATTACGGTGTGATCCCCGGCGTGATCTACACCCATCCCGAAGTGGCGAATGTCGGCGAGACCGAACAGACCCTGAAAGAGGCGGGCAGCGCCTATAAGGTCGGCAAGTTTTCCTTCATGGGCAACGGTCGCGCCAAGGCGGTTCATGCAGGCGACGGGTTTGTCAAAATCCTGGCCGACAAGGACACAGACCGCATTCTGGGCGCGCATATCATCGGCCCCGCAGCGGGCGATCTCATCCATGAGGTCTGCGTGGCGATGGAATTTGGTGCCTCGGCCGAGGATCTGGCCCTGACCTGCCATGCGCACCCGACCTTCTCTGAGGCGGTGCGCGAAGCGGCCCTGGCCTGCGGCGATGGGGCGATCCACGCATAGAGGCAATCCTGTGGCGGTGAAAGGCGGCCCCGAAGGGTGGCCTTTTGTCCACGGGGGCAAACTCGCGTTCTTTCGGCGCGTTTCTTTCATTTGTGCTATTGCACTTTGGATAATCGCACCGACCCCCAGAAGGCTGAGATTAAAACTCCAGACACCCAATGAAACCCGCTATCACCTTTACCCGCCTTCCCAGTATTCAGCCAGCTGACATCGTTGCTCATATGTCCGACCCACGCGTCGCCCGGCACATGCCCCTGCAAACATTCGAATGGAACGACGCCACCGTAGTCGATTTCGTAGCAGCCAAAGAAGCCCGCTGGCATCGCGATGGGCTGGGGCACTGGGCCATACTCAATGATAACAAATATGTCGGCTGGGGCGGCTTCCAGAAAGAGGGGGACGAATGGGATTACGGGTTGGTTCTCAAGCCGGAATTCTTCGGACTGGGCATCGCCATATCCAGAAAGGCGCTCAGATTCGCACGTGCTGACAGCCGCATCCCGTTTGTCACGTTTCTGCTGCCACCCTCCCGCAAACACTTTGGTGCCCTTGATCGGTTGGGGGCAAAGTCACTTGGCGAGGTCGAGTATGATGGAGCCGCTTTTCTTAAGTATCGGCTTGAGACTAAAGAATAGCCTGACACTGGGGGTTACCACATGCGCGGCTTGGCGTTTTCCTCGTAATTGGCGTCGTACTCCGCGCCGCCGATCTCGCCCTCGGTCATATCGGCCAGGATTTGCCCCACGGTAGGGACGCTGTTCTTGTCATTGCGGCTCCAGAGCCCGGAGCGCATCAACGCCTTGGCGCATTGCGTATAAACCTCGGCGATTTCGATCACGATCACCGTGGCCGGCAGGATCGACTTGCGGGCAAAGCTTTCACGCAAGGACAGGTCATCTGTCAAAACCGCATGGCCATTCACACGCACAGTTGTGTTTGATCCCGGCACCGAGAACAGCAGGGCAATACGCCCGTCCTCGACAATGTCACGCAGGCAGTCCAGCCGGTTGTTGCCGCGCCAATCGGGCATCAGGAGTGTGCCCTCATCCTGCACGCGCACGACCGGGCTATCATCGCCCCTGGGGCTGCCATGAACACCCTCCGGACCCACCGTCGAGAGAATGCAGAACCGGGTCCCCTCTATCCAACTTTGATAAAGTGGGGTCAGTCGCTTTGACACCTTGCTCAACGAAGCAGGCACCGCCTCGGGGTAAAGCCGGGTCAGGTCGTCAATCTTTGTGATCGTTTGCATCAAACCCCGCCTCCTTCATCAGCCGGTTGGAATTGGTTTCCACCGCCTCTTCCAGCTGCGCCATGAACTCTTCTTTCGGCAATCCCGCCTTGATGCGCGGCAAAAACTCAACCACCGCCAGACCCGGTTCGCGATAAATCCCGCGTTTGGGCCAGAACACACCGACATTGCCCGCCACGGGCACGCAATCCTGCCCCAATTCGGTATAAAGCACGCTGGTGCCGACCTTGTAGGGTGCCTTGACGCCGGGGGCGATGCGGGTGCCCTGCGGATAAATGATCAACTGGCCGGGATGCGCGGTGCCGCGCGCCACATCAGACACCATCTTTTTGATCGCCTGAGACCGCTTACCGCGATTGACCGGCACACAACCGATCCGCAGCCCGTACTGGCCAAGGAACGGCGCATACATCAATTCGCGTTTCATGATGAACTTGCCCGCCGGAACCGCGCCGAAAATCATGATGATATCCAGGAACGACTGGTGCTTGGCCGCGATCATCACCTCGTCAGTGGGTGGCTCGCCCCGCACTTCGGTGTGCAGGCCCACCATCCAGCCCGCACTCCAGCACACCCAGCGGCAATAGGTCTGACAGGCAGTCAACGCGCCCTTGCGGCTGACCACGGCCCAGAGGAAAAACAGCAGGGCCAGAACCGCCATCATCAGATACATCTGGGTGATGAACAGGAGCGAACAGAGCCAGCGAAACGCGTATGTCATGACATGTCTTTCAAGGTTTTTCGGGCGGCCGCCCGCGTTGCGGCAAAGGCCACACCAGCAGCCAAAGGCGGCACGATAAGGGGCCAGAACCAGTGCCAGCCCTGCAGGCCCAACCCGGTGAGAAACCCGCCTTCTGCCTGCGCGGAGGGCAGCAACAGGATCGCCAGACTGGACAGTGCCGCGCCCACCGCTGCACCGCCAAGGGCGCGCAGGGTAAAGCGGCGCACAAAGGCCTGCGCGATGTATCCATCCCGCGCGCCCACCAGGCGCAGCACCTTGATCACCTGTTCATTGGCCGACAGCGCCGCATTGGCCGACAGCGTGATGATCGCCGCCGTTGTCGCCGCAATCAGCAATAGCGACACCCAACCCAGCAATCGCAATCGCGTGGCCGCGTGCACCAGTGGTTTGCGCCATCTTGTATGGTCATCCAGTACCGCCCCCGGCACTTCGGCGGCCAATCGAAGGCGCAGCCCTTCGGCGTCGAACCCATCGGCATCTTCAATCACTTCGATCAGCTGTGGGATCGGCAGGGTATCCACCGGCAACCCCGGGCCAAACCATGGCTCAAGCAGGGCGCGATGTTCGTCATTGCTGAGCGCGCGCGCGCTGGCCACGCCCGAGGTGGTTTGCAGCACGGCCAAAGCCGCCTCGGTCTGGGCCGCCATCTGGCCCGAGGGGGCCGAAATACGGATGGTGGAACTACGCGCCAACTCATTCCCCCAGCGATCCGCCAAACGCCCGGTGGCCAGCGACAGGGCAATGGCGAACACCGCCAGAAAGGCCATAGCCCCGGCACTGAACAAGGTCAGCCAGGCGGTAAAGCCGGTTGGGGGCACAACGCGATCAGCCTGCGCATCGCCCATCAGAAAATCTGTCAGCTTCGAGAGATCAGGACGCGGGATCATAAATCCGCCCCTGCCAGTTGCAAACGCCGGTTGGAAATCCGCAGCACCCGGGCCTGCACATGTGCCTTGGCCGCGCGGATCAGCGCCAGATCATGGGTCGCGATCATGATCGTCTTGCCCATGCGGTTCAACTCGACCAGCAGATGCAGCAGGCGTTGCGACATTTCCCAGTCGATATTGCCTGTGGGTTCATCCGCCAGCACCACATCGGGTGACATGATCACGGCGCGGGCCAGCGCCGCGCGCTGTCTCTCGCCGCCCGACAGTTCCGGCGGGTGCGCATCGGCCCGTTGGGTCAGCCCCACCCAGGTCAGCAATTCCTTGAGATTGGCGCTTTCCGACAGCAGGTCACGACCCGAGACCATCAGTGGCAGGGCCACATTATCCGACAACGGCAGGTGATCCAGAAACTGACAATCCTGATGCACAACGCCCACGCGGCGGCGCATCATGGCGATATCATCGCGCTCCATCCCACGCAGATCGGTATCGAACAGGCGGATACGCCCGGCGGTGGGCAACAAGGCCCCATAACAAAGCTTCAGCAAAGTGGTCTTGCCAGACCCCGACGGCCCGGTCAGAAAATGGAACGACCCGGGCTGCAGCTTGAGCGATATCTCACTCAGCAGCTCACCACCGCCATAGCTATAGGCCACATTCTCAAGCTCGATCAACGCCTGCCCCCCATGACACACTTGCCCCTAAATGCCCCAGAGGACACATATGTGCAATGATCCCGGGCGTGGATTTCTTTGCACTTTTCCGCCAAGGTGTTACGACTTATGGGCCTGTCGGGAAAGTGTCTTATTTTGTGGATTTATAGTTGTGGTTCTGATTCAATGAATTTGGCTCAATTAGCATTGATTATGCGTGGCGTGTTACAGGCAGGATGCCTGCGGCGGCGGCGGCGGCAAGTATCGCGCGCGGCGTTTGGTGGCTCGGAAGGACGGCAAGGTGGAACCACCGAAGGTAGCTGTCCAGGTATTTGGTCGCGATACCTCGATGGCGGCGCGGGAAGGTCTTTAACCGCTCATGCCGACTGTTCACGGTTTGAATGTGCAATTCACCACGGACACGTTCTCCGGCGGTCCGGTCGAGACTTTCATGGCTGACGCCCGTTTCTGCGGCGCAGGGCGGGTAGCCGGTGCAGCCATCGGTCACCGGGAGAGCGTCCCCATCAAGACGTGGCTGCAGAACCGTTTTGAGATGTTCGGCTGTCACCGCAGGCAAGACAGCACTGATGGTGGTGCCTGATCGGTCGACCGCAACGGGGACCGGAACCTGCTCCTTCGACAATCCGCGTTTTGAGGCCTTTCCCCCGCGTTTGCGGGCTTTTCGAGAGAGATTACGGTCCCCTTTCCGGCTGCGCGGAAAGAACGTCCCGTCGGCTTCGACGATTCCGCACAGCTTGACCGCACCGACCGTTACGGCCTCAGGAAAGCGATGACGCCAACGAAAAGCTGTGGTGTCGGCCACCATACAACGCTCAGCGGACGCCAGTACCGTTGTCACAATCGAAAAGGTCAGCACGTTGAAGGTTTTGCGACAGCCTTTGCAAAAGAACCTCGTCAGGCCACTTGCATGGCCCCTGATGATCGCACCGCCCGAAGCACAGTGCGGACAGATACGCCCCTCGCGAACAGTCGCCTCAGGGAGATCGATCACGCTTTCCAGCGACGAAACCCCGGCAACGAGCCGTCCGGTTTCAGCCCGTTGTTTCGATGAAAGGTCGTCGATCTCGTTGAGCCACACCAAAAAAGCTTGATGATCCATGTGCCGCACCCCATAATTTTGTTCATGGTGTGTTCTATTACAGGTTGGCACGCATAATCAATGCTAATTGAGCCATGAATTTTGATGTTGGAACGGAGGATTTTATGGGTCGTAATCAGGTTGAGATGTTTACATCACTGGATGGGCCGGTTTCAGGGGATCACCCCTATCGTCGTTTTGAGGCGGTGGTGGACCTGGCGGTTTTGTCCGGCCCTTTGGTCGCGCTTTATTCGGATCGCGGGCGGCCTGAACCGGGGGCTGAACGCGCGTTCCGGATGCTTGTTTTGCAGTTTATAGAAGACCTCCCGGACCGCGGGATGGAACGGTTCATGCAAGAGAATTTGGGGGGCAAGTGGTTTTGCGCATTTGCCTTGAGTGAGCGCCCGCCCGACCATTCATTCTTCGGCGATTTCCGCCAACGCCCGGGGACGAAGCGATTGATGGACCTGTTCAACCGTTTGCGCGACGGCCTGAAAGAGGCAGGCCTGATCCGCGAGGTGTTTGCCTTTGTTGATGCCGACAAGTCGGTCTCGAAGCTATCTACCCGGGATGACCGCGACAAAGCCATCGCCAGGGGCCTGGAAAAGTTCAACAATGAGACGGCGGACCAAGTGGCCGCGGACCCACAGGCGCGCTTTGGGGCCAAGGGCAGGGACAAATTCCGGTATGGCTGCAAAGAGCACACCGGTGTTGATATGCAGTCTGGTCTGATCAACAGGGTTGCCGCCACGCCGGCGAATGTGACGGATGCCCGGGGCGTGCGCCATGTCTGTCCGGATCAGGGTGCGGTTTTTGGCGACAAAGGGTATTGCACCCAACCGGCACAGGCAGCGCCAAAGCGCAAGGGTTGCCATAATGCGACGATCAAAAAGCGCAATATGAAAGGCAAGGATGCCGATAGGGATCGCCGGTATGCCCATTTGCGCATGCCTTGCGAGCGGGTGTTTTCCAAACGTTCAAATCGTGTGCGATATAAAGGGCAGGCCAAGGTGCGGTTTCAGGTGGCGATGCGGGCGATCGGCCACAACCTCAAACGCCTGACCCGCCCCGGAGTCGAAAAGGTCCCGATCCTGTCCGCCTGACAAACGGGAGGAGTCCGTCAAAAATCCGAATATTCCCAAAAAATCAGCGGAAAATCAGTCAAAACGACGACAAATCAATCATTGTCATACCTGAATTACACGAGACCCCTTCGAAGGACTGTTTGCCGACGGCCCCCTTATGCTAAGCGTTAACAAACAAGGCCGCAAAACAGCGGCAGGCAGACAGGTGACGTCATGAGGCTGACATGTCCGAATTGCGGGGCTCAATACGAAGTCCCCGATGAGGTGATCCCCGAATCCGGGCGCGATGTGCAATGTTCCAATTGCGGCGACACCTGGTTTCAACACCACCCCAATCATGCGCCAGACCCCGAGGATGCACCCTCGGAAGAACCAAGCTGGGACGCTCCCAGCCAGGAAGACGAGGGTGATGCGCCACAGGAAGATCCTGCGCCTGAACCCGAAACAAAAGAAGACGCGGCACAAGACGAGACCAATGAAGCCGAAGAAGAGCCGTCAGAGCCAGACAGTCCGACCCGCAAAGAACTGGACCCGGCCGTCGCTGATGTCTTGCGCGAAGAGGCCGAGCGCGAACGCGCCGCTCGTGCCGCTGACGAGGGCGGAGGCCTTGAAACGCAACCCGAACTTGGGCTGAACGAAGGGGCAGATGAGGCAGACCGGCGCACACAGGAGGCCCAGAACCGCATGGCCCGCCTGCGCGGTGAGCCCGAAAACGGCCCGGATGAGGATGACGGCCCCGACCTGGGCACGCGGCGCAATCTGTTGCCCGATATCGACGAAATCAATTCCTCGCTTAGTTCGGACAGCACCGATCTTGGCATGGTCCATCCCAGCGATGCCGATGAGGCCGCGACCGCCCGCAAGGCCGGGGGCTTCCGCCGTGGTTTTTTGACCGTGGTGGTGTTGGCCGTAATCGGGTTGCTGCTCTATATGTTTGCGCCCCAACTGGCCGCGGCTGTGCCAGCGCTGGACAGCGCCCTCAGTGGGTATGTCGAGATGGTCGATGGGCTGCGCGGCTGGCTGGATCAGACCATTGGCGGCCTGATGGGCACGCTGGATGGTATGTCGAGCGAGGGCGGCTAAAGCGTTTCGCGAAAAACCTGACGTGCAGCTTTTCGAGAGGCGCTGCGAAGCAGCTCAATGTTGCCCGCTTCTCGAGTTGCGTTGATGCTCAGATCAAAGCTGAAACGCTTTATCCCCGCGCAAACGTCACAATCGCCTCTGTAAGACACTCAAGGCTGTCAGTCCAGGCCGTGCCCTCGGGCAACACACGGGTCAGAAGGGACAGCTCTGTGCAGGCCACCAGCAGGTGGTCCGCCCCGACCGTGATCAACGCCTCGGCCTCGGCTATGAGGGCCGCCTCAACCGCCGCATCGCGTTCTCCGGCCTTCACAGCGCGAATGATCTTTAGCAGCGCGCCGTCATCCTTCAGCGTCACCGCCTCCAGCCCGTGCGCCGCGAAAGGCACCTCAAACACACCGGTCAGCCGAGTCGCGGGCGAGGCCAGCATCCCCACGCGCCGTGCGCCCTTGGCCTGCAAGGCCGCAGCGGTCAGATCGAGCATATTCAGAAACGGCAGCGCACTGGCCCCCACCACGGCGGGGGCATAGTGATGCGCGGTGTTACAGGGCATGGCCAGAGCGGTGGCCCCTGCCCCCTCAAGATCGCGGGCCATCTGGGCCAGAACCGGGCCGGGATCATCGCCCGTACCGTCAATCAGCGCCGCAATGTGGCTGGGCACCTGGGGATTCTGATGCACGATCAGCGGCACATGGTCCGCGTCATCCTGTGCCGGTACGGCCTCAAACACCTTTTGCATCAGCAGGATGGTGGCCTCAGGCCCCATCCCGCCAAGAATGCCGACTGGCCTCATTTAGGCACGTCAAAACAATGGCTGTACCCGGTCAGGCCAATGGCCCCGCCGGTGTACAGGAACACGACCTTTTCGCCCTTTTTTGAAATGGCCCTTGCGGCAGAGATCAATCAGGCCCGCGCCGCCTTTGGCCGAATAGACCGGATCCAGCAGGGTCGCCTCAGTCCGGGCAAAGAGGTCGATGGCTTCCAGGGTGTCATCAGCGGGTATGCCATAGCCGGGACCAACATAATCGGTATTGGCCACCACGTCCTCACGCGCGACCACGCCGGGGCAGCCCAGCTTTTCGGCGGTTTTCACGGCCAGGTTATAGACGTTTTCTTCTTGCTTGGGCTTGGGCGCACGCACCCCGATACCGAGCAAAGGAATGTTGGCATTCATTGCCTTGAGACCGGTGATCAGACCCGCCTGTGTACCCGCGCTGCCTGTGGCATGCACGATATGATCGACGTTCAAATCCATCTCGACAAATTGCTGCAGCAACTCAAACGCGCAGTTCACATAGCCCAGCGCGCCCGTGGCGTTCGAGCCGCCACCGGGGATCGTATAGACATTGCGCCCCTCGGCGCGAAACTTGTCGGCCACGGCCTCCATCTCGGCATGCATGTCCAGATCGGGGCCGCGATGTTCCATCGTCGCGCCGTGCAGATCGTCCAGCAGCACGTTGCCGTTATATTTGTAGTTGTCGTAGTTATAGCCGGTGCGGTCTTCCAGCAGGATATGACAATCCATGCCCAGCTTGGCAGCAGCCGCCAAGGTTTGACGCGCGTGGTTGGATTGCGTCGCGCCCTGGGTCATCACCATGTCAGCGCCTTGGGCCTGCGCCTCGGCCATCAGGTATTCCAGCTTGCGGGTCTTGTTGCCGCCGGTGGACAACCCGGTGCAATCGTCACGCTTGATCCATAGCTCGGGGCCGCCAAGCGCCTCGCTCAGACGCGGCATAGGCTCAAGCGCGGTGGACAGATGCGCCAGACGGACGCGCGGGAATTGGGCTAGGTTCATGGGAATACTCCGGATCAGATAAAGAATGGCTCGGCGCGAAAAGATCATATTCACCGCTTGCATTCAAATGCGAAATCAGGACTTCATATTGCAAGACCTGCAACTTAGGACGATCTTGTATGAAGCTTGAATGGATCGAGGATATTCTCGCCGTATTAGAGTCCGGCTCGTTCACAGCTGCGGCTGAACGCAGATATCTGACGCCTTCTGCCTTTACACGGCGCATTCGTGCCATGGAAGGCGCACTGGGGTGCGATCTGTTTGATCGCAGCCGTAAACCGATCACCCTTTTGCCTCATGTGCAAAATATGGAGGTCGAACTGCGTGACGCCGCCCGCCGCTTTCGTGAACTGCGCCTCAGGCTGTCTGACGCCGAGGGGCGTAACCGCAACCGGTTGCGGCTGTGTTGTCAACATGCGCTGACCACCACAGTTGCCCCTGCACTGCTGCGCCATCTGGGGCAGGACCGCCAGACCGAGCTGCGCATCCGCTCGGGGACGCGCAGCGAATGCCACCTGATGCTGTTGCGACACGAGGTGGATTTCGGCCTGATCTATGAAACGCCTCAGGACGCTTTGCAATTCGATACCTCCCTGTTCGAGAAAATCAGCTTCGGGACCGACCGGTTGATCCCCGTGGCCAACGAACGCGACACACCGCAACTCTTCGAGGGTCTGAAGGCCGGAGAATTGCCGTTGATCACCTATCCCGCGAACATCTATCTGGGCGAGGTATTGCGGGTTCATATCCTGCCACACCTGCTGCGGGGCATCGCCACGTATAGCCTTGCCGAGACCGGGTTAACCCCAGCGGTTCTGCAATTTCTGCGTCAGGGGCTGGGCATCGGCTGGCTGCCACACTCCATGGCCCGCGAGGCGCTGGAGCGGGGCGAGCTGTCCGATCTGTCGGGCGATCTGCCTTCGGCCAAGCTTGACATCCGGGTGATCCGCGCGCGCGGGGGCGGCAACGAACCAGCCTTTGCCGCCTGGGACGCACTGCAAGCCCAAGGCGCGGGGCCGATACTTTAGATATTGGCCGCGCGCGGTACCGGCATCGGACCCGGATCAAGGCGCATATCGGCGCTGCGTGCATGGCCTTCCATACGCTCAAGGCGACTGATCGCGGCACTGACCCGAGCCACCTCATGCGCAGCACCCGCATCGACCTCTTGCCATGTCACCGTCTTGAGGAACTTGTGCACACTCAGCCCGCCTGTATAGCGCGCCGCGCCGGACGTGGGCAGCACATGGTTGGGGCCAGCGGCCTTGTCACCAAAGGTGACGGTGGTGTTTTCCCCTAAAAACAGCGAGCCATAGGCCAGCAGGCGGTCCCGCCACCAGGGAAGGTCGGCGGCCTGCACATGTAGGTGTTCGGGCGCTTTTTGATCGGCGAACTGCGCCATGTCCTCGCGTGCGTCACAGATCACCACCTCGCCGAGATCGGCCCAGGCAGTGGTGGCGGCAGAGCGGTTTGGTTCGGGCAGATCGGCGATCATCTGCGGGATCAACGCCATAACCGTCTCGGCCAGAGGTTTATGCGTGGTGGCCAGCCAGACGGGGCTGTTAGCACCATGTTCGGCCTGGCCGACAAGATTGATCGCTACGGTTTCCGGATCGGCGGTTTCATCGGCCAGCACAAGGCTGTCGGTGGACCCCGCAAACATATCGATGCCGATGGGACCAAATAGCTGACGTTTTGCCTCGCCCACATAGGCGTTGCCGGGACCGACAAGGATATCCGCCGCTGGTGCGCCAAACATGCCAAAGGCCATGGCGGCAATACCCTGCACCCCGCCGATGGTCAGGATGCGCGTGGCCCCCGCCAGGTTCATGGCATAGAGCATCGCATCTGGAATCCCGGCATCGCCATTCGGGGGGACACGGCGGTGATATCCGGCACACCCGCGACCCTTGCCGTGCCAATCGACATCAACGCACTGGCGATATGGGTATAGCGTCCACCGGGCACATAACAACCTGCGGCCTGCAACGGAATCTGCTTTTGCCCGGCGATCAAGCCGGGGCGCAGCTCGATTTCCATATCTTGCGCGGTGGCACGCTGGGCTTCGGCAAAGCGGGTGATATTGTCATGTGCCCAGTTGATATCGTCTTTGACGTCCTGCGGAACACGGGCGACCGCCTCGGCAATCTGAGCGGAGGTCACCGTGATCTCGCCCTGCCATTTGTCCAGCTGACGGGCATATTCCAGCGCGACTTGAGCGCCCCCTGCCCGCAACCGGGCCAGCATGATCTGAACGGTATGGCCAACATCGGCAAGGGTTTCAGGCGGCTCTCCGACCGAGGATTTGAGATAGGTGATGGGCATGTGCGGTCTCCTCCACCGTTCACATGGGGGCGATGGGGCCAACAGGGCAAGCCTTTCCCCGGCCCCGACCTTGTGTTTTTTTCTGCGATAAAGCTCCCTTTCGGGATTCCCGAAGTTACCCGGTCAAATCGCGACTTTCAGGCCCTTTGCCGCCTGCTCAAGCAGATCCAGCACCGTGTCATATGCACCATTCTGATCGCGGGCATAATAGGGATCTAGGCACATAATCATGGCCTGCGTCCAGCGCTGTCGGTCTCAACCTTTGGAGCCAGCACGCGAAACACGCCTTCGGCGGCCGGTGATTAACAAATATTGCCCAAAGCGTTTCGAGTGCAGGCCAAGTCACACTTTAAACTCGAAACGCCCGCTCCGTCCAAAGGGCGTACGCGTTTTGCCGCATTTAACTACGTAAACACTGTGGCAAAACGCTTTAAGCAGGCAAACAGGATCTTGGTTGTCAATCGCAGAGTAAAATGGGTCCATGTCGCGGCGTAAAAATGGGCCACTTCGGTTGATGTTTTGTGGCGCTTTTGCACGCGTGCTCGTCACAAAGCTGAAGCGTGCCAAAGCGCATGCTGGCCATAAGGCCAGCATTATTCTGACTGTGATTGCGGGCTGGTTATTTTCGGTTGTTGCGACTGTGTTTGAGCCGATAGCTTTCGCCATTCATCTCGAGGATGTGGACGTGATGGGTTAAACGATCGAGTAGCGCACCGGTCAGCCGCTCAGAGCCAAAGACTTCAGTCCATTCATCGAAGGGCAGGTTCGAGGTTATGATGATGGAGCCGCGTTCATAGCATTGGGATATGACCTCGAAGAGCAGCTCTGCGCCAGATTTGCTGAGCGGTACGAAGCCCAGTTCATCAATGATCAACAGGTTCTGGCTGGTCAGTTGCTTTTGAAGGCGCTGCAATCTCCGCTCATCTTGAGCCTCGATCAGATCATGGACTAATGCCGCAGCCGTTGTGAAGCGCACCTTCAGTCCTCTTTGACATGCAGCCAGCCCAAGTCCCAGGGCGATGTGTGTCTTGCCCGTGCCTGACGGGCCGAGCGCGATGATGTTCTCCCTGCGATTAACGTAATCGCATCGTGCCAGATCCATCGTCAGGGGCTTGTTCAAGCTTGGCATGATCTTGAAGTCAAAGCTATCCAAGCTCTTGGTGCTGGGGAACTTCGCCGCTTTGATGCGCCGTTCAATCATCCGGCGTTCGCGGTCGATCAATTCCATCTCACACAGCCGCGCCAGATAGTGGATGTGATCTTTGTTCTCTGCAGCACAGAGCTGCGCCTGTTTGGCATACTCGCCTTGGAACGTTGGCAGTCGCAGTTGTTTAAGATGATGCCGTAGAAGAATCCGAGGGGCTTCGGTCATGCCGCGGTCCTTCCCATCAAGCTCATGTAACTGGATGGGCGTGTTGTGCCGACATTGGCCTTGGGCAAGTATGGATAGAAGTCCAAATCCAATCGTGGTGGCCGCTTCTCAACCCGACACAGTACAAGGTGTTTTACGGCGTCATAGCCAATTGCACCCATATCTATTGCCTGCTGGATTGCGCCTTGCACAACATCCATTTCGAAGGTCTCCAAAAGGCGCAAGACTTGAACGTATTCTCGCTTGCCCGGCTTACCCATTCTGGCTTCAAGCAGTCGGTGCAGCGTGGCAAATACATCTGGCAAATGCCAACCCTGCAAAGGCGCGGCCTGATCCAGGGCACCCACCTTTTGTTCAAGCAGGGGCAAAAAGTGCAATGGGTCAAAGACCATATCCGCTGATGTGTAGGATCGTTTGTGCCGCGCAATAATCTCATTGCCGCAGCCGATGATAACCTCATGCACAAACCCACGCACATGAACATCGTGGTGCGCATAGGCTACTGGCACCGAGTAATCATTGCTGCGATAGCGCACCATTGAGATCGACGTTGCACGCGTGCTGACGTGATCGCAGGCTTCATATTCTGCGACGGGCAATCCCATCAGAGCATCCAAATCCGACATCAGGCGTGCGCCTATGGTTTGGGTGTGACCCCGCAACGTATCGGCCTGACGTGCTAAACACTTCTCTTCCAAATGTGCGTTCAGATCATCAAAGCTGTCATAGCGAGGTGCGGGAACCATGAAGTTGCGGCGGGTGTATCCAACCATGCCCTCAACGTTGCCTTTATCGTTCCCTCGCGCGGGTCTGCCAAACTTGTCATCAAACAAGTAATGCGACTGCAGTTCCGTAAACCGACGTGTGCGGATGCGCGTCTTATCCCCGAGTATCCGAGCCACGGCGATCTTGGTATTGTCGTAGAGAATGGATTGCGGAATGCCGCCAAAGAATGCAAAGGCGGACACATGGCCATCGCAAAACGCCTCGGTTGTCTCAGCTGGATATCCCTTCACAAACACCGCATCAGAATGTGGCAAGCTCATCACGAAGAAGTGGATCTTGCATTCCACGCCACCGATCACGCCCAGCGTCTCACCAAAATCAACCTGCGCATGGCCCGGCCGATGCGACAACGGCACAAACACCTCTTTGGTGCGCCGTTTTTGCTCGCGCACGTAATAGGTCACCGTGGTCAGGCTGCCGGCATATCCATGCTCATCGCGCAGCCGTTCAAAGATGCGCTTGGCCGTGTGTCGCTGCTTTTTGATCAGGGCTTTGTCTGTGCGCAGTATCTCATCGACCACACCAACATAACCATCAAGCGTTGGCCGCCGAGGCGCTTCCGACCGACGATACCCAGGCGGAAGTTCATGGCGCAGCATCTTCGCGATCGTCTTACGATCTTTGTTCTCTAATCTGTCAATGCGTGTTTCCTGAGTTTCCTGCTTTTGATGTCAGAGGTTGCCTTTGTTCTCTTCGAACTCTGAGGTTCATGATGGGGTTGGCTGGGTGTGGGTCGGCAATGTTGAAACCGCAATCATACCGTTGGTCTTGGCTGTTGCTACAGAATCGGCGCCGTGTCTCACGCCCTCCCTCGGGCATCGTCCCAGATGGGAACTTTGATTTAGGAATCCTCGTTGTCGCCTCGTAAGCCTTACGCGGACTGGAAGTCAGTTTTGTCTCGCATAATGGCATGAAGTATGATTGCCAGACGACGCGCCAGAGCCACTCGGGCCTTTCTCATCGTTGAGCGCGCACCGATTGCGAGGGCCCATGTCTTCAATTTGAGCGGAGCGGCATACCGCGTCAGCATCACATTGGCGGCCTCATAGAGAAGCGTTCTGACGCGCACGTCGCCCCGCTTTGAGATGCTGCCCGTGTAGTCGATTTCACCAGATTGATGCCGTCGCGGCACCAGTCCAAGATACGCCCCCACATCACGCGATTTCCTGAAACGCGACGGATCATCAATTGCTGCGGCAAAGGCCAATGCTGTGATCGGACCGACCCCTGGTACCGTCATAAGGCGCTGGCAGACTTCGGATTTGCGGGTCATCTTTTTGATGTCGCCATCAATGGCTGCAACCGCCGCGAGGATTGCTTCGCGTGCTGCGAACAGTCCGCAAATTGCGGCATGGAGGCCAGGCACTCCATCGCTAACTTTTAGCGCCGCGTTTTTGAATGCCGGAGACAAAGCTCGTGGCAGCCGCACGCCGAAGACGACGACCAGACCGCGGATCTGATTGTCGAGCGTCACACGCTGTCCGACCAGCTTCTTGCGGGCTGCGATCAGCGACCGGATTGCGTGCGCTGACAGTGATTTGACATGGGTCGGCTTGTAGAATCCCGTCCGCGCCAGGTGTGCCAAACCGCGGGCATCATTGCGGTCCGTCTTGTGGCCGGCCAGAGATTTAAGGGCCTGATATGCTTGCCTGCTCTCGATGCAAACAACCGGGACACCAAGCTCCGTCAGCCCATGGTAAAGCATTGGTGCCATCCGTCCCGTTTCAAATACAACTTTGGCACATGGTGGTCCAGAAGCGAGGAAGTCAGCGATCGCTTTTGGTGTTGAGCTCGCTTTTCCTTCACGAATAAGGGCCCCTTCACGATCCAGAATGCAGATATGCGTCTCTTCCATGGACACATCCAAACCAGCAAAATATTCCATTGGTCAGTCTCCTTTTCAATTGCATGTGCATCCAGAATAACAGGGGTAACTGAGTGCTGATCCTGATTACGCCATGTTGAAAAACCGCGCCGCTTCTCGGCCAGACATACCGTCCTTCAAACAAGCACGGCGCACACGACTATAAATATCCACAGAATACATCTCCCGCCCTCCGAATAAACGAAGGGCACAAACTGGCGGACTTTTACTCCGCTACAACTGCGATATGCAGCCGCTTCTGTGGCCCAATATTGCTCCGCGTTTTACAGCCATGATCCACAGCCAAATCCCATTGGACATCAGCGAACACCCCGCCCAAAGCACGATGTTCACAATCAGACCCATCGCGACGATGAATTCCTGCTCCCAGGCCGAGGCCGAGCGCGCGCGTTCGCAAAACCCACCCCCGCCATACAGCGCCACCCGGCGCACCGGCACGCCCTGCACCTCGCAGGCCTAGGCATGGCCCAGCTCATGCAGCAGGATCGAGGCGACAAGCATGGCAATGAAGCTGGCGGTCCAGATCAGATCGCCACCTGACATCATCACGTAAAAGGCGATCAGCATCAAAAGCGAGCCACCAATCTGTACGGGGATGCCGAAGGGGCCGCGGAACTCGTAAATCAAGGTCGTCTCTTTGAACATGTCTTTTTACGCTTTACGTCTGCTACTTGAATATAGTCTCTGGTAGCAAACCGATGTCCCTCAAATGTAACGAAACTGAGGCATGAATAAGATTGTTATCCTCACCGGCGCTGGAATCTCGGCGGAAAGCGGATTGGGCACCTTTCGCGACGAGGGCGGGCTGTGGGCGCAACACGCGATCGAAGATGTCGCCACGCCCGAAGGGTTTGCCCGCGATCCCGCCCTTGTGCACTGCTTTTATAACGCCCGGCGCATGCAGGCGGCCAAGGCCAAACCAAATGCAGCGCATGACGCTTTGGCCCGGCTGAAGACCGAATTTGCAGGCGAGGTTTTGATCGTAACGCAAAATGTGGACGACCTGCACGAACGGGCGGGTAGCCGCAATGTCATTCACATGCACGGAGAATTGACGAATGCCCTCTGTCACGCCTGTGATCATCGTTGGGCGGGGCCTTTGGAAATGGCGCCAGACGATCTGTGCCCGGCTTGTTATGCGCCCGCGACACGGCCCGACATCGTCTGGTTCGGGGAAATTCCCTACGGCATGGATCAGATTGATCCCGCTCTCAGCAGCACCGATCTGTTTGTGTCCATCGGAACGTCCGGACAGGTCTATCCGGCGGCGGCCTATGCGCAACATGCCGCCCGAATGGACGCACAGACGTTAGAGTTGAACATGGAGCCATCGGCCAATTCCCGCGATTTCATGGATGCGCGATATGGCCCTGCGACCGAAGTGGTCCCGGCTTGGGTTGAGGACATTTTGAAAAAGTGACAGGCCGGGGACGGCAGCATTGTGCCGCCCCCGCGCCGTTGATCAGTTCGTGCCGTGATCGTGGCTGTGCGCGTCTTTGCGTTCCAGATCGACCTTGATCTCAAACTCCATCTCGCCAGCCTTTTCAAAGATCAGCGTCAGGGGGATTGTCTTGCCCTGTTCAAAGCTTTCGGTGATTCCCATGAACATGACATGCTTGCCACCGCGCTTCATGTGAATCTCGCCATCTTTGGGCAGTTCGAAACCCTCCTCGACATGCATCATCTGCATCACGCCATTGGCGTCTTCGATATGCGTGTGCAGTTCGACCCGTTTGGCCACGGGCGACGACGCGCCGATCAGGCGATCCGCTTCGCCATCATGGTTGTGGATCATCATGAAGGCGGCACCCGCCTTGGCAGTGGGTGTCGAGGCACGGGCATAGGCATCATGCAGTTCGATCCCTCCGGCCCAGGCGCTGGTTGCAGTGAACGCGGCCACAAGACCCGCAATAGCGTTGATTTTGAAAGACATTTGATGTCTCCTTGTTTGAGAAAATAAGAAGTGGTTTTAGGTGAGGGACGTAAGTGTCAGCGCAGCTGAGGTGGTCCGCGCGCCTGCGGGGCAGCGGCACGGGTGCTGGCAGCCAATGCGGTCTGAAGGAAACTCACCTGCCGATAGCTCTGCGGTGCGCAGGCCATCATATCGGGCGTCACCAACGCGGCCTGAAGCAATGAAAGCGCGGCATCAGGGCAGATATGAGAGGGACCGACCGGGTTGCCCTGGGCGTCGACCGAGATCATCACTGGCCCCTGCCCGGTGCAGATCACCATCTGGCCATCCGGACCCGGCATGCCACGCGCCACGGCCATGCTATGGCTGGTAAAGACCAGCATCACGGATAGGGTAATCGCCAGATATTTACGCATATTCGAAGCCATCGCGGTGGATATAACCACCGCCTGCCCCGGTTGGAAAGCGACAAAAGGAAACAGCCCCGCCGAGATCGGCAGGGCTGTATTCAATCTATCAGGCGTGTCGTCAGATCAGGCGTTTGCAGCCAGAGCTTTGGCGACTTCCTTTTTGACTTTCAGCGCGTTGGCCGACAGTTCGGTGTCTTTGGCTTTGGCCAGGTAGGCATCAAGGCCGCCCCGGTGATCCACACTGCGCAGCGCCTTGGCCGTGATGCGCAGCTTGATGCCGCGGCCCAAGGCTTCGGATTGCAGGGTCACATCATTGAGGTTCGGCAGATACCGACGCTTGGTCTTGTTGTTGGCGTGGCTGGAGTTGTTGCCAACCATCGGGCCAATTCCGGTCAATTCGCAGCGGCGCGACATGGTGTCATCCTCGTGGTCTGGTGGGGCGCGATACCGCCCCTCTCAATATGAAATGGGCACCGCCACAGGCAGCGCCCCGAATTCTGTTTGGCGTCTGTAGGCGGATTGGGGGTTGGCGTCAAGGGATTCGAGAAAGGTACAGCACAAAAGCCCGCTTGTCGTGCGGCCCTATCGGAAACCAGAACTCGCATTGTCCACTTTGCGATTATTTTTGAAAACCTCCTCCTTGATTTCGGCATTTTTGACTCTGCAGTCATGCCGGCAGGCTTTTTGTTCTGCCCGATGCTCTGGGCAATTCGTTGATCGTTTGTTTTACAAAAGCGCTTCGGCTTCAACCTGACGCAGGGAAACCCCGAAACGCCGCGCGACGTATTGATGCTGTGAGCGCTTCGACCTTCTTTCGTCGCGCTTGTGCCTTCGGGGTAAAGCGGTCCCAAGTCGGTTGATGGCGAAACTCTTGTTCAACCTACGCTTCACCAATGGCTTTGCTTTTCAGCGCACCTTTTTTCAGTTGATCCGCCTATCCTTGCAGCGTCTTTTGGAAAGGGATTTCGTTGAGTTCGTGCGGTCTTATCAGAATGCTCTCGCCAGCTGTTCTTCAACCGCGCTTTGCGGCCCTCAAAGCCATCCATCCGTGTCGCTACCGTCATGACATTTGCGTAAATCGTCAGCATTTCAGACCGGGCCTTCTTGCGCCTCAGACGTCATCGCCGCTCTTCGAAGACCAGCGAGCGTCAGCCCGTAGATGCAAGCCACAACGACAAGCAATGCCACGATCTGATATGTCGCGATGGTGTCGCCAAGAAACGGAACGGCGAGCATCATGGTCAGAGCTGGCCAGGGGGTTGTGATCGAGCTGGCGAGCGAGACGTCGATGTGACGGACGGCATAGAACCAGACGATCAGTTCAAGGAAGTACACGAGACCCATAATCGCCGACATCATTTGAAAAATTGCGCCGAAACCCGTGGCAACTCCTGACGGAACAGCGACGGCCAAAATCACCAACAGTAACAGTGTCGAGATCGCGACCCGGAAGAATGTCACCTGTGCCGGGGTAATCGGAGTGTTGCTCAACTCTTCTTTGATGATGACATGCGCGATGCTCCAAAGCAGGGGGACACCAAGGGACACCAGAAACCACGGCGACATGCCGGACATCATGAAGGTGCCACCTGTGCCGAGATAGTAGAGCGATCCTATCAGCACCGCCGTAAGAGCCAGTTCGAAGGTTGTCTTGCGCCGCTTTAGGAAGAGGGACTCCCAGAGTATTGCGAACAGCGGATAGGCCTGGATCGCAATAGCCGCATTGGCCGCGCCCGCTTTTTCGACGCCGAGTACATAGAGATATGTCGAAAGGCCAAACAGCGCGCCCGTGAACAGCGCAACAAGGATCATCCGCCCGCGTTCACGGCGAGACAGATCAAGGCCAAAAATTCCTTTGGTTCCGCTTCGCAGTTCAAGCCCGAACACCGGGGCGGCGAAAACCACCTGCCATACCGACAATGCGAATGCAAAGCTGAGCGCCCCTACATCTGAAGGGCGCAGGTTTGAAATGATCGGCATAACGCCGAGCAAGGTGAGGCTGACAAGGGAGAGTACGATGCCTTTCCCGACTGACGGAGAGGTAAGCGCCATAACAGGATTCCATAAATTGCATTGACGTTTTCAAGAATTGAACTCATCCTTAAATCAGTGCAATAAGAAAATTGATCTGATGGCAATTTGGATTCCTGATCTGGCAAGGCGCGAAGGTCCGAAGTATCTCCAAATCGTAGAGGCCATGGCCGAAGATATAGCGGCGGGCCGTTTGCCTGCCGGAACCCGACTTCCGCCGCATCGTGAACTGGCTTACCAACTTGATATCTCACCCAACACGACGAGCCGCGCCTATGCAGAGGCCGTGAAACGCGCGCTGCTGAAGGGGGAGGTCGGTCGAGGGACCTTTGTGCGGTCTCCTGATGGCATCCCGGCGCATGGGCAGCCCGAGACCCTGCATCGCGCAAATACCGGGCCGATTGATTTGTCGCGGAACCTGCCGATGTCGGGGTTTTCCGAGCCGCACATCCGTCGCGTGATGTCGGATATGGCTGGTGACGCTGGGCTGCACTCCTTGCTGGATTATCAGACTGATGCCGATCTGCTGCATCACCGTGAAGCCGGTCAGGCGTGGTTGACCGATTGTGGTCTGGCTGCGGACACCGAGTGCATCATACCCGTCATCGGCGGGCAGCACGGCATTCTGTGTGTCCTGACGGCGCTCTTGCAGCCCGGTGATCTGCTGCTTGCCGAAGCTCTCACCTACACCCCGGTTCTCGCGGTGGCGGCGCGGCTCAACCTGCAGACAGGGGCCGTCGCAATGGACGCGCAGGGCGTGATTCCGGACGCGTTCGAGACATGGTGCCGCGAGGCTAACCCGAAGGCCTTTTATCTGACACCGACCTTGCAGGCACCAACGACAGTCACGCTGTCTGCAGAAAGACGCGCCAAGATCGCAGAGATCGCAGATCGGTACGGCGTCATCCTGATTGAGGATGATGTCTTTGGCCCCCTCAAACACAACAAACCCGCCCCCATCGCATGTCTTGCGCCGGATACGACGATCTATGTGACCAGCCTCTCCAAAGCAGTCGCGCCGGGTCTGCGGGTCGGTTTCCTGCATGCCCCCCAAAGGCTCGTGTCTGGCCTGCACCAATCTGTCAATCTGAGCGTCTGGATGACGCCGCCGATGACCTTGGAAGTGGCAAGCCGTTTGATCGAAGACGGAACAGCAACGAAGCTGACAGAGCATCAGCAGCGCACCGCGATCCATCGCCAACAGCTCGTGCAGCTTGCATTGGGGACGGATGCGATAAAACAGGTGTCCGATGGTTTCCATGTCTGGTTGCCATTGCCAGATGGCTGGCGTGCTGACGTATTCTGCGCGGATTGCGCCCGTTTGGGGGTGCGTGTCAGCGAGGGCCGCAGCTTTGCAATGAATGCCGGTGACGCGCCCGAGGCGATCCGTATTTGCGTCAGTCATGAGTCAAGTGAAAAGCGTCTTCAGCAAGGCCTGGAGGTCATTGCTGGTGTGCTTCAGCAAAAGCCAAGTGGATCTTCGCTGTCGATGTAACGGTATGGCGGCTACGAAAGAGCGAGCTTGAAAACAGACATACCCGAGCCGTGCAGCATTTGCCAGTGTGGGCTCTTGGACTAAGCCGCTCTCGCGGCATTGGCGCGTGTGGCTAACGGACGACAACTTCACTGATGCCGCGCATTTTGCGATGTGACTGATCTGACTGACGATTGAGCTTTCTCAATTGGACAGGAGGTTCCCATGACACAGGAGAAGATGAGCCCGCTGCGTGCGCGGATGATCGAGGACATGCGTATTCGCGGGATGGCGGAGACGTCACAGAAAGCCCATATCCGGGCGCTCAAGGATTTCACTGCATTTCCGGGGCGCTCACCGGACACCGCGAAACCGGAGGAGTTGCGCGCCTGTCAGCTTCATATGACGGACACTGAGGTCACACCTTCGCTCTACAACGCCCGGATCACAGCGTTGCGGTTCTTTTTCGGCATGACGTGTGATCGCGAGGACATGAAGAAGTACATGCAGTTCCGCACCGAGCCGCGCAAGCTCCCGATTGTTCTGAGCATCGAGGAGGTTTCGGCGGTTCCGGCGGCGGCACCGGGACCGGGTATGAAGTATCGGGCTGCTTTGAGCATTGGCTGCGGTGCCGGTCTGCGCGCCTCCGAGGTGACCAACCTGAAGGTCCGGGACATCGACAGTGACCGCATGCTGATCCACGTCGAGCGGGGCAAGGGCGGCAAGGACCGGGACGTGATGCTGTCGCCATCTCTGCTGGAGTTGCTGCGGGCCTATTGGCGCGAGGCCCGTCCGCAAGGCCGGCTGTTCCCGGGTCAAAGCCGGGTCGAGCCGATGTCACCCCGTTCGTTGAACAGGGCTTTCAACTCGGCAAAAGCAATGGTGGGGATAAAAAAGCCTGCGACGCTGCATTCGCTTCGGCACAGCTTCGCGACCCATCTTCCGGAGGCTGATACGGATGTGCGGGTAATACAGGTGTTGCTTGGCCACGCCAGGCTGACCACGACGGCGCGATATACCCATGTCGCCGCCAAGACACTGCGCAACGTCGCCAGCCCATTCGAGCATATCCGGGATGTGGCCTGACGGATCGGTCAGCGTGCCGCGGCACGCGCTGGAGGTTGCAGACATCTTTCGTGCGCATGGTCCAGCCTACCGGCGGGCCAATGCAGGGCATCTGAGCCTCTCGCAGCTCAAGGTGATGTCATCCATTGAGGCTTGCCGGACGGAAGCGCTCGGCGGGCATGTGGCGGCTTGCACCAAATGCGATCACCAACACATCGCATACAACAGTTGCAAAAACCGGCATTGCCCGAAGTGCCAGGGACCAGCCGCGCGTGACTGGATGGCGGCGCGGGCAGATGATCTGCTGCCGGTGGAGTATTTCCATCTGGTCTTCACCTTGCCAGCCGAGATCGCCCGGATCGCTTTTTGGAACAAAAAGGCCGTCCACGGCCTGCTGTTCAAAGCATCGGCAGAGACGGTGACGACCATCGCCGCCGATCCCAGGCGTATGGGTGCCCGCGTCGGTATGACCAGTGTGCTCCACACCCGGGGATCGGCAATGACGCACCATCCCCACGTCCACATGATCGTACCAGGAGGCGGGCTCTCGCAAGATGGCGTCCGTCGGGTTGGCTGCAAGCCTGGGTTCTTCCTGCATGTCCGGGTGCTGTCCAGACTGTTCCGTCGGCTGTTCATCGAAGGTCTGATCGCGTTGCATCGGGCGGGAGAGCTCGCCTTCTTCGGCGATCTGGCCGGGTTGGCAGACGTTGATGCATTTGCCGCCTGGCTTGCGCCGTTTCGCAAGTCCGAATGGGTGGTCTATGCCAAACCGTCCTTCGGCGGACCCGAAGCCGTACTGGCATACTTCAGCCGCTACACGCATCGGATTGCCATCTCCAACAGCCGCCCTGTCAGCGCTGATGCCCGAACCGTGGTGTTCCGCTGGAAAGACTGCCGGATCAAACGTGGAGACCGTATGAAGGTCATGCGGCTTGATACGCACGAGTTCTTGCGCCGGTTCCTCATCCATGTGCTCCCAGGCGGGTTCCACCGCATTCGTCACTACGGCCTGTTGGCCAGCGCAACCCGCAAAAGCAACCTTGCCAGGACCCGCACGTTGCTCGGCGCGCAACCAGCAATGCAGCAAGACGCATCCACCGCCGATGTCATCCCGATGACATTGCGGGAGCCATGCCCCGACTGCGGCGGGCGGATGCGCATCATCGAGACCTTCCGGCGCGGGGAGCTTCCACGGTCTCGTGCTCCACCACGGAGGCAGGCCGCATGAGCGAAAGCCTGTCCATCCCGTCCACCCCAGACCGGTTGCTGCGGCAATGCCGGCCAAGCCACCTCGTCTGCAGCGCCCCGACAGGCCGCACGAACGACGCAAAAGGACATCCATCCGAGGCAAATCCTCTGGCAAAACTCGGAGACGACCGGCCTGAACCCCCAAGCCGGTGCGTCCGTGACAGTCAAAGACAAAGCCAACCGCACTCTTTCCCCATAGATAGCACCTAGCCCCCGCGGCTTCCTCCCTGAGAGGTTTGTCAACACCGGCCACAGTCAGACCGTGCCGAAACCCCGCGCAATGACCCGCGTCGAAAAACCTTCATCAAAGCGGTCGTGCGCTGCGATCCTCACGAAGGGCTGTTTAACCCATCTTCTTGCCCTTGGGGCCGTTATAGAATGTGAAGTTAAAAATATCTGACGTTCTGCAATACCCCCGTCTCAACAGAAAGTTGATGTCACGCGGCGCCCGTCGCATGCTATGCGCGAATGATGTTTCGCTTCGCTCTGTCTGGCCTCGGACTGGCCGCCCTGCCCGCTCGCGCCTGCGAAGTCGCGTTGGTCTTGGCAGTGGATGTGTCAGGCTCGGTGGATCGCGGGGAATATCGGACTCAGATGCAAGGATTGGCTGATGGGCTGCGTGATGGTGCTGTGTCCGAGGCCCTTGTGGCGGGCGAAGCCGCGTTGACCGTTGTGCATTGGACCGGCACGTCGCGCCAGAATGTCGCCGTGCCCTGGGCGCAGATCACCAGTTTTGAGGCATTGGAACAGTTTGCCGCCGCCGTCGAGACCGCGCCGCGCAGGTGGCGGAACTACTCGACCGCGATTGGCGAGGCACTGATCTTTGCCCATGACCAATTCGCGGCGGTTGCCGGATGCAAAAGACGGATCATTGATATCTCGGGAGACGGATCCTCAAATGAAGGCATTCACCCGCAGGCCGTGCATCGCCGGTTGCGGGAGGATGAGATCATCGTCAACGCGCTGGTGATTGAAGGGGCCGAAGCGGACATGACCGGCTATTACTGGGAAAATGTCATCACTGGGCCGGGCGCTTTCGTGATCACCGCCAACAGCTATGCCGACTATCCCGACCGAATGCGCCGCAAATTACAGCGCGAGGTTGTCAAGCAGGTCTCACACAGCCACTCTGGCGATATCACTCATGTGAGGTTTGCCGAATGAAATCACTCATCACCATGGCTTTTCTGGCGTTGTCCCCCGGCACGACGCTGGCGCAGGAGGACACGGTGGAGTCCTTTATCGCCTCAAACCTGATTGCCACGCTCTATCACGAGCTGGGCCATGCGCTGATTGATCAGATGGGCCTGCCAGTTTTTGGTCAGGAAGAAGACGCCGCCGATGTGCTGTCGGTGCTGATGATTGATGCGTTCTTTGAAGAAGACGTCGCCGTTTCGATCGCTCTCGATACCGCTTTTGGGTTTTATGAAAGCGCTGAAGACGGCGCCCCTGCCTTCTGGGATGTGCATGGCCCCGATCTGCAACGTTACTACACGACGGTTTGTCTGTTTTACGGCGCCAACCCGGACGAACGCGAGGATATCGCCCAGGATATGGGTCTGCCTTACGAACGCGCTGAGGGCTGCGAAGAGGAGTTTGAACTGGCCAATGACAGTTGGGGGCCGGTGCTGGATGATCTGACGACGGATGCCCCCGGCACGACCCGGGTTATCCAGATCGACGACTCGTTTGAGGCCGATCTGGCCTTTGCGGTGCTGCGCGACGAAGTCGAGGCCCTGAACGCGGATTTCGCCCTGCCAGACGCGCTTGAGATTCGGATAGATCGCTGCGGTGAGGCAAATGCGTGGTACAGCCTTGAAGATGGCCCAATCACGGTCTGCACTGAATATGTCGCATACCTGACTGATTTACTTAGCGAATGAGTTGCCCAAAATTTGTGATCACAAAAGGGTTTTTTTGCGACAATTTGCCTGCCAAGGCTTGTATTTAGGGCTGGGCAACAGGAACAGTCGCGTTAAAATGTTGAAAACAGGTCTGCGCTAGAAGGGTCGTTGACGATCCGGGCCTGCATACGGAAGGGACCAACCTATGGCTGACGTGAACCGGGGCAATCGCCCGCTCTCACCACATCTCCAGATTTACCGCCCGCAACTGACATCGATCACCTCGATCCTGACACGGATCACCGGCAACGCGCTGCTTCTGGGCGCGCTGATGATGGTGTGGTGGTTTCTCGCTGCGGCCAGCGGACCCGAGTATTTCTCAGTTGTCGATGGCATCGTGACAAGCTTCATCGGTGATCTGATCATGCTCGGATCGCTCTGGGCGCTCTGGTATCACTCGCTGGCCGGATGGCGGCACATGATCTGGGACAGTGTCTGGATGCTCGACATCGACAGTGCTGAAAAACTGGGCTGGGCTGTGATCGGCGGATCGCTGATCCTGACTGTCCTGACCGTCATCATCATCTAGGGAGCCATAGACATGCGTTACATCACCGACCGCAAACGCGCCACTGGCCTTGGATCTTCCAACGATGGCGTCAAGCATTTCTGGGCCGTGCGTCTGACCAGCGCCGGGCTGTTCATCCTGATCCCGTTGTTCGTTTTCACCTTTGGCCCGATGCTGGGCGCGCCACATGAAGAGGTGGTCGCCTATTTTGCACGCCCCTTCCCCGCCATTGTTGCTGCCCTGACCATGATCGTCGGCTTCAAGCATTTTTGCGACGGCGCGCGCGTGATGCTGGAAGACTATATCCATGGCAACCTCGAAATCGTGGCCACCGTTGGCGTGACCATTATCAGCTACGGCGCCATGGCGACGGGGCTTTTTGCCATCGCCAAGATCGCCCTTTGAAAGACCGGAGTACATAAAGAATGGCTGCTTACGAATACGAGACGCATGAGTATGACGTCGTGGTCGTCGGTGCCGGGGGCGCGGGTCTGCGCGCCACGCTTGGCATGGCCGAACAGGGCTTACGCACCGCCTGCATTTCCAAGGTCTTCCCGACCCGGTCGCACACGGTGGCTGCACAGGGCGGCATCGCCGCGAGTTTGGGCAATATGGGCCCGGATAGCTGGCAGTGGCATATGTATGACACGGTCAAAGGGTCTGACTGGCTGGGGGACACCGACGCGATGGAATACCTCGCCCGCGAAGCCCCCAAGGCGGTCTACGAACTGGAACATTACGGCGTGCCGTTTTCGCGCACTGAAGAGGGCAAGATTTACCAACGCCCCTTTGGCGGGCACACCACCGAATTCGGCGAAGGCCCTGCCGTGCAACGCACCTGTGCCGCTGCTGACCGGACCGGCCACGCGATCCTGCACACGCTTTATGGCCAGTCCCTGAAAAACAACGCCGAGTTTTATATCGAGTATTTCGCCATCGACCTGATCATGAGCGATGACGGCATCTGCACCGGCGTGATCTGCTGGAAGCTGGATGACGGCACCATGCATGTGTTCAACGCCAAGATGGTCGTTCTGGCCACCGGCGGCTATGGCCGTGCGTATTTCAGCGCCACATCGGCCCATACCTGCACCGGCGACGGTGGCGGTATGGTCGCCCGTGCGGGCTTGCCCCTGCAGGATATGGAGTTTGTGCAGTTTCACCCCACCGGTATCTACGGGTCCGGCTGTCTGATTACCGAAGGGGCGCGCGGCGAAGGTGGCTACCTCACCAATTCCGAGGGCGAGCGGTTCATGGAGCGCTATGCCCCCAACTACAAGGATCTGGCACCGCGCGATTACGTCTCACGCTCGATGACCATGGAAATTCGCGAAGGGCGCGGTGTGGGCGCGAATGGCGATCATATCCACCTGAACCTGTCGCACCTGCCGCCCGAGGCGCTGCATCTGCGCCTGCCCGGCATTTCGGAAAGCGCGCGCATCTTTGCCGGTGTCAATGTCACCAAGGAACCGATCCCGGTTCTGCCAACCGTGCATTACAACATGGGCGGTATCCCGACAAACTATTGGGGCGAAGTTCTGAACCCCACCAAAAAAGACCCCAACGCGGTTGTGCCCGGCCTGATGGCAGTGGGCGAAGCAGGCTGTGCGTCGGTCCACGGGGCCAACCGTCTGGGATCAAACTCGCTGATTGACCTTGTGGTCTTTGGCCGCGCCGCCGCCATTCGGGCCGGCACTGTGGTGGATCGCGAGGCCTCGGTGGCCGAGACCAACACCGCGCAGGTCGACAAGGCGTTTGAGCGCTTTGACGGGCTGCGCCATGCGGACGGGGCCACCCCCACCGCCGATCTGCGTCTGGAAATGCAGCGCACCATGCAAGAGGACGCCGCCGTCTTCCGCACCTCGAAAACAATGGCCGAAGGTGTGACCAAGATGGAGGCGATCGCCGCCAAGCTGGACGATATCAAGGTCACCGACCGCACCCTTGTGTGGAACTCGGACCTGATGGAAACGCTTGAGCTGACCAACCTCATGCCCAACGCCCTGGCCACGATCAACGGGGCCGAGGCGCGCCATGAAAGCCGCGGCGCCCACGCCCATGAGGACTTCAGCACGCGGGATGATGAGAACTGGCGCGTGCACACGATCTCGCGCGTTGAAGGCACCAAGGTTGACCTCACCTATCGCCCGATCGTCGAGGCTCCGCTGACCACCGAAGATCAGGGCGGCATCAGCCTCAAGAAGATCGCGCCGAAGGAAAGGACCTTTTAATGCAACGTCTGTTGACTGCTTTTACGATTGCCTCACTTTCCACTGTCTTCACGCTGACGGGCCTGGCTCAGACCGCCGCAGCGCAGGATCGCTACATTACGATCCAGGAACAAAGAAAAGCGATTCTCGATTGCAGATATGACCTTGGCCTGCGGGGCAGATCCGTATTTGGCGGAGAATGGCCCGATACGCCGCAGGGCGGACAAACCTTCATCTGGATCGCACCCAGCGCCAATCTCAGCGCAGAAGCTGCTGATCAGATCAACGCCTGCGCGGACGAAAAACTGGGGCGGCATCCAAGCCCCCGTGCGTCCACTGGCGACACCCAAGACAACGCGGGGTGCCCACCCGGTGCGCCCGTGCTCTTTGGCGGGGCCACCTATTGTATTGGAACGCGCTGATGCGCATGCTTGCGGCGATCATTGGTCTTGGACTGCTGGCGGGATGCGACGCGGCCAATGAGGCTGCAGATACGCTGGCCCGTGACCGCGCCAAAACCGTCGTGAACGGCGTGGTGGCCGACAAGTTCCCGGGCCTGAACGCCGCACCACTCACCGATTGCATCATCGACGCGGCCTCGGCCAATGAAATCCTGACGATTGCCGGGGCCTCGGTCACCGGTGTCACAGACAACACGGTTCAGCAGGTGGTTGAAATCGCGCGTCGCCCTGACGCCGTTCAATGTATTGCAGAAAACAGCCTGACCCTGTTGGGCGGCTGACCCGAGGAGAGAGAAATGGTAGAATTCGCACTCCCCAAAAACTCGCGCATGGTGACGGGCAAGACTTGGCCCAAGCCCGAGGGGGCCACGAACCTGCGCAAGTTCAAGATTTATCGGTGGAGCGAGGATGACGGCCAGAACCCGTCGATCGACACCTATTGGGTCGATATGGACACCTGTGGATCGATGATTCTGGATGCGCTGATCAAGATCAAGACCGAGATTGATCCAACACTGACCTTCCGCCGCTCGTGCCGCGAAGGCATTTGCGGGTCTTGTGCGATGAATATCGACGGGATCAACACGCTGGCCTGCATCTATGGCATGGATGAGGTGAAGGGCGATGTGAAAATCTACCCTCTGCCCCACATGCCCGTGGTCAAAGATTTGGTCCCGGACCTGACGCATTTCTATGCTCAGCACGCGTCGATCATGCCGTGGCTGGAAACCAAGACCAACCGCCCGGCCAAGGAATGGAAGCAAAGCATCGAGGATCGCGAGAAACTCGACGGGCTTTATGAATGCGTGATGTGTGCCTCCTGCTCGACCGCCTGCCCCAGCTATTGGTGGAATGGTGATCGCTATCTTGGCCCCGCCGCCTTGCTGCATGCCTATCGCTGGATCATTGACAGCCGCGACGAGGCCACGGGCGAGCGTCTGGACGAGCTGAACGATCCGTTCAAGCTCTATCGGTGCCACACGATCATGAACTGCACCAAGACCTGTCCCAAAGGTCTGAATCCGGCCAAAGCGATTGCCGAGATCAAGAAGATGATGGTCGAGCGTACGGTCTGAATTTGGCCGCGCCATTCCCTGTGATCCACATGCAGTCGGGCAAGATACGCCCGACTGAATTGGCTGTATTTGGCGAGCGCAATTCCGGCACCAACCTGGCCCACGCCCTGCTGCAAAAGAACATCCCGGCCCTCAAAGACAGCCCCGGGGACCGGATCGGCAAGTTTGGCTTTCGCTATGGCTGGAAACATGGCTTTCCCCAGATGCTGGCCGCGCCGGAGACGACTCTGGCGATCTGCCTGTTTCGTCATCCCGGAACATGGTTGCGCTCAATGCACGCCCGGCCCTGGCACGCGGTGCCTGCATTGAAAAACCTGCCCTTCGCAGAGTTTATTCGCGCCGAGTGGCAAGCCCGCGTGGATGAGACTAATTTTGGCGTCGATAAGACCGATCCCCGTGCCCTGGCTGAACTGCAGTGGGATCGACATCCATTGACGGGGGCGCGGTTTGAAAACATTCTCGCACTGCGCAATGCCAAGACCACCGGATTTCTGTCCCTCAGGACTCGGTTTGCCCATTGCCTGCTCCTGCGCCACGAGGACATCACCGCGACGCCTGAGGATTTTGTGGCCCATGTGGGCGCGCAGTATGGGCTGGAGCGCCGCGACCGATTCCACCCGGTGACAGACCGACGGGGCCGTGTGGCAGAAGGGTCATTTGAACCGGCACGATATGATCCGGTCAGCCCGGAGGATCGCGCATTTATCTGGGCCCACCTGGACAAATTGCAGGAAAAAACACTGGGCTTGTCTTATGACTTTCCCCGGGTTTCATGCGAAGTTTGAGTCGAAGCCAGTCACGCCATATATGGCGTGACTGGCTTCGACGGTCGCTGGGTCGTGAGGGGCCTGGTTGTAATGAACCGTGCTACAGTTTGATCAGCCACCGTCTTCGCATGAGGCCTGAACGGATACGCAGCAGCTCATGGCTCTGCACGACAGGCACAGGACATCGAAGATAATGAAGGACAGCATCGGGATCGACATCTCCAAAGCGCATTTGGATGTGCATCGGATCAAGACAGGACAACATGCCCAATTCGACAACACCGCTTCCGGCTTTCGCGCGCTCAGGCGCTGGATCGGGAGCGAACAGCCACAAATCGTGGTCTTTGAACCAACGGGTGCTTACCATGCCTCCTTCGAGAAGACGTTCCCGGGCAAATTGCCTCTGGTGAAGATCAATCCACTACAGGCCCGCCGCTTTGCCCAGGCGCATGGAACGCGTGCCAAAACAGATGCCGTTGACGCGCGCATCCTGGCCACGATGGGTTCGGCGTTCGATCCGGTACCGGACAGGCCTTACAACAGGAATGAACGTGAGCTCAAAGAGTTGCAGATCGCGCGGATGGCCCTGGTCAAGGACAGAACCCGGCTGTTGAACCGTGTGAAAACACAGACTCTGGCGTTCACACGCCGCCAGACAAAACCACGCCTGACGCAGGTCAAACGCCAGATCGCGGCTCTTGACGATGAACTCGGGACGCGTCTGCGTGATTGTCGGAAAAGGGCGCGCGCACATGATATTCTCCGCTCCATTCCCGGCATCGGCGAGGTCGCTGCCGTCGCCATCCTGGTCGAATTTCCAGAGATTGGAACACTGGACCGCAGGAAGGCAGCCAGTCCGGCGGGCCCCGCACCCATGACGCGACAGTCCGGGCAATGGCGCGGCAAGGCCTTCATTCAGGGCGGTCGTAAATTCCTGCGCGACGCTCTTTACATGCCGGCTCTCGTCGCGGCACGCCACAACCCTGACCTCGCAAGGAAATACCAGGCCATGATGGCAGCCGGGAAGCCTGCCAAAGTCGCTCTCACCGCGCTCATGAGAAAACTGATCGAGATGGCAAATGCGCTTGTCAAGGCTGACCGCGAATGGTCGCAAAATTCTCCTTGATCAAGACGGATACTATCAAGGCCCCCTCGCGGACGCCTTGACTTGCGTCAAGATAGGCCGGTTGGTGCTATTCCAGCGCCTCTTGCACGATCTCGTCCAACATGGCCTGCACCTCTTGCATCGGGCCGTCAGGGTATGTGCGATAGCCGATCATCACCGCGCCCTCGCGATCAGCAACAAAGATGCCATAGGGGCAATGGGCGATGTTCATGATGTCCGCCTCCATCACCTTGCGTGACATCGCGGCCGAGCAGAACAGGAAGACATCTGCCTCGTCAAACAGCACCACGTCGCTGCCCACATCGGCCGCCGTCCGGGCCAGCATTTCGCCGGTGTGACTGACAAAATCAATCACCAGCCCCTTGCCGACAATCGCGCTTTCCACGGCAAAAGCGGCATCTTCAAAGCTGCCTTCAAACGGGTAGGTCACCGCCTGATCGCTCGCCGAGGCAGGTAGGGAAAATGCACAAAATGCGGCGGTAAGAAATAGGTTTTTCATGGGTTTAACTCCTCCTGACCCGAAGAAAGCAGGAATGTAATGCGCGGGCCTTGATACATATCAGGCCCGCGCCGTTTTTAGCCGAACATGTCCGACGTAATACCCGCATACCAACCCAGCGATTCCTCGTAGGTGGCCTTGCGCGTCGCCGCGTCCTCACCGGTTTCCGAAATGAAACCATCGACCTTGGCGATCTTTTCCTCGGTCGGCTCATACGTCGCGCCCACTTTGACACCATTGTCCGTGTCGATCAGCGACCAACAGGTGTTGGAGAACTTGGCCGGGAACACCTTGGACCCGGTCAGCGCCCCACGAACAGCATTGGCACAGACCTTGGCCTGACTGTTGGCCGAGAAGCCCGATTTCGGCATGTCGCCCTGTTGGCTGGCATCGCCCAGAACATAGACATCCGGATCGGCCTTGGTGCTCATATCAGCGGCATTCACAGGTGCCCAGTTGCCGTCCGTCACACCGGCCAGTTCGGCAATGCGCCCGGCCTTTTGCGCGGGAATCACGTTGCAGGCGTCGACTTTGGTCTCTTCTCCATCAATCGTGACAGTCATTGCAGCGGGATCGACCGAGACGTCGCCACCGCCGAAATCCTCACCGATCCAATCCACCATGCCTGCATAAAGATCACCCCAGCCTTCCTGGAACAGGCCCATCTTGGAAAACTTCGGCTTGGGATCGGCAATGATGATCTTGGCCGTCGGGTTGGTTTTCTTCAGCACATGGGCAACCATCGAAATCCGCTCGTATGGTCCGGGCGGGCAGCGGAACGGATTGGGCGGAGCGACCATGGCAAAGGTGCCACCTTCGGGCATCGCCATGATCTGCGACTTGAGCAATGTGGCCTGAGTACCCCCCTTATAGGCGTGCGGCATCACATCCTGATCGGCCATGCTCCACCCCGGGACAGACCCGTCGATGAAATCAATACCGGGGCTGAGGATCAGCTTGTCATAGGGCAGGCTACCACCACCGGCCAGGGTGACCGTCTTGGCATCGCGGTCCACGTCAATGGCCCAGTCATGCACGACATTGACGCCAAACTGCGCAGCAAGGGTGCCATAATTGTGACCCAGGTCATCCATTTCCTGGAAACCACCGATATAGAGATTGGAAAAGAAGCAGGTGAAATAGGTGCGCGTGGGTTCTACCAGTGTGACGTCAATCGCGCCGTCGCTGTCCTTGGCAAGGTAACGCGCGGCGGTGGCGCCACCGGCCCCGCCCCCGATCACCACCACTTTGGATTTACCGTGACCGTCCGCCAGAACGGCAGGCGCAGACAGGCTGGCCGCAGCAGCAGCACCTGTTCCGATAAAGGCACGTCTGTTCAGTTTCATGGTCGTCCTCCCTGAAATCGCGCTGTTAGTTGAGCGTTTTGAAGTAGGCCGCCAGCGCCGCGATCTCTTCATTGTTCAGACGGCCCGCCATCATCTGCATCACAGGATGGGGCCGCAATTTGGATTTATAGGCATGCATGGCAATCACGAAGTCTTCTTCGGGCCACAATGTTATTGATGGAATACCTTGTGCGCTGCCATCCGATTGGTGACAGGTCAGGCATTCGGTCGCAAGATATTCACCGTATTCCGGGTCGCCCTCCAGCGCCAGAATGGCAGGGTCAATATCGTGATCGGTGGCGCGCCCGGTCGGCTCCGCCTCGGGGATATCGGATGGATTGTCGGAGTAGATACGCAGATAGGCCAACAGGTCAGCGCGTTCCTTTGGATCATCCAACCCGTCAAAGCTCATCCGTGTTTTCGACACCAGTGCAAGCGGATTGGCGATATAGGCATCCAGCGTCCTCTCGATCCAGATCAGACCATCAACGCCCGCACGCTGCATGGATTGGGAATAGGCGAACCCGACATGCGTGCCCGCCTCACGGCCAAAGATACCATTCAGATGCGGGCCGATACCATCAATCGCACCCTTCCCGATCTCGTGACAGCCCGAGCAATAGGTGAACACTTCGCGCCCCGCCTCGGCATCGCCAAGCAACTCGGCCCGCGCCTCCCCGGCGGCCAGACCCAAAGCAAGGATCAAAGCGAACCAAGCGCGCGCGAATCTCACAGATCAGTCCCCATGGCTGGAAAGATAGGCAATGATCGCCGACAGGTCTTCTTCTTTCTTGAGACCAGCAAACCCCATCTTGGTGCCTTTCATAAAGGCCTTGGGTTTGGCCAGAAAGGCCGACAAGCTGTCCTCGTCCCAAATCAGACCATCTTCGGCCATTGCCATCAGCGCCTTGGAATACTTAAACCCCTCGATACTGCCAGCCGCGTGACCCACAATCCCGGTCAGCAACGGGCCTGTCCTGTTCTTGGCACCCTCGCCAATCTGGTGACAGGCTTTGCATTTCTTGAACACTTTCTCGCCTGCGGCCACAAGTTCGGCGTCCAATGCAGCCACCGCAACGGCGGGCTCTTCAACAGCTGGTTCTTCGGCCACAGCGGCCACCTCAACCACCTCTTCTGTGGCGGCGGGTTCGGCGGCGGCCTCTTCCTCGGGCGTCACGTCCAGAACCATGGCGCGCATGGTGATCTCGACACTGTCTTTGCAGTTCTCCATGCACGGCTCGGCAGTCCAGAAATGGCTTTCCGCCTCAAGCCGGTCATCAATGATGAACCCCTCGGCATTGGGCAGTACAACGTCGGTGAAATTCTCATTCGACAGCACGAAATCCTCATCCACCAGGTCGTTGGAATAGAGGATATAGGCGACAATGGCATAAACCTCGTCGGTCTCAAGCGTCTGGGCACCGCCAAAGGGCATCGAGCGGTTCACGTAATCCCATGTGGTCGACAGATGCGGCCAGTAAGAGCCGACGGTTTTCACCGGGTCCTTATCGGCCAGCGTGTCATCGCCCCCGGCCAGCTTTGGCCAGTTATCAACCCCTTCGGCAAATTCACCATGGCAGATCGCGCAGCTGTCCGAGAACAGTTCCTCACCGGTCAAAACATCGCCAGACCCAACGGGCAGTCCGGTGCCATCAGGGCTGACATCCATATCCCAGGCGGCGATTTCTTCGGGCAGGGCGGCACGGCCCAGACCCAGTTTTTCGGCCACAACCGGCGTCGCCATCAGCGACACAGACAGGGCGACAATCCCGGCCTTAAGATACTTCGACATTTTCGGCCTCCCCGGTCTCGCGGACCCACCAGGTTTGAATGCAATTGTTGTGATAGATCGAGTTTTCGCCCCGCACCTCGCGCAGCTGCGCCTTGCTGGGCTGAACATATCCGGTGTCATCCATGGCGCGCGATTGCAGCAGCATTTCTTCGCCATTCCACTCGGTATCCAGATAGAACCGCGTCAGCGCCATCTTCTCGCCGGGCTTGGCAAGCCGCGCGGTTTCCCATGTCTTGCCGCCATCCTTCGAGACATCCACACGGGTGATCGCGCCCCGGCCAGACCAGGCCAGACCAATGATCACCAGCGGCCCATGACCATGGGTGATCGGCGATTGCGGGCTGGGCGAGGTGACGACCGATTTGGCGTCCATCTCCTAGGTCCATTTGCGCGCAATGCCGTCTTCCAGAACGTCGGTGTACTTCCAGAACGTCGGTGTATTTACTGGTCTCTTCGCGGCTTTCCACCGGGCCATCCATCACCTCGATCCGGCGCAACCATTTGATCCACATGTTGCCTTCCCAACCCGGAACGACAAGGCGCACTGGATACCCGTGCTCTTTACGCAAAGCCTCGCCATTGGCCTTGAACGCGGCAAGCACATCGTCCAGCGCCTTTTCCATCGGGATCGAGCGGCCGTTCGAGGACGCATCCGCGCCTTCGACATAAACCCACGTGCCAGCGGTATCGTACCCGGCCTCTTCCAGCAGAACCCGCAGGGGAATGCCGGTATATTCCATATTGTGGATCATGCCGTGGGTGAACTGCGCCCCGTTCAGCTGTGCACCGGCCCATTCCATGCCGGTATTGGCCGCGCATTCGCAGAAATAGACATGGTTTTCACGCGGGAACCGTTCCAGATCCACTCAGAGTCTGACTCAAAAGTTTATGTTTGAACAGAATGCCTTGCTATCCGCCTTGTCAAGAGACGAATACTGGCAACCCAGGGGAATCGCATGAGTTTCACGGCGCGAGGATTTGAAGCGGGAAGCGGTTGTTCCAGCCTGCCCTTTTCCGCATTCCTCCGAGGGAGTTCTCGCTTTTTGCTTTGTTGAGCAAATTCATTGCGATGTGCCTGATGACGGCGAAGTTGGCGGGTGCGTGATCTTTTCGTATCCGGCTGTCGTCATCGCGGAAGGTGACATCAAGCACCCGGTGGAGGCGGTTTTCAATTCCCCGGTGAGAGCGTACGGCATGGGCAAGGCGCGCGGCGTCTTTCGGCAGGGACGGGATGAAGTAGCGCGTTTGCCGTGTCGTCTTCCCGCCACTTTCCCGAAGCGGGACGACGCGGCCAATGCTGACCAACCCCTCCCGATGGGGATGGCGCTTTTTCAACCGGCCGATGGCGTCGCATTGGGTGTATGTTCGCGTTTCAATCCTACCCCTGTCGCCGTCAACCGTCTGTAATGATTCTGTGTTTTCCCGATCCTGTTCTTCGAACCACAGTTTCACGTCTTCATGGAGAAGCCCCTGATTGCCCTTCAGGGCCAGCACATAGTCAGCACCCTTGTCACGGATTTTGCAGGCGATCTCACGTTGGCGCCCCATCGCATCCAGCGTCACGACCGCGCCCTCCGGGAAGAGCAAATCCAGGAGAACGGGGATGTCCCTGATCCCGTTCCTTTTGTGCGCGCTGGCTTGCTGGCCGGGCACGAGGCGTAGATCGTTACACCGGGCCGGGATCAGATGCAGAGGCGTTTCACCACCGGCCCTTGAGCCTCGCGCTGTCTTGCCGTCAATGGCAACGAGCGTTCCTCCAACGCGCCCGGCCAACCCGGACGCCCACGCGGCAAAGGCTGCGTTGAACTCTTCAGGATCAAGCGCCCGAAACACCGTCGAAAGCGTGTCACGGGAGGGTATGCCATGCTCAAACGTAGCCAACTTGCGCAGGAAACCCGACTTTTCCTCGCCATAAAGGGCAACATCGACAAAACTCCCACACCCCGACACCACTCCGCACAGGCTCAAAAGCGGAATCCCATCAAGTGGATACAACACCTTCGTCTTCTGGCGGGGATCAGAAATCGACGAGGCAAAAGATTGAAACAACACGGTATTTTCCAAAACAGCGCCCTCCAGACATAAACTTTGGAAAACTGAATCAGAGATGGAAGATCAAGGCAAACCAAAAGATGCTATTCATGCGATACCCCTGACCGGCAACCAAAACCCATGCTACGGAACTTTCAACGGTTGCCTCCCGATCTTTTGCCAAACGACGGCAACGTCCCGGCCACGCGAATGTTCGCTCGACACCCCATCTTCGTGGTGGAAGAACGAACCCCTCGGCTTTGTCAGGGCGCTTGACAATCTCCAATGTCCATTTTCCCTGCAGGGCCAAAGCATCCCGAAGCTTTGGCCCTGCATATCCTGCGTCCGCAAAGATGTGCCCCAGCCGCGGGAAGCGGATGCGCAGTGCTTTGAGAACATCCACAGCACCATCCCGATCCTGTATATCGGCGGCGTGAACAAGGATCGGCAACAGGAAACCTTGCGTGTCTGTCACGATGTGACGCTTGCGCCCTTTGATCTTTTTGCCCGCATCAAAGCCTGAAATGCCGCCGCTTTCCGTTGTTTTTACGCTCTGGCTGTCAATAACGCCCGCAGTGGGGCTCGCCTCACGGCCCGACAATTCGCGCGCCGCCATCATTGACAGATGGTTGATCCGGTGTAACAGACCGTTGTCGCGCCAGTCGTAAAAACAGTTCTGCACAGTCGAGACCGCCGGGAAATCCCGCGGGATCATGCGCCACTGACATCCCGTGGTCGCCATATACATAATCGCGTTCACAACACGGCGCGGATTCGTCTTGCGAGGGCGACCACCTCGCTTCGCGGTAGGTAACAGGGGCCGAACAAGCGCCCATTCCTCCATAGCAGGGGAATCGCATGAGTTTCACGGCGCGAGGATTTGAAGCGGGAAGCGGTTGTTCCAGCCTGCCTTTTTCCGCATTCCTCCGAGGGAGTTCTCGCTTTTTGCTTTGTTGAGCAAATTCATTGCGATGTGCCTGATGACGGCGAAGTTGGCGGGTGCGTGATCTTTTCGTATCCGGCTGTCGTCATCGCGGAAGGTGACATCAAGCACCCGGTGGAGGCGGTTTTCAATTCCCCGGTGAGAGCGTACGGCATGGGCAAAGCGCGCGGCGTCTTTCGGCAGGGACGGGATGAAGTACCGCGTTTGCCGTGTCGTCTTCCCGCCACTTTCCCGAAGCGGGACGACGCGGCCAATGCTGAGCAACCCCTCCCGATGGGGATGGCGTTTTTTCAACCGGCCGATGGCGTCGCATTGGGTGTATGTTCGCGTTTCAATCCTACCCCTGTCGCCGTCAACCGTCTGTAATGATTCTGTGTTTTCCCGATCCTGTTCTTCGAACCACAGTTTCACGTCTTCATGGAGAAGCCCCTGATTGCCCTTCAGGGCCAGCACATAGTCAGCACCCTTGTCACGGATTTTGCAGGCGATCTCACGTTGGCACCCCATCGCATCCAGCGTCACGACCGCGCCCTCCAGGAAGAGCAAATCCGGAAGCACGGGGATGTCCCTGATCCCGTTCCTTTTGTGCGCGCCGGCTTGCTGGCCGGGCACGAGGCGTAGATCGTTACACCAGGCCGGGATCAGATGCAGAGGCGTTTCACCACCGGCCCTTGAGCCTCGCGCTGTCTTGCCGTCAATGGCAACGAGCGTTCCTCCAACGCGCCCGGCCAACCCGGACGCCCACGCGGCAAAGGCTGCGTTGAACTCTTCAGGATCAAGCGCCCGAAACACCGTCGAAAGCGTGTCACGGGAGGGTATGCCATGCTCAAACGTAGCCAACTTGCGCAGGAAACCCGACTTTTCCTCGCCATAAAGGGCAACATCGACAAAACTCCCACACCCCGACACCACTCCGCACAGGCTCAAAAGCGGAATCCCATCAAGTGGATACACCACCTTCGTCTTCTGGCGGGGATCAGAAATCGACGAGGCAAAAGATTGAAACAACACGGTATTTTCCAAAGCAGCGCCCTCCAGACATAAACTTTGGAAAACTGAATCAGAGATAGAAGATCAAGGCAAACCAAAGGATGCTATTCATGCGATACCCCTGACAGCCGGAGATATCCGCGGCTATGCCAAGCTGGGATGTATTGGACCAAACCAAGCCAAGGCCTTCGGGCGCGCGGGCATGGGCCCGTGTCAGGGCCGCTATTGCGGACTGACCGTGACGGCGTTGTTGGCCGAAGCCAATGGCCAAACTCGGGATGAAACAGGGTATTATCGCATCCGTCCGCCGCTTAAACCCGTCACACTGGGTGAACTGGCAGCCATGCAAGACCCCACACAAGATACGGTGGAGTAAGATAAAAGGTTGATTTTCACCGCACTCCATTGAGTCTCCAAAGAGACACCATCCGGGACATGTGCTTGTCGCAGCGCAAACCAAATAGAAAGCCCGAATCCGATCACAAACAACACGCTCTAAAGCGCTTGGAGAAAACCGCGCGCCACATCTTTTCTCGAAATGTTTGGCTCAATTAGCATTGATTATGCGTGCCGACCTGTAATAGAACACACCATGAACAAAATTATGGGGTGCGGCACATGGATCATCAGGCTTTTCTGGTGTGGCTCAACGAGATCGACGACCTTTCATCGAAACAACGGGCTGAGACCGGACGGCTCGTTGCCGGGGTATCGTCGCTGGAAAGCGTGATCGATCTCCCTGAGGCGAATGTTCGCGAGGGGCGTATCTGTCCGCACTGTGCTTCGGGCGGTGCGATCATCAGGGGCCATGCAAGTGGCCTTACGAGGTTCTTTTGCAAAGGCTGTCGCAAAACCTTCAACGCGCTGACCGGGACGCCGCTTGCCCGCTTGCGCCACAGGGACAGATGGGCAGGGTTCGCAGCTTCCCTGCGCGACGGCGAAACGGTAAAGGCGTCCGACGGGCGTTGTATGGTGGCCGACACCACAGCTTTTCGTTGGCGTCATCGCTTTCCCGAGGCCGTAACGGTCGGTGCGGTCAGGCTGTGCGGAATCGTCGAAGCCGATGGGACGTTCTTTCCGCGCAGCCGGAAAGGGGACCGTAATCTCTCTCGAAAAGCCCGCAAACGCGGGGGAAAGGGAGCGGTCGAGGGGTTGGTCGGCTACGGGCGGCGCGACTTCATGGTGCCGATCCCGTCCTTTCCGGACCGGGATGCGTTCAACGCTCACCTGGAAGAGCAATGCCGCAAACGGCAGGACGATGTCCTGCGCGGACACAAGGCCAGCATCGGCGAACGGCTGCAAGCCGATCCGGCGGCAATGCAGGATTTGCCCGGCGCACCCTTCGAGGCCTGTGAGTTGCAAAGTGGCCAGGTCACATCGACATCGGTGCTGCGGTATCGCGGTAACGACTACTCGGTACCGGTCGCATATGGCCACCGCGCGGTCTGGATCAAGGGCTTCGTGATCCGCGTCGTTATCGGTTGCGCCACTGAGGTGATCGCCGATCATCCCCGCTCTTATGACAGCGGTGACATGGTGTTCGACCCGCTGCATTACCTGCCGCTGATCGAGCGCAGGATCATGTCCTTCGATCAGGCTGCGCCCTTGCAGGGTTGGGAACTGCCTGACGCCTTCGCCACGCTCCGGCGCTTGCTGGAAGCCCGGCAGGGCAAGGCGGGCAAAAGGGAGTATGTCCAGGTCCTGCGCCTGTCGGAACGGTTCGAGCTGGAGGTGCTGCATCTTGCCGTCAAAGACGCCCTGCGAATGGGGGCGGTCAGCTTCGATGCGATCAAGCACCTCGTCCTGTGCCGCGTCGAGCGAAGGCCCCCGAGGTTGGATTTGGATGTCTATCCGTTCCTGCCCGGAACCAACATCGCCACCACCTCGGCTTCTTCCTGTATGAGCCTTCTGTCAGGAGGTGACGCATGACGGATGCACCCGAACTGCCGCTGACACACCACCTCAAGACTCTGCGCCTGCCCACCTTCCTGCGCGAGCATGACAAGCAAGCGCGCATTTGTGCGGCGGAAGGCCTGGATCATGTGCGCTATCCAGCCCGGCTGACCGAGCTGGAACCAATCGATCGGGAGAGGCGCATGGTCGGACGCCGGATCAAGTCGGCAAAGTTTCCAACCGTCAAAAGCCTCGACAGCTTCGACTTTACGGCCATCCCCGGTCTGAACAAGATGATGGTGCTGGAACTGGCGCGCTGTGAATGGATCGAGCGCAGGGAGAACGTCATCGCGCTCGGCCCGTCGGGAACCGGCAAAACCCATGTCGCTCTCGGGTTGGGGCTGACCGCCTGCCAGAAAGGGTTGCCTGTCGCCTTCGTAACCGCCGCAGCTCTCGTGCACGGGATGATGGAGGCCCGCGACGAGAAACGCCTCCGGCAGCTTCAGCGCAAACGGGCCAAGGTCAAACTGCTGATCATCGACGAGCCGGGCTTCGTCCCCTTGAGCAAAACCGGCGCCGAGCTTCTGTTCGAGCTGATCTCTCAGCGCTGCGAGCGTGGCTCAACCCTGATCACATCGAACCTGCCCTTCGAGGAATGGACCGAGACATTCGGCACCGAACGCTTGACCGGCGCGCTCCCGGACCGGCTGACACATCACGTCAACATCCTCGAGATGAACGGCGAAAGCTACCGCCTCAATCAGAGCCGCGCACGTATTGCCAACCCTTCAACCTGACAACTGAACAATCGGCCTGACGGCCAATGCGCCTTGGAACGTGCTTGCTGATTGGTGGCCACACGCCCCAAGGCGCACTCCACAAACTGGCCGACTTTTGCTCCGCCCCAGTGGCCGGATTTTACTCCGCCGTTGACAGGCTGGACCGGGCTGGACCGGATTACGCATTTAGATTGTCACCCCACAGCACCCGACGGCCCGTTCTGGAATGAAGCACCGGACCGGGTGTCGGACCTGCTGATTTTCGTCGGCCTTGGCTATGGGGTGGACCTGCCCGAGTTGGGTTGGGCCGCCGCTGCACTGGCCATCGGGGCGGCGTATGTGCGCGAGTTAGGTCGCGCCAGCACGGGCGAGAATGATTTCTGCGGACCGATGGCAAAACCGCACCGCATGGCGCTGATCACGGGCGCGGGGGGTCTGGCGTGTTTTGAAGGGCTTTGGGGAGGCATGCCGGCGGTGTTGCCGATTGCCCTGTGGGTTATAGCCATTGGGACGGCGGGGACGATTGTTCGGCGCTCAGCGCGGATGATTGCCCGGATGAACGATGCCTGAGGTGGTAAGCCGGGCTCAAGCCCGGCTTACGCTCAATCATTAGCCATTAATCATCTCGGATTGTTTGACGATCACTTCGGCTTGTTTGATCGACGCGATATCGACCAGACGCCCCTTATAAGTCGTGGCGCCTTCGCCGCGGGCCTTGGCCTCTTCCATGGCGGCGAGGATTTCGCGGGCCTCAGTCACGGCCTCTTCAGACGGTGTAAACACTTCATTGGCCAAAGCGATCTGCTTGGGGTGGATCGCCCATTTGCCGACCATGCCCAGCGTGGCCGAGCGCAGCGCCTGCGCGCGGAAGCCTTCGTCGTCCGAGAAGTCGCCAAACGGGCCATCGACCGGCAGAATGCCATGGGTGCGGCAGGCAGCAACGATGGCGGTCTGCGCCCAGTGCCACGGATCGGACCAGTATTTTTCACCCTCGCGGTGCATGTAATAGTTTTCCTGCGTCCCGCCGATGCCGGTGGTGGCCATGCCCATGGAGGCGGCGAAATCTGCGGCGCCGAGACTCATCGCCTGCAAGCGGGGCGAGGCGGCGGCGATTTCCTCGACATGTGCAATACCGGCGGCGGACTCAATAATGACCTCAAAACTGATCGGCTTGGTGCGCCCCTTAGCGCGCTCAATTGCAGTAACCAGCGCATCGACGGCATAGATATCTCCCGCGCAACCAACTTTCGGGATCATGATCTGGTCCAGACGGTCGCCTGCCTGTTCCAGAAGGTTCACCACGTCGCGATACCACCACCCGGTGTCCAGCCCATTGATCCGTACGCTCAGATACTTGTTGCCCCAATCAACCGTATTGATCGCCTCAATCGTGTTGGCGCGGGCGGTGTCCTTGTCGGTGGGCGCGACCGAGTCCTCAAGATCTATATTGATCACATCCGCCGCGCTTGCCGCCATTTTCTCGAACAGTTTGGTGTTCGAGCCGGGGCCAAACAGCTGACAGCGGTTCGGGCGGGCAGGGGCGGGCGGTTGCAGGCGAAAGCTCATTTTTTTGATCTCCGGGTGTAGGGATTTGTGATAATCTTGAGTCATTCGGCCCTGTACACGACAGTAGAGGTGGTTGAGGGCGCAGATCTGTGATTTTCATTGGGATTCTTCAATCTGCGATAGGAGCACCCCATGATCCGAAAAGCAATCGACACCCTCTCGGCGAAGTTATCCGACGGCTTGTCGCTGAGCAATAGCCGCCTCGAAACGCTCTGCCTCCCGGTGATTGGCATTGCCGACGTGCGAACGGTGAACCTGAGTCACATCAGTGGGGAGATGCCGACGCAGGCCAGGGTTGAAAGCACCTGCCGTCGATCGCAGCGCCTTCCCAAGAAACAGCCATGTCGGCCTCTGCAGGTAATTCCTGCAAATCATACCCAAATGACCTGGCCCGTCGTTTGAGATTGCCGAGCACGCGATTGCGGTATCGTTCTTCATAATGGGACGCGCCTGGATCCTTGTAGGTCATGCCGTGTCGGAGGGTGTTGCAGAACAGAACAGCAATCTTGCGCGCGGTCGCGGTGACGGCCCTGGCCTTTCCCGCTCTTGCTGCCGGCCGTCGATAAAATGCCCCGGGAGCGGTATCGCTGCGCCCAATGGTGACAGCCGCCAATCGCGGAAGCGCAGCGGCGCGACTTGATGATCGTCGCGTCCGGGAAGACAGCACTTTGCCGCCGGAGATCTTGTTCCCGGGTGCGGGACAAAGCCAGGAGGTGAAGTGTTTGGCGCCTGGCCACGCGCGCAGGTCAGTTCCACATTCTCCAACCGGTTTGAGTGATAATGAAGGCCCCGTCCCATGGATCCCGGTCAGATCAACGCCAGGGACACCGAACAGCGCTGCCCGGACATCAAATGACGGCGTGCTCACCTGCCTGGTCCTTGTCCGTGGACGGGACAGTCTGGCCGGGGTCGTGTTCGTTATCCGAGCCCGGTGTCGCCAACGTTGCCTCAAGATGACGATCACATTCCGGCACCCTGGACTGATAGAAGTCATAAAGCGCCAATGACCGGGTCAGTGCAAAGATGTGTTCCGGGCGGTCATTGCCGTTCAAGGCGGCCTTGATCGTTTCGACAGATGCACGGCACCTGACATCACGGAAAGACGCCGGCACATCCAGGTCCCGTTCGCCCGCGACAATTGCACGGATGATCCGCATGCCTGTCACGCCGGTGATGTCGGAGACAACATGGTGCAGTTGCAGATTCATCTCCATCAGTGCCTTCTGCATATGTTGAATGTGGGCCGCCGCATATTCCACCAACCGTTCCCGTTGGCGTGGATACGCCCGCAGGGTGGCAATCCCGGCCGATGGTCGGAAGCTGCCGCGTGGCAAACCGCAGGAATGCAACCGCCGCAGCCAACCGGCATCACTGACGTCGGTCTTTCGCCCGGGTACGTTCCCGGCACAGCGCGCGTTGACCGGAATGACCCCAAAGCCGTGCCGCTCCAAAATCCCATAGGCCGGGATCCAACAGCCGCCGGTGGATTCCGTCGCAACGCCGGTGACACCGTGCGTTTTGAACCAGTCAGCAGGATCATGCAGGTCATGGGTGAAGGTGCCAAACGCACGCACCGGTGCGTCCGTCACGTCGGGATTGACTGCAGCCATGTGTTCACGCGAGCCGATATCAACGGCAGCGGCACCGATGTTCATGGCCTCGATCGCTGGAGTCCTGCGGGTCTTTTGCTTTGCCATCGTTGATCCTCCTGTTGGCAACAAAAGGGCGTGGGCTATGCAAATCCGCCATCTTCCCAACCGGGATCACCGCAAGGCAGCGTCACCACTCTCAAGGTCGCATCAACCCATGGGCCACGTTTTTCAACGGGGTTCCCGACAGCGCCGGGACCACCGATAAGCGAACGGCCGCTGCCCTTCATGGCGCGACCGTGGCACAGGCTGTTTCCACCGCGCACAGGCGGGCTTCAACCCGGAACGGTTTTTCAGCATGTCAACCTCGGGCAAGACCGGTCTGCCCCTCCTGTTGTCCGGATGCCCGGGCTCTCCGGGAGCCGGCATCCGTGCCTTGATCGCACGAACCGGAAGATCGGGCGCAAGGAGATCAACCTGCTGGTTCCTGCCGTCGCCACGCGCCGCTATCGCGTGCCCCTGATCTGGACCGTGTCGGGCAAGGCGGGCAACAGCAACACCTGCGAGCGCATTGCACTGATGAAGCGCTGTCTGGATCTGTTCGGGTCCGGAAGCATCAGGTGCCTTCCGGCGGATCGTGGGTTTATCGGCCTTGATTGGTTGACTTTCCTGCATGAACAGGACGTTCCTTTCATCATCCGCGTGAAGTCGAACCGGTACGTGACAGGCGGGGATGGCGTCCGGCAAAGTCTGCGAACCTTGCCGCGCACCTGCCGTGGCCCGCGCACATTCACGGCCCACTTCAGGGCTGCCGGGGGCACTGCACCGTTTTGGCTGAACTTCGCAGCCAAGCGCATCAAAGGTAAGGAATTGCCTGTCGTTGTCGGCAACCAACCCGCCCATCACGCCCTGACCGTCTATCGCAAACGCCGGGCCATCGAATGCCTGTTCGCCGAAGCGAAGACAAAGGGCTTCAACCTGGAAGACACCCGTCTCCCGATCGCCGAAAAGTCGAGCTTGTTGGTCGGTGTCCCTGCCCTGGCCATGGCATGGGCTGCAAAGGTGGCATCCACCAGGCCCGGAACACGGAAACGGCCTCGAAAGTCTCATGGGCGATACGCCAAATCCATCTTCCGCATTGGTCTCGACGAAATCGGAAGGCTCCTGCGAACCCAGCCGGAACAAGCCTTCCGACACTGGACTGGCCCAAAATCAGGCAGAAAATCGCATGAGTCGTGTACAGGGATGCTTTAGTTCGTAAGGAGTTCAGAAAAAAATTTGATAACACCTGAATTGAATCGCTCATTTCATTTTAACTTTCCACCTATTGGAGATAAGCCACCGGCTTCCAGCCGGTTCGCTTCAGCGTGAATTCTGATGATCTCTCCCTCTCATTTTGAAGCCCCCGAAAGGGTAAGGCTTCAAAATGAGAGGGAGAGATCATGGTCTATTCTACTGGATCACATACCAGATTTTATCACCGCTGTCACGTCGTCTGGTCGACAAAATACCGTTACAAGGTTTTGCAAGGTGCCATTCGCGAGATCATTCGCCAGGCTTGCGCCGAGATGGGCGTTCATATCGTAAAAGGCGTTCTGGCCCGCGATCACGTCCATATGTTCATATCCGTGCCGCCACATGTCGCCTTGTCCAGGGTTATGCAACGGATCAAAGGGCGCTCATCGCGCCGGGTGCAGATGGAATTTCCCGAACTCCGCAAGCGCTACTGGGGCAGGCGGTTTTGGGCGCGTGGATATTTCTCAACCACATCAGGCAACGTGACTGACGATACCATACTTCAGTATCTGGAATTGTATTCCTCGAAATGATGCTACCGGCGTCAGCCGGTAGTCGTTCACTATATAATACAAACTGATAGATCGCAGGCGTGCTGTGCTGTGCTGACTAAGGTGGAATGGGTGAGTCAAATTTGTTGCCTTAATGTTCTGCCGGTCATAGACTTCGATGAAACAACGTTACAATCAATGCAAGAAGACCATGGCTGAAACACAAATCGAATGGACCAACGCTACATGGAATCCGGTCGCCGGTTGCTCGATCATGTCGGCTGGTTGCACCAATTGTTATGGCATGAACATGGCGAAACGCTTGGAGGCGATGGGTGTCGAGAAGTACAAGGGCCTTACTCGCAAGTCAGGTAACCGGACAATCTGGAATGGGGTGGTTCATGAAGACCACAAGTCGCTTGATATCCCTAAAAAATGGCGAAAACCACGCAAGATCTTTGTCAATTCCATGAGCGATCTGTTCCACCCTAACGTTTCAGAGGATTTTGTTGCCAAGGTATGGAAGGTTATGGCCGACGCGTCTCAGCATCACTTCCAAATCCTTACTAGGGTCTGTTGACAATCATCGTGTTGCAATGAGCATGGCACAGAGGTGCCAGTTGGCAGCGTAGCTTGTATCAGTCTTGTCGTATCGCGTTGCTATGCCTCTGAATTCCTTGATCTTTGCGAAGTAGTTTTCGATGAGATGGCGCCACTTGTACATGTGGGTATCGTAGTCCCGTTGAACTTTTCGGTTCGATTTGGGCGGGATGACAGCGGTTGCGCCACGCTCATCAAGGTCTTGCAGGAGCCAGTCGGCGTCGAAGGCTTTGTCGGCCAGCAACGCCCCAAAGGAAGCCCCCTTGATCAGAGGAGCGACCCCCTTCATGTCGTGTGCCTGTCCCGGCAAAAGCAGAAACCGGAACAGGTTACCGAGCGCATCGACCAAGGCCACGACCTTGGTCGTCAGTCCGCCGCGAGAGCGTCCGATAGCCTAGTGTTGAGTCCCCCTTTTGCGCCCGAAGCCTTCTGATGAGCTTGAACAATCGTCCCGTCGATAAGGGCATATTCCAGGTCCGGCTCGCCACTCATGGCATTGAAAAGACTCTCGAACACGCCGTTCCTGGCCCATCGACGAAATCGCTTGAACTGGCTGTTCCAGTTGCCAAACTCTTTGGGCAAATCCCGCCATGGGGACCCTGTGCGTACGCGCCATAATACTGCTTCCATAAACCGGCGATTATTGCGCGCGGTAACACCCGGATCGCCTGCCTTGCCCGGTATAAGCGGCTCAATCTTCTCCCAAAGCTCATCGGAAACAGCCAAACGATTTGCGTCCATCAACACCTCCATTTTGGAAGCTTGAATCAGACTTCAGGCAAAATGGGAACCCCGAATGTCAACAGGCCCTAAACGGCCAGATAGAATGGCAGAAATTCTCGCTCGAATTTATCCAAATCCATTGAACAATGTGTGGCTTGGAACAAGCGTAGAGAGCCGTGCGGTCGTCCATCGAATTGAAGAGCTCAAGGATGTGCCCGCAGCTATCCGCTTTATCTCATTCGAACCCTTGATCGACAGCGTTGGGAAGATAGACCTTACCGGAATCGATTGGTCGATCGTAGGCGGAGAGAGCGGCAAGGACGCACGTCCAATCAAAGAGGTTTGGATTGACGATATCCATAATTCATGTCGCCTATACGAGACAGCTTTTTTCTTCAAACAATGGGGTACATGGGGTAAAGATAACAAAAAGAGATTCAAGAAGTTAAATGGCCGCGATTACCGTGGGCAGACCTGGGACGAAATGCCAATTCAAGCCAATATCTAATTTTAGGAATGTCCTTTGGTAGCAAAACCATACGGTTGGGAAGAGGGTGCTGTTCTTGAGGAGCACTCGAGGCGTAAGCACAAGGTCTTACGAGAATATTTTCGGCAATATATTTTGGTGCGTTGCCAAATGCCAAAGCAGAGTAAATTTCGCCTTGCTATTGTCGATGGGTTTTCAGGTGCTGGGCGTTACGGCTGTGGTTCACCAGGTTCTCCAATCATCTTCCTTGAAGTGCTTGCCTCAACACTAAATGAAATTAACACTCGAAAAGCTGCGGAGGGTTTGCCAACGGTCGAAATCGAATGCTTTCTTCAACTGAACGATTTCAAACCTCATGTGATCGAACTCTTGAAAACCAACCTCGCTCCCATAATTTCTGAGGCCAAAGAAACATGCCCAAAACTCAAACTTATGGTTGAGTTCTCGATCGGAAAATTTGAAGAACAATACCCCAACATTTCAAGTAGAATTGAAACAGGGCGATTCAGAAATGTGATCTACAATTTAGACCAGTGTGGCCATTCACATGTAGAACGGAGCACACTTCTAAAGATTATGCGGTCCGAAAAATCCGTGGAGATTTTCTATACATACTTTATCAGAACGCTCATTACCTTCTTGGACAAAGCGAATCCAGAAGCTGTAAATAGGAAATTTAGATATCTGCAAATTGACCCCGACCAGTTTAACTTTCTTGACGCTCAGATAAGTAACAGAGAGTGGATGGGTGCCGCCGAAAAGCTTGTTTTCGACCATTTCCGAGAATGTGCGCCCTTCGTAAGCCCTTTCTCAATCCACAATCCAAAAGGGTGGCAATACTGGTTTATCCACTTCGCAAGATCCCATCGTGCTAGGGCCTGTTGACATTCGGGGTTCCCATTTTGCCTGAAGTCTGATTCAAGCTTCCAAAATGGAGGTGTTGATGGACGCAAATCGTTTGGCTGTTTCCGATGAGCTTTGGGAGAAGATTGAGCCGCTTATACCGGGCAAGGCAGGCGATCCGGGTGTTACCGCGCGCAATAATCGCCGGTTTATGGAAGCAGTATTATGGCGCGTACGCACAGGGTCCCCATGGCGGGATTTGCCCAAAGAGTTTGGCAACTGGAACAGCCAGTTCAAGCGATTTCGTCGATGGGCCAGGAACGGCGTGTTCGAGAGTCTTTTCAATGCCATGAGTGGCGAGCCGGACCTGGAATATGCCCTTATCGACGGGACGATTGTTCAAGCTCATCAGAAGGCTTCGGGCGCAAAAGGGGGACTCAACACCAGGCTATCGGACGCTCTCGCGGCGGACTGACGACCAAGGTCGTGGCCTTGGTCGATGCGCTCGGTAACCTGTTCCGGTTTCTGCTTTTGCCGGGACAGGCACACGACATGAAGGGGGTCGCTCCTCTGATCAAGGGGGCTTCCTTTGGGGCGTTGCTGGCCGACAAAGCCTTCGACGCCGACTGGCTCCTGCAAGACCTTGATGAGCGTGGCGCAACCGCTGTCATCCCGCCCAAATCGAACCGAAAAGTTCAACGGGACTACGATACCCACATGTACAAGTGGCGCCATCTCATCGAAAACTACTTCGCAAAGATCAAGGAATTCAGAGGCATAGCAACGCGATACGACAAGACTGATACAAGCTACGCTGCCAACTGGCACCTCTGTGCCATGCTCATTGCAACACGATGATTGTCAACAGACCCTAGGCAAGTCTACAACGACATCCTTCACGACAACAGCAATCAACAAGCACATTTCGGTAGGTCGGGGTTGCGAATGCTTGCCTATAATCCCAAAGATGAAGTTGGCGCACTTTATCTATTCGACCAGGACGCGCGCGAAGCTGCAAAAGAGCAGTTACTCGAAGACATACCGAGATTAATTTCGGAGAACGGCGATATTATCACCGCAGAGGATTTTTACCTTAGTATTTATAACGAGACGCCTGCCCACAAGGACGATATTCATAAGGCAATAATTGAAATCCCTGACTTGGAAGTCCTAACTTCCAGTGGTGGTGAGCGCCGCAAAGCTCATACGATCAAATCTAAGGACACCATTAGACTAAAAATGCAACGTAGCTTCACATGGAAATGACCCGTGTCCAACGCAACGGTTCCCTTTGTGTCAAATAGGTTCTTTCCAGAGTTAAACTGCTCCTTTCTGGGTTCAAAAGATGGATGAAAAACAAACCGAACAGACCCTACATCAGCCTTCAGCGAAAGAGTTCTATGGCCTTTACGGCGGTAGTGTAGTCGCCGTGGTTACAAGAAATTTGGAGGGTGATGAGGGTGTCGGATCGGCATTTCACGTAGGTGATGGGTTCTTTGTTACCGCCAAACACGTCGTTGAAAACAAGGCATCCTGCAAAATTGAGTTGGATAGTTATCGCCTTTCGCGCCTGGCTAAGGAGGCTTCCAGGAAAATAGGTGATTTAACAGATGAGCTGATCCCTATCACAGCTTATATGCATCCAGATGACCGTAAAGATGTAGCAGTATTCTCTGTGCCAGAGCTTGCAGTGCTTCCAGCAATCCCACTTGGTGATCATTTAGACGACTTTATTACTGACCACGACTTTATCTTGAATGAAGTCTTAGTCCTCGGATTTCCCCCAATTCCGCTCAGCAGAAAGAAGGTGTTGGTCGCTGCACGCGGCCAGATTAACGCTGTCATTGACCTGATTAATATTCCGCATGTTCATTTCGTCGTATCAACAACGGCAAGAGGTGGCTTCAGCGGCGGTGTTGTCCTTTCGGAATGGGGATTTGCGCTTGGATTGGTGACCTCGAGTCTCCTGACAAACGGGGCACCCGAAGAACTCGGCTACTTAACGGTCCTTACGATTGAACCTATATTGGAATGCCTTGCGGCACATGGGTGCCTGCCGAGGGATCTAGCCCGAATTATTCTTGAGGGGTTGGTGATGGTAGCGCACCCTTTTGGAAAGCTGTATTTTTATGCTGTCGATGCGAAAAAGCGCAGTTTTCAGGAGCCACACCTCACCATGAAGCGGTTTACCCCGGCCGCGCCGGTTTTGTCACCCGTGAATGGCAAGCCTGTGCCGCTCAATTTCGACGGCGCGGAGATGAGTTCCGATGCCGACCTGGCGCTTTTGCGGGAGGTGGAACGCCGGCACGACATGGCGGGTCTTCTGTCGTCCTGCCTCACGGACCTGCGCGATCCCGGGAAGGTCAGGCATAGCCTGGAGGACATCATCCGTTTCCGGATCATGATGATTGCGGCGGGGTATGGGGATGGCAATGACGCCGCTGATCCGCGCCATGACCCGTCCTTCAGGATCGCGCCCGAGCGCAACCCGGAGACGGGTGCGGCGCTGTGCCCGCAGCCCACAATCCCGCGGATGGAAAACCTGCCCGACGTGCGTGATCCGGATGGCACGCAGCATGGTTCGTTTCCATTGCCAATCCTTTGCGCGTGTGCCCGGGCAGATCGTGCTGGACATCGACGACACTTTTGACGCGCTCCACGGGCACCGGCAGTTGCGCCTGTTCAACTCATACCATGATGAATATGGCTTCCAACCCATCGTCGTCTTCGATGGTGATGGACGGTTGGCCGGGGCCTTGCCGCGCCCGGCGCGCCGCCCCGGGGGGGCGGAAAGCGCCGCACATCTGCGCCGCTTGATCCGGGAGACCCGCAAGCACTGGCCCAGGACCGGGATCCTGCCGCGCGCGGACAGCCATTATTGCGGGCCAGAGGTTCTGGACCTGTGTGACCGGCCGGGCCTGCGCCATGTCTTTGGCCTGAGCCGCAATGCGCGCCTTCAGGAGGAGGTTCAGGCGTTGGAGGCATCGACGGCAACCCGATATGCGCGCAATGCCGGCCAGAAGGTCAGACGGTTCAAAACATTCGCCTGTGCGGCTGGGTCCCGGTCAAAAGCCCGCCGCGTGGCAGCCCGTGTCGAGGTCAGTTCCCGGGGGCGGGACACTCGTTACATCGTGACCAATCCCGACGGCGGGCGTGGCAGGCATCTCTGCGGGAAAATCTATTCTGCCCGTGGTCAGGCCGAGAACCACATCAAGGGATGGAAGACCCATCTCGCCTCGGACCGTACTGAACTTCGTCCCTGTTTCCGGACACTGGGGTACTTTACCCCTGTCCATGAAAGGTGTAAAACGCGGAGCAATATTGGGCCACAGAAGCGGCTGCATATCGCAGTTGTAGCGGAGTAAAAGTCCGCCAGTTTGTGCCCTTCGTTTATTCGGAGGGCGGGAGATGTATTCTGTGGATATTTATAGTCGTGTGCGCCGTGCTTGTTTGAAGGACGGTATGTCTGGCCGAGAAGCGGCGCGGTTTTTCAACATGGCGTAATCAGGATCAGCACTCAGTTACCCCTGTTATTCTGGATGCACATGCAATTGAAAAGGAGACTGACCAATGGAATATTTTGCTGGTTTGGATGTGTCCATGGAAGAGACGCATATCTGCATTCTGGATCGTGAAGGGGCCCTTATTCGTGAAGGAAAAGCGAGCTCAACACCAAAAGCGATCGCTGACTTCCTCGCTTCTGGACCACCATGTGCCAAAGTTGTATTTGAAACGGGACGGATGGCACCAATGCTTTACCATGGGCTGACGGAGCTTGGTGTCCCGGTTGTTTGCATCGAGAGCAGGCAAGCATATCAGGCCCTTAAATCTCTGGCCGGCCACAAGACGGACCGCAATGATGCCCGCGGTTTGGCACACCTGGCGCGGACGGGATTCTACAAGCCGACCCATGTCAAATCACTGTCAGCGCACGCAATCCGGTCGCTGATCGCAGCCCGCAAGAAGCTGGTCGGACAGCGTGTGACGCTCGACAATCAGATCCGCGGTCTGGTCGTCGTCTTCGGCGTGCGGCTGCCACGAGCTTTGTCTCCGGCATTCAAAAACGCGGCGCTAAAAGTTAGCGATGGAGTGCCTGGCCTCCATGCCGCAATTTGCGGACTGTTCGCAGCACGCGAAGCAATCCTCGCGGCGGTTGCAGCCATTGATGGCGACATCAAAAAGATGACCCGCAAATCCGAAGTCTGCCAGCGCCTTATGACGGTACCAGGGGTCGGTCCGATCACAGCATTGGCCTTTGCCGCAGCAATTGATGATCCGTCGCGTTTCAGGAAATCGCGTGATGTGGGGGCGTATCTTGGACTGGTGCCGCGACGGCATCAATCTGGTGAAATCGACTACACGGGCAGCATCTCAAAGCGGGGCGACGTGCGCGTCAGAACGCTTCTCTATGAGGCCGCCAATGTGATGCTGACGCGGTATGCCGCTCCGCTCAAATTGAAGACATGGGCCCTCGCAATCGGTGCGCGCTCAACGATGAGAAAGGCCCGAGTGGCTCTGGCGCGTCGTCTGGCAATCATACTTCATGCCATTATGCGAGACAAAACTGACTTCCAGTCCGCGTAAGGCTTACGAGGCGACAACGAGGATTCCTAAATCAAAGTTCCCATCTGGGACGATGCCCGAGGGAGGGCGTGAGACACGGCGCCGATTCTGTAGCAACAGCCAAGACCAACGGTATGATTGCGGTTTCAACATTGCCGACCCACACCCAGCCAACCCCATCATGAACCTCAGAGTTCGAAGAGAACAAAGGCAACCTCTGACATCAAAAGCAGGAAACTCAGGAAACACGCATTGACAGATTAGAGAACAAAGATCGTAAGACGATCGCGAAGATGCTGCGCCATGAACTTCCGCCTGGGTATCGTCGGTCGGAAGCGCCTCGGCGGCCAACGCTTGATGGTTATGTTGGTGTGGTCGATGAGATACTGCGCACAGACAAAGCCCTGATCAAAAAGCAGCGACACACGGCCAAGCGCATCTTTGAACGGCTGCGCGATGAGCATGGATATGCCGGCAGCCTGACCACGGTGACCTATTACGTGCGCGAGCAAAAACGGCGCACCAAAGAGGTGTTTGTGCCGTTGTCGCATCGGCCGGGCCATGCGCAGGTTGATTTTGGTGAGACGCTGGGCGTGATCGGTGGCGTGGAATGCAAGATCCACTTCTTCGTGATGAGCTTGCCACATTCTGATGCGGTGTTTGTGAAGGGATATCCAGCTGAGACAACCGAGGCGTTTTGCGATGGCCATGTGTCCGCCTTTGCATTCTTTGGCGGCATTCCGCAATCCATTCTCTACGACAATACCAAGATCGCCGTGGCTCGGATACTCGGGGATAAGACGCGCATCCGCACACGTCGGTTTACGGAACTGCAGTCGCATTACTTGTTTGATGACAAGTTTGGCAGACCCGCGCGAGGGAACGATAAAGGCAACGTTGAGGGCATGGTTGGATACACCCGCCGCAACTTCATGGTTCCCGCACCTCGCTATGACAGCTTTGATGATCTGAACGCACATTTGGAAGAGAAGTGTTTAGCACGTCAGGACGATACGTTGCGGGGTCACACCCAAACCATAGGCGCACGCCTGATGTCGGATTTGGATGCTCTGATGGGATTGCCCGTCGCAGAATATGAAGCCTGCGATCACGTCAGCACGCGTGCAACGTCGATCTCAATGGTGCGCTATCGCAGCAATGATTACTCGGTGCCAGTAGCCTATGCGCACCACGATGTTCATGTGCGTGGGTTTGTGCATGAGGTTATCATCGGCTGCGGCAATGAGATTATTGCGCGGCACAAACGATCCTACACATCAGCGGATATGGTCTTTGACCCATTGCACTTTTTGCCCCTGCTTGAACAAAAGGTGGGTGCCCTGGATCAGGCCGCGCCTTTGCAGGGTTGGCATTTGCCAGATGTATTTGCCACGCTGCACCGACTGCTTGAAGCCAGAATGGGTAAGCCGGGCAAGCGAGAATACGTTCAAGTCTTGCGCCTTTTGGAGACCTTCGAAATGGATGTTGTGCAAGGCGCAATCCAGCAGGCAATAGATATGGGTGCAATTGGCTATGACGCCGTAAAACACCTTGTACTGTGTCGGGTTGAGAAGCGGCCACCACGATTGGATTTGGACTTCTATCCATACTTGCCCAAGGCCAATGTCGGCACAACACGCCCATCCAGTTACATGAGCTTGATGGGAAGGACCGCGGCATGACCGAAGCCCCTCGGATTCTTCTACGGCATCATCTTAAACAACTGCGACTGCCAACGTTCCAAGGCGAGTATGCCAAACAGGCGCAGCTCTGTGCTGCAGAGAACAAAGATCACATCCACTATCTGGCGCGGCTGTGTGAGATGGAATTGATCGACCGCGAACGCCGGATGATTGAACGGCGCATCAAAGCGGCGAAGTTCCCCAGCACCAAGAGCTTGGATAGCTTTGACTTCAAGATCATGCCAAGCTTGAACAAGCCCCTGACGATGGATCTGGCACGATGCGATTACGTTAATCGCAGGGAGAACATCATCGCGCTCGGCCCGTCAGGCACGGGCAAGACACACATCGCCCTGGGACTTGGGCTGGCTGCATGTCAAAGAGGACTGAAGGTGCGCTTCACAACGGCTGCGGCATTAGTCCATGATCTGATCGAGGCTCAAGATGAGCGGAGATTGCAGCGCCTTCAAAAGCAACTGACCAGCCAGAACCTGTTGATCATTGATGAACTGGGCTTCGTACCGCTCAGCAAATCTGGCGCAGAGCTGCTCTTCGAGGTCATATCCCAATGCTATGAACGCGGCTCCATCATCATAACCTCGAACCTGCCCTTCGATGAATGGACTGAAGTCTTTGGCTCTGAGCGGCTGACCGGTGCGCTACTCGATCGTTTAACCCATCACGTCCACATCCTCGAGATGAATGGCGAAAGCTATCGGCTCAAACACAGTCGCAACAACCGAAAATAACCAGCCCGCAATCACAGTCAGAATAATGCTGGCCTTATGGCCAGCATGCGCTTTGGCACGCTTCAGCTTTGTGACGAGCACGCGTGCAAAAGCGCCACAAAAACATCAACCGAAGTGGCCCATTTTTACGCCGCGACATGGACCCATTTTACTCTGCGATTGACAAGACTTTCGGTGTATCCGGGGGTGTATCCGCCCGGATAAAGCGTCTCTGTCGGAAACATCGATTTTCAACCTGCTGATAAAACGGCATAAAACCGCTCCAGATCTGCAGGGGATAAAACCGGCAGTATGGCTGGCTGTGCAGTCGGTGTGCTGCCAACCGGTCTCCCCCGGATTTCTCCGGAAATTCAGGGAAAAAAACAGGGAAAAAAAGCAGGGGAAAATTGCCCGGGTACAGGGACCTGTCTGTGGCAGTGTGCAGGCCCGCAATTTCCTGCCGGACTCCTGTTCCTGTATGGAATGTTCCTGTGTGGAACCGGCCTGCGGTCGGCGGGCAGGGAACGGGTATTGCCAGGGTGTTGGCAACCGGCCCGACCGGCTGTCAGCCGCGCCTGTGCAGACCGGACATCCCCGGCCGCCGGTTCACACCGCGCCCCGCTTGCCTCCCGGCGGACCATCCCTGCGTAAAACCGCGGACTGAACCGGCCTGCGGTCTTCCTGACCGGAAAGCTCGGGGCACCGGTCAGGACGGCGGGCAGGGCAGGGCTGTCCATGGTGTCGTTCCCGGCCTTCCCTGCGGTGGCCTCGCAGGGCGGACCGGTCCGGCACATGTCAATCCGGTCATCAGCCACCGGCATCCCGACATCTGTCCGGATACGTCCAGCCCAGACCCGGGGTCGCGCAATTCCCCCGGCCCGGGCCGGAGCAGGTCCCCGTCCCGGCCTGCATGTTCGGCCAGGCTCTTGTCACCAGGGGCGCTGCTCATCCGGGAGACCGGGCAGCCGGATGCAGGGCACAACATCCATGCCCATCTCCCGCGCCGTCGGCACACGGTCCTGCCCCGGCAATAACGGTGGTGCCTCCGGCGAACAGGACGGGACCGGTAAAACCGGGCCCCCTGATCGACGCCGCGATCTGCCGGACCTGATCCGCAGAACGGGCACGGAGTTTCAGGGCACGGGGACATCCGGCGGCAGCCGCCCGATCTCCGGAATGGGGGCAGGACCGGAGCGCGCCACGTCGCGCGAAGGTTTTTTTGCCGCTGGCCATGCCGGACCTCCTGACATTTTTTTTCACCGCCGGTATCGCGCAAATTCCGGCGCGACCCCTTCGGCGGTTTCCCCGCGCGTTTCGGGAGGGCATTTCGTTTCGGCGGGGAGGGGCATTTCGTTTCAGATGACCCGTCGGTAAAAATTTCCTGAACGGTTACAATCGGTTGTCGGCGGCGGAAATCCGAAACGAAATGCAAAAAGATCGGCACGCAGAAGTAGGCAAGTGCGGCACATAACACCCACTCGCCGTCCCCGCCGGGAAGGACCCGTGATTTCTGAAAACAAGCGGCTCCTGGTGGCAGCCAACGTGCCTTTGGCAAGCCGTTCCATCCGTTCCCTGCGGCGCAGCGCGGCCTTTTCCCGGAGGAAAGGGTGGGCGGATACCCTGAAATCACTCGGCGGATCAGAACTGTACGGTCGGGCGGATCAAATTGCGGTAGTGTCTCAGTTTGAAATTGAACGGGGTTGAACCCCCGAACCAAGCGGGATCGTTGTATGAGATTTGACAAAAAGTGAATTATAATTAAATATTAACATTATACCGGAGCTACGCCAAAACCCGAAACTTCTCATGAGTTATGACGCGAAAATTGTCTGAGACTTGGCTTCGGAATGTTTTCCACTCGTTTGGTATGGTTACGCGGAAGAACTTCAGGATTGCATTCGCAAACTGTTTTTGGGTTGGGTAATGATGATTGTGCGTCACGAACTGGTGCATGACAGCCCATAATCGTTCAATGGGGTTCAGGTGCGGGCAGTATGGCGGCAACTGGATAAGGTGGATGCGGCAATCTGGCCTTGCGAGAAACGCCCTGACATCCGGCCCTTTGTGATAGGGCGCGTTGTCCCAGATGACGTGGATTAATCGCTTGTCGGGGTTGCGCGTTTCAATCTTGGCTAGAAGCTGCGTGGCACTGACACCGTCGACGGTGGTTGGCTCGACAAAGGGCGCGTCGAAGGTTTCAAGGTTGAGCCCGCCATGGATATTCACACGGCCTCGCCCAGCAGTGGTCGGGACTGCGGGGTTTGAGCCTGCCTTCACCCAGCCATATGCAGGCTTTGTCTGATATTCTGGGTGGACGGCATCAGCGAAATAAACGGCTTCATCAGCGCCAAGCTCGGTCATCAACCGCTCGTACATCGTAATGAAGCTGGCCTGTTTCTCGACAGATACACCCCGTGGCAGGGCCTTGGGTTTGCGATACTCAAACCCGAGCCGGGCAAGAAGCTTGATGCAGCCAGAATGCGAGTAGCGCAGGCCAAATTCTGTTGAAATATGGGCTCTTATCTCAACTGTCGAACGGCAGAAGCGACCGTTCAGCCAATCGCATAATGCAGCCTCTTGATCTGGGGCCATACGAGATTGACCCCCTTTCCAGCCATCGGCGGCAAGCGCGTCCCAGCCGCTTTCACGGTAGGTTTTGTGCCAGCCACGAATGGTGTCGTCGTCCAAATATAGAAATTCCGCGATTACTTGACAGGACTTCCCGTCATCCAGCAAAAGGAGCGCATTTGCACGCCGTGCAATCCCATGATCTTCGCGTTGACTGCGCACACAGGACTCAAGCTCAAGGCGCTCCGTGGGAGAAAGAAAGTTGGGACGGATCATGCGGCTAGCTGAATCGTTCTACGGTCAGACGTCAACCCGTCAAAAGTCGGGTGCTCGAGGACTCTGTGTATAATATTAATATTAATGTTAGTGTTAGTGTTACTGGTAGCGCGTTGCGCCGATAATGCTCACGGAGGAGAGAGTGATCATGGCAAAAGGACCGCAAGGGCAGATACGCCCAGCGGACGTGATCGGCAATGCAGTACAAATTGCCCGAATCGCGACCGGAGAAACCGAAGAGACAACACTGAAGCAACCAGCGAAGCGCAACAGCGGCTTGGCGGGAGCGAAAGCACGTGTGCAGAACACAACACCAGAGGACCGCAAGGCGATTGCCCAAAAAGCCGCAGCGGCGAGGTGGGGATGATCGAGCAAGCTGCACACCCTACAAGGGCCATGGCGGTAGCGAACTGGTTTTTGGAGAAAAGCTGGCGCGCGCCTGAATCTCCCTCTTGCGATCAAATGAAGCTATATAAACTCGTTTTCTATGCGCACGGTTGGTATATGGGGAACTGCAAGACGGAGTTGTTTCCTGAAGACGTTGAGGCGTGGCCTAACGGGCCAGTTATTCGTGACCTGTATGTTGAATTCAGTGACTTTGGTCGTGATGCGATTTCACGTTTGGGCCGACGTATGAAGATCGCCGACGGTAAGGTGTCGATGGAAGAGCCGCGCCATGATGGAAGTCTTGACCAATTTTTTGAAAGCGTCTGGAGCACCTACGGAGGTTACACTGGGATTCAGTTGTCTAACATGACGCACCGCCCAGGTGAAGCTTGGACGGTTGTCGCTAAGCAATATAAATATGATTTGAGCAAAAAGCCCACAATCACCAGTGAAATAATTGAGTCGGTCTTTGAGCGAAAAGTTGCAGAACAAACCGCCTAAACGACGAGCTTTAGTTGTCGGGAAGACAGTTGGACAAGTTCCATCTCTGCCCGACAAATATACAAAGAAAGCCCCTGTCTTTTTCGATGGGGCCGCACCTAATCAAGTCTTTCGGTTGGATCTCGGATTTGTCTCGTATGGTACGGATGGCAAAGGCCATGCAGCGTCACTAATCCTGTCAATAATGATAGGGCTGTTGTTAATGGTAGTCTTCGGGATTGGGACCTTTGTGGAGCGAGCTTGGATACCAGACGCGCTGAAGTTATTAGGCACTGCATTTACTTTTGTTGCAGGTGTTGCTATCGGGAAAAGTAGTAGCATCAAGAGTTAAAATGAACTTACTGCTTGCTAAATGGTATCTTACTGTCTATATTCCAAGTATGAACAGATTAGACACCAAAACCCGCGCAATGATCCTGAACATGCTGGTCGAGGGCAATGCCATGCGTTCGACCAGCCGCGTTGTCGGGGTCTCAATCAACACAGTAACCAAGCTATTGGTTGAAGCTGGTGAGGCCTGTGCTGCCTATCATGACGTAACAGTGCGCAATGTTGGCTCTACCCGCGTAGAGTGCGATGAAATCTGGTCATTCGTGTATGCCAAGGACAAGAACGTAGAAGGCACTAAGGCGGTTCCTGACGGCGCTGGTGACGTATGGACGTGGACCGCCCTCGACGCAGATAGCAAGATGATCCTGTCTTATGAGGTCGGCGACCGCTCAGGCGATACGGCTTACGAATTCATGGTTGATCTGGCGTCACGTTTGGAGAACCGCGTCCAGCTTACGACAGACGGCCACAAGGCCTATCTGGACGCCGTAGAGGGCGCGTTTGGTGGCGACGTTGACTATGCAATGCTGGTTAAGCAGTATGGTGGCACAACGGGCCAGCAAGGCCACGAAAAGAAATATTCGCCAGCGGGCTTTACCGGATCACGCAAAGAGCAAGTTTTCGGTGAGCCGATAACAGAACTGGTCAGCACGTCTTATGTTGAGCGCCAGAACCTCACAATGCGCATGGGTATGCGTCGGGTTACTCGCTTGACAAACGGTTTTTCAAAGAAACTGGAAAACCACCTGCACATGCTTTCACTGTACTTTGTTCACTACAACTTCGTTCGCATCCACAAGACGTTGAAAATGACACCTGCAATGGCGGCTGGCGTGTCTGACACACTGCGCGACACCGCATGGATTGTCGGTCTGATCGACGACAACGCACCAGCACCTAAAAAGCGTGGACCTTACAAAAAGAAAGGCTCAATTAGCATTTATTATGCGTGCCAACCTGTAATAGAACACACCGTGAACAAAATTATGGGGTGCGGCACATGGATCATCAGGCTTTTTTGGTGTGGCTCAACGAGATCGACGACCTTTCATCGAAACAACGGGCTGAAACCGGACGGCTCGTTGCCGGGGTTTCGTCGCTGGAAAGCGTGATCAATCTCCCTGAGGCGAATGTTCGCGAGGGGCGTATCTGTCCGCACTGTGCTTCGGGCGGTGCGATCATCAGGGGCCATGCAAGTGGCCTGACGAGGTTCTTTTGCAAAGGCTGTCGCAAAACCTTCAACGCGCTGACCGGGACGCCGCCTGCCCGCTTGCGCCACAGGGACAGATGGGCAGAGTTCGCAGCTTCCCTGCGCGACGGCGAAACGGTAAAGGCGTCCGACGGGCGTTGTATGGTGGCCGACACCACAGCTTTTCGTTGGCGTCATCGCTTTCCCGAGGCCGTAACGGTCGGTGCGGTCAGGCTGTGCGGAATCGTCGAAGCCGACGGGACGTTCTTTCCGCGCAGCCGGAAAGGGGACCGTAATCTCTCTCGAAAAGCCCGCAAACGCGGGGGAAAGGCCTCAAAACGCGGATTGTCGAAGGAGCAGGTTCCGGTCCTCGTTGCGGTCGACCGATCAGGCACCACCATCAGTGCTGTCTTGCCTGCGGTGACGGCCGAACATCTCAAAACGGTTCTGCAGCCACGTCTTGATGGGGACCCTCTCCCGGTGACCGATGGCTGCACCGGCTACCCGCCCTGCGCCGCAGAAACGGGCGTCAGCCATGAAAGTCTCGACCGGACCGCCGGAGAACGTGTCCGTGGTGAATTGCACATTCAAACCGTGAACAGTCGGCATGAGCGGTTAAAGACCTTTCCGCGCCGCCATCGAGGTATCGCGACCAAATACCTGGACAGCTGCCTTCGGTGGTTCCACCTTGCCGTCCTTCCGAGCCACCAAACGCCGCGCGCGATACTTGCCGCCGCCGCAGGCATCCTGCCTGTAACACGCCACGCATAATCAATGCTAATTGAGCCAAAAGAAAAGTATTTCAAACTGATATACCGGAGCTACGCCAAAACCCGAAACTTCTCATGAGTTATGACGCGAAAATTGTCTGAGACTTGGCTTCGGAATGTTTTCCACTCGTTTGGTATGGTTACGCGGAAGAACTTCAGGATTGCATTCGCAAACTGTTTTTGGGTTGGGTAATGATGATTGTGCGTCACGAACTGGTGCATGACAGCCCATAATCGTTCAATGGGGTTCAGGTGCGGGCAGTATGGCGGCAACTGGATAAGGTGGATGCGGCAATCTGGCCTTGCGAGAAACGCCCTGACATCCGGCCCTTTGTGATAGGGCGCGTTGTCCCAGATGACGTGGATTAATCGCTTGTCGGGGTTGCGCGTTTCAATCTTGGCTAGAAGCTGCGTGGCACTGACACCGTCGACGGTGGTTGGCTCGACAAAGGGCGCGTCGAAGGTTTCAAGGTTGAGCCCGCCATGGATATTCACACGGCCTCGCCCAGCAGTGGTCGGGACTGCGGGGTTTGAGCCTGCCTTCACCCAGCCATATGCAGGCTTTGTCTGATATTCTGGGTGGACGGCATCAGCGAAATAAACGGCTTCATCAGCGCCAAGCTCGGTCATCAACCGCTCGTACATCGTAATGAAGCTGGCCTGTTTCTCGACAGATACACCCCGTGGCAGGGCCTTGGGTTTGCGATACTCAAACCCGAGCCGGGCAAGAAGCTTGATGCAGCCAGAATGCGAGTAGCGCAGGCCAAATTCTGTTGAAATATGGGCTCTTATCTCAACTGTCGAACGGCAGAAGCGACCGTTCAGCCAATCGCATAATGCAGCCTCTTGATCTGGGGCCATACGAGATTGACCCCCTTTCCAGCCATCGGCGGCAAGCGCGTCCCAGCCGCTTTCACGGTAGGTTTTGTGCCAGCCACGAATGGTGTCGTCGTCCAAATATAGAAATTCCGCGATTACTTGACAGGACTTCCCGTCATCCAGCAAAAGGAGCGCATTTGCACGCCGTGCAATCCCATGATCTTCGCGTTGACTGCGCACACAGGACTCAAGCTCAAGGCGCTCCGTGGGAGAAAGAAAGTTGGGACGGATCATGCGGCTAGCTGAATCGTTCTACGGTCAGACGTCAACCCGTCAAAAGTCGGGTGCTCAAGGACTCTGTGTATACACTACCGAAATTCTGGAAAACCTTGCGCGTGATGTTATGGCGGAAGACGGTTCAGCCCATGACCTGTTCGATGCAATCGACACCATGCTGGCGGCGGTGCCGGTGGAAATCCAGGCGAGTCTTGCCAATCACATTGCTGCAATGGAGAGCCCTTTCCTTGAGCGTTGTGCCTTGTTCCTGCTCCTGTCCGGTTCGGGGCCTGTTCAGGACGCAACCATCGCAGGCCTGTTCGAACGTCTCGACGGGACCGCCCCAAGCGCCGAAACAATGACGCTGCTTCCGATGATCCGGGGCTGGTTTGCCAGCGGTCGGGTCCAGGCAGCATTGGATCAGCTGATCAAAAAAGCGCGCCGCAAAGCCATTCCTGTACAAACCAGTGTGTCGGGTTCGCAAATTCAGGAGATCGTCGCGAGCACTACAGATGGGGTCGGGGCCCAAAGCGTTGCGGTTGTTTTGAAACAGGGGGCGAAGACCGTGCTGGCAGTGGTACTGATCAAGGCCGGGCATGGGATAAAAGACGGTTTCCTCCTTTCCCCGGAAAACAATGATGACGCTGAACGCATGATCGGGCAACAGCGCGCGGAAACCGGCGCGGATGATATTTCCGCCGACACCTTGCGGGTGTTGCTTGAGGGTGCCCTGGCTGATGGTTTGGAAAATGGCTGTTTGCCTGCCCCCGGGTTTCTTGACGTGGTTGAGGCCTGCAACCTGTTCGATCTGCGCCCGCAGGAACTTGACCTCCAGGCTCTTCTGGATCTGGCCGATCCCCAACGGAAAATCCAGGGCGCATCGGCACAGGCTCTCGGACGTTGGGTAAACGATGATCTTGCGCTGGACCTCCTTGAGCCGCTTGCAGACAGCTGGTTCGAGGATACGGAAGAGACCCGCCGGATCGTCGCGACGGCGCGTACCGCGCGCAGCATTGAAACAAAGCTCTGGAAATTCCTTGAAACACGCCGCGACATTTGGGCACGGCGGTTCCTGCAGACAGCCGTAATCCTACGCGATGGAGACAGGCTCCGGGAGTGGAAAACCCTGACCGCTTCAGCGCATGGCCTGATGAATGGGCGCGCCTTGAAACGTATCCCCCTGATGGAGGACATCATGTACACGACAATAGAAGCGGATGATGCAAAACTGCGGTGAACCCCACCTTGTGGGTATATGATCGGGGCGTTTCGGGAGCGGTTTATCTCCGGAATGCTGTCCCGCGACTATGAAGCGGAGTTATTACACCTGTGCTTGCAATGTGATCCGCCCAATTGTAAAGCTTTGGTTCGCTCGGGGAAATCAGGGTATCCGCCCCCCCTTCCCCCGGAAGCGGCCGCGAAGAAACCCCGGGAGCGAATGGAACGGCTTGCCAAGGGCATGTTGATTGCCACCGGGTGCCGCTTTCGTTGTTCGGAAATGACGGGTCCTTCCCGGCGGGGACGGCTCGTGGGTGTCATGTGCCGCACTTGCCTACTTCTGCGTGCCGATTTTTTGCATTTCGTTTCGTTTCGGATTTCCGCCGCCGACAACCGGTTGCAACCATTCGGGAAATTTTTTCCGACAGGTCATCTGAAACGAAATGGCCCCTCCGCCCGAAACGAAATGGCCCTCCCGAAACGCGCGGGGAATCCGCCGGAGGGGTCGCGCCGGAATTTGCGCGATACCGGCGCTGAAAAAATCGTCGGGAGGTCCGGCATGCCCAGCGGCAAAAAAACCTTCGCGCGACGTGGCGCGCTCCGGTCCTGCACGCGGAATTCCCGCACCCGTTCTGCGGATCAGGTCCGGCAGATCGCGGCGTCGATCAGGGTGTCCGGTTTTACCGGTCCCGTCCTGTTCGCCGGGGGCAACACCATTGTTGCCGGGGCAGGACCGTGCGCCAACGGCGCGGGAGACGGGCATGGATGTTGTGCCCTGCATCCGGCTGCCCGGTCTCCCGGATGAGCGGCGCCCCGCGTATATTGCTGCTGACAACAGGCCGGCCGGCCATGCGGGCCGGGACGGGGACCTGCTCCGGTCTCGGCCGGGGGAATTGCGCGACCCCGGGTTTCATCCGGACAGATGTCGGGATGCCGGTGGCTGATGACCGGATTGACATGTGCCGGAACCGGTCCGCCCTGTAACGCCACCGCAGGCAAGGCCGGGAACGACACCACGGCAATACCCGTTCCCTGCCCGCCGACCGCAGGCCGGTTCCACACAGGAACATTCCATACAGGAACAGGAGTCCGGCAGGAATTTGCGGGCCTGCACCCTGCCACAGACAGGTTCCTGTACCCGGGCAATTTTTCCCTGCTTTTTCCCCCCTGTTTTTCTCCCTGAATTTCCGGAGAAATCCGGGGAGACCGGTTGGCAGCATACTGACCGCACAGCCACCCACCCCAGTCTCTGTCGGCAAATACCTTTTTTTCCTGTTTTCTTCCGTTTCTCCGAGGGCTTGGACTATGGCATTCCGCAGAGAGAAGACCGTTGTGTCGCCGTTCGGCGCGATTTCCCTGCGCAGATTATCAGGGAACTTTTCTGCAGAAACAGGGAAGTGCAGATGAGGAACAGGGATGACCTCGGCTTACGTCAAGGCCGTACAATTTGGCCTGCCTATCCCAATCGAGTGGAATAGGTTTGCGGACGATCCGTTCGAGGGTGAGGTCTGGTGGCTGGCGACCCTCAAAGATCGCGTTTTGGATCGCGGGTGAAAGAAAGGCGAGCTGACCCCGGGTTCGGATGTAGGATTCGGAATGGCTGGTTCCGGCGGCGATTTCGCTCAAGGGTTTGCCGTTGCGCTGATCTGCCGTCCAGAAATGCGCCCGGGCCAAGGCACGTAGAAGGATTTGGTCTGGTTCGGGCTCGCGATCCCCGACAACAATCTTCCCCTCGACGCCCCGCCGACGCAGCGCAAACGGGGCTTTGATCCGGAGCGCCGTCGCATCGATCGCATCCGGCTTCAGGTTCAGTTCGTTCGCCAGTTCAGTTGCTTCCAAAATCAACGTGATGCGCCCGTTCCCGATGCTGCCTTCGGATACAAGGTTTCGAATTAACTCTGGCGCACGTTCCAATAGCCGCTCCGCCAACCCCAGTGTCTTGTCGCGAATTGCGTCGCTTGCCTGGAGACCTGCTTTAGCAAGGAGGCGATGACCACGGGCCAGATTGCCAATGTGCTTCGCTATCACGTTTGCAACGGCTTGTTCCAACTGGCCCGCGGGTAACCGCCACCCTTGCGGATCCGTCCCGCCTGAGATTAGCCGATTGGAGGTGTAGTATCGCAACTGACGGCCACGACGTTTTGTGTGCGTTGGCGTCAACCTATCGCCGGTTTCGTCCCGAAGCTTGCCGGTGAGGGCAGCGGCCCCGTTCTTGGTGTAACTCTTTTTGGATCCGTGCCCTGATCTTGGCCGCACACTGGCGGCCTGCAACTTGTCCTGAACCCGATCCCAATGCGCGATGTCGATGATAGGCTCATGCTGACCTTCCCATACCTTTGCCTTGTGGCGGATCTTGCCGATGTAGATCGGGTTGCGCAGCAGCGCATAGATCTGGCCGCGCGAGAAGGGGTTGCCACCCTGAACGCGCCCGGATTTGAAGCGATGCAATTTTGAGCGCAGGCCCATCTCGTTTGCACGGTGCATGACGGCGTTCAGGCAGGCGAGCTTGTCGTAAAGCGCGAAGATCTCTCGCACAGTTTCTGCCTCGTCGATATTGACGACCAGGCTGCGGGTCTTTGGATCGGGATGTGGATCGTATCCCAGCGGGGGTACCCCGTGGCACGATTTTCTCACGCCGGCGTCGAATGTAATCGGCGGAGCAATACTCGGCCACGGTAGCGGCGTCGTTGTGTTGTCGCGGGCGGCGTAAAAGTCGTCCACTTTTGCCCTTTCGTTTGATGGGAGGGCCGGGGGATTTTCACCGTGGAATTGTATTTGAAGGTGCGTCGGGCTCATTTTCAGGATGGGTTGAGCGGGCGTCGGATTGCCCGGGATTTTGGGATTGGCCGAGACAGTGTTGCGAAGATGTTGGCCTATTCGGAGCCACCGGGGTATCGGCGGACAGCGCCGATTAGGCGCCCGAAGCTGGATGCGTTCACCTGCCAGATCGAGCAATGGCTTACTGAGGACAAAGCGCGTCCGCGCAAGCAGCGCCACACCGCAAAGCGTATCTTTGAGAGGCTGCGCGACGAGTGCGGCTTTGATGGCGGATACACAATCGTCAAAGACTGCGTCCGGGCCAGGAAGCGCTCTGGCAAAGAGATGTTCGTGCCGCTCAGCCATCCGCCCGGGCATGCGCAGGCGGATTTTGGTGAAGCGCCTGTCGTGATTGGCGGCGTTGAGCGGAAGGCGCACTTCTTCGCCTTTGATCTGCCGCAGAGCGATGCGTGTTTTATCCGGGCCTATCCTGCGGCAACCACCGAGGCCTGGCTGGATGGGCATGTGCATGCCTTTGCTTTCTTTGGGGCGGTTCCCCTGTCGATCCTCTATGACAATGACCGCTGCCTGGTGGCGCGGATCCTGCCGGACGGCACCCGGCAAAGAACCCAACGGTTCAGCGCAATGCTGTCGCATTATGTGGTCCGGGATCGCTACGGCCGTCCCGGCAAGGGGAACGACAAGGGAGCGGTCGAGGGGTTGGTCGGCTACGGGCGGCGCGACTTCATGGTGCCGATCCCGTCCTTTCCGGACCGGGATGCGTTCAACGCTCACCTGGAAGAGCAATGCCGCAAACGGCAGGACGATGTCCTGCGCGGACACAAGGCCAGCATCGGCGAACGGCTGCAAGCCGATCCGGCGGCAATGCAGGATTTGCCCGGCGCACCCTTCGAGGCCTGTGAGTTGCAAAGTGGCCAGGTCACATCGACATCGGTGCTGCGGTATCGCGGTAACGACTACTCGGTACCGGTCGCATATGGCCACCGCGCGGTCTGGATCAAGGGCTTCGTGATCCGCGTCGTTATCGGTTGCGCCACTGAGGTGATCGCCGATCATCCCCGCTCTTATGACAGCGGTGACATGGTGTTCGACCCGCTGCATTACCTGCCGCTGATCGAGCGCAGGATCATGTCCTTCGATCAGGCTGCGCCCTTGCAGGGTTGGGAACTGCCTGACGCCTTCGCCACGCTCCGGCGCTTGCTGGAAGCCCGGCAGGGCAAGGCGGGCAAAAGGGAGTATGTCCAGGTCCTGCGCCTGTCGGAACGGTTCGAGCTGGAGGTGCTGCATCTTGCCGTCAAAGACGCCCTGCGAATGGGGGCGGTCAGCTTCGATGCGATCAAGCACCTCGTCCTGTGCCGCGTCGAGCGAAGGCCCCCGAGGTTGGATTTGGATGTCTATCCGTTCCTGCCCGGAACCAACATCGCCACCACCTCGGCTTCTTCCTGTATGAGCCTTCTGTCAGGAGGTGACGCATGACGGATGCATCCGAACTGCCGCTGACACACCACCTCAAGACTCTGCGCCTGCCCACCTTCCTGCGCGAGCATGACAAGCAAGCGCGCATTTGTGCGGCGGAAGGCCTGGATCATGTGCGCTATCCAGCCCGGCTGACCGAGCTGGAACCAATCGATCGGGAGAGGCGCATGGTCGAGCGCCGGATCAAGGCGGCAAAGTTTCCAACCGTCAAAAGCCTCGACAGCTTCGACTTTACGGCCATCCCCGGTCTGAACAAGATGATGGTGCTGGAACTGGCGCGCTGTGAATGGATCGAGCGCAGGGAGAACGTCATCGCGCTCGGCCCGTCGGGAACCGGCAAAACCCATGTCGCTCTCGGGTTGGGGCTGACCGCCTGCCAGAAAGGGTTGCCTGTCGCCTTCGTAACCGCCGCAGCTCTCGTGCACGGGATGATGGAGGCCCGCGACGAGAAACGCCTCCGGCAGCTTCAGCGCAAACTGGCCAAGGTCAAACTGCTGATCATCGACGAGCCGGGCTTCGTCCCCTTGAGCAAAACCGGCGCCGAGCTTCTGTTCGAGCTGATCTCTCAGCGCTGCGAGCGTGGCTCAACCCTGATCACATCGAACCTGCCCTTCGAGGAATGGACCGAGACATTCGGCACCGAACGCTTGACCGGCGCGCTCCCGGACCGGCTGACACATCACGTCAACATCCTCGAGATGAACGGCGAAAGCTACCGCCTCAATCAGAGCCGCGCACGTATTGCCAACCCTTCAACCTGACAACTGAACAATCGGCCTGACGGCCAATGCGCCTTGGAACGTGCTTGCTGATTGGTGGCCACACGCCCCAAGGCGCACTCCACAAACTGGCCGACTTTTGCTCCGCCCCAGTGGCCGGATTTTACTCCACCGTTGACAATGTCAGGATGGACTGGTGACGGGCTTCAGGTATTCAGCCGGGGCGCAGTTGTGCAGCCAGGTGATCTGACGGTTTCATCAGGGTTTCGATGACAGACCAGCCCTGCTTGCGCGCCGTACATGTGACAGTACGTAATGTGCAGAAAATCCCTGCTCCTGTCATGGTACGGAAACAGCCTGATACTTTTTGCCTGACTTTGCCCATGCGCAAATCCCGTTCAGCTTCATTGTCGGTGAAGGGTACGTTGCCCTCATCCGGAAAACGCATGACCTCGGTTTTGCGCTTTTGCAGGCGCAGCGCAAGGTTATGGGCTGAACCAGACCGGGTTTACCGGAGAGGTTAGAGTTCCTATGCTGCGGCTATCATAATCGTGCAGTCTGTATAGTGGAAGTCCCTTTCCGCTGTTGCTGGTGAGATGTACCCGAGTGGGCCGTAGAGGCGTTTCTCGTTGTACCAATGCACCCGGTTGAGGGTAGCCAATTCGACGTTTTTCCTGCCGCTCCATGGACCTTCATGTTCGATGACTTCGGCCTTGTAGAGACCGTTTATGGTCTCAGCCAAGGCGTTGTCATACGAGTCGCCGACGCTCCCGACCGAAGCACCGATTCTTGCCTCTTCAAGACGCTCGGAATATTTAATCGACAGATATTGGACACCCCTGTCGCTGTGATGGGTGAGGCTGTCGCGGTCAGGGTTTCGGGCGGCCAGCGCTTGATCCAGCGCGTCGAGAACCGGTTTGGTATCGGGCGAGGACGACACCTGCCAGCCAACGATGCAGCGAGCGAAGACGTCGATGATAAAGGCCACATAGACAAAGCCAACGGCCGTGCGGACATACGTAAAGCCCGCCACCCGCAAAACGTTCGGCGCGGGTGCTTTGAAGACACGGTTTACCTTGTCTTCAGGACATGGAAGGGCAGGATTGCTTTGTGTTGTTTTCTTCCCTTTCCCACGCGCAACACCCTGAAGTCCCATCACTTTCATCAGGCGGACGACCGTGCATCGGGGACATTCCCACCTGCTGCAATGAGATCATACCAAACTTTCACCGCGCCATAGCGTTTACTGCCGGCCTCCCATCGCTCTGTAATCCCGGGACATAAAACAGCATCTCGCTGCGCGCGCGGAGAAGCTTTCCCTGGATCACGCTGAACGGTTTGGTGATGATAGTAAGTAGAGGGCGGGATTGGCAAAACCCTGCAAATCGCCTCGACGCCGTGCTCCGCGCGATGATCCGCAATGAACATGATCATTTCCTCCGCAGGCGGTCGAGGTCCGCCGCCGCGAAAAAAGCCGACGCCTTGCGTAGAATGTCGTTCGCTTGCTTCAGCTCACGGTTCCCGCGTTGCAGCGCCTTCAGTTCTTCACGGTCGGACTGCGTCATGCGGTCATGATCACCCAGGGCAATCGCATTTGGAAATCTAAGCCCTTCGCTGACGAACATAGCATGAACTTTTTGGCTCTTTCGTTGCGTTTGTGGTCAGGTTTTGATGTTTTTCAACCTCAATGTGGCAGGACAAATCCAAATGCGATTGCCCTGCATGATCACCGCTTTCAACAGCCTGCTTCCTGACCCGGTCCCGCAACGTCCCGGGGCTACATCCTGTCTTTTCTGAAATCAAAGCAACCGCTTTCGATCGAGAGGGGTAATCCGGTTCATTCTCCAGAACCAAACGTACAGCACGCGCACGCACCTCTGTCGAAAATCGGTTTCCTGAATTTCCTTTGATCATAGTCTACCTTCCAGGCTTTATGCTCTCCGGTAAACCCGGTCTGGTTCATTCCGACACCGGCCCAAAATCAGACAGAAAACCGCATGAGTCGTGTACAGGGGTACGACTGATGAAGTTCGAGGAGCTTTGTTCACGGCGACAGGCTCGCCAACAACAGAAGCGGACAAATAGCTTGTTACCTGGACCGGACAATTCAGAATGTTCTCGACAGTATTTTCGTTGGCGATCTTACCACCCTTCAAGATTCTCCGTGTGATTTGACATTTCGCGGTTTTGTGTGATTCAAGGAGTCTCCACTGTTGCTACCGGAGGCTGTCGTGGCGATAACCAATTGTTTTTCCGAGCTTCATTCGAAGGTCCAGGCAGACTTTGTCAACCGTTTACCCGGTTATCACCAGGGGAATCGCATGAGTTTCACGGCGCGAGGATTTGAAGCAGGAAGCGGTTGTTCCAGCCTGCCTTTTTCCGCATTCCCCGGAGCGAGTGCTTGCTTTTGGCCTTGCCGAGCAAGTTCAACGCGATGTGCCTGATAACGGCGAAGCTGGCGGGGCATGATCTTTTCGCACCCGGCTGTCGTCATCGCGGAAGGTGACATCGAGCACCCGGTGCAGACGGTTTTCAATTCCCCGATGAGAGCGTACCGCATGGCCAAGGCGCGCGGCGTCTTTTGGCAGGGACGGGATGAAGTATCGCGCCTGTCCCGTCGTCTTGCCATTACTTTCCCTGACCGGGACGACGCGACCAATGCTGGCCGGACCCTCCCGATGGGGGTGACGCTTTTTCAACCGGTCGATGGCATTGCATTGGGTATATGTTCATATGTTCGCGTTTCAATCCTGCCCCTGTCGCCGTCAACTGTCTGTAATGACTCTGTGTTTTCCCGATCCTGTTCTTCAAACCACAGTTTCACGTCCTCATGGAGAAGTCCCTGATTGCCCTTCAGGGCCGACACATAATCAGCACCCTTGTCACGGATTTTCGCGGCGACCTCACGCTGACATCCCATCGCATCCAGGGTCACGGTTGCTCCCTCAAGGAAAAGCAAATCCAGAAGCACGGGGATGTCCCTGATCCCGTTCCTTTTGTGCGCACTGGCTTGCTGACCAGGCACAAGCCGCAGATCGTCGCACCGGGCCGGGATCAGATGCAGAGGTGTTTCTCCACCGGCTCTGGACCCGCGCGCCGTCTTTCCATCAATGGCCACAACCATTCCACCAATGCGCGCGGCCAACCCGGACGCCCATGCTGCAAAAGCTGCGCTGAACTCTTCAGGATCAAGCGCCCGGAACACCGTCGAAAGCGTGTCACGGGAGGGTGTGCCATGCTCAAATGGAGCCAGGTTGCGCAGGAAAGACAGCTTTTCCTCACCATAAAGGGCAATATCGACAAAACTCCCGCAGCCGGACACAACCCCGCACAGGCTCAATAGCAGAATTTCATCACGCGGGTAGAGCACCTTCGTTTGCTGGCCTGGATCACTGACAGTTGAGGCAAAAGATTGAAACGTAACAGCATTTTCCAAAGCGGCGTCCTCCGTACATAAACTTTGGAAAACTGAATCAGAGACAAAGCCGCAGTGAAAGCCCAGGATCACAATTCATGCGATCCCCCTGCGGTTATCACAAGTCACGCGGTGAAGGTTTGTCGCTGATCGCAAGTGTGGTTTTGAACACGCAGGGCGTCAATTTGATGGAAAATGCAGCCGCTTTGCCGCGCAATACCGGCTCGGTGGACCACCGGTATCGGTACATTTCACGGGTTTTGAGTAATTCCCGTATCAATGCCGATGAGGTGATGTGTGCTTGCGCGGGGGAGCTTTTTCGCCGCCTGCATGATGCCGGAGAGACAATTGTGCCTGCTCCTGACCAAAGCCAGGTCAACAAGGGTCACGAAGCCTTGATGGTATCGGTGCGGATGCGGGACCGCGCCTTGCCTGTAGCCTGGCGTGTGCGCCGGACCAAAGGGGCAATCGGGTGGCGTGTGCAAAACGGGCTTCTGGAAAGTATTCGCCCCTGGTTGCCTGAAGGCCTGTGCGTTTTGTTGACCGGAGATCGGTTCTGCGGGACCGCCCGCCTGACCGGATGGTGTCGGGAAGCAGGCCGGGACTATCGGCTTCGCATGAAGGGCAATATCACGCTGCAGCATCAAGGCGGCGAACCGCTGACCCGGGAAATTGCCGGGTTGATACCCGAAGGCATTGTAAACGCGGAGCTTTACGGGACAGGTGTCTTCTCCGCCATTGGCGTGCTCCACGAAGAAGGTCACGAGGAACCATGGATCATCGCCATGAACGCAGCCCCGTTCGAGTACAGGGTTCCCGACCATGGGATGCGCCGGAGCATCGAGGCAATGTTCTCCGACTTCAAAACCCGGGGCTTTGGCATCACCCGAAGCCGGATCAAAAAGCCGGATCGATTGAAGCGGCTCATACCGGTTCCGGCAATCGCTGTGTACCGGGCCGTTTCAACCGGGGCAAAAGAAGAACACCCTGTCCCGCAACGCGGCAAAAAAAGGGGGTCCGGAAAGCCCGGCGATCCCTGTGTTCCCTCTTCAAGGCAGGCCTGCGCACCATCCGGCGGTCTCTCGCGGGTTTTGCCAAAATACACAAGCTTCCGGGAGGTGTGGATAAATTGAAGGGTGGTAAGACTCTGGACCATAGAAGTTGCAAAGTTGTTTTGTTGTGATATGATGGATGCTCACGACTCACCAAAGGAGTGACCATGCCCCGCATTTCAATTGAAGTGGACACACAACAGCACCGGCAGATCAAGGCGATGGCCTTGCTCAGCGGTCAGAACATCAAGGATTATGTGCTTGCCCGCACCATCGCTGACCTGCCTGACCCATCGGACATAAGCGATGGGGAAGCCCTTCAGGCGCTTAAGAAACTTCTTGCGCCACGTATTGCTGCTGCCGATACCGGCCAGGTCTCCCAACGTGATGCTGACGGTATCATTGCCGAAGCCAGGCGTCGCAAATCAGAGCGTTAATGCACGCATACACCCTTACAGTTCCAGCAGACGAAGACCTGATCGATATATGGAATTACACCGATGATCGATGGGACACGGACCACGCTGATCGCTATATCCATCAACTCCACACCTGTTTTGAAAAGATCGGAAACGGACAGGCTGCCACGCGTGCGCTGATTGATGTCCACCCCGATCTTGCCAGCTCGCTTTGCCGGAAACACCGCATATTCTTTCTGCGCCGGGCAAAGCCGGTTATCATCGCTGTTTTTCACCAACGTATGAACCCGTTTGAAAGGCTGATCACGCGTTTGGAGGTCGACGTATGATATCCGGATACGCTCGGGTCTCCACCCGCGACCGGAACCTCGGCGCGCAGATCGATGCGTTAAAAGATACAGGGGCAGAACGCGTGTTCTCCGACAGGATTTCAGGAGCCATGACAGACCGGCCGGAGTTGGACCGGCTGCCGGATCAACCTTGATCTGACGATCTGATTATCGTCACCGGATATGACCGGCTGGCGTGGTCGCTCAAGGATTTGCCCGCCCTTGTCGAACGTATTCAGGACCAAGGCGCCGGCTTCCGGTCGCTGGCCGGGGAGATCGACACAACCCCTCCCGCCGGTCAGTTGATCGTTCAGGTCATGGCAGGCCCCCGAAAGGCCTCGGCGAAACACCTGGAACGGATGGAACGGCTTGCCAGCGGCATGTTGGCAGCCACCAGGGGTCGCTTCCGTTGTTCGGAAATGACGGGTCCTTCCCGGCGGGGACGGCGAGTGGGTGTTATGTGCCGCACCTTCCAACTTCTGCGTGCCGATTTTTTGCATTTCGTTTCGTTTCGGATTTCCGCCGCCGACAACCGATTGCAACCATTCAGGAAATTTTTACCGACAGGTCATCCGAAACGAAATGGCCCCTGGGCTCGAAACGAAATGCCCCCCTGAAACGCGCGGGGAAACCGCCGGAGGGGTCGCGCCGGAATTTGCGCGATACCGGCGGTGAAAAAAAATGTCAGGAGGTCCGGCATGGCCAGCGGCAAAAAAACCTTCGCGCGACGTGGCGCGCTCCGGTCCTGCACGCGGAATTCCCGCACCCGTTCTGCGGATCAGGTCCGGCAGATCGCGGCGTCGATCAGGGTGTCCGGTTTTACCGGTCCCGTCCTGTTCGCCGGGGGCAACACCATTGTTGCCGGGGCACGACCGTGTGCGATGGCCCGGGCCGGGGGAATCGCGCGACCCCGGCTCAGAGCTGGACATATCCGGACAGATGTCGGGATGCCGGTGGCTGATGACCGGATTGACATGTGCCGGACCGGTCCGCCCTGTAACGCCACCTGCGAGGCAAGGCCGGGAACGACACCATGGACAGCCCCGCCCTGCCCGCCGTCCTGACCGCCCTGCGTTTCCGGTCAGGAAGACCGGCGCGGCGGTCCGGTTCAGTCTGCGGTTTTATGCAGGGATGGTCCGCCGGGAGGCAAGCGGGGCGCGGTGTGAACGGGGCGGCCGGGGATGTCCGGTCTGCACAGGCGCGGCTGACAGCCGGTCGGGCCGGTTCCACACAGGAACATTCCACACAGGAACAGGAGTCCGGCAGGAAATTGCGGGCCTGCACACTGCCACAGACAGGTTCCTGTACCCGGGCAATTTTTCCCCTGTTTTTTCCCCTGTTTTTTTCCCTGAATTTCCGGAGAAATCCGGGGGAGACCGGTTAGCAGCACACCGACCGCACAGCCAGCCATACTGCCGGTTTTATCCCCTGCAGATCTGGAGCGGTTTTATGCCGTGTTATCAGCAGGTTAAAAATCATCGCATCGGACGGAGACGCTTTACCCGGACGGATATACCCCCGGATACACGAGAAGTCTCTGCCGGCGTATTTCATCATCCGTTTCGGGTATTCAGGCTGGAGGGATCCTTACCCGCATTCCCCGGGAAAACCGCCGGTTTCGCTGTCCCTGATCGCGGCATTGGCCATGTAAATCGGGGTGTCGACGACGGGCGGGGCGGGTTTTATGGATCATCCGGAGGGTGCGGGTTCCGGGCGGGGTGATCCACCCAAATCCATACCCTGCTACCAGGGCAATCGCATTTGGATTTGTCCTGCCACATTGAGATTCAAAAACATCAAAACCTGACCACAAACGCAACGAGAGAGCCAAAAAGTTCATGCTATGTTCGTCAGCGAAGGGCTTGGATTTCCAAATGCGATTGCCCTGACTCTGCTACAACGTTTGCTGGCCTTGCCAACCCCGATCTGTCACCACCAGCGACTCATCCGGGACGATCAGGGCAAGCGCCTCCCCAAACGCGACGATGCCCGCGCCATCGCAAAATTTCGCGCAGAAGGTGCCACACCCGGTGATATCCGGCGGATGGCAGGGCCAGGGTTCCGGGCCTCACATCCCTGATCTTTGACGCCCCTTAATCCAGAGTCCCCATGTTGAACCCAACCGTCTTCCTGCACATCAACAATCCCGCCCCTGCCCGCGACCTTCTGACCGCACGGCATCCGGGTCTGCAGATCCACACCCGCGACAGCTATAACACCCTGCCAGGTATGATGGCCGACACGAGTGCAGAGGTGGTCTTGTTTCATCGTTCTGCAAATACTCTTTCCGAAGGCGATCAACGCACAAAAAAAACCGCCGCGCACCCAGGGCAGGGCGGCGGCGGAAGGGAATGCAAAGCTTTGTAATCTCCTGTCAGGCACAGCGGGGAGAGGCAAATCCCCGGCAGAGACGATGGGACAGTGTCAGTTGCAACGCATCAAAAGGGACAGGAGATGCAGAAGGCGTGACAGGTACGAAAGCATCGCAGGCAGAATTCAAAGCAACCCCGGATTCTTGGGTAACGGAGGATTATCCGGAATTGCGAAACTTTTCTCTAAAATACTCCAGGTAGATAAAGCCCCCCGACCAACGTCACCATCAACGCGGCGGCGCCAACCGCATCTCCCGGCAATGTATCGCTGGAACGGCGGGTCACTGTTTTGATCTGGCGAAGCATGGTCGACTCCTTTCCGTTAACTCTTGTTGCCCCTTTGTTCTCATTTTGGGAAACATTTGTAAAGAACTTTTTGAGAACATCTGTGAACTTTTAACGAATAAGGCTGTCAACCAATTGAAATCAGGCGAATTGCCTGATCCTGTTCCATCAGCCACAACAACACCCGTGCCGCTTGTCCACGCGTCGATGCCAGCTCCGGATCATCGGCCAAGAGTTTGCGCGCATCCCTCTGTGCCGCCTGCCCTTCAAGGTCAGCCACCCGAAACACGGGCAGTCCTGATTGCGCTGTCCCGATAAGATCGCCAGCGCCGCGCATTTCCAGATCGGTTTCCGCAATTCGAAACCCATCTTCGGTGTCCCGCATCGTGGTCAGCCGCTTCTCACCGGTTTCACTCAACGGGGCCTGATACAACACTGAACCTCCTCCGACTAAAGTCAGAGGGTTCAGTGGGTCTTGAGCGCCTTCGGCGCACGTTTGAATGTTTTTCCGACTAAAGTCGGAGGTTTTATACCAGATTGTGGAAAATAAACAGGTGGATTCCGCCGCCCCACGCCCAACACGCCCCCGTAATTGATGCAGTTGCGCCAGGCCAAAGCTTTCCGCCCGTTCCACAACCATGATCGACGCATTGGGCACATCCACCCCCACCTCAATCACCGTGGTTGCCACCAGGACAGCGGTTTGCCCCGACTGAAACGCCGCCATCGCCGCATCTTTTTCTTCGGGCGGCATCTGGCCATGCACCAGCCCCACAACGCCCTCTCCCAATGCCGCGCGCAACCGGACAAACCGTTCCTGCGCGCTCGACAGATCCACCAGTTCGCTTTCCTCAACCAACGGGCACACCCAATAGGCCTGTCGTCCCTCGACCACGGCCCGGCGCAGATGATCAATCACCTCGTCCATCCGCCCCATATTCACAAGGGCTGTCTTGATTGGCTTACGTCCGGGTGGTTTTTCATCCAGCACGCTGACATCCATGTCACCATATTGCGCCAGGGCCAGGCTCCGGGGAATCGGCGTTGCGGTCATAACCAGTACATCGGGGGCAATGCCCTTGCGGCTCAGCTCCAGCCGCTGGCGCACGCCGAACCGGTGTTGTTCATCTATCACCGCAAGCCGCAGATCAGCAAAATCCACATCCTTCTGAAACACTGCATGTGTGCCAACCAGCATCCCGATGTCGCCTGCGGCCAATGCCGCCAGTTTTTCACGCCGCGCTGTCCCCCGGTCCCGCCCAGTCAGGATATCCAGCCGCACTCCAGCCGCCTCTGCCAGCGGGCGCAACCCGGCCAGATGCTGCCGGGCCAGGATTTCAGTGGGTGCCATCATCACCCCCTTGTATGTTTTCCTTGCCATCAATCTGCAGCAGATTGATGGTTGCCCGGATGGGATGGCCATCCCATCCGGGCGCTCGATTTGGGTCGTCCTCCCCTTGGCTTTGTGGGCCGCAGGGCAGCTTGACCGGGTCGATTCATGGAAAACTGATCTGAACAGATGAAAGGGAATCCCGGATGTCCCGTATACAAGGAAAGACCGCTTCTCCCCAGCTTGCCACAGAGCAAGTATATGTCGGCATCAATGTGAGTGAATCACGTCTTGATGTCTATCTTCACCCAACAGGCCTGTCGCAGAGCGTGAGTAATGACAAAGCAGGTCTGCAACGGTTCGCCCGCTTCCTTCGATCATATCAACCTGAGTTGATCGTGCCGGAGGCAACCGGCAGCTGTCATCGGCGCGCGCACCGGCACCTGCATGATGCGGGTTTCCATGTGGCTGTGATGAACCCATACCGCACCCGAAAGTTCGCTGATATGATGGGGCAACTGGCCAAAACCGACGCGATTGACGCCAAATCCCTCGCGCTGTTTACCGCGATGGTGAAACCGGAAGCAAAGGCCCCCCCTGCCCCGGCTCGCGCCGGTCTGGCCGCTCTCCCGGTTGCCGGGCGGCAAATTTCCCGGCAGAAAGGAGCTTTGCAAAACCAGTTGAACGTGACCGGGCACAGTCTGATCAGCCGACAGATGCGTGCGCGGATCAAGATGGCCGAACGCCACCTTGCGGCTCTGGATGCTGAACTCCGACAACTTCTGCGCCGCGAACCCGATCTCAAACATCGCTTTGATATCCTGACTTCGATACCAGGCGTCGGGCCGATCTCGGCGGCAACGATGATTGCGGAACTGGGCGAACCGGGACAGGTCAACGCACCCCGGATTGCCGCCCTTGTCGGGGTTGCGCCCATGAACTGCGATTCCGGCGCCATGCGGGGTCAACGCCGCATTCGCGGTGGCAGAGCAAGCGTTGGCAACACGCTCTACATGGCCGCCGTTGCTGCAGTTCGCTCAAACCGAGACTTCGCCGCGTTCTATGAACGGCTCAGGGAAAACGGAAAGCCGTTCAAAGTCGCAATCACTGCGGTCATTCGAAAACTGGCAATCGTGGCGAATACCCTCATCTCGGAAAATCGAAAGTGGGTGCCAATATGCCCTTGACCACAAACACAGATGCTGCCCTCCGGCCTCAACCGCGATCAGCAATGCCTGAAACGCGACCAGCGTTTTGCCCGCGCCCACATCGCCCTGCAACAGCCGGTTCATCCGTCTTGCATCGGCCATATCACCCGAGATCTCTGCGACGGCCCGGATTTGTGCGCCCGTTGGTGTGTAAGGCAACTTCGCCAACACGCGGTTCTGCAACGCCCCGGTTCCAACCGTTTCGCGCCCCTTTGCCCGCCTGACCCGCGCCCGCGCCAATGCGAGCGTCAACTGATGCGCCATCAGCTCGTCATAGGCCAACCGCTCTCTTGCCGGATGGGTGGCGCTGATGTCTGCCATGTTCTGCGGACCATGCGCCGCAACCAACGCATCGCCCCAATCCGGCCACCCTGCTTTGGATTTTTGCGCTGGATCAATCCATTCCGCCAGCCCCGGCACCCGCTTCAGCGCCGCCGCCGATGCCTTGCCCATCAGCTTTTGCGTGACCCCTGCGGTCAGCGGATAAACCGGCTCAAAATCCGGGATTTCGCCAGCCTCATGAGGCTCAAGCACATGATCGGGATGCGGCATCTGGGCGATCCCGTCAAACAGCTCTACCTTGCCCGACACCACCCGCCGCGTGGCGGTCGGCAGAATGCGGCGCAGATAATCCTCCCGGGCGTGGAAAAACACCAGCTGGAACGCCACCTGCGCATCCTCAACCTGAACCCGGTAAGGCCGTCCCTTGCGCGCCGGGGGGTGATGTGCGCCCACCGTGACCTCAACCGTCACCACACCGGGCAGGTCGGCACCCTGCACACTGTCACGCTTGCGCCGGTCAATCCCGGAATGCGGCAGGGTGTAAAGCAGATCACGCGGCTTGCTAATGTCTAATCCGGCCAGGTTTTGCGCCGTGCGCGGCCCCACCCCTTCGAGTGTCTCCAACTCCGCGAACAGCGGAAACAGGGCTTCGGGCCGCCCGCTCATGCGTCCCCGATCAGCCGCAGCCAGCCATCTTCATCCACCATGTCGATCCCGAGGCTTTCGGCTTTCCCGGCTTTGGATCCTGCACCGGGTCCGGCCACAACCAGATCCGTCCTGGCACTGACACTGCCAGACACCCTCGCGCCCAGGGCCTCTGCCCGTACCGTGGCCTCTGCCCGGGTCATCTTCTCCAAAGTTCCGGTTAAAACAACGGTCTTGCCAGCGACAGGGCTGCCATCCGTGTCCGGCGCGGCGGCCGCCTCTACTGTCAGATGCGCGCTCAGCCGGTTGATACTGTCCCGCTCATGCGGCTGTGCAAAGGCGGTGACCAGGCTACGCGCCATCACCTTGCCGACACCGTCAATGCCCGGCAGACCCTCCCGGTCAGGGCCTTCAAATCCTGCGGCGACATCCATCGCTGTGGTAAAATCCGCCCATGTGCCATAGGTCCGCGCAATCAGATTGCTGGCTTGTTCGCCCACATGCCGGATACCAAGTGCGAAAAGCAATCGGCCAAAGGAAATATTTCGTTTTTCTTCAATCGCTTCAAAGAGGTTATTCGCGCTCTTTTCAGCCCGGCCTTCGCGATTTTTTAGCTGATGCAGGTCCGTCCCGCACCGGTCCTGTAAGGTGAAAATATCGGATGGTTCCCTGATCCAGCCATCGCGGTAGAATTGCTCCACCTGTTTCGCCCCCAACCCTTCGATGTCAAAGGCCGCCCCGGACACAAAATGTTTGAGCTTTTCAAACGCCTGCGTCGGACAAACCACCCCCCCACCGTCACCGGCTGCAGCCGTGCAACCGGGGGCAGCGCACCGGTACGACCCACCTGAATGTCGATCACTTCCAACCGGGTCCAGGCGAGTTCGGCCGGAAATTCATGCGCGATTGCCCATCCGGGTGTGGTACTGCGAAACCCAAGCCGCGCCTGCAAGCCCAGATCGTCAACCTTGTACACAACACCGTCGATATCATAGCCCAGATCACTGTTTCGATCCACGCCCCCGCATGGGGGGCGACGTTACTTCCGCCGCTCCGTTGTTTGCTGCGTTGGTGTTTCGATCCACGCCCCCGCATGGGGGGCGACAATGTATCAAACAGCACCGGCAACGTAACTGTGCGTTTCGATCCACGCCCCCGCATGGGGGGCGACGAGGTCACTTTATGACACTGTCATAAAAAGGAAAATAGCGCACTGCGCGCGAACCGTCCAGAAGACACGGGCTTTCAGTTCCAAACGATGGGTCAGGAAGACAGGAACCCATAAAAACATGGCCTGCGAACCGCCCGGCCCTTGCACGGGCGCTTGAGGTTCGCATCAGACCAGAAGCAGACCGTCAGGATCGTCTGATGGTTTTGCGCCGACATGCTCTACACGCCGTCGCCACTCTCGCCCGAGGAAGTAGAATCCCAGGCTATCTGTCTCGGCGTTGACCGCGTCGACCAAACGGGTGCGCATGGCTACCCAGCGGGCAGGGTCCACGTCACATTCAAAGACAGAATACTGCACACGCTGACCGTGATCCTCGCAAATCCGGGCAACCCGACGCAACCGTTTAGCCCCGCCCGGTCCACTTGCCACGTCGTATGTCACCAGAACCAGCATCTACCATACCCAGGCCGGGTAACCGTCGATATCTCCGCGCAGGTGCCGCGCCAACAGCTGCGCCTGCACCTGTGGTATCAAACCGAGAGCCATGCGTTCGCCCACCCAGGCGTGGCGCAGTTCGACCCGCTTGCGTTCGTGATACGCCTGCAGGACGGTTCGGCGCCCATCCTCGGTCAACAGGACCGCACCTGTTTCCTGCGCGTCAAAATCTCCCGCCGTCAATTGCCGCCGATTGACCAGAGACAGCGCAACACGGTCAGCCAACGGAGCACGCAATTCTTCCATGAGGTCCAGCGCAAGTGACATGCGGCCGGGTCGATCACGGTGCAGGAAGCCCATCTGCGGATCCAGACCATGCGCCTCGCAGGCGGCGCGTGCGTCCAAAGCGACCAAAGCGTAAAGGAAAGACAGAACTGCGTTCATAGGGTCGCGTGGTGGGCGGCGATTGCGCCCCGGGAAGGCGAATAACGCGTCCTTTGAACGGATCAGACGGCCAAAGACCGCCCAATAGGCCTGACCTGCCTCGCCCTCCTGCCCTCTTGTGGAATCGAGGTCGGGGGCTGTCAGTGCAAGACGTGCCGCGTCGGCCAGTCGGCGTTGTGCAGCCTCCACCGCTTCAGCGCCCAGTGCATCGGGATAGTCGCGCAGGTGGCGCCGCAACACGGCACGCTGGTTGGCAACCTTGGCCGCAACGATAGCACGCGCCACTGGCAATGCCGCCACAAGGTCGGTTGTAATGCGATGCTGCGCCCGACGCAGAAGAACATTGCCCGATTGCGGCCCTTCAACCCGCGCCATCAGCTTACCCGAGTAACCCAGCCAGACCATCGAGATGCCAGAGGCCGCCGCGAAATGCATCACATCCGGCGAGGCTGACGTCTCGCCGAACAGAACGATCTGTCCCAGCAGGTGGGCGGGGCTCCGCTTTGCCACGCGACCGTCGATTTCTACTGCGATGGTTTCGCCATCCTTACGCCCGGATTATTCATGACGGCTTTGATTTGGGCGCTTATGCGTTGGCTTTCTGGTGTTTTTCACGGTTTGGGCATGGGGCATCGTTTGCGCGGGCTTTGGCGCTTGCGGCTGATTTGTCGGGTTATGGTTTCAGGGTTCATCGGGAGGAGCAGTCGCGGTCTACGGCGCCTGCGCGTGGCTGGCCTGTCTTCCCAGCAGAGTGTCCAGGATGGTGATGAACAAGGCTTTGTCTGGACAGGCTGAAGCGAAGGCAACCCGGATCCGGGATTGGGTTTCAATAACCCGCGCTCCGATTTTCAGGAGACGGCGTTGGATTGTCTCGAAGTCGGATCGCTTCAACCCGGCGGCCTTCGGCATGGCTGAGCGCACCGCCCAGATCATCCAGTAGGCAATGGTGTGGAGGATCAGCCGCATCTGGTTGGCCGTTGCCGAGGAACAGGATGTACGATCGCTCTTCAACTGGGTTTTGTGGAGCTTGATCAAATTCTCCATCTGACCGCAGGCGCAATAGACACGCTCATAGAGCTGCTCCGGGGTGCCGTCGGCGAGTGAGGTCACAATGTATCTGACAGCCATGCCATGCGCCTGGCGTGCCTCAAACCGCGCGATGACCCGGCGCCTGGTCTCACCCCAACTCGCGGCAGCGTATTGGGTCTCACAAAAGCAGCGCAACACAAGCAAGCCTTCTTTCGCGCGCTGAACCGCACAGGCATCCTGAGCGCGTGTAACGACAGGATCACGACGCAAAGCAGAATTGGCTGGCAAGCCAAAGATGAAGTCCACCCCTGCCTGGGCTTCGCACCAGGCCATGACCTCCGGGCGGCCATAATGCCCGTCTCCGCGCAAGGTGATACGGGTCTGCGGCCAATGAGATCGAATGCGCCTGATGAGGCGACGAACATGGCCGCGCGCTTCCACGCCGGATGGCGTGCGCGCAGGGCGCAGGATGAATGCGACTGGTTTTTCGCTCTGGGCTTCGTACACATGGATCGGGGCATAGCCACGCTCACCATGGTAGCCGTTGAAGAGGGTCAGTTGCTGCTGGCCGTGAGCGGCATCAAACGTGTCATCAATATCAAGGGTCACCGATTCAGGTGGCGCGTCGTAGCTGCTACAAAAGATATCCACCATCTCGCGTCCAACCCGGATCAGGGAACGCTGGCCCACACCATTCTCAAATCGCGACATCGTCGGCTGGCTCACCAACCCTACGTCTTCGCCGGGCGCTTTGCCGAGCGCCATCATGAAGGCAGGGTCGTGTCGCAATTCGTCCAGGTCATCACCGTCTTCATAACCGCACGCGATGGCCATGGCCCGCGCGCGAAGAATGTCACACATGCGATGCGTCACCCGCGAAGGATCGCGACCATCGGGGATTACCCCAACCAAACGATCCACGATCCCCAGACGACGCTCCGCCTGAGCAAGAAGCAAAACACCGGCGTCAGAGGTGATCGCACCACCATCAAAACAGCCCGTAACTTTCTTGGAACGAATGGCTGGAAAAGAGAAGGAAGTCCGGGCTATATCACTCATGGCGGCGTTGGCAGTCATTGTCCGGCGTCCGGGATTGATTGTACACATGTTCTATACGCCAAATCAGACACTTACGCCAGCGCTGCCAACAAAAAACAGCACCGTCATGAATAATCCGGGTTACGCAGGCGAGCGCCCTCGGTCGCGACATAGAGCGTGTTAAGCAGCCGTTTCATTCGGGTACCCCCGCACGGGTCAATCGCCGGACCAGCCAGCCTGCGGTGCTTCGCGATGCCTGCGGTCGGCATAACCCTTTCAGCGAACAGCTTTCGCAACGACCGGAATCATAGGTCGGCGGGGGCAGAATACCCTTCGCCATCATCTCGCGCCCCTGTGCCGCCACCCGCGACGTGAGTGCCCGCAAATCTTCGTCGAAGGTCACTAACAGTCGTCGCCGTCGCTGCCCGTAGAACATCGCGCCTTCGGGCACATCGCGCCCGGTCATTTCCTCAAGACACATAGCCTCCGCACAAAGCTGCACCTCGTCGGCACGATGGGCCTTGGGACGGCCGCGCTTGTATTCGATCGGAAACGGGACATTGCTGTGAATCTCGACGACGTCCGCTACCCCATGCACGCCCAGACGCTCCGACGCGATTTGAACCGAGCGCAGCACCCGGATCCCATCACGGCTTTCGGCCACACCTTCGTCGGCGCGTTCGTGTAAGACACGCCCCTCGGCGGTCAGGCGGTTTTCCTCCCACAACCTCTCAACATGGATCAGCGCGCATTGACGCGGGCAGAAAAGCATGTGTTGCAAAGCCGAAAGCGGGAAGCTGTCCACCCTACCAGGGCTGGAACAGCGCCACGCCCTGGGGCAAGTCGGTGTCGTCCACCTCGATCCGATAGTCCGCAAACGCCCGTGCCGGGGGCAAATTGTGGCTACGCGCGTCGCCTACGGGCAATGCTTTGTCACCATGCACGCGACTGACTGTGATCCGTTCGAACAACCGGTGCGCCTGTGCGTTGCCCAGGTCGCTGTCATGACGGAACACCACGAGCTTGCGTGCGGCCATTATCCCGCGCGCAGCGGAGCGATCAAGGTCCAGCATGTCGCGCAGTGCGGTCCAAAGTAGATTGAGATCGGACCGGGAAAATCCCGTTCTCTGCGCCAGCTTGGCATTGATGAAGCCCTGCACGCGGTAAAGCCCATAGGGCACGATTGTCTTGCGGCCCATCGTGCGCTCCTTGTCGCGATCCTTCTCGTTGGTGACGGAGGAGCGTGTGATCGACACCTCTAGCGGCATGATCGGTTCTTCCGAACGCGCAAAGGACAGTTGCACCGGTCCGCGCACCTGGCCCGCGTTCACGCCCGTCGACATCACGGCGCCAAAGGTGCGGATGTCCCAAAAACTGGCGCACATCCAGTCGGGGAGCTTCCTGGCTTCGGCATCGTCCTTCGGAAGATGGCTGTACTTGTCGTTGCCCTTGCCGGTCGGTTCGACCCCCGTGGCCACCCACGCCTCCGCGTGCGCCTCGTTCAGCACCGCACGTTCGGAGAAGTAGATGCGATACGGCGCCACGTTGCCATGTGCCTCGCTCACGTAGTTGCGCAATTTGCGCTTGATCGAGACGTCGGACATCATGGCCCTGGTTTGTCTCGGGGTCCATGCGCGGCATGTTGCCCGCATCCGGGTCGCCGTTGGGATTGCCGTTCTCGACATCAAGAAACAACACGAAGTCGTGGCGGTTGACAGGCCCGTCCTTTTTGGCCGGAACTGAATCCGTTGTCGCCTGCCTGGTCATGTTGCATCCTCCTCGTTGTCCATTTCGATCAATGCGTCAGCCGCTTCCCCGGGTTTGGCGTAGAAAGCCGAGGTCTGGTGGTAGAAACCGACGAAGAACCGCCCCTGCGCCTCCAGCGGCAGGTTGGTCGGCATCTTGCCCTCAAGCCCATCAATGATCAATGATGGCGGCGACCGCCCGATCAGCCCTAACCCCTGCACCTGCCTTCCTTCCACCCGCCTTTCGCAGCGCGGCGCGGTTGTGCTCGTAGCCGCGCATGAGCACCGGCAACACGCGCGCTGGCGTGGCCGAGGCCGCTCCCATATATTTCTGCCGCAGTCCGGCGCTACGTTTCTGATAGCTGCGCTCGGCATAGACATATGCCCCGAAAAGCCGCCCGAGCAAATACGCGGGATCGCGTTCGTCTTCATCCAGCGCCATCGGCACCTCCTGTTCGTAATTCCGCCGCAATACTGCGGCGATCATTGCGGCCCTGCGGCCATCAACTTTGCCAGCCTTGGCGTCCGGCTCTCCTTCGACCCGCAGGCGCCCCATCACCGCGCTGAGCAGCGTCGCCGGGTAATGTCCACCCGTCAGGATCGCCCGCATGAGGCCACCGCCCAGACCGGCAGGGATGTTGCCCGCCTTCCTTTGCGCCGATACATCGTAGAGCAGCATCCGGGGCTTTGGTGGCTGCTCGGCCCCGTCCCTTGCAAAGGGCGACGGCGAAATGGCCAGTTCCGCCCAGAACCGCGTCACCGCCTTTGCGAAATCGCCAAGCGTGCCGGGATACCAATAGCGCACCGCCAATCGCGCCGCGTTCGGCGCCAGGCCCAGCACGAAAAGGCGCGCATCCGGATCAAGATCGCTTTCGCCACGTTTCCTGCCATCTGCCACAGCCCGCAACCGATCCCGCAATTCGCTCTCGGCATCCGGATCGGCACCCTCGAACATCGCCCGAAAGGCATCTTCCGAGGCGCCATCTTCAGCCCAGAAAGCTACGGTGTCCCCGCCAATCCGCAGATGATTGCCTGATCCCTCCGCCAGAAGCGCGTTCAACGCCGTTCCATAGGCAAAGGCTGCAGCCTGCGAGACAGGGGCGTTGTCGCCCTGTTTCTTGTTATGTGATGTCTCGGCGTCATTGTTGAACGAGACAAGCGATGCACCCGAAGGTTGCGCGCCCTTCCCCTTCACGCCCTTGATCGACGGGTGCAGCCGGGCCACGGGCCCCTTCCGGCCAGTGACAAGGCACATCACTTCACCTTCACCTTCACCTGCCCCGGACAGCAACGCCCTTGCGGCAGGCAGGTCATGCAGGAAAGGCCCGTCGCCTATCCTAAAAACCACGTTCTGATCCACGAGGTTCGACGCATTCGGATATTCGGCGAAACGCCTGGGGTGCCACGTTTCACAGAAGTGCCGAAGTACCGTTAGAGAACGGTTATCGGTCCCTTCAAGCAACTTCAGATGCCGCGCTTTAAATGCGGCGAACTCGGCCAGAGTGCGCTTGCCCTGCCCCGGCCCCTCCCCTGTCTCGGTCACGCCCAGAACATAAGCGGTCTTGTCCCAGAACGTATTAGGCGTCACGTTCCGCGTGCGCTTCACGGCAGCCGGGACAGACATTGCTTGCGGTTGCATCTTGTCCTTCGTATCCGGCGCCATCAACGACCGGATCTCGCATACCGATCCATCCTCGGCCAGGATGATCACTGCGCCGATTTTTTCGGTCGAGAAGCCGGGTCCTGGCCAATTCCTTTCCTCGGCCCGCGATTTGTAGAGCGTCGCCAGTTCCTGCAGGATGGTCATGTCATCCGCCCCTCGGCCAGACAGCGAGCGACGTCGATTACCCCGGCTTCAATCCGTGCCCGGTAGAACACCGAAGCCCGGCCATTCGCGTAATCGATATCGTGCAGCATCCAGCCAAGATCGCGATCCTCGCCAATGGCCGGTGGGAACTCGGCAACCAACTCGAAATCCGCAGGGAATTCCCGCACACCAAGGCATGGTTGGTGAAAGCACTGTCCCTTTGCCGCCCGGCGCCGGAACATCCCGGCATGCTTGCCTGCATTGTCCTGCGGGCCCGCCCTGGACGTCATCTCGAAATGAGCCTCAATCCCGTAGGCCACGTCAGCCAGACACAGCATCGCGCGCTGCTGCCGGTCTTCGTCTACGGCCAATGACAGCCCGTCCAGGTCGTTCGCGTTCATCGCGGATTTCGCCTTTCCTGCGGGAATTTTCGAGGCGATCTCGTTGCGCCGGATTGTCTCGAACCGGATCGGGCGCAACACGTGCAGCCGGTCCACCACCCACCGTATCGCGGGCTTCCAGTGAATCGCTTCAAGGATTCCGCGCGCCGCCGATGGCGTGATCACATCGTAGGAAACGCGTTCAACCTTCATCTCGGGTCGAGTGAAGCAGGCGTTGCGGCCACGAACAAGCACCTTGATCCCGGGGGCAGTCATACAGTCAGAGAGACTGAACCTCCTCCGACTAAAGTCAGAGGGTTCAGTGGTTCATGAGCGCCTTCGGCGCACGTTTGAATGTTTTTCCGACTAAAGTCGGAGGTTTTAGACCAGATTGTGGAAAATAAAATTTCCATGTGCACACCTACGCCGGTCTTGCGTTATCAGTCAACCATCCATGACCGCGATAACACGTGACCCTAGGCGATACCGCCCGGATCTCCCCTGTCGCCCAGTCCGGCCTGTTCGTCGTACAGACCGCTGGTCTGCAGGACCGCGAATTGTTGCTCGAACCTATCTTCCTCCCACCAGGCAATGTGCCCGTCATCCCAAAGTACTGACCACATTTTCCAGGGGACGCAGACCGTATGGGGCTGGACCCGCCCGGCAACGAATCCGGCAGACCGAAATCGCAGATCGTCAAATTCATCGGACGGTACACCCCATGCACCATCGCGGACTATCACCGAACGTTCACCGCCCGGAATGATCCGGAAAGCGGCCTCGATCTGCTTGTAAGGAATTTTCGATCCAGCCCTGCGGATTGCTGCCAACAGGCCGGTAATGCCACCCACTTCTACGCTGTCAAGCGCCTCGGGACCATATGCTTCCCACAAGCGTTGGAAATAGGACGCCACCGCCTCTTGCCCGATTGGATCGTTGTGCTTCTCACCCAGTACTGCGCGGCCAATTGCGGCGAACTGTTCGACCGCCGGAGGTGCCGGATGCCCGGACCGGAACACCTCGACCAACCCGAGATCCAGCTTGCCTTCCCGGTTGCATCGCCCCGCTGCCTGCGCCAGCGAGTCAATCCCGGCTGCTGCGCGCAGAACCAAAGGGAAGTCTACGTCCACACCTGCCTCAATCAGCGACGTGGACACAAGCCGCACAGGCAGTTTTTCTTTCAGCCGCGCCCGGACGTCCTTCAACACTTTGCGCCGATGCTCTGGCACCATCAGCGTCGACAGGTGCACTGAACCCTCTTCCATGCATATCTCATCGAACAGGCTGCGCGCTTGCATGCGGTTGTCCACGATTGCCAGGACCTGGTCTGCCCCGCGCAACCTCTCCGCCAGCGCCGTATCGTCCATCTGGCCGATATCGCGCACCTCGACCCGCTTGAGCGTAGCGAACAGCCTGGTCGGGTCGGGCGCGATTTCCCGAACACCTTCCAGCGCTTCATCGGCTAAAAAACCACCTGCTTTCGTCAGGGCGGGCTGCGTCGCCGTCGATAGAACCACGCTTGCGCTATAGCCGCCCATCAATTCCCGCAGGGACGCAAGGCATGGGCGCAAAAGCGACAATGGCAGCGTCTGTGCTTCGTCCAGAATGATGACGGATCGCGCAAGGCTGGGCAGTTTGCGGCACCGCTTCTTGCGCGCAGCATGCAAGCTTTCAAAGAACTGCACCGCCGTGGTCACGACCACCGGCACGTCCCAGGATGCGGCCGAGACACGGCGCTGTTCTAACTCGGTTTCGTCTTCGCCATCCCAGTCGGCGTTGGAGTGGTGTTCCAGCACTGCATCAGAACCAAGTACCTGCCGGAACACATCGACCGTTTGTTCGATGATTGACGTGTAGGGGATTACGTAGATCAGACGCCGCAATCCGTAGGCCAGGGCATGATCCAGTCCGAAGCCCAATGATGTCAGTGTTTTTCCGCCCCCTGTCGGCACAGTCAGCGTGAACAGACCCCGCGCTTCAATTGCCATCCTGCGTGCATGTGCAAGAACCTGACGCCTCAGGTCGTTCACCATTCCGTCGCCGCCTATCCTGGCCATGTGAGCTTCGAACGCGTCGCGCATCCCAGGTGTCAGGCTTGTCGGATGTTTGGGGATAGACCGCCCCTCGGCCTCGGCATAAAATGCAGCCGTTTCCCGGTCGTCTGCATCGCAGAGCGCGCCATAGAGCATCCTGACCAGAAACTGCAGTCGATATGATGTCAGTTTTGGGCATTCTCCCAGCCTTTCCGGTAGTTCGAATGCCTGTGCCGGACACCAGCCAGGCAGTACGATATCCTCGGCAGCGTCAACGCGGGACTTAAGTCGATCCGGGTCGGGCAGATGTCCATGATGACCTGCGATGATGCCTGCAAGCGTAGCAGTAAAATCCCCGGTTTTATGCAGTACCCGTGCTCCCTCCCCTGAATGACTGACAGTGTTGCGCTCACCATTTAGTTTGCGTTGAAATGCCGGCTTCTCCTTACCGAGATCGTGCAATAGCCCCAGAAAACGGGCGTATTCACCACCCCCAAATGTTTCTGCGCGTGCCGCAGCAGCTTGAGCGACACGGAGCGAATGGGATTCCAGGGTCTCCCAGCTACTTTCAGGCCGATTCTCAAGAGAATGTGCGAAAATCATATTTTCTCCGGGCATTGTCAGGTTGTTTTGTCTGGTGTGTGGTCATCGGCGGGGTGCTTATTTCCGGCTCAGGCGGCCAGTTCTGCGGCAGAGCCGATCCACAGATCGAACGCGTCTGATCCGGCGTGTCGGCAGGAGTGAGCGGAAAGGCGGTGGCGTTTGGGGCGAAACAGGGCCGCGGTTTGATCATGGACGGAAAGAAAGCGTTGCGCCTGCCGGGGTGACTTGAAACATCCCATGATTTTCTCTCGTCGTCGCGTATGGCGATGCGACGCTTCGGCGGTGTTGTTGAACTCCTTGTGCTGGCGGTGTTCAATTCCGGGGGCAATGTCCGCTTTGGCGACCCCACAGGACCGCAGCTTGTCGGTCACCATCACGCGCGGCTTTCCCCACCGCTTGAGGAGTTTGTGCAGGAACCGCGTGGCAGCCTTCCTGTTCCGCCGGGACTGGACCAGAATATCAAACACATCCCCCCGTGCATCAATGGCGCGCCAGAGTCGATATTGTTGACCTCCTGTCTGGATGGCCACCTCATCAAGATACCGCTTGTCCGCAGGTCGTGGCCGACCCCGCCGTATCTTTGCCGCGAATTTCGGGCCAAATCGGTCCACCCGGACCCAAATGGTCTCACAGGACACGCTCACCCCGCGCTCGGCCATGAGATCCTCGGCATCCCGCAGGCTGAGCGCGAAGCCATGACAGGCCCGGACCGCGTAGGCGATAACCGTCGTGGGGTGGCGAAAGCCCTTGATGGGCGGCTGGTCATGGATATTAATCATGGGGTTTTGATTTTCCAACTATACAGCCCTTACGCCAAAACCCGAAATTTCTCGTGAGTGACGATGCGGAATCTGTCTGACACCTGGCTTCGGAAGGTCTTCCATTCATCTGGGATGGTTTCGCGAAAGAATTTCAGGATCGCATTCGCAAACTGTTTTTGTGAGGGGTAGTATTGATTGTGCGTCACATGTTGATGCATGATGGCCCATAATCGTTCAATGGGGTTGAGATGTGGGCAATACGGCGGCAACTGGATCAGGTGGATACGGCAGTCTGGCCTTGCGAGGAAAGCCCTGATGTCTGGCCCTTTGTGATAGGCTGCGTTGTCCCGGATGACGTGAATGATGCGCTTGTCGGGGTTGCGAGCCTCGATCCTGGCGAGAAGCTGTACGGCACTGACCCCGTCAACGGTGGTTGGCTCCACAAAGGGCGTGTCGAAGGTTTCAAGGTTGAGCGCACCATGGATATTCACGCGGCCACGTCCTGCCGTGGTGGTGACCGCTGGGTTTGATCCGGCCTTGACCCAGCCGTATGCAGGCTTTGTCTGATATTCCGGGTGGACGGCATCGGCGAAATACACGGCTTCATCCGCTCCAGGCTCGGTCATCAGGCGTTCATACATCGCAATGAAGTCGGCCTGCTTGTCGGCCGATGCTACCTTCGGCAAGGGCTTGGGCTTGCGGTACTCGAAGCCCAACCGAGCCAGAAGCTTGATGCAGCCGGAATGTGAATATTCCAGGCAAAATCTAGACGTAATGTGCGATCCAATCTCAACTGTCGAGCGGCAAAAGCGTCCCTCCAGCCAAATGCATAGTGCAGCTTCCTGTGTCGACGTCAAACGTGATTGACCACCTTTCCAGCCGTCGACGGTAAGTGCGTCCCAGCCGCTGTCACGATAGGTTTTGTGCCAGCCACGAATGGTGTCGTCGTCCAAATATAGAAATTTGGCAATTTGGACGCAGCTCTCACCGTCATCCAGCAGCAAGATCGCATTTGCGCGCCGGGCTATTCCATGATCCTCGCGCTGCCTGCGAACGCAGGCCTCAAGCTCAAGGCGCTCTATAGAAGAAAGAAAATCAGGCCGGATCATCACCCTACTTGAATCGATCGCCGCTATGACGTCAACCCGTGAAAATTCGGAGGCCCGAGGACTCGGTGTATATTGGATTTAAACCACCGGCTTCCAGCTGGTCTGCTTCAACATTCAGGAGAGAAGATCATGCGTTATTCCTCATCCGCCCGCACACGATTTTACCACAGGTTCTATGTCGTGTGAATCACAAAATATCGCTATCGAAACAGTGCAGGATAATCGCCAAAAGGCTTGTCTTCGTATCAGATATACTCCCGCGCCCGAATTGAGCTGAAGATTTGAGGTCAGATCAGTTTGTATTCCTTGAGAGAAACGATCCTGAAATTGTCGGTAACAGTGTCGCGAAAATCGCGCCATTTGTCGGGTAGGGTTTGGCGGAAGAAGTTGAAAATGGCCTCGGTGAACTGATCGAATGTGGCGTAGTGACGATTATGGATGATCCATTCGTGCATGACACCCCAAAGGCGCTCAATCGGGTTGAGATGCGGGGCGTATTGGCTTTCATATGCGTGCTTTGCTACCAGACTTGGTTTTCTTATTCAGCTGAGGAACACTGAGGTGTGCATAATATAGAGGTAAGCCAGTCATAGCCAGTCCTCCGACAAAGTTACCCACAACCACAGGTATTTCATTCCAGATGAGATAATCCCCAATGGAAAACTCACCGCCTAACATCAAAGCCGTCGGAAACAGATACATGTTTACCACCGAGTGCTCGAAAGTCATGCCAAAAAACAGCATTATGGGCATCCACATCGCAATAACTTTGCCGCTGACAGAATCAGAGATCATTGCTCCCACGACTCCCAATGAGACCATCCAATTGCACAGGACACCTCGAATGAAAATCGTGGTCATTCCACCTGCGCCGTGTTCTTTATATCCGACCGTTCGGTCTTTTCCGATGTTCGCAATTACTTCGCCCACAGGACTTGGTTCTGTCGTGAAACCAAACGTGAAGACCACTGAAGTTAGGAACGCGACGAGTAGTGCACCAAGAAAATTACCAAAAAATGTTATAAAGATCGCCTTTGCAACACCTACCGCAGTGACGTTTTCTCTACGATCTATCCACGCCAAAGGAGCAAGGACAAATACCCCAGTTACAAGGTCAAACCCCATCAAATATAACATACAAAACCCGACCGGAAACAAAACGGCCCCAATGATTGGATAGCCGGTTTGAACACCAACAGTGACAGCAAAAACGGCGGCAATGGCCAAGATTGCTCCAGCCATGAAGGCGCGTATCAAAAGAATTTTAGGGTCCATGAAGATTTTTTCTTCGCCCACATCAACTATCTTAGCAACAAAAATGCGTGGTTCACTATAAGACATTCAAGACCTCGATCTTTGGTGTGACGGCGATCCTGTCCAATAGTCCAGTAAGTGCCCTCAAGCTCGCTGATCTATACTGAAGTACGCAAAGTCCGCCACCGATTGTAATCACGATGGGTATCGCATTTCAGAATTATGGTCAGAACGCCAAGAAAGAAGAGCCGTACCAGACCATTCAAAACCGCGAATAGCGGATCTCTTGTATTTCGCCATTGCACTTGGCACAGACGTGGTTTTGAGCGAGATGCATGTCAAAGCGCATTTGGAAACGGGTGCTACGTCCACCATAATGCATCATTTTCGGTTGTGAAGCCAAGGAACGCGTGAAGCAGGACACGGCGACCCTCGTCGCTTTGGCGTGTCACCCCGTGAACATAGCCACCGTTGATGAGAAGAAGATCGCCCTCACTAACACCCAAGTCCCAGTATTCTTTGTCGACAAGCATCGACTCACAATAGGGGTACCCGGTCCGTTCCAAACCTGCTTGGTGTTTTTCTTCGACAGTTGGTTTGTAGTTCCAGATTCGAAGATCACCGCCATGTATAGGCATACTGGGATAAAAATTCACCGCAATTACTTCATGATTGGCCGTAGCCACAAATTCGTAACCGTCACCAGCGTGCTTGACCTGTGCTACATCATCATGCGGCTTCAAAGCATACTGTCCAGTTCCAGTCCAACAGAGGGCACGGCAGTAATTTGCGCACCCGTGGTTTGAGCTTGCCAACTTTAGCGTTCCTCCATCTTCACCAAGTTTTTGGGACAAAATGCTAAAGATGGCTCGCATAGGTGTCAATCGCAGAGTAAAATGGGTCCATGTCGCGGCGTAAAAATGGGCCACTTCGGTTGATGTTTTGTGGCGCTTTTGCACGCGTGCTCGTCACAAAGCTGAAGCGTGCCAAAGCGCATGCTGGCCATAAGGCCAGCATTATTCTGACTGTGATTGCGGGCTGGTTATTTTCGGTTGTTGCGACTGTGTTTGAGCCGATAGCTTTCGCCATTCATCTCGAGGATGTGGACGTGATGGGTTAAACGATCGAGTAGCGCACCGGTCAGCCGCTCAGAGCCAAAGACTTCAGTCCATTCATCGAAGGGCAGGTTCGAGGTTATGATGATGGAGCCGCGTTCATAGCATTGGGATATGACCTCGAAGAGCAGCTCTGCGCCAGATTTGCTGAGCGGTACGAAGCCCAGTTCATCAATGATCAACAGGTTCTGGCTGGTCAGTTGCTTTTGAAGGCGCTGCAATCTCCGCTCATCTTGAGCCTCGATCAGATCATGGACTAATGCCGCAGCCGTTGTGAAGCGCACCTTCAGTCCTCTTTGACATGCAGCCAGCCCAAGTCCCAGGGCGATGTGTGTCTTGCCCGTGCCTGACGGGCCGAGCGCGATGATGTTCTCCCTGCGATTAACGTAATCGCATCGTGCCAGATCCATCGTCAGGGGCTTGTTCAAGCTTGGCATGATCTTGAAGTCAAAGCTATCCAAGCTCTTGGTGCTGGGGAACTTCGCCGCTTTGATGCGCCGTTCAATCATCCGGCGTTCGCGGTCGATCAATTCCATCTCACACAGCCGCGCCAGATAGTGGATGTGATCTTTGTTCTCTGCAGCACAGAGCTGCGCCTGTTTGGCATACTCGCCTTGGAACGTTGGCAGTCGCAGTTGTTTAAGATGATGCCGTAGAAGAATCCGAGGGGCTTCGGTCATGCCGCGGTCCTTCCCATCAAGCTCATGTAACTGGATGGGCGTGTTGTGCCGACATTGGCCTTGGGCAAGTATGGATAGAAGTCCAAATCCAATCGTGGTGGCCGCTTCTCAACCCGACACAGTACAAGGTGTTTTACGGCGTCATAGCCAATTGCACCCATATCTATTGCCTGCTGGATTGCGCCTTGCACAACATCCATTTCGAAGGTCTCCAAAAGGCGCAAGACTTGAACGTATTCTCGCTTGCCCGGCTTACCCATTCTGGCTTCAAGCAGTCGGTGCAGCGTGGCAAATACATCTGGCAAATGCCAACCCTGCAAAGGCGCGGCCTGATCCAGGGCACCCACCTTTTGTTCAAGCAGGGGCAAAAAGTGCAATGGGTCAAAGACCATATCCGCTGATGTGTAGGATCGTTTGTGCCGCGCAATAATCTCATTGCCGCAGCCGATGATAACCTCATGCACAAACCCACGCACATGAACATCGTGGTGCGCATAGGCTACTGGCACCGAGTAATCATTGCTGCGATAGCGCACCATTGAGATCGACGTTGCACGCGTGCTGACGTGATCGCAGGCTTCATATTCTGCGACGGGCAATCCCATCAGAGCATCCAAATCCGACATCAGGCGTGCGCCTATGGTTTGGGTGTGACCCCGCAACGTATCGTCCTGACGTGCTAAACACTTCTCTTCCAAATGTGCGTTCAGATCATCAAAGCTGTCATAGCGAGGTGCGGGAACCATGAAGTTGCGGCGGGTGTATCCAACCATGCCCTCAACGTTGCCTTTATCGTTCCCTCGCGCGGGTCTGCCAAACTTGTCATCAAACAAGTAATGCGACTGCAGTTCCGTAAACCGACGTGTGCGGATGCGCGTCTTATCCCCGAGTATCCGAGCCACGGCGATCTTGGTATTGTCGTAGAGAATGGATTGCGGAATGCCGCCAAAGAATGCAAAGGCGGACACATGGCCATCGCAAAACGCCTCGGTTGTCTCAGCTGGATATCCCTTCACAAACACCGCATCAGAATGTGGCAAGCTCATCACGAAGAAGTGGATCTTGCATTCCACGCCACCGATCACGCCCAGCGTCTCACCAAAATCAACCTGCGCATGGCCCGGCCGATGCGACAACGGCACAAACACCTCTTTGGTGCGCCGTTTTTGCTCGCGCACGTAATAGGTCACCGTGGTCAGGCTGCCGGCATATCCATGCTCATCGCGCAGCCGTTCAAAGATGCGCTTGGCCGTGTGTCGCTGCTTTTTGATCAGGGCTTTGTCTGTGCGCAGTATCTCATCGACCACACCAACATAACCATCAAGCGTTGGCCGCCGAGGCGCTTCCGACCGACGATACCCAGGCGGAAGTTCATGGCGCAGCATCTTCGCGATCGTCTTACGATCTTTGTTCTCTAATCTGTCAATGCGTGTTTCCTGAGTTTCCTGCTTTTGATGTCAGAGGTTGCCTTTGTTCTCTTCGAACTCTGAGGTTCATGATGGGGTTCTCTAATCTGTCAATGCGTGTTTCCTGAGTTTCCTGCTTTTGATGTCAGAGGTTGCCTTTGTTCTCTTCGAACTCTGAGGTTCATGATGGGGTTCTCTAATCTGTCAATGCGTGTTTCCTGAGTTTCCTGCTTTTGATGTCAGAGGTTGCCTTTGTTCTCTTCGAACTCTGAGGTTCATGATGGGGTTGGCTGGGTGTGGGTCGGCAATGTTGAAACCGCAATCATACCGTTGGTCTTGGCTGTTGCTACAGAATCGGCGCCGTGTCTCACGCCCTCCCTCGGGCATCGTCCCAGATGGGAACTTTGATTTAGGAATCCTCGTTGTCGCCTCGTAAGCCTTACGCGGACTGGAAGTCAGTTTTGTCTCGCATAATGGCATGAAGTATGATTGCCAGACGACGCGCCAGAGCCACTCGGGCCTTTCTCATCGTTGAGCGCGCACCGATTGCGAGGGCCCATGTCTTCAATTTGAGCGGAGCGGCATACCGCGTCAGCATCACATTGGCGGCCTCATAGAGAAGCGTTCTGACGCGCACGTCGCCCCGCTTTGAGATGCTGCCCGTGTAGTCGATTTCACCAGATTGATGCCGTCGCGGCACCAGTCCAAGATACGCCCCCACATCACGCGATTTCCTGAAACGCGACGGATCATCAATTGCTGCGGCAAAGGCCAATGCTGTGATCGGACCGACCCCTGGTACCGTCATAAGGCGCTGGCAGACTTCGGATTTGCGGGTCATCTTTTTGATGTCGCCATCAATGGCTGCAACCGCCGCGAGGATTGCTTCGCGTGCTGCGAACAGTCCGCAAATTGCGGCATGGAGGCCAGGCACTCCATCGCTAACTTTTAGCGCCGCGTTTTTGAATGCCGGAGACAAAGCTCGTGGCAGCCGCACGCCGAAGACGACGACCAGACCGCGGATCTGATTGTCGAGCGTCACACGCTGTCCGACCAGCTTCTTGCGGGCTGCGATCAGCGACCGGATTGCGTGCGCTGACAGTGATTTGACATGGGTCGGCTTGTAGAATCCCGTCCGCGCCAGGTGTGCCAAACCGCGGGCATCATTGCGGTCCGTCTTGTGGCCGGCCAGAGATTTAAGGGCCTGATATGCTTGCCTGCTCTCGATGCAAACAACCGGGACACCAAGCTCCGTCAGCCCATGGTAAAGCATTGGTGCCATCCGTCCCGTTTCAAATACAACTTTGGCACATGGTGGTCCAGAAGCGAGGAAGTCAGCGATCGCTTTTGGTGTTGAGCTCGCTTTTCCTTCACGAATAAGGGCCCCTTCACGATCCAGAATGCAGATATGCGTCTCTTCCATGGACACATCCAAACCAGCAAAATATTCCATTGGTCAGTCTCCTTTTCAATTGCATGTGCATCCAGAATAACAGGGGTAACTGAGTGCTGATCCTGATTACGCCATGTTGAAAAACCGCGCCGCTTCTCGGCCAGACATACCGTCCTTCAAACAAGCACGGCGCACACGACTATAAATATCCACAGAATACATCTCCCGCCCTCCGAATAAACGAAGGGCACAAACTGGCGGACTTTTACTCCGCTACAACTGCGATATGCAGCCGCTTCTGTGGCCCAATATTGCTCCGCGTTTTACACATAGGATCAACAACGTCACCGAGAAGGGTCCGAATATGTGGCTCGTTCGTCGAAGATTCAGAAAAGTATTCTTCGGCAGTTTTCTTGAAATGTGAGGAGCCGATGTAATTTCCGGGCACGCCATCTTTTCGAACCATGATACCCTTATTCGAGTCGAAATTTTCGATAATTTTCTTACATGTATCGCGACTGGCGGCACTTTTTATGTGCACCGCCGCCACACTTCCCCTCATCACTTCGATGATGTCCGATGTAAGAATCAAGCCACTTCTTTTGATGATTTTGAAATTGTTTTGAGTATTCGTGGTTGTTAAATTTCTAGGCTGCATTTTCCGTCTCCATGATAGATTCTTCCAATATCTCCAACGCAGCTGCCAGTTCGTCCCGAGTTATGGTCAAAGAAGGGAAAACTTTTAGGACCTGACGCTCTGGACCAGAAGATTCGACAAGCAGCCCGCGGGAAAAGGCATCGGAGATGACACTTCGAGCATTGCATTCGGGTCGCAGTTTCAGACCAGACATCAGCCCCTTACCCTGCTTGCATTCAATCGAGCGCGGGTATGAGCTGCAAAGTTCATCCAACTTCTTGCCAAATTGGGTGTTGATCATCTTGATATTGCTCAGAAATTTATCATCCTTCCACAAAGAGATTGCGGATCGAGCCGATGCGAATGCAATATTACTGCCCCTAAAGGTGCCACTATGCTCACCGGGTTTCCATACATCTATGTCCGGCCGGATGAGCACTATCGACAACGGAATTCCAAAACCGCTCAGAGATTTAGAAAGAGTAATAATGTCCGGCTGAATTCCGGCGTCTTCGAAGGAAAAGTAAGATCCACACCTTCCGCTTCCCGCCTGAATATCGTCCACAATTAGCAACACATCGTTTTGTCGGCACATCTTCTCGATCCGTTGTAGGAACTCCCGGCTTGCGACGTTAAGACCGCCTTCGGCTTGCACTGTTTCTAGGATAATGGCCGCTGGCTTCTCTACACCGCTGCCTGGCGAGGATATAAAACTCTCAATCAGGTCGGCTGAAGGGAATGTCGGTGATGGAAATCCGTCATAAGGCACTCGAATTACATCGTGTCTTCCAACGCCACCGATCGATCGCGTTGACTCAGAGCCAGATACGCTTAGCGATCCAAGCGACATACCGTGGAAGGAATTGGTGAATGCAAACACTGTCTGACGGCCCGTCGCCTTGCGTGCAAGTGCCAATGCGGCTTCGTTAGCATTAGTGCCAGTTGGTCCTGGAAATTGAATCTTGTAGTTCAATCCCCTTGGCTCGAGCAAAGTCGAGACAACTTCAGTGATAAAGGCGGATTTCTCTGTCGTATACATGTCGAGCGACAAAACAACTGAGTCATCTTCTAGGTATCTGAGAACATCACCTTTTATCTTGGGGTGATTGTGGCCATAGTTGAGCGCACCTGAGCCAAGGATGAAATCGAAGTATTTCTTCCCTGCGACATCAATCAAAAATGGGCCTTGGGCACGGCTAAACACGACCGGGAACGTGCGCCCATAGCGCATCACATTAGACTCATAGGTGTCGAAAATCGCGGTGTCCATTTATAGCTCCATTGTAAAATTTGGTTCGTGGCCAAAGAGATACTCGTTGAACCGGGTACGGCGGTGAACAACATCACGCACCCATTCTTTAGTTCGAATGATGAGGACTATGCATTCCTCACCATTGTAATTGTCGCGATATGAGTGACCTGTCTCGCGAAAGCCCATTGTTTTCATTGACTTCAGCGGACCGATATCAATGTTTTTATGACAATCGGCGAGAACCCAATCCATGCCGGTAGCCAGAGCGTATTGGAAACAAGCTTTCACAAGACAACCATAGATCCCGAATGGGGCGTTTTGGATCTTTCGCTCGCGATAATCGCGGCGCACCATGAGACGCTGAATTTCAACACCCTTACACAAGTAATTTGTGAGCGGTTCTTCCTCTAATTTTTGCGTGATGTAGAACCCGGGATCTGCTTGGTTAACGATGCGTAAAGTGCCTACAGGATGACCATCTTGGCGGCACACCGCATAAACCGATCTTGGATGGTACTCGTCGTTACTTGGATCGATATCCTGAGATAGCCAACCAAACTCGCCAGCGTAAACCGCGTCCCATAATTCTCTTGCAGCCTCCACGTCCTGTTCGTTGCGAGAAACGGTCGTAGTGATGAAGTTCTCGACTGAAGTGCCTTGCTCCCTCATTTTCGTGTCTCCCGGTTGGTGGTGATTTAAGCTGCGGTGACTTTGCTACTGCGCGCTTGAATGACGTCCGCAAACAGTTTCTCGTGTTCGCCTTCATTCACAAATTCGCCATCAAACTCATAAATATCGCAATCGAAGGTAGAAGCATCCACCCACAGATATTTGGGCATCGGCGGAAGCTCTGTACAGTAGGGCTCCATGTCCATATCTGTCAGCATCAGAGCGGCTCGGGCGACCAACAAGTACTGGCCAAGCGGTGGTGACACCGCTAGAATTGGGACATTTCCCTTCTCCGCTATCCAGTCGTAAAGGGTTGTCTTGCTTGGAAACCTTGGCAGAAATGAAGCTTGCAAACGCACTAACTTGTCTACGACTTCTTCGTCCTGTTCTGTATCAGGCGGAATGTCGTAGAAGTCCTCTAACTTCAACCCATCTTTTGTGAACAAATAGACATTCGCGCCGTAACCCACGACCGTTGAAGCCAAGCAACCTTTGCATCTTTCGCTGGCCCTGAACTCCCGATGTAGGTCATAGCGCTCGTCGACGTTGTAAAAGTCGATACAATCAATAATCAGATCACACCCATCGACAAACTCTTTTGCAACATGCTTCTGCATGCCCTCTGGGAAAACCTCGACAGTAACATCTGGTGTCGTTTCTTGAATGATCTCGCCTACAACAACTGCCTTATTACGACCAACGTTTGCCGGGGTCGCACCTAGCTGCCGGTTGATGTTCGACAGTTCGAAACTGTCTGGGTCACCTACCTTGATGTGTCGAACGCCAAGGCGTGCCAGTAAAAGCGCGACCGCGCCCCCCAAACCACCAGCACCCGCGACACCCACTACGGAATTTGAAATTTTCTGTTGCGAAAGGGCCATTTGTTCGCGGTCGAGCCCTAAGAAAACTTCGTTTCGCTTTACCCTCTCAAAGTAGTCAGCTTCGTTGTCGATGCCTTCAGTTCGGACTATCCGGGCTTTCTTGAACATAGTGTAGCTCCTTAAATTTCAATCAAAACGGGAAAGGAAATCTTCTACCACGCGATACATTTCATGCCGTCCCTCTTCGAAAAGCAGTGAATGTGTCGCATTGGGAAACTGAACATAGTATTTTTCTGTAGCGCCAATCTCTTCGTAAAGGCTTTGTGTCTCCGCCGCAGGAGTTAGAAAGCGGTCCCAGTCCCCGCGAAGTAGAAGGAACGGGGAGGTCACTAGTGCGGGATCGAAATATCTTCCGTGCCACGCGTCAAATATGTCCACCGCAAACCCAATTGGTGTAGCGATCGGACGATCTCCGGCTTCGGTATTGGACATCTCTGCCGTGTCTGCCAGCGTTTCTCCATAGTGGGTAACCCAGTTTTGGACGAACGGTTTTTCTAGGCTGGAAACAGTGCCTTCCGGGCGATCCTCTGAGAGCAGCTTGAAACGATCGTTTGCAGATAGGGAAAATGTATCCGTTCTTGGAATCTCTCGGGATCCCAATAGTTCTTCTACAACCTCTGGTTCAATTCCTGCTTTCTTCGTTATTGGTGCGTGAAGCGTTAGACTGCGAACCTTAGTTGGATTGTTGCCAGCGTAGTGACCAGCCGGAATTGCTCCCCGGCTAATTGCTACAATGTGTACAGATGCTGCGTTGGTTTTTTCCAGAATCCAATTTACCGCTACTTCAATATCCCCTTGTACGGATTCCGCGCTTCCATAATCACGCGGGTTTGGATCGGAACTTTCAGGGCTAGGATACTGAGAAGATCGGCCATAACCAAGCAAGTCCAAACCAAACACAGGCCAGCCACGCCGATGGAGCTGACCCATCCAAGAAATGCCCCCCATCTGATACTCAGAGGTGAATTGTGTTGGAACAGTTGCGCCATGAAAAAACAACACTGGGTGGTTTTTTGTGACAGTTTGGGGGTCAAGCGGCGTACTAATGGCCAATTGGCCGTTCGTCGTGATAGTTTCTACAAAATCGACCTCGACCGGCTCCGAAAAATGTTTTGATTTGTTATCCACCGTTTACGTCCCTTTGATGCCGCTGCCTCCAACGCTAGCAGCCTCAATAGTCGTAACGAAATTCAAAATACTAATAGGGTGATAAGCTGATTTACACTGCTTCTGCCCCGCCAATGTAGTGCTTTGTATTGCCAGTTATTTTTCCGTGGAAGTTCTCTCCGGCATCTCACCATAAGCCTATGAGGGTCTAAAAAAGGTTGTCCTGAATGGGTGGGGCGATGAAATTGGCGGGCCCCGAAACTAAAACTGTGCGCCCCGCCACACAAGTTGATTTTGAATTGACAGAAGTTCACTCTGCCTTTGTTGCCGCGTAACTAATCGCTACTATGAGCATAGCACCAATTACAGTCCATCCATCAGGCAAAGTTCCAAATACTACAAAGCTGAGAGCTGTCGCAGAGACTATCTCCAAGTAGTTGAGTGGCGCAAGTACTGACGCTGGTGCGCGAGCAAATGCAACGATAATTGCCATGTGTGCAATTGTTGAGATGATCCCTAACGACGCAAGCGCCACCCATGCAGAAGAATTCGTTGGCCAGATGACCCGGGAACTTGCCGATGCTGGATCAGCTGCATAAAGCCAAAGTGCGAGAGCAATTGTTCCAGAAACAGCTGCGATGATGTGCATCGATAGGGGCGAACCCTGACCTGATCCCATGCGCGTGAGCAGAAAATAAATAGCGAACAGGAATGCCGCTGCCAATGGGTAGAGCGCATCCCAGCCAAGTCCGTCGAATCCGGGACGGACAATCAAAAGAACACATGGAAACCCAGCGACACAGAGAGCAACTCTACGAAAGGTCAGTTGCTCATTCAGAAAAAACCCTCCGAGCAATGTTAGGATGAGGGGAGCTAGAAATAGGATTGCGGCAGATGCAGGCAGAGGCAGCGTAGCAAGTCCAGTAAAGAAGAAGGCCGTTGCCCCCGCAAGAGCGACACCCCTTGCCAAATTGGTCTTTGTCCATGCAGCATGCAGGTCAGCTATAGTGCGCGTGAGTACCGATTTCTTCTTGGATGACGATTGTTGAGAGGAAACGCCAGGAATGAACAGGATAGCGAAGGGCAGTAGCGCAAGCGTAAAAAGCCCTTGGCCAATGAATCGCGCGAACGCGACCTGTGTCCCTGGCATTCCATCCATAGTGAGCACCTTGGCGATCACATCCATGATTGGGATGGTCAGTATGCCGAATGCCATCAAAGCATAAGCAGAACTGTAACTAGCGGACGTTCTATTTGATACGGGCCTTAATTCAGTAGGAGTGTCATTGTTCATACTTCAAAGTGCCACGTTTTCCCTGATCGTCAAAACAGATTGTTATGTTCAGACTGATCGGATAAAGTGAACAGCATGAATATTCTCACGAACGGGCACGAAGCACAGAGAAATAGTGCGCGGCTGCTAGACGCGGATGCGCTACGCACATTTGTGGCGGTCTGCGAAACCGGATCATTCCGATCCGCTGGAGCAATCGTGTTTCGCTCTCCTGCTGCAATCAGTGGTAGGATCGCAAAGCTTGAAAGGCAAATAGGTCGACCACTGTTCCAAAGGCGTGGTCGAAGTGTACATCTCAACGAGGATGGAAATGCATTGTTGAGCTATGCCAGACGCATGCTGTCACTAAACGGCGAAATAGCAGCGCGGTTTGGAACGCGACAAACCGTGGGCAGAGTGCGTTTCGGAGCCCCGGATGATTATGGAACGCGCTGGTTACCAGCGATCCTGAAGACGTTTGCACGGACTTATCCTGCGATTGAAATTAGTGTTGTTCTTGGGCCCAGCAGCGAGATATTGGCAGGAATCGAGAGTGAAAAACTAGACGTCGGCCTCGTAACTCTGGCAGACGATACCCCTCAGGCTCCTGGCATCATCGTTCACCGCGAGCGGCTGGTATGGATCGGAGCCGCATCAGGGTCGGCAGCCTATCAGGTGCCAGTTCCACTCGCATTGGCCCATGAAACATGCGCGTGGCGACAAGCAGCAATCGACGCATGTATAAGGGCGGAGCGTCCCTATCGGACAGCGCTGACAAGCGAGCACTCTGCTGGTCAAGTCGCGGCTGTTGCGGCGGACTTTGCCGTCGCACCATTGCCCGAAAGCATGTTGGAGTCTGGCGTAGAAGCAATCGGATCCGAAGTGCTCCCAGCCTTGCCGGACTATACTGTCCGCCTCATCGTTCGGCCTAACGCCGAACCCGCAATTCGCGCGCTGGAAATGAGTGTAAAAGCGGCATTGTCCAGAGAGGCATAGGATCAATACTCACATTCTGATCGGGTGGGGTCGTGACTGGCCTAACCGGCCCGAGGCTGCGAAATCGGACAAATTCTGGAACATTTGTGAACATTACTTTCTGATTTCAATGACCCCTAGCTCCTGCCACATCCAACTGAAGTCGTAGATGGGTGTGTTTGTGCCGTCTCTTGCCTTGGCTTCGTTCAACTCCAGGACCTTGAGCCATTTGGCGACGTCCCGTCGACCCTTGGCTGTGCGCACGCTCTCGCGCGGGGTTTTGTCGTCGAGCAGGCCGATTGGGCGATCCAGAATGCCCTGGTAATGCTGTCCCATCATCTCCGCCCGGATTGCTGCCTGCTCTTCTTCGGAAAGGTCGAGCGGTTCAGGGGTCGCGCCATTTTCGCGATGCGCCGCCATGGCCTGTTCCAGTGTCTGCCGGGCCACAAGCGGCTGTTTGACGAGATCGCCGAGCAAATCGGCAAGACGGAGTTTCAGTTCCTGCGCACGAGGCTCGGAATTGATATCCGCTTCGAGTGTGCGACCGTTGAGGGTGACCATGCCGAGCACCGGTGATCCGTCGTCGAGCTGGGAATTGTACATCTGGCCGCCCTCTGGCAGCGCTTTCTGCGGCTTTGTCGCGGTACGTCCGCCGCGATCGACCCAGTTCCAGATCTTATCTGAGGCGGCTTCCATGTCAGATTCACCGTCGAGGACTTTGCGGATCTGAGCCTGGGTCGTCCCCTTCTCGAAACGGTAGACGAGCTGGATGAACTCCACCTCGTCGCCATCAAAATTGAAGAGTTGGGGAAGCACTTGCTCGTCCGGATGCAGGGGCGTTGCGGCCATCCAGGTTGTGGCGATGAAGGCGCTTGCCGACTTCAGCGCGATACCCAAGGCAATGTCCTGGATCCCCTCGGGAGGGATCTCTTCCCCAAAATCACTTTCAGCACGTGCCTCGGCGATCATCTCCTCGAATCCGATTTCGGCCTCTGCAACCATTTCGCGGAATTCAGACAGAAGATCATCTGCCAGATCCGGCTCGAGCGGCAGGAGCCCACCAGAGATGATATTCTGGCCGCGCACATTCACAATACGCAGGGCGAACTTCTCCCATGGTGCCATGGTCTTTGTTGCGCGGCGCTCCAACACCCGGAAGGGCTCGCCGTCCAGTATCAGATCGCGTGCAAGGAACGATTCTCCCGGGACGATATCGCTGACTTCGTACAGGCTGACGGCGGAATCCCGAATGCCTTCGAGATAGGCCCTTGCGATCTTCTTTTCCTTCCAGCCTCGGCGTTTGAGATAGGCCGTGACCACATTCCCGTCCTCGGTTTCCCGGCCGAGAAAATCGTTGAGGGCCATATCGTTGAGGACACTCACCCAGTGCCCGCCGATCCGATCCGCAAGGGCCTCGAAGTTATCGATGTCATGGTGTTCGCAATACAGCCCGGTGTGGTCGTGAATGGCCTGCTGGAAATGCTCGGGCCACGGGCCCCGAACCATCCATCTGACCAGGCCCTCGAAAATGTTGTCAGGAATTTTGACAGTCATTTTTTCTATCCTCTACCAAAGCCCTTCAAACCGGCCTGCAGCCGTGCGGGTGTAATGTGCGGTGTGCCGCGGTTCCCGATGCCCGAGATAATCCTGGATCAGACGCAGGTCATACCCCCTGTTGGCTAAAGCAAAACCGCAGGAATGTCGCAGCATGTGGGGATTGATATGCCCCAGCTGCGCTTGCTTGCCCGCGCGCGCAACGATATAGTTCACCGCCTGGCGGGTAAGGGGCTGTTTGCGTTCAGACACAAACAGCCACGGAAGTGTATCTTCTCGCAAAGCCAACCAGCGGCGGATCGCTCTCAACTCGTCCCCTGCAATAGGCTGCTCGACACTCAGACCATTCTTGAGCCGTGATATCCAGAGGCGCGCCTGATCAAGGTCTACGTCAGAACTGCGCAGGGCAATAGCTTCTGATACGCGCAGCCCATGCCGGAACATCAGCAGCAGCAAAAGATGATCCCGAACACCATGGCGGCCACGTTTGGCCGCCTTCAGCAACCGAGTGATTTCCGCCTCTCCCAGAAAGTCCCGACCACGCTCATGAGCATCCGCAGGGCGATCACAAGCATCACTCTTTACATTTTGCCGGTTGGGCAGCATTTTTCAAAGCCTCTCATCGTCCCTGTTTTACAGGCAAGTTTATCCGTACACTCTTTACAGTTCACGCACTTTGTAAAGAGTTTCATGCGGCCAGATTTCCAAAGTCGATCCGCTTGTCCAGATCCACATCAAACCGGCCATACGGATTGATATGGAGATAAAAGAGTGGAGAAAGCCCTTGCAGATCCCGCTCGGACAATCGACTGATCCAGTCCTGTTCCGACAGAACCGATTGCACCATGCGCGTGTTCACATAGACGAGGGACGCCTGAAGCAGGTGCAGGGCGTGGGCGGCGATCTCCTGATCGGCAATCCGGTTGCTGGAAATCTCGCCACCTTTGCCGAAGAATACAAAGCCGTTCGCACTGTTCCAGTTCTCGACGACATTCAGTCCTTCATGAATTTCGCGGCGGAAGGCCTCAGATCGCAGATACCGGCACAGGAAGATTGTCTTGATCGCACGCCCCAACTCAGCGAGTGCCTTGTAGGTCGGGTGCATCACATCGGCACGGGCAAAGCGGCGCAAAATAGCCTCGGGATCAGCTGTACCATGCTGCATGGCAGCGGCATATTTGACCATTTCGTCGTACTGCTGTTCGATCTCGGCCCAATCGATGGTGCTGGAGAGAATGGGTAGCAGGTTTGGCAACTGACCTCGCATACCGGCGTGCGGCAGGGCCAGCTTCTGTCGGGCGATGGCTTTCAAACGAGGTGCCAACTCGAAACCCAGAAGATGGCAGAAGGCAAAGCCAATGGCACTCTGACCATGGCTGTCCACATACTGGCGCTGGATTTCCATATCGGTGCAGTGCCGAAGGACACCTTCGATCATGGCCGCTACTTCGGATGATGAACACCGCTTCAATTGGGAATAGATGCAGGTCGCCTGACGCTCGACATGCCAGTAGATCATCACACCGCGCCCACCATAGCGGGCATGCCATTCCGTCATCAGGTTCCGGTCCCATGCCCCAAACTTGGTGGAATCAGATGTCAATCGCAGAGTAAAATGGGTCCATGTCGCGGCGTAAAAATGGGCCACTTCGGTTGATGTTTTGTGGCGCTTTTGCACGCGTGCTCGTCACAAAGCTGAAGCGTGCCAAAGCGCATGCTGGCCATAAGGCCAGCATTATTCTGACTGTGATTGCGGGCTGGTTATTTTCGGTTGTTGCGACTGTGTTTGAGCCGATAGCTTTCGCCATTCATCTCGAGGATGTGGACGTGATGGGTTAAACGATCGAGTAGCGCACCGGTCAGCCGCTCAGAGCCAAAGACTTCAGTCCATTCATCGAAGGGCAGGTTCGAGGTTATGATGATGGAGCCGCGTTCATAGCATTGGGATATGACCTCGAAGAGCAGCTCTGCGCCAGATTTGCTGAGCGGTACGAAGCCCAGTTCATCAATGATCAACAGGTTCTGGCTGGTCAGTTGCTTTTGAAGGCGCTGCAATCTCCGCTCATCTTGAGCCTCGATCAGATCATGGACTAATGCCGCAGCCGTTGTGAAGCGCACCTTCAGTCCTCTTTGACATGCAGCCAGCCCAAGTCCCAGGGCGATGTGTGTCTTGCCCGTGCCTGACGGGCCGAGCGCGATGATGTTCTCCCTGCGATTAACGTAATCGCATCGTGCCAGATCCATCGTCAGGGGCTTGTTCAAGCTTGGCATGATCTTGAAGTCAAAGCTATCCAAGCTCTTGGTGCTGGGGAACTTCGCCGCTTTGATGCGCCGTTCAATCATCCGGCGTTCGCGGTCGATCAATTCCATCTCACACAGCCGCGCCAGATAGTGGATGTGATCTTTGTTCTCTGCAGCACAGAGCTGCGCCTGTTTGGCATACTCGCCTTGGAACGTTGGCAGTCGCAGTTGTTTAAGATGATGCCGTAGAAGAATCCGAGGGGCTTCGGTCATGCCGCGGTCCTTCCCATCAAGCTCATGTAACTGGATGGGCGTGTTGTGCCGACATTGGCCTTGGGCAAGTATGGATAGAAGTCCAAATCCAATCGTGGTGGCCGCTTCTCAACCCGACACAGTACAAGGTGTTTTACGGCGTCATAGCCAATTGCACCCATATCTATTGCCTGCTGGATTGCGCCTTGCACAACATCCATTTCGAAGGTCTCCAAAAGGCGCAAGACTTGAACGTATTCTCGCTTGCCCGGCTTACCCATTCTGGCTTCAAGCAGTCGGTGCAGCGTGGCAAATACATCTGGCAAATGCCAACCCTGCAAAGGCGCGGCCTGATCCAGGGCACCCACCTTTTGTTCAAGCAGGGGCAAAAAGTGCAATGGGTCAAAGACCATATCCGCTGATGTGTAGGATCGTTTGTGCCGCGCAATAATCTCATTGCCGCAGCCGATGATAACCTCATGCACAAACCCACGCACATGAACATCGTGGTGCGCATAGGCTACTGGCACCGAGTAATCATTGCTGCGATAGCGCACCATTGAGATCGACGTTGCACGCGTGCTGACGTGATCGCAGGCTTCATATTCTGCGACGGGCAATCCCATCAGAGCATCCAAATCCGACATCAGGCGTGCGCCTATGGTTTGGGTGTGACCCCGCAACGTATCGGCCTGACGTGCTAAACACTTCTCTTCCAAATGTGCGTTCAGATCATCAAAGCTGTCATAGCGAGGTGCGGGAACCATGAAGTTGCGGCGGGTGTATCCAACCATGCCCTCAACGTTGCCTTTATCGTTCCCTCGCGCGGGTCTGCCAAACTTGTCATCAAACAAGTAATGCGACTGCAGTTCCGTAAACCGACGTGTGCGGATGCGCGTCTTATCCCCGAGTATCCGAGCCACGGCGATCTTGGTATTGTCGTAGAGAATGGATTGCGGAATGCCGCCAAAGAATGCAAAGGCGGACACATGGCCATCGCAAAACGCCTCGGTTGTCTCAGCTGGATATCCCTTCACAAACACCGCATCAGAATGTGGCAAGCTCATCACGAAGAAGTGGATCTTGCATTCCACGCCACCGATCACGCCCAGCGTCTCACCAAAATCAACCTGCGCATGGCCCGGCCGATGCGACAACGGCACAAACACCTCTTTGGTGCGCCGTTTTTGCTCGCGCACGTAATAGGTCACCGTGGTCAGGCTGCCGGCATATCCATGCTCATCGCGCAGCCGTTCAAAGATGCGCTTGGCCGTGTGTCGCTGCTTTTTGATCAGGGCTTTGTCTGTGCGCAGTATCTCATCGACCACACCAACATAACCATCAAGCGTTGGCCGCCGAGGCGCTTCCGACCGACGATACCCAGGCGGAAGTTCATGGCGCAGCATCTTCGCGATCGTCTTACGATCTTTGTTCTCTAATCTGTCAATGCGTGTTTCCTGAGTTTCCTGCTTTTGATGTCAGAGGTTGCCTTTGTTCTCTTCGAACTCTGAGGTTCATGATGGGGTTGGCTGGGTGTGGGTCGGCAATGTTGAAACCGCAATCATACCGTTGGTCTTGGCTGTTGCTACAGAATCGGCGCCGTGTCTCACGCCCTCCCTCGGGCATCGTCCCAGATGGGAACTTTGATTTAGGAATCCTCGTTGTCGCCTCGTAAGCCTTACGCGGACTGGAAGTCAGTTTTGTCTCGCATAATGGCATGAAGTATGATTGCCAGACGACGCGCCAGAGCCACTCGGGCCTTTCTCATCGTTGAGCGCGCACCGATTGCGAGGGCCCATGTCTTCAATTTGAGCGGAGCGGCATACCGCGTCAGCATCACATTGGCGGCCTCATAGAGAAGCGTTCTGACGCGCACGTCGCCCCGCTTTGAGATGCTGCCCGTGTAGTCGATTTCACCAGATTGATGCCGTCGCGGCACCAGTCCAAGATACGCCCCCACATCACGCGATTTCCTGAAACGCGACGGATCATCAATTGCTGCGGCAAAGGCCAATGCTGTGATCGGACCGACCCCTGGTACCGTCATAAGGCGCTGGCAGACTTCGGATTTGCGGGTCATCTTTTTGATGTCGCCATCAATGGCTGCAACCGCCGCGAGGATTGCTTCGCGTGCTGCGAACAGTCCGCAAATTGCGGCATGGAGGCCAGGCACTCCATCGCTAACTTTTAGCGCCGCGTTTTTGAATGCCGGAGACAAAGCTCGTGGCAGCCGCACGCCGAAGACGACGACCAGACCGCGGATCTGATTGTCGAGCGTCACACGCTGTCCGACCAGCTTCTTGCGGGCTGCGATCAGCGACCGGATTGCGTGCGCTGACAGTGATTTGACATGGGTCGGCTTGTAGAATCCCGTCCGCGCCAGGTGTGCCAAACCGCGGGCATCATTGCGGTCCGTCTTGTGGCCGGCCAGAGATTTAAGGGCCTGATATGCTTGCCTGCTCTCGATGCAAACAACCGGGACACCAAGCTCCGTCAGCCCATGGTAAAGCATTGGTGCCATCCGTCCCGTTTCAAATACAACTTTGGCACATGGTGGTCCAGAAGCGAGGAAGTCAGCGATCGCTTTTGGTGTTGAGCTCGCTTTTCCTTCACGAATAAGGGCCCCTTCACGATCCAGAATGCAGATATGCGTCTCTTCCATGGACACATCCAAACCAGCAAAATATTCCATTGGTCAGTCTCCTTTTCAATTGCATGTGCATCCAGAATAACAGGGGTAACTGAGTGCTGATCCTGATTACGCCATGTTGAAAAACCGCGCCGCTTCTCGGCCAGACATACCGTCCTTCAAACAAGCACGGCGCACACGACTATAAATATCCACAGAATACATCTCCCGCCCTCCGAATAAACGAAGGGCACAAACTGGCGGACTTTTACTCCGCTACAACTGCGATATGCAGCCGCTTCTGTGGCCCAATATTGCTCCGCGTTTTACATCCCACATCCCCCAACTGAACCTCCTCCGACTAAAGTCAGAGGGTTCAGTGGTTCATGAGCGCCTTCGGCGCACGTTTGAATGTTTTTCCGACTAAAGTCGGAGGTTTCAAACCATTAGATGGAAAATGAATGCCGCTGACCGTCTCTTTCCTGATCCCGTCATGCGCCGGATGGCTCGGGCGGTACCGTCGATTGGCAAAGGATTGGGAAAAAACCGTCGAAAGCGCGGAGGCCAGGGCCCTCATCAGCCATATCAGACGTATGACACGCTGCCTCGCAAGGGATTGAAAAACATCAACCATTTTTAGTCAGGCCTTTAGGGCTCTCCGTCAAACAGTCTGCCTCAGTTAGGGAATGCAGGTTTTCGTACCCGCCGGGCCGCCTGCTGATCACTTGATAAGCTTGTCGACAAAGCCCAGCGTAGTTGCGTTCTCAACCAGGGTTCTGACTTTGGCGCGATCCAGACCTGAAGAGACTTCGGCATCTATCTCCAGTTTGAGGGAAACATTGCTATCCGGAAGTGTGGTCAGTTGCTCGATGATCGCTTCCACGATTTGGTGAATGTCCCGCGCCGGTCGGTCAGCGGAAATCATCACCGTACCCACGAAACGCGTAGGCTTCCTTTCGGGGTCAGAAGTCGGTTTTCCGCTCGGATCATCACCAGGAGTAGACGTAGCAGGGCTACCTGTATCAACCGGGTCAACTCCGCCTGGATCACCAGGGTCTTCGACGGGCGCGGGACGGAGCGCTTCCGCGACGTCGGGCTTGATGATGATCGAGTCGCTGTCGATGACGACCTGAACATGGCTTGCTCCTGAAATCTCCAGACCGACACAGGTATGATTGGTGTCATCCCATCGCTCAGCGTAGGCAAACGGTCCCGGCAGCATCCCGCTGACCGCTGACTGAACCGCATGTGCGAGTACGTCGCGGTTCTTGATGCGAGGCAAGTACGTGCAGCGGTTCATGTACTCCCATAAATCTTTCAGGAACAGGTGATCTTTCCCGTTCCAGATGTACTTCTGGAGTTCACGATCCAGACGGTCGGGTCCAAGTTCCGGCAACAGCCCCTCATCGCTGACAAGATTCCTGCTCGCACGTGCCAGCAAACCATCTTGAGCGCGCACCCTGGTTGATGTCCATTCCAGGTCCGCTTGCGCACTTTCCTGAACTGGATAGAGCAGATAGCACCAGGCCTCTTTCAGGCGCGCGTTCAGCGTCTCATTGCTTTCCGTCAGCTTCGCTTTGGCGAGCGCACTGTCGCTTTGGGTCAGATTGTGACGGTCAATATCCCGAACGATCTCCTCCCACGCCAAAGCCGAACGCATAGCCGACTTCAGGTTGTCGACCTGCCATTGTTCCGCTGCCAGGAACACCAGCATGTTCCGATATACCCGTGGGGCGTTCCCGCGCTGCATCAGGATGTCCCTGGCTTCAGCAAGCGCTTCGGAGCCATCTCGTCCCGTGTGCGGGTGGGCTACGCCCAGTACAACGGCACGGACGCCGCCCGGTTCATCGGGCACGTCAGAGGAACTGCCCGGCGCTGTCTGCACAGCATCGAAGTGCCCACGGTCTTCGAGACCATTGATGTAGCCAACGAGCGCCTTGTCGATTTCCATCAGGACCAGCGCTTCCTCAAGTTGTCCGGCGCGGTCGGCAGCGAGCCGGTTCAGACTCGCTGACATCGAATACCAATAGCGACCCAGATCGCTATGCATGAACCTGGCCTGGTTGGTCAGCCGCCTCAGGGCATCACCAAATATCGCCGGGCGCTCCCCCGGCTGTACAACGCCGAGATTGATCTGTTTATCGTCGAGGCCCCTATTCTCCTGACCGTGAGTCGGTGCCGTGCCCATGAAAACAGCACGTGCAACTCTCCTGGTCGCCGAATAACGGTTCAGGTTGGGCGCGGATTGATCAATCTTGCAGGGAGCGGAATTCACGCCATCAACATCGCCCGCAATGATCGACTGCCAACTCGGGTCGAGGTAGTGAAGCAATTCAGGCTCCACACGGGCGGTGCCGATTGCAACACTCCCGGGCATGATCATCACCGACGGGTCATTGCCCATCCAGAGTTCGTGGATCACCTGTGCCATCATCCGCAACACGCCGCGCGTTCGCTGGAACTTCTCCAGAGACCCCCAGCCGGTATAAAGTTGATCGAACAGTTCGGGATGGATCGGGTAGGCTTTTTCCAGTTTGCGCCGGTAGTCCTCATCCGCGCAGCCCTGCGGGAAGTCATTGGTGTTGTCACGGTAAAGCTTCGCAAACTGTTTCAGCGTGTTGTCACGGTGATGAAACCTGTCGCCGGGAATTTCCCTGAACAACCGTCGACGGACAATCTCGTAGCTTTCTTCCTGCGATGCGGGACGCCAGGAGGATTCGACGCGGCTGAACGTTTGCTTCAGTCGTGCCAGTGCTTCCTGGCCACCTTCGCCGCCGACCTCGATCTGCGAGGCGGGCAACGAGGCAACAAGCAGCGTGCCCGGGCTTGCCTTGACCGCCTCGGTCAGCGCCTGAACAAAAGTCAGGTTGGCGTCGAAGGAGCCGGAGGGCAGGCCCTCGACCTTGTAGATCTGGCGCAGATAGGCGACCCATTCGTCGATCAGGATCAGACACGGCGCGCATTTCCTGAAGATTGCTTCAAGCAGGTCCGAGCCGGGCGCAATCCCGTTCGCATCCTGTTTGGCGATCATGTCGAAAGCCTCGGCCCCGCCCAGCTGCCATGCCAGTTCGCCCCAGGTCGTGCGGAGTTCCCGGCCGCCTTCGGGGCAAATAACGTCCTGCGGGCCGCGCGACGTCCCCACCAGTACGGCACGGTTGATCTTGTCGGGAACGGTCAGTTCGTTCCTGGACAGAAGCTGATCCAGCCCCGGCAGATCCTCCACCGGCGTCCCTCCGACCATATGGTAGAGCGCCAGCATCGAGTGCGTCTTGCCGCCGCCGAAATTCGTCTGCAATTCGACGACCGGATCACCACCGGTGCCGTCCAGCCGTCTGGCCGCCCCGATCAACAGGTTGCCCAGCCCCTCTGTGAGATAGGTGCGCGAAAAGAACTCGACCGGAATGCGATACTCCGACGGCGCGCTGCCATTGTGCACCTTGGCAAGATCAGCCGCGAATTCGGCCTGCTGAAACCCGCCCGCCGCCACATCCTGATGCGGCTCGACCACTTCCCGCCAGGGCATCAACCCTGCCACGGTATCGACCGAAATGTCTGGGCGCTGTGTTTTTCGCCGCTCCTCGTTTCGGGCCAGTTCAGCGTATTTCGTACGCAGGATCGTATCGCGCGCAGCACTGATCTTCTCGGCCACATCCCTGGCACTCACTGCTTCCAGCAGTCGCCGCATCGTATCCAGCGCCCGCTCTGCATCGTCATAGGTGAAGTTCTCGTTGTGCGAGAGCTTGTTGCGCACCTCGAGCAGCTCGGACACGTAGGAACGCTCCGAATGCCCCAGCACCATGGCAAAGGCTTCTTTCCAGAATGCCATCATGACCTGCAACAGACCCTGTTGGTCCCAGTTCACCTGACCGTCGCCGTCGGATCGCAACCCTCTGACGCGCTGCCCAACCTCGACTTGCCAGTGCCCTGTGATTTGGGATTCCAGCCGCTTCTCGACGAAGGGGATCAATCCCTCCGGCAGAAACTCCATGCCTTCAAATACGTGCTGGCGTGTGCTCTTTGCCATAATAATTCCCTCAGAAATCCATACGTGTCTGCCCGTCACCGCGCACGTCGTGCACACTGGCGGCCACCTTTGTCAGTTCCGACCAGTCGGCGATCAGCGCGTTATAGGCCGTGGCCTCTTTCGCATCCTGCCGCTTGTTGGCGCAAATATCGTAAAGGCAATAAGCGAGGTCCTTAACGTCCCCGGCCTTGCCGCCAATCTTCTTCAGCAGCACCGCCGTACCCTCGGATAGCCCTTCCTCCTCGTACAGGCGGATCAGGTATTGCAGGCATTCCCAGATCGTCAGGTGGGTGGCGCTCTGCGGGTCCCAATCTTCGAGCAACTCGTCACGTTTGAAGATGCGCACCTTGCCTGCCTCGGAGTTCACGATCCCTGCCCGACGCACAGCTTCCACCGACAGACCCCGGGCGCGGGCCAGATTGTCGGCGATGCCGAACGCGCCTGCTTTCATGCCGTTCTGTTCAAACCAGGTGATGGCAAAGCGGGTTTCAGGGTCGAAATCGCCCTGAATGTCGTTGAGGAACGAGTCCAGCTCCAGATTGATCAGTCGCAGCGCGGTTTTCACGCTCATGTGGCTGTCGTCGGATTCCAGCACAGCATTGTAACGCGAGAAGACGCCCATGCCGGGGCCAATGGCCGATTGCGGCATGTCGGCGGGGGCAATGTTGGCAGCCTGAAGTTCGGCGATGGCCGGGGGCAGATCGCGTTTCAGCGCGCGGATGAATTCAGCCCGGGTGATGATGCCTGCCGTCGCCTCTTTCTTGCGACAGACCAGGACGACAGAGTTGGCGAGGGCGTTGGTGCCGGACGCAATCATTCTGTTGGACCTCTCGGTGCGCAGGGGCCATGTGCCGACGACGGCGTATCCCGCTTCAACAACAGCCTGCAAGAACGTGGCCCAGCCAGTGGAACTGATCCCCTCAACCTTAATCTCGCTTTGCTTGAAGGCATAATATATCGTTGCCGGGTAGCTGTTAGAGGATTGTCGCGCCATATTTGAAATGGCTCTACTCATACCTTCAAGAAAGAAGCTTTCAGCAGCCTGCTTTCCTCCATGACGATAAGGGGTGGCGACCAGTTCTTCGGATTTTGGCGTTGCAAGAACACTGAATATTTCAGGAAATATGCCTCGGAGCGTAGGACGCAGCCAGCAGAAGAAAAAATCTGAGACGTCAGCATAACCGATATTGTCATAGTACGGAGGGTCGCAAGAGATGACGACATCCTTCGGATAACTTACGGTCTGGGCATCGTGCTGAACTTCCTTGCCCGGCGATCCTAGAACAAAGCGCGCAATAGACTTAACGATACTATTCAACGATACGCCAAAGTCGCCTGCGGAACCGGAAAAAGCGCCTGCTTCGCCATAATCCCAGAGCATCGGGATTGCGTGTCGCGTGAACAGATGGCACACCTGATTCTTACTACTTACCCACATGCAGAAAGAGTTCTGAATGTCAGCGAGGCGACTAACACCCATTGAAAGGTAAAGACTTACAGATTCTGCGTAGGCTTTGGTACCTCCTCCATCGTTTCGAAGCGATCTGCCATCTGAAGGCAAAGCACTCCTTTTGGCATCTGTTTCGATTTGCTGCCGGACTTCGCGAGCAAGATCCGAATATGTTGTCAGCAGAACAAGTTGCCTGTCCGTGAACAAGTCTCCGAACGTGGTCAGGCCGTAGTCAGGAGGCGAGAACCAGCGTGGATTTTCCGCTTGCCTCTGCTCTGGCTTCCAGGAGGGTTGTGCTGATTGCGCCAGTTCTTCCTGTACATTGTCTGGCGCAACGTAGACTCGCCCACCTTTACCTTCAGCCACTACGGCAATCAGGGTTTGCCCCATCTCCCCCGCCTTGCCTTTGGTCTTCACATAGTCGGGGGTGATGGCCGTATTAGACATCAAACAACGAAAATGCGCGCCGCGCCCAACCTTGGTGCCATTCCTGGCCTTTTCCCAATCCTCTTTGGTGCCGCCGGTTCGGATGCGGTAGGTTATGGTCCTGGCTGCGCGGTTTACCACCGGCTCGATCCATGCTTCTTTGCCTTTTTTGGAAGATAACAAAAAGGATGATGAAATAGGAACCTGCACATCGGCAAAAGCGGGGTCTGGACTTGGCACAGTGCGCGCCCAGATCCACGCAATTACGGTTGCCTTGCCGCCGCCATGCTCAGACGGCAGGTCCACCTGTGGATACAGATGCCCGATACGCTCAAATGCCTTCTCGCGCATCCATTCACCATAGTGCTTCACATCCTCGGCCAGCCCTTCGGCATTGCGATAGAACTGGCGTTCCTTGATCCCCGGATGGATTGGCTCCATGTCCCTGAACCTGGGCGGGATCTCGATCATTGCCTTGCCGATCATCACCGCAACCGGGTTCAGATCGGACCCATAGGCAGGCAGGCCCAGTCGCTGCGCCTCCAGCGGAATCGACCCACCACCAGAGAACGGGTCATAGACGGGGGGCAGCTCGCCCCCACAGGACCGCATGATTTCGTTGCGAGCGCGGGTCAGCACCTCTTCATTGGTCGAGTTCTCCCACTTCACCAAATCCTCAATGATCGCGAACAGCCGCCTGCGCTCGGCCTCCTGTGCCTCGGGCGTCGGAAACTCATCCGGCAGGCTGGACGGATCATCCACCAACTGCGCGAACAGTACCGCCCGGCACGCCGCCAGCGGCCGCCGCGCCCACCACAGATGCAGTGTGGAAGGATGTCCATGCCGGATCGACTTCTCCCGCACCGACGCCGCATTGATCGCTTCCAGCGGGATGGCGACCTCGATGAGTTTCTTTTTATATGTTTGGGTCATGGGAATTCAGCTCGCGCGCGTTGTAAGGTGAGAGGGAAGCCAACCGACGACAACCTGGCTCGCCGTGTCATCCCGGAAAAAACAGAGGCGGAAGCAATAGCGGGGGTCGCGACTGCTGCCCTTTTTCAGGTGCCGGTCCAGTTCAACGCGCCTGTGTCCCATTTTGATGAAATATGTGCCGCCCTGTTCTCCGGAGCGGTTTCCCGAAAACGACTGCTGCTCTTCAATAGCAAGTTCCTTGCAACGCTGATCGAATGCCTGCTTGAGTTTTGGCTCACCCTGGCGGCGCATCGGAACATAATAATCGCAGAGCAGCGAAAGGGCCTGGTAGATGACCGAAACGTCTTCGTATTCCGGGTTCTTCGCGCCCCGTAGCGCACGATTGTGAAGTTCGACTGTTCCCGCCAAGTGCTTTGCTGCCCACTGCTCCAGCTCGGCAAGGTCGCCTGGAACCGGTGTATCCTCTGCTTCCCGATCTACCGTTTGGAGAAATTGAACCCGTTGCCGAAGGTGATGGAGGGTGCCTTGCAGTCGTTGAACTTCAGCTTCAGCGACCTCGCGTTCCGCTTCGGCAACCTCAAGAAGCGCGTCACTTTCCTGTCCCTGAGACGCGACATCCTTTTTGAGTTGTTCGATTTCATCTTCGGCGAGGGCCAGGAGTTCATCATTTGAAGATCCGGACTGCCGGGCGTTCCGACGCCTGGGTTCTGCTGCAATTCGCTTCGCTTCGGAAAAAGCCGGTAACCTCTTCAGAGCGTCGGTTCCCTCTACCGTGCGTCGCAGGACCTCCGATGCGATGAAATGCCGATACGCGTAGGGACCTCTGTCCCGATTTCGAATATTTTCCACCAGGCCAGGAGGGTGTGCGAACGGTGCTTCGCTATCAGGGTCAAATCCAGGCCGGTAAGTGCGAACAGCCTGGTGAAAAACAGAAAACTCACGACCAACTCGGTCGCTCAGGTGGAACGCTGCTTGCCCCGAGATTACCACGACATGTGCTGCACCGGCGAGATCGCGTGCGAGCCTCTCGCTGGAGATCAATTCGTCGGACAAATTATTTGAGCGCTCCGGGAGCGAAAGAACGACAACATCCGATGTTCTGTTCTCCGGGCGCAGAAGATCAGTCAGCTGGTCAACTTCGTCTTCTGTATTGATGACCCAGGGTGCCAATGATACTTTGCGACCGTCCAGCCACCCGCCGCATGCGGCTATCACATCGCGGGCGAAGGTGGGTATCGTGCGAACATACGGAGGATTTTCGCCACGCGCGATACACTGCAACCGAAGACCGAAAAGGACGGACCCGTCCTTTTCCTGTTCTGCCAGAGCCGCTTCTATGACCCATGAGCGGCTTGCCACTCTCAGGTCATCATCATCGAACCGAAGTGTCCAGTAGCGCGGGCTGTCGATTGCTATCCCCTCTATACGTCGCGCTCCGACATCATCGGTCGAGAAGGAGGTCCCTTCCAAAGCCTCTTGCGGAAGCCTGCCTCCGGCACGGCGGCTTGCGAACCTCGGGATCGCAGTGCGTGCCTCCTCAAAACTACTGAATTGTTCAGAGGCCTGAAGGGAGCGATTAATCCGGGAAACAGGTTCGACTGCCAAACGACGGGTTCGTGTCAAAGGTAGAACCGGAGTCAAAACTTCGCTCATCCCGGCTCCTCCGCACGTTCAAGCAGGCTTTTGAGATTGACCTGAATTGCGGTCACCCCGAACTCGGGTTCTTGCGAAAACGGCCTGCGCACGTAGCGCGGCTCGCGTGCAAAACCGTTTTCGACCTGTACTATAGCGAGAATAAATTTTTCCGGCTCGTGCAGAGAGGTGATGACTTCTTGCCGAGTGATCATCACCGTGTCAGCCCCATCGATCCGCCCCTTCACTTCGATAAAGCGAAGGTGTTCTGTCTTTGGATCATATGAGGCGATGTCATAGCCGACCTTATCGGCGGACACGTCGGTAGGTGTATTCCCGAGCGCCGTTTCAGCTTCGACAACCGCCGCCATGGCAGCGAGTTCGATTTCCCGGCGAGCGACTGGATCCTCTGAAAACCCGTTTGCTTCGGCTCCGGCCATTTCCGGTGCGGGGCCGAGTGCCTTGAGCAACCCATGGGGAATAACCACCATTCCACCACGCACACGTGGAGGTCGGGCCGAGATAAACCTCTCCTGCTTCAGCACTTCCATGCGGCGCTTCAGCCGTTCTGCCAGATCCTCCGCACGACGCTGGGCGTTTTGCCAGTTCAGACGGGTTTTCTTTCCGGCTCGCTCTTCTTCCTTGAGTTCGAACGCCCGCGCATCCCAGTAGTTGATTTCCTTCTTGAGGCGCGCCTGCACTTCCCGTTCCACCTTGTCTATCCCGGGCAGACGACGGGTTTTGACCTCGGCCACATGGTGCCGGGCCAGTTCCAGCGTTGCAAAGCGGACGGCAGTCTTCTCCAGATCCTTCCGCAACCAATCCTCATCCAGCAACGTCTGCGCCAGTGCAATCTCTTCGGATTTGGCAGGGCGAAGGTTCAGGTGCGGGGCAATTCCCGCATTGGTCGCGTCTCCTTTGCTATTGATAGTCGTGAATTGAAGTCGTTCTGAAATTATGTGTACCTTGCCCGTCGCTGTGGGACGACCGTCCTGAACGCTGTGCTCAAGCAGGAAGAGCGCAGTGATCTCCTCGCCTGGGTCAGTATCGTCGACCAGGATGGCTCCCCGCTTCATCAGGTGATCGTATTGCTCGCGGATCAGGCTGATGACCGACTCGAGGAGGGGGTGCCCAGGACAAACGAAGGCAGCAACAGGCTGCTGATGGATTTTGCTTTTTTCAAAGCAAATGCGCTCGTATTTTCTCTGGATTGGCGCGCCCGATCCAATCTGCCGGTCACGCTCCCTGATACTTATGGGAACGTGGGTGATTTCCCAGCGACCCTCTTCGCGGCGTTTGATCTGACCACCGAGTTGTTTGAACGCTTCGACAAGGAAGCTTTGTATGTGATACGGTTGAAGCCTTTGCGCCTCTGCGCGCTCCATCTCAATGCGAAGCTCATGTACCCTTGCCTGGGGCATGGAGTCATTTGTGAGAGCCCGACGTTCAAGAAGCTGCAACAGATGGCCCTGGTCGACGGCACCGTCCACGACATTGAAAAGTCTTGCTTTAACGTCTTCCTGCTCGCCGTACCGGATCGCTTCAAAAAGCAGATCCCTGAGGGCCATTCCTTCGAACAATTCGCCAAGGACATCGTAGACGCGCCCGCCCAGTGCAACTCGCGCTGCTTCCAGTTTTTCGAGCAGGCGGGCATAGACCTCGCCCTCCCGGGTGTCGGCTGCAACAAGATTCCAGAGATGGCAGACCTCAGTCTGACCGATGCGATGAATTCGACCGAAGCGTTGCTCGATCCTGTTCGGGTTCCATGGCAAATCATAATTGACCATGAGATGCCCGCGCTGAAGGTTTACACCTTCACCCGCAGCGTCGTTGGCGATGAGCACCAACATGTCACGGTCCTGCATGAACTGCTCGACCACCTTCCGGCGCTCCTCGCGCGTCACTCCTCCATGGATGACTGCAACAGCTTCCGGTTTTCCAAGCCTCGCGCGTACCTTTTCCGCCAAATAGTGAAGCGTATCCTTGGGTTCGGTGAAGATGATCAACTTCCGGCGGTTTCCATCTGCGTCGATCATCAGATCGTCATCAAGAATCCTGTCGAGCTGCGTCCATTTTGTGTCCTTTCCCGACCGCAGGACATCGCGGGCCATAGCCGCGAGGCCCGAAAGGGTCCGGACTTCGATTTCCAGCTGTTCCACCGTCCCGGCGGTCGTTGCCCCGGTCGAAATCAGATCCTCAAGATCATCGATCTCTTCCTGACCCAACTCCTCCATGTTCCTGAGAATCTCGTCTGAAACGCCCGCCGGATGGACAGCTGATTTTATGCCTTTGCGAGCAAGCCTGGCCTCCGAGAGTTCTTCTTCCAGGCGCTCACGGCGCCTTTTCAGTGACACGTATATCGCCGCCGGAGACGAGGCCAGGCGACGCTGCAGGATTTGAAGGGCGAAGCCAACGTTGTTATGTTTCTTTCCGTCTTGATCAGCGAACCTCCGGACACGGTTCATCTCGGTCCGGACGTACTCTGTCACAGCGCTGTAAAGGCCAGCTTCTTCAGCGGAGAGTTCATATTTGACTGTATAGGCCCGGCGCTCGGGAAAAAGCGGGCGTCCGTCGAACCGCAGGAGCTCTTCCTTGGTCAGGCGGCGCATCATATCGCTGCTGTCCGCATAGTGAACTCCGTCGCGGAAACGGCCCTCAAACCGGTCACCGTCGAGAAGAGCCATGAAGAGTTGAAAATCCTCTTCCTTGCCGTTGTGTGGTGTGGCTGTCATGAGAAGGAGATGGCGGCAAACCCGGCCCAGCAGTTGTCCGAGCTGGTAGCGTTTTGTGTATTTCACGTCGCCGCCGAAAAAGCTTGCAGACATGCGATGCGCTTCGTCACAAATCACAAGATCCCACTCGTTCGACGAAAAAAGCTTTTGCTGCAAATCCTCGTTTCGGGCCAGGACGTCCAGACGGGCAACAAGTCGGTTGCGGTCATTGAACACGTTCCCGGAGCGGGAAGTCTCGATCATATCCCGGGAAAGAATGTCAAATTCCAGTGAAAGCTTTTCACCCAGTTCATCCTGCCATTGCTCGACAATGCTGCCGGGTGCCACAATGAGACAGCGCTCCAGATCGCTTCGTGCGATCAGTTCCCTGATCAACAACCCTGCCATAATGGTTTTGCCAGCCCCGGGGTCATCCGCAAGAAGGAAGCGAAGCGGTTGACGTGGCAGCATCTCACCATAAACAGCGGAGATTTGGTGTGGAAGGGGATCTACCAGGCTTGTATGGATGGCCAGGTACGGATCAAAATAGTGAGCCAGTTTAATTCGGTTTGCTTCCGTCACCAGACGAAGCAAAGACCCATCAGCGTCAAATGACCAGGCGCGGCCCCGCTGTTCGACACTGAGCCGGTGTTCGTCGTCTCTATAAAGCGTGGTTTCCGAAACCGAACCGCCCGGGATCCGATACACGAGGGTCAACGCCTGATCACCAACCCAATCGACGGATACGATCTCAACGGGCTGGTTCGGAACGACACCGGCAACGCTGGCGCCGTTTTTGATTTCCTCAAGCCTGGTCATCTCAATACCCTGCCGTTATCAAAACACTCTTTCGGCCAGGCTTGGGGGGACTGTAATCCGAGGTCCGTAAATTTTACGGGAGATTGCGCTGACGAAAAATAGATTTTTAAAGGAAAAACGTAACTAACCGGCATGCTGATTTCAGGAAAAGAGTTGACCGACCGGGCTATTTCTGAATCAACGAATATATGGCTCATCGTTAGGAATCCCCGGGTTTTTCCTTTTTTCGGACACTACAGTATCCGACGGTTCATTTTGAAGCGACCTGCTTGAACCCGCATTCCCCAAGTGACCTGCCGGATGGGGCGAACATAGTCAATCCTGACGCGTCGGCCAACCGTTTTTCGCCCCCGAACGATGCACCGGTGCACCGGAACGCAGCTTTCCGGGACAATCTGACGGGCAGGATACGTCGCACTGCCTTGCAGGCTCCGTTTTTCCGCGCGACGGGCTGACCTGTCGAACCGGTTTCGTTCGGTGTGGGACATTTTCAATGTCGTCGACGAATTTGACTGAAACCCGGAACCGCGCGGCGGTGTCGCGATGCGAATACCCTTCCCACACACGCAACAATGCGCTCCCGAAGCGCCAGAGGATGTGGCTTGCCCATCGCAGCCCCACAACTTATGCTCTGCAGACGGGGAACTGCGTTTGTCAAAACAAGTTGCCCACCGATTTCATGTTGCGTCTCTGATTTCAGTGACGCTGATTTCGTTTTCGCCGGGGACAACACCATTGTAACCGGACATAGCCGTGTGCTGGTGGCGCAGGAGATGGGGTGGTGCCGTTCGGCACGTTCCTCTGTCAAGGGCGGAGCAAAATAGGGCCAGTGGGGCGGATTTCATGGACCCCCCGGAGGGTCAGGGTAATCGCATTTGGATTTGTCCTGCCACATCGAGGTTGGAAAACATCAAAACCTGACCACAAACGCAACGAGAGAGCCAAAAAGGTCATGCTATGTTCGTCAGCGAAGAGCTTAGATTTCCAGATGCGATTGCCCCCCGGAGGGTGCGGGTTCCGGGCGCGGTGAGCGGGTGGATTTTGACAGCCGGGTGCGGCTGCAGGTCCCGCGACACCCGGCCCGGTTCGGATGGCGGTCTCCCGGTGATGCGTGAAGTGATGCACTCCGGATGATGCGCCCGGACTGTCCGGTCCGGCGCTTGCGCGACAGCCGCCAGGACAGGAACACCGCACACTGGCTGATCAGGCATGTGGTCTATGGACCGGGAACGGCGTGACCGCGTTCGATCCGGCCAGGGATAACGATAAAGTGAACGACTACCGGCTGACGCCGGTAGCATCATTTCGAGGAATGCAATTCCAGATACTGAAGTATGGTATCGTCAGTCACGTTGCCTGATGTGGTTGAGAAATATCCACGCGCCCAAAACCGCCTGCCCCGGTAGCGCTTGCGGAGTTCGGGAAATTCCATCTGCACCCGGCGCGATGAGCGCCCTTTGATCCGCTGCATAACCCTGGACAACGCGACATGTGGCGGCACGGATATGAATATATGGACGTGATCGCGGGCCAGAACGCCTTTTACGATATGAACGCCCATCTCGGCGCAAGCCTAGCGAATGATCTCGCGCATGGCACCTTGCAAAACCTTGTAACGGTATTTTGTCGACCAGACGACGTGACAGCGGTGATAAAATCTGGTATGTGATCCAGTAGGTGGAAACTGAATACGCGCGTGGCTTCAGATTACGGCCTCAAGCCGGACCGGTCCGCCCTGTAACGCCACCTGCGAGGCAAGGCCGGGAACGACACCACGGACGGCCCTGCCCTGACCGGTGCCCTGGTCCCTGCGTTTCCGGCCGTGAAGACCGGCGCGGCGGTCCGGTTCAGTCTGCGGTTTTATGCAGGGATGGTCCGCCGGGAGAGGCAAGCGGTGCGAACGGGGCGGTCGGCGATGTCCGGTCTGCACAGGAACATTCCACACGGGAACAGGAGTCCGGCAGGAATTTGCGGGCCTGCACACTACCACAGACACGTCCCTGTACCCAGGCAATTTTTCCCTGTTTTTCCACACAACACGACAGTAGGGTGGTTGAGGGTGCCGGATTATGGTTTACGGCGGGCTCTTATCGCTAGACAAGCTTCACGGAGAGGCCGGAAACGTGCCTGCGCTCATCTTCCCCCTATGCCGATGGCCGGGGAGCACCGCCACATCGCGTGTAACGCCGTCATAGCGGGCCTTTTCGTAACGTGCGTCAGGAACGGGATACTTCATCGGCCCAGGCGGGCGGTTGCGCCAGACGGTCGGTTCGGCGTCGGGCAATCTGGTTGCATAGGCCCCATCAAAAGGCAAAGCCTTCATCAGTAGTGGCAGAAAGCCACTCCGCGATGCCCTCTACATGCCCGCTCTCGTCGCCATCCGACACAATCCCAGACTCAAAGCAAAATACGAACACCTGCGGGAAGCTGAAAAAGCCGCAAAGATCGCCATCATGAGCAAGCTCATCAATCTGGTCAGTGCATTGGTCAGGGCTGATCGCGAAGGGAGCTAAATACACCGTTGATCAAGATGGATACTTCTACTGACACGCCAGATCAGGCCCATTCGATCTATGGGCCGGCTATACTGCGGAGATGGCCGTCCGAGCCGGAAATACGCACCCCGTCGATACACCACACACCATAAAAACAACCTGCCAATGCCGACCTGGCTCGTCATAAAGACAGCCGGATGCGTCCGCATCCGATCGTCGCCTTTGAACCCACATGCAGGACTTCGCCAAGTTTAAGCAGGGGCAGAAGATCGTTGGCGGGCGCACCGAGTACAAGTGTGCCCAGCGTACCGGTTTCGCTGAAGATCCGTTTTTGCCGGGATGAGGGGTGTTGCCATTCCGTGGGTTTTTCTGACCGACCCACCCAATGCGCTGCGCCAAACTGGCCCGCGAGTTGTACCTGATACTCTGAAAAGGGCCGGGGTAAGCCCAAACCCTGCCATGCAAGTATTCCCGAAACGCGTCGCAGGAGTCCGCGAAGCACGGCGTTGGGGTTGTCCTGCATTTCCTGCCCGTGGCGCATGGCAAGAGGCGTTACAAACACCAGCCTTGAAAAGCCCCGTTCTCCTTCCCAATCCGAAAGGCGCCCCACTACGATCCGACGGGCCGTCACCGCCACCGGATGGCCAAATGGGTTACTCACTGTCTGGGCCGCAACCTGGGCCAGAGTCGCAGCGATTTCCGCAGCAAAAGACATGGCTGCCCCAAAGAGCCGGACTCGAAACAGATCTTCACCGGGTTCGAATTGCAGCACGAATGGTTTGGGATAATCCAACCCCTTGGCCATTTCACCCATGCTGTGAAACATCAGCCGAAACGCGCCGGGTTGATCGGCATGACTTTCTTGTGCCGGTGTCACATCGGCGTCACTCAAGACCCGCCCCAGGGCACCGCGCATGGCTATCAGAAAAGGCATGGAACCAGCGAACCCCGGAGCGAGGTCGGGTTGAATTTCCACATCGACCCACCGGAAGGCTTCCACCACCGCGTTCCATGATTTTGCGGGTTTTCCGGCGGCTGCAAAATTCGCGCGGATTTCACTGAAACTGGCAGGAACCAATGGAGTCACAGTAACCAATACCCCTCGGCGCTTTGCATCGGTACACCGTCCCCATAGACATCACTCCGCCGCAGGCCATCAGCGCCGACCGCATAGACTCTCAGACTATCCCCCTCATCAAGGAAATTTGCTGCCCGTCTGGCAACCTTATCCGCGCGCCGACGGTCCATCCGGGCTTCAAATACCGAGTATTGTACCCGCGTGGCGTGATCCTCCAGAGCATGGGACACTTTGCGCCGCCGCTTCGACGACGAGACGTCATAGACAAACACCATCAGCATCTCGGCTCTCGCCATCGTTGAAAATTCCCTGCTAAACTGCGCTCATCAGGACTGCGTCAATGGAGAATGGCAAGGAAATTCGCGGGGTAAATCCTGAAAAAGGATGATTGTGAACGATTTACCTCCCTTTTTGCACCGTGGGTTTGGGATGAAGGAGGTATGGAGGCGTTTTTGTTCCTGAGATCACACCGCACCAACGGCGTCAATAGTCGAGCACTTGCCCCTGAAACGGGTGTTTACCCGGGTCGGCACAATGATGGCCATAGGCGCGCGCTTCTTCCAGCATGATTGCGCGCCACGTCCGGTTCTTGCCCGAATGGACCGAACGTAGTTTGCGCGACACTGTGGTCTCATACCCGGTGATGATGGCGCGTATCCCGTCACGACCGATACGGATACCGCTTTCCCCTGCGGTGAACATCTCCACCCGCAGCCTGTTGCGATTGAACAACGTCACCGCCAATCCCTCGGTCAGCGGTGCCCGAAACCCCTCCATCAGGTCATAGACACAGGCCTCGTGCCGGTCACGTGGACGGTGGAGCAGGCCGAACCCGGGATGCAGACCCGCTCGAAGCACCGCAGACCGGATATCGCGTTCCAGCATCGCCGTCAGATAGTTCAACGTCGCATTCATCGCGTCCCGCGCCGGGCGCTGGCGGTGAAAGCGACCCTCGACGCCACTGCAAACCCGCCCCAGCGCCGGCCAATAGGCTGCGGCCGCTTCCCCCTCATGCCCGCGGATCGTGGCAATGGTTTCCGCCTGTGGCAATTTCCGCAGGATGCGCCCGAGATTGCGCGCCACCAATGCCAGTTCGGGATCCTTTGGCATCCGGTTGAGCCGTTGCAACTGTGCCCGCTGATTACGTATGCGCAGATCGACAATGCGGCGTGCCAGATCGGTTGCCATGGCATCGTCAAGGATCAGTCGCGCCTGCGCCAAATGCAGTCCCGCGCGGTTCAAATCGGGGCGCTGCAGCCAGCCTTGTGTCAGCCCGTGTCCATTGGCAAACGCCAGATCGGTGCCATTCGCCAATGCCTGCCGCAGAGCTTCCGTTGAAACCGTCACACCGGGCCCGATCTCGATTCTGTCCACATTGCGGTGATGTATCGCGGCCAGGTCCTTGCCATTCTGCGAGACGCAATAGGCCAGGTTTCGCAGCCCCAAATGCCGCCCGTCCTGCATCAGATACAGGATACGGAAAGCATCCGGATCTTTTTGCGGTGGTGTGGGAGGTTCCGGGGCGCTTGTTGCCACCTGTGCAACTGCACGCCATGTCTCGACCGGGTTTTCCTCCGGATCGTTGACCTGGCGCATTACCAACGAGCGCAGAAACAGATGTCCGAGAAACTCAAGCCCTTCGTCAAACCCGACGACACGGGTCTTGGCCCCCTGGATATCAAGTCCGTGCTCACGCAATATTCCGGCCGCATGACCCAGTGCCTGGTGAGCCCGGGCCTCGGTTCTTGCCAACATGACGAAATCATCGGCAAAGCGCACGAAACGGATCCCCAGATCGTCAAGCGCGTCGTCAAGCTGATCGAGGTGGAAATTGCACAGAAGCGGGGCCAGTGGTGAGCCCTGAGCCAACCCGCGCCCCGGGGTGGCCATCTCCATCGCGAAATGCTCCAGCCAAAGTGCAACCAGATCGATCAATGACGCGTGATCCGGATAGAGATGCAGCACCTCTTCCAGCCGGGCGACGAGCGGATCGTGTGGGATGGTGTCGAAACAACGACGGATATCGGTCTCGGCGACAAAGCCGAACCCCTGCCGACGCAGAGCATCCACCCGCCGCACCGCCATCTCCACCGACCGACCGGCGCGATAGGCAAAGCTGTTTGGCGAGAACATCGGATCGAGGATCGGGTCGAGCAACTGGCAGGCAGCAGTCTGGACCACCCGGTCATGAATGCAGGGGATCATCAGCCGCCGTGTTCCGCCTCTGCGCTTTGGAATGTCAACCCGGCGCAGGGGGCCGGGGGCATAGTCGCCATCACGCAGGGTCGCGGCCAACGCAGTCAGGTTTCGCTCCAACCGGTTCCCGTACTGCTTCAGATTGATGCCGTCGCCGCCCGGCGACCCTTCATTGGATGCGACCTTTTCCCAGGCTTTTCTCAAATTTGCCCGCTGGATCAGGGTTGCAAACAGGTTGTCCATGGCTTTCTATCCTACATATTCAGCACCCGGTAGCACGCCGACTTCTTCATTCTACCCTGGAAATCACGTAATGCCCGGAGAATGCCGCATAATTTTGGAGAATTGACTATTATTTCGAATCGTGTCATCAATGATGGGTTAAAGATGCGAGGTAAGCGTGGAAACCATACATATTTCGTATTTGAAATCAATAAGTTCCAGGAGGGGAGTTGAGCATTCAGCACCGCACCAACGCGGATAGAAACCCAAAGGGTGTCTGCATTGCCAGGTTGATCCCGTTGAGCATTCAGCACCGCACCAACGCGGATAGAAACAGAAACAACCCACTGTAGCAGTCGATTAGCGCGTTGAGCATTCAGCACCGCACCAACGCGGATAGAAACGTGACTACCGTCTTTGCCGCAAAATTTTACTGTTGAGCATTCAGCACCGCACCAACGCGGATAGAAACTCTCTCTCTCTCTCTCTCTTTTGGCCAGGTTGAGCATTCAGCACCGCACCAACGCGGATAGAAACAGTACGCGGTCGTCTTCCGGTTTAGTATTCATGTTGAGCATTCAGCACCGCACCAACGCGGATAGAAACTTTTTCTTCGATCCAATCGGAAATTTCCTCGTTGAGCATTCAGCACCGCACCAACGCGGATAGAAACTTTTTCTTCGATCCAATCGGAAATTTCCTCGTTGAGCATTCAGCACCGCACCAACGCGGATAGAAACGCGGACTTCCACATCGTGGGTCAGAATAATTGTTGAGCATTCAGCACCGCACCAACGCGGATAGAAACTTTAGCCATTCTCTTTCTCCTCCGGTTGATTAGTTGAGCATTCAGCACCGCACCAACGCGGATAGAAACAGAAACAACCCACTGTAGCAGTCGATTAGCGCGTTGAGCATTCAGCACCGCACCAACGCGGATAGAAACGTGACTACCGTCTTTGCCGCAAAATTTTACTGTTGAGCATTCAGCACCGCACCAACGCGGATAGAAACTCTCTCTCTCTCTCTCTCTTTTGGCCAGGTTGAGCATTCAGCACCGCACCAACGCGGATAGAAACAGTACGCGGTCGTCTTCCGGTTTAGTATTCATGTTGAGCATTCAGCACCGCACCAACGCGGATAGAAGCGGATTGGGATCGCCTATGGCATCACGCGCCACTCCATCGGGCGCATGGTTACGGGTGTTCTTTTTTTGGTGGGGGGAGCTTTCCAGCCGGGTTCACTTTTTCGCGTCGGCTGGAGGGTTTTGAGACTCCCTGAATGCGGTGATGTCGATCTTGATCACCTTAAGGGCGCTTTTCTTCCCGAATTTCTCGGTATTGAGATCCCCGGTATGGAGCCATTTGTCGTTTAGCGCGTCCTGGAGCCGTTTCGCAACATTATCACCGGTGATATCGCGAACAATCGGTTTGACCGCCTTCCAGAACTCCGCTTCGCTGTGCTTGTAGCGCTCGACATCCTGCCAAAAAAGGGGTTCATCCGGCCCCAAAATATCTTCGGTGCCGCATTCCTTTGCCTTGACGACACGGATTACCCAACCCTTATACTGGTTTTCCACGCGTTTGCGAAAGAAGTCCTGGAAGGTTGAACTGGCAAAGCCTATAAACAGACCGTAGATGATGAAGACCAGGGCGTTATCGACCCAAAATTCAAGCCTGGCAACCGATACCCGAACCTGCTTTATCACCGCTTCCCATCCCGGAAAGATGATCGGATCGCTAATGATCGCCGCTAAAATCACAATGACAACGGCAACGGCAATTCGCATCCATAGCAACATAATTATTTCTCCTGGATTCTGAAGCAACGTCCGAAACACGGATATGTCGTGCCACCCCTCACCCTATCCCCGCCTCGGGAACAAGGTGAGATACTTTGGTTGCCGTAAATTCCTCAAGCACCGCGCCGGATTCGGTGAGGTCCTCTGCACTCAACTCCCGACCCCGAAATTCCGGCGAGAGGTTGAGAGACAGATGGAAATACCGTGCGCCTTTTTTGCAGATTTCCACAACTATGGGGATAGGCAACGTTCCCATGACAATGTCGCCAGGCGCTACCTGGTCGGGCTCTGGATGAGGGGCAAACTCGGCTTCGATGCCCTGCATCTGCGCCCGGTCAATAGCGCCCTGGTGGCGGGAGACGAACCAGGTGGTCATGGGGTTATCCCGGATTATTCATGACGGCTTTGATTTGGGCGCTTATGCGTTGGCTTTCTGGTGTTTTTCACGGTTTGGGCATGGGGCATCGTTTGCGCGGGCTTTGGCGCTTGCGGCTGATTTGTCGGGTTATGGTTTCAGGGTTCATCGGGAGGAGCAGTCGCGGTCTACGGCGCCTGCGCGTGGCTGGCCTGTCTTCCCAGCAGAGTGTCCAGGATGGTGATGAACAAGGCTTTGTCTGGACAGGCTGAAGCGAAGGCAACCCGGATCCGGGATTGGGTTTCAATAACCCGCGCTCCGATTTTCAGGAGACGGCGTTGGATTGTCTCGAAGTCGGATCGCTTCAACCCGGCGGCCTTCGGCATGGCTGAGCGCACCGCCCAGATCATCCAGTAGGCAATGGTGTGGAGGATCAGCCGCATCTGGTTGGCCGTTGCCGAGGAACAGGATGTACGATCGCTCTTCAACTGGGTTTTGTGGAGCTTGATCAAATTCTCCATCTGACCGCGGGCGCAATAGACACGCTCATAGAGCTGCTCCGGGGTGCCGTCGGCGAGTGAGGTCACAATGTATCTGACAGCCATGCCATGCGCCTGGCGTGCCTCAAACCGCGCGATGACCCGGCGCCTGGTCTCACCCCAACTCGCGGCAGCGTATTGGGTCTCACAAAAGCAGCGCAACACAAGCAAGCCTTCTTTCGCGCGCTGAACCGCACAGGCATCCTGAGCGCGTGTAACGACAGGATCACGACGCAAAGCAGAATTGGCTGGCAAGCCAAAGATGAAGTCCACCCCTGCCTGGGCTTCGCACCAGGCCATGACCTCCGGGCGGCCATAATGCCCGTCTCCGCGCAAGGTGATACGGGTCTGCGGCCAATGAGATCGAATGCGCCTGATGAGGCGACGAACATGGCCGCGCGCTTCCACGCCGGATGGCGTGCGCGCAGGGCGCAGGATGAATGCGACTGGTTTTTCGCTCTGGGCTTCGTACACATGGATCGGGGCATAGCCACGCTCACCATGGTAGCCGTTGAAGAGGGTCAGTTGCTGCTGGCCGTGAGCGGCATCAAACGTGTCATCAATATCAAGGGTCACCGATTCAGGTGGCGCGTCGTAGCTGCTACAAAAGATATCCACCATCTCGCGTCCAACCCGGATCAGGGAACGCTGGCCCACACCATTCTCAAATCGCGACATCGTCGGCTGGCTCACCAACCCTACGTCTTCGCCGGGCGCTTTGCCGAGCGCCATCATGAAGGCAGGGTCGTGTCGCAATTCGTCCAGGTCATCACCGTCTTCATAACCGCACGCGATGGCCATGGCCCGCGCGCGAAGAATGTCACACATGCGATGCGTCACCCGCGAAGGATCGCGACCATCGGGGATTACCCCAACCAAACGATCCACGATCCCCAGACGACGCTCCGCCTGAGCAAGAAGCAAAACACCGGCGTCAGAGGTGATCGCACCACCATCAAAACAGCCCGTAACTTTCTTGGAACGAATGGCTGGAAAAGAGAAGGAAGTCCGGGCTATATCACTCATGGCGGCGTTGGCAGTCATTGTCCGGCGTCCGGGATTGATTGTACACATGTTCTATACGCCAAATCAGACACTTACGCCAGCGCTGCCAACAAAAAACAGCACCGTCATGAATAATCCGGGTTATACATCCTGCAGTATTGGCCTGCACTCGGTCGCGTCGGAGAGAAGTGGATTGCGGCCCCCAATGCATTGGATCATGAAGTCCCCGTTGTCCCTCACTTCCGTAATTTCATAGCATTCACCGGTTTCGGCGTGTTCATAACTGACTTCATCGCCCACCTTTGGCACCCAAAGCGCGCGCACTTCGTCCCGTTTGTTTTTTTCGATCTCCGCCCGTTCCCGCGCCCGCGCTTTCCTTTCTGCATCCTCCCGAATTGCATCCTGTTTCAGCTGTTCCAATGCGTCCTTCGACATGAACCGTCCGAAACCCACCGTGGTGCGCGCGCCGACGCCGTAGATTTCCAGCCCCTTCGTCAACCATGTTTGCGCTTTCTCGACGTCGCCATCCCTGGCTCCGCGCAGACGCAGGATCGCGAAACGGAACGGTTGCAGGTTGGAAAAGCCTGCGTTGAGCGCCAGCATGGTCACCGGGATCGGTTCATACCAGTCGGCGGGCATCTGGCGGTCGTCGCATGGCGTGGGGGGATCGGCGTTCAGGTAATAGCCGGGATAGTGGTTGGTGATCTGCTCGGCCGCAAGCGTCACGGGCTCGCAGGGCAGCGCGTCGAGAAAGGCAACCGAGCCCACACCACGTTCCGGCCCGCCAAACATCCGCAGACGGTCCTCACTGTGATTCCCGAGGCCTTCTTCGTCCTCAGCCCAATCCTGCGCCACCTGTTTCAGCGCCGTTCCGGGGATATAGGGCACTCCCAGCGTCGGGTGAAACAGAAAGCCGTTCCCGGTCGGATGCGGCAGGCCGATCCCGATCAGCAGGCGCGAAATCAGGTTAAGGTCGAAATGCGTGGCACCCCGCGCCGGATTTCCCAAACGCGCAAGTCTGTTGCAGGCATCTTTCAACTGACCGGCATTACCGGCTTTCAGGGTTTTGAACGCCTCCCCCGGATTACGGAATATATCACCGGGGACCCGCGGGTCGAGGGGGGCCCGCGGGTCGAGCCAATCGAGCAGTGGTGAGGTTTTTTCGCACTTCTCCGCCCCGTCCGGGCATGTTTTCACGGTCAGATCCTTCAATAATTCTGGCTCATCGCTGTCCCTCCAGCGACCGAAAAACCTGGCAAAGCGCAGCCCGTGATCGGTTGTATTATTGCGTGCAGTAAGCTCTTTCTGGAAAGCCGCAGAGTCCGGGCGATTATCATCCCGGTAAAGATGAAACCGCGTGGCACCCGAGAGAATGCGGGCGGGCATCAGCTTTCCTCCTCCCGGCAAAACGCCTTCGCGAGCTTTTTGATCCAGATGGCATAGCCCATCGCCTCGATCTGGGCGATGCGGTACTCGGCGCGGCTGCTCTTGGCAATGCCGACCATCAGGGCGCTGATCCAGGCATCATCATTATCATTGCTGTCAGTACCCGGAAGCGTGGTTTCTGGTAACGTCCAATGGCCGTCACGGATCAACCAGCGGGCAATCATCGCCGCGATTTTTTTGTTCTCGTCACCGCTCCCGGCGGCCAATGTCGCCACCCCCGAACCAAGCCCAAGGCTGCGGATTGTAAAAGGGGCCGCTGCAGCGGCCTTGCCGAACGCTGTGCCGCGTTGTTCGCCAAATTCTTCCTTCACACCACGCATGCGAAGCACTTCGATGGACTCACGCGGCATTGGTTTCTCCCGCACCATGCCTGGCCAATTGCACCCAACCCTGCCCAACCGTTTCATTGCCGCCGATCTGCAGGTATTTCTTTTCAACCAATGTGCTCAGGAAATTGTCACACTCTGTCCTGACACCCTCGTTGCGGGGCAGGATCACCGAATAAAACAGGGCGTCGGGCGGGATGACCTCCTCATACCAGAGGTTTTCCGACATCTTGTTTTCGTTGAGCATATTGCGGGCATTGACCGGCAGGGCGTTGGCCGCATACCACGCGAATTCCTCATCCGACATGATCGCAAGCTGGTCGAGAATACGGGCCTTTGTCTCTTCATCGGCACCGAGCAGGTACCCGATTGCGGTTCTGACTGTGCTCATGTCGGTATAGACCGCCGTCCTGAAAGAAAACTCTTCAAGGTAGATTGCGGCTTCCGTCTTTGTCTTTGTCAACAACTCGGGCGGGTCTCCGTCCTTTGGTTGCGGGGTCGGTATGTCCAGTCCGCAGCCACAGCGCGCACTGTCGCGCCGCAGCCGTTCCAGCAGATAGGGTGTCGTAACCCATGCATATGGTCCATCAAGGCGGCGTATGGGTAAGCATAGAAGCCGGGCGGACGAGATCATCAAAACCCCCGCGCCCGCATCCGCAGTCCCGAACAGTCTTCCGACCTTCCTGGCGTTCTCGCGTCCTGCCTCGCCGGCACCTTCGTCCATGTTGCCGGGCCACATCTCTTCCGCCCATTGTCGCAGTGCGCCTTTCAGCCCGGTCTCGGGGATCTGCGGCAGGCCTGTCGCACCTTCCCGGGCGACGGGAAGATCAACGACATCCGCCGATTGGCCGACACCGGGATGCAGCGGGGTTTCGGCAAACAGCCCAAGTATCGTTCCATTGCTCATCACCATACTCCCGTGAAATATCGGCCATAACCCATATGTGTCTTTTCCCCGATCTGCCCGGGCAGGTCGGGTTGCGCGCCATCGTTGCGCATAAACAGAACACTGCCTGCCGGCAGCACAATGTTGGCTTGAGCCCGCTTGCCTTTGCCTCCCGCATTACCCGGACGCCCGGCATGCGAGGCCAGCGCAGTGACCGAGGCCATGACGAGTTCTCCGGGCAATCCCTCAATCCGCTCACACGGAACCGGAGGGGGCAAAACGGTCGGTGTGGCGAAATAAACGAGGTAATTACCTTGCGCTTTGGCGGGGCCGGACGGGAGCCGGGATGCGTCGTCGGTGACAAAGGCAAAGCACGCCTCGCCTCCGAACGGCACCACAACCTCCATGCCGGTCGGGCGTTCCAGCCCTGTGACTTCGATAAACAATTCCACGCCTCTGCCCAGGGCGCGCCGGACCGTCGCATAGAGATGTCCGTCGGTGACCAGACGGGTGCCCCTGTCGCGCGAAATTCCAACACGGAAATCCTCGGCTGCAAGATCACTCAAAGACCAGCCCGGCAGAGGATCGGGTTCATTCGGCAGCACAGACCCGGCAGCTTTTTCCGCCGCACCCAGTTCCTTCAACGAGACGCATTTCCCGGCCAACAGGCGCATCACCGCATCCATCCGGCCCCAGCGCCCGCTCAGCGGAGTATAGGCAACGCATTGCCCATAGGGTGGGATGTCGGGCAGGCGCAGGTCTCCAAGGTCGGTCGTGATTTTTTCACGCGCAGGTTTTCGCAGCACGAGTTGTGCGTCCCTACCCGCCATCTGCAAGACCGCATGCGAGGGGATGGGTAACAGCACGTCATTTCCGACGCGAAAGAACGGTCCGGAAACCCCGAACGTGCCGTTGCACGTCCAACCCCCCATTTTATCGGTGATTTCGGGGATCGCCCCCCAGTCACCGCAGCCGTCCCAGCCCAAAGCCCGTGCGCAAGCCACCCGCGCCGCGCCATAGAGCGTATCGGGCGGGGGTGGAAAAACGCTGGCAGCCACCGCACGCCCGGTATCGGCCTGATTGAAAGGACGCCCGTCGCCAATAGCGATTGTGTCAGCGGGATCAAGGATTAGACGAAAGCTCATGATGCACCACCTGATCGCTCTTGCCATGCCTCAAAAAAGCTCCACATGCAGTTTTGCGCCAGGAACCGCGCGATCAGCAGGCCACCGACATGGCGTGGAGCTTTTTGCAGATCACCCTTTTCCCGATCCCGATAACAGGGGCGTAGAATTTCGACAACGCGTCTTGCTTTCTTCCGCTCGTCCACCCCGATTTCCGACAGGACAGGGCCACTCACCTCTGTCTTCAGAAATTCAACCAACCGATCATCGTCAAAAAGCTCACCGCCGGTCTTGCTCCGCCCCGCCAACACCTCACCATAACGCTCGCGGATCAAATAAGGCAGACGCGATGCGATGGTCTTGTCTGCCGCTGCCGCCTTTGCATAGTCGAACAGCGATTGCGCAGTATCGCGGTCGTCCTGATCCTGCCAGCATGACGCCCATTCCGACACGACGCCACCCGGTTTCATCACCGCCAGAGCCAATGCATTGCGACCCATTCCGTCCTTGGCCACCCTCTCCAGCTGCCCATGGGTCAGCCTGCGCACATCGTCCAGCGCATTCTGGTAGTCGGCGAATACGATCGACCCGGAGAGCGTAGGGGTGTCGCAAGGGCCTTTGTCGCAAACAAAAATATTCCGGAATGTTTCGCCCCAGAGCCGGTTAATCGCCTGAGCGCATGATATATACACAGAGTCCTCGAGCACCCGACTTTTGACGGGTTGACGTCTGACCGTAGAACGATTCAGCTAGCCGCATGATCCGTCCCAACTTTCTTTCTCCCACGGAGCGCCTTGAGCTTGAGTCCTGTGTGCGCAGTCAACGCGAAGATCATGGGATTGCACGGCGTGCAAATGCGCTCCTTTTGCTGGATGACGGGAAGTCCTGTCAAGTAATCGCGGAATTTCTATATTTGGACGACGACACCATTCGTGGCTGGCACAAAACCTACCGTGAAAGCGGCTGGGACGCGCTTGCCGCCGATGGCTGGAAAGGGGGTCAATCTCGTATGGCCCCAGATCAAGAGGCTGCATTATGCGATTGGCTGAACGGTCGCTTCTGCCGTTCGACAGTTGAGATAAGAGCCCATATTTCAACAGAATTTGGCCTGCGCTACTCGCATTCTGGCTGCATCAAGCTTCTTGCCCGGCTCGGGTTTGAGTATCGCAAACCCAAGGCCCTGCCACGGGGTGTATCTGTCGAGAAACAGGCCAGCTTCATTACGATGTACGAGCGGTTGATGACCGAGCTTGGCGCTGATGAAGCCGTTTATTTCGCTGATGCCGTCCACCCAGAATATCAGACAAAGCCTGCATATGGCTGGGTGAAGGCAGGCTCAAACCCCGCAGTCCCGACCACTGCTGGGCGAGGCCGTGTGAATATCCATGGCGGGCTCAACCTTGAAACCTTCGACGCGCCCTTTGTCGAGCCAACCACCGTCGACGGTGTCAGTGCCACGCAGCTTCTAGCCAAGATTGAAACGCGCAACCCCGACAAGCGATTAATCCACGTCATCTGGGACAACGCGCCCTATCACAAAGGGCCGGATGTCAGGGCGTTTCTCGCAAGGCCAGATTGCCGCATCCACCTTATCCAGTTGCCGCCATACTGCCCGCACCTGAACCCCATTGAACGATTATGGGCTGTCATGCACCAGTTCGTGACGCACAATCATCATTACCCAACCCAAAAACAGTTTGCGAATGCAATCCTGAAGTTCTTCCGCGTAACCATACCAAACGAGTGGAAAACATTCCGAAGCCAAGTCTCAGACAATTTTCGCGTCATAACTCATGAGAAGTTTCGGGTTTTGGCGTAGCTCCGGTATAGCTGTTTCTATCGGTAACATGGCATTGACGTCATCGGCCCCGGCATAGACCAGGATACCGTCATGTTCGCGGATGATCTTTGGCACCTTTTGGGAAAACGCCAGCAAGGCCTTGCTGGCGCGTTCGGCGCGAGGCTTTGAGTGCGAAAACGTGGCCCCCATACTGTCGCCATCCATGTCCAGCATCGCATAGTGGGTCGAGGCGGGGCCATCCTTGACCTTCGGGTCGTCCTTCGGCTCGCGCAAACCTTCGACAAGCCGTTTGAACTCCGCTTGCAACGCGCTGGCGATCTCCTTTGTGTTCTGACCATCGTCCTTCTTTGTGTTCTGATCATCGTCGAACCGGTGCTTTTCCAGACCGCGCTCAAAATGCAGGGCGCCGTCAAGCACGCAGAATTTCCAGGCATTCGTTTTCGCCTTCACCACCTCGTCAATCCCCCTGACCCGGTGATGCTGAGGCTGTTCGGCCATCAATATACGGCTGGCCCCAAGTGTTTTATACTGGGCTTCTGCATAGGAACTTGCAGCTTCGTCATCCGCACCTGCAACCTCTACGATCCAGGGAAGGGCGGCGATGAAAGCCGTCGATGGCCAGTTGCGCAAGGCATATTGCGCCTCTGCGGCGTTCCATTTCTGTGGTTGCGTCCTGACATTGTAGTAATGATCGGGCATCCAGCCGATCACACCCGCGATGCGTTTCGGTTCCAGCAACGGGAACAGTCTTTTCACCAGCGCCATGCCAGACAGCCGTTCACTGTCGCGGATTTCCAGCGTATCGTGGAATTTGCGCCCTGCGGCAGGCCCCGCCCCGGCATCCCCTCCGCCTTTCCCATACATGCGCGAACTGACTGCCTCGCGCAGATTTTGCCAGAAAGCGTCCTGGTCTTTCTGCCGATACTGACGCGAAAACCCGCCAAGCTCCGCCAAGTCGCCATGCACCGGACAGCGGTCAGCACCTGCCTCCGCCAGTATCGGCGCGTGTGTACGCAGCATCTTGCGCCGCTCCAGCCAGACGGCTTCCTCTTGCCACCCGGGTGCATCGCCCATGACGGCGAGGATCTCGAAAAAACTGCCGTTGGTCTGTGCCTTCCAGCGCTTCTCGATCCCGGCATAATTCTCCTCGGTCAGGGAAGGCTCAATGAACACTTCAAACACCTGATCGGCCAGCGCCGCAAATTTGGTGCGCACAGCCGTATCGATGCGGGAAATATTGAAACCGTCCGGTACCTCGGCGCGGAAATGATTGACCAGCGTGCCGACCAGAGGACCCGGCGGGACATTCGCGCCCGCATCCTTCATAATAGCTTCCAGCGTCGGATCGGTGTACTCCCCGGGCTTGCCGACCACCGTCGGAATGGTAATCCCTCCATCCCCCTTGATCACCGCCTCCATTGCCACGCCCGAGAGCCATGACAACAGGAACGACCCGGCCCAGAAGTCCCGCGTGCGTCGCCCGGAGGCGATGAAACCCTGGACAGGTCCGATGGATACCCGCAGAGCTTTCCTGTCGCTCATGGTGCCACCCTGATGTTTTCGATGGTGAACAACGTATGTTGCACCCCCTTCCCGCACCCGGTGGCATCCGGATCGCGCAGGAACCTGGCAAATCCGTCAAGGAGCGCGAAATCCAGCGAGTCAAAATTCTGCCCTGGGCCATCCTTCCCAGCTTTTTCTATGTGAAGCTTGCTGCCGGATGGCGCAAACTGCGCCCCGACGACAGTTGACACAAACACAAAACAGCCATTCGCAAGGCGGTGGAAGTGAAACAGCAACGGCGAGGCCCGGCGTCCGTAGTCATTCTCATTGTCGAAATCCCAACCAACCTTGATTTTGCCGTAATTGTGCGGCAGACCGAACACGGACCGGTTATCAAAGGAATTGGACGCCAGAGGGTCTCGGTAAAACTCATTGTGGTCTGCCGCGAATTCCTTTTGGTACCAGGACTCCTTGTCGGCTCCAGCCGGAATCCAATTCCCTGTCAGTTGCCCATTGACCTTTCGGATATCGCGGGCATGAAAATAGTCAGGGGTGCCAGGAATCCTGGGTTTCCTCTGCCCCCAACTCCGATAAATCTGAAACGCCCAACCGATATCGTTCATCAATTCACGGGCGTCGTTGTGGGCGGCGCAAATTTCACACCCGAAATGATTGCTCAGCGCTGAATATGGGGGTAAACCTATATGCCGGTCCGTGCCGAGATGGGTGGAGATCATATCCCTGTAGTTTTCGCTGCTGTCTGGCAACCCACCGACAATATCCTCGCCGTCAACGGTCAGCCTGGACACCGCCAATGAACCGAAACCGCGCCGCGAACGCGCACCGAGTCCGCCCAAAAGCCCGATCAGCGCCATGGCGTCGACCAGCGTTTTTTTGGCGAGGCACCAGTTTTTTTCTGCATTGTCCATGTCGCCCTGCAATGCCCGCCCGCTAATCCTTGCCTCGACCTTGAACCCGCGAACCTTTACGGGGTTTCGCTTGAAAGTGCCCCCGGAAAATCCCTGTGCTGTCAGATAGTTGATCCCCGACCACGCCTCAAGCTCAAGTCCATTGTCCCAGGGTTCAGGAAATTTGTCTTCATCCAGACGCGTCAGGCGAAACGACACGCGCTTGCGCCCAAAATCCTCGATATGCCAGCCGAACAGAAGGGCTTCCCAACGGCTCGCCTGTTCAATTCCGCAAAACCGCCCCAGTGCCAGAAAACGCCACCACCAGCGCAGCATATGAACATAACTCGCCAGACGAAACTCGGGGGCATGGTTGGCTCCTCCAATCATGAGAGGGGTAATGACTTTATATTCACCCGTTAAACGCAAGGCGTCTATCTCCGATTGCAGTCGCTTTCGAGAAAATGAATGGAACAGGAGGCTTTGGAAAGCAAGGGGTATTGTCACCTCAGGGCAATCGCGTTTGGATTTGTCTTGCCGCATTTAGGTTGAAAAAAACATCAAAACCTGACCGCAAACGCAACGAGAGAGTCAAAAAGTTCATACTATGTTCGTCAGCGAAGGGCTTGGATTTCCAAATGCGATTGCCCTGAGGTGCCCTTGTCCGCCACTTGACTATCGACAAGCTTTTACGCTCATATTGGTTCGGGTGGTTTCCGTTTCAGCCCAAAGCATCGTGATCTCCGCGTGTTTCTGCAAGCAAACGCAATCACGACCCTCTTGAAATCACCCGGCTCATTTTGGATCAGGCTCCCGGAAATCACGGGTCCTTCCCGGCGGGGACGGCAAGTGGGTGTTATACGCCGCACTTGCCTACTTCTGCGTGCCGATTTTTTTGCATTTCGTTTCGTTTCAGATTTGCGCCGCCGACAACCGATTGCAACCATTCAGGAATTTTTTTCCGACGGGTCATCTGAAACGAAATGGCCCCTCCGCCCGAAACGAAATGCCCTCCCGAAACGCGCGGGGAAACCGCCGGAGGGGTCGCGCCGGAATTTGCGCGATACCGGCGGTGAAAAAAATGTCACGAGGTCCGGCATGGCCAGCGGCAAAAAAACCTTCGCGCGACGGGACGCGCTCCGGTCCTGCACGCGGAATTCCCGCACCCGTTCTGCGGATCAGGTCCGGCAGATCGCGGCGTCGATCAGGGTGTCCGGTTTTACCGGTCCCGTCCTGTTCGCCGGGGGCAACACCATTGTTGCCGGGGCAGGAGCGTGTGCCGACGGCGCGGGCCGGGGGAATTGCGCGACCCCGGGTTTCATCCGGACAGATGTCGGGATGCCGGTGGCTGATGACCGGATTGACATGTGCCGGACCGGTCCGCCCTGTAACGCCACCTGCGAGGCAAGGCCGGGAACGACACCATGGACAGCCCTGCCCTGCCCGCCGTCCTGACCGGTGCCCCGAGCCCTGCGTTTCCGGTCAGGAAGACCGCAGGCCGGTTCAGTCTGCGGTTTTATGCAGGGATGGCCCGCCGGGAGGCAAGCGGGGCGCGGTGTGAACCGGCGACCGGGGATGTCCGGTCTGCACAGGCGCGGCTGACGGCCGGTCGGGCCGGTTGCCAACACCCTGGCAATATCCGTTCCCTGCCCGCCGACCGCAGGCCGGTTCCACACAGGAACAGGAGTCCGGCAGGAAATTGCGGGCCTGCACACTGCCACAGACAGGTCCCTGTACCCGGGCAATTTTTCCCCTGTTTTCCCCCTGTTTTTTTCCCTGAATTTCCGGAGAAATCCGGGAGAGACTGGTTAGCAGCACACCGACCGCACAGCCAGCCATACCGCCGGCGTCCCTGCTCCCGCGCAGTGTCCTGCCGTCAATCGCGATCCGGCGCAGGTCCATTTCAACATCCCCGGCATCCGGTGTCCCGATGGTCAACCGGCTGGATGCAGCCGCCATAGCCTCCGGGTCCGGCACTCCCGGAGTTTCAGTCAGCGTCGCGTGGCCCGGTGATTTACGGTGATTTACGGTCCCGACGACCCCCGAGCGACCCCCCGACCGGTCCAGTTGCCTGCGCGACAAACCGCGCCGGGATGGAACACCGCCTTCATCCCCTTGCGACCGCCGGGCATTGATAGCAGGATCAGGCCTGATATTGCTTCCGGTCGATGTAACCGGCCCTTTTTACCTCGCGGATCGGGTATTTCCCGCAAAACCGGGCGACCTGAAATCATGACCGGAACCTCCATTTCTGCAACCCAGGACATGGATTCAGACAATTAGATGATTTGCAACCGCTTTTTCGCCTCTGTTAAATCACCCTGGACATTCAGGGCGCGCTTGATCTTGAAGCGTTCCAGTTTACTTTCGTGGAAGGCGAGAAGATCAATGCCCAACCGGCACGGGCCATGCTGGAAAAGCTGGAAAAGCCGGAGCGCAACAACCCTACCATGACGACGATCTACGTCTTCCTCAACAACGCCCGTTATCACCACGCCAAAATACTCCAGCCCTGGCTTGAAAACTCCGGGCGCCATGTAAAGCTGCACTTTCTACCGCCCTGCACGCCATCTCAATTCGATTGAACGCCCCACTGGCAGGCATTTACGCCGCCGTTGACAATAAGTACAGTATTTGGCCTTAATTCGAGATCCATCTGGCCATTGGTCGCGCTCCGAAAGCGGAAATCGGTGGACGATCTGGTGCTGGATGTGGTTAAATAACGCAAGATATGGGGTTTGCAGATGGTCCGGAAGACTAAACGAAAGCTACCCGACCCGGCGCAGATCGACGAGGCGGAGAAGCAGATTAGAGAATATTCGCGCACCGTGAAGTTCACGGTTGTTGAATATTCCTTTGAATTCATTGTGCAAAAGCTCAATGCTGATCGCTATTATGTGCCGGATTATCAGCGTAACCTGATTTGGAAACCTAAAGAACAGTCAAAGTTCATTGAATCAGTATTGATGGGCCTGCCGATCCCATTCGTGTTCTTTTGGCAAGACGATGATGGACGGATGGAGATCGTTGACGGTTCCCAGCGGATCAGGACCATTCGTGATTTTATGGCCGATAAGATCACTCTGCGTAACCTCGAAGCTTTGCCAGCAGCGAACGGCCTCGTTCACAGTGACCTCCCGCCGTCGCGACAGTTGAAGTTCGCCGATAGCTCGCTTCGTGTAATAATTCTTGATAATGCGACCGACGCAATCACCCGCACTGAGATGTTCACACGCATCAACACCGGTGGAACACAAGCGAATGAAGCCGAAGTGAGACGTGGGAGCCTTCCGGGCCCATTCATGGACCTGATCATTTCGCTGTCAAATTCGCCTGAGTTTGTAGCAATGACGCCGATCAGTCAGCCGTTGATCGATAAGAGAGAGCGTGAGGAGTTGGTCACTCGTTTCTTCGCATACCTTGGTAGTTTCATTCCAGATGCTTCCAATGGCGACGGCGACATCCCGACATACAAAGAAGAGCCGAGGCTGTTCTATTTCGCGTATGTTCAGGAAACCAGTGAAAAGATCGCAGCCGAGATTGAGGCAAGTGGTACATCGGCGATGGCCGACGCAATGCGGCAAGAGTTTCAACAGATGCTGCAATTCGTCACTGCTGTCTCTCCACATGGCTTCACTAAGTCCGGGACTGGAAAGCAAGTGCCCCGCGTTCGGTTCGAGTCTATCGCTGTTGGATCGGCTCTGGCCTTGTGTGCAGACCCATCGCTTCTTCAACGAGCACCGGACATGACCCCGCTTTTGGAGTCAGGCCCATTTAGAGATGCGACAAAGTCGGACGCGGCCAATGTCAAAAGTAAACTTCTAGGACGAATAAAGCTCGTAAGGGACTGGTTGGCAGACCAATGAACGACGTATTGGCTTATCTTGACGAGCGGGAAGAAGAGTTCGAGCGGCATCTTTCAATCGCGCGGATGTTGCAAGCTCGTGTGGACGACGTGGATGGTGATGTGCATGTCGAAGTTCGGCATGTGAACACCATCAAATCGGGTCTGCTGATTCACCTTTATAATATCGTTGAAGCGATCACGACACGAACACTTGAGACAGTAGGCCGTACCGTTATCTCCGAGCGCCCAAGGCGCTGGACAGAATCCATACTCAAAGAATGGGTGAGATCTGAGATTTGGGCAGGTGAGGAACGCTTGGGAGATGGCGCAGTCAAGCGGCTTGCTGAGATCGGCGCAACTCTTGCGTCGGGAAATAGCCCGACAGCTTTCGTTGTGAAGGGCGAGCCGGGTAGCTGGAACGATAAGTCCATCAAAAAAGTCGCCGAACGTTTGGGATGTGCGCTCATGCTTTCGCCCGAAGTCAGTCGAGCCGCCTATGAGCGCATTTACAGGGACGAAACAACTGCTCTAACTTATCTAGCCCACCGCCGAAACGCTATCGCGCACGGTTCAAGTACGTTCGAAGATGGCGCAAACGATATCACACTGGATGAGCTTACTGCTTTAGGAAATCGAGTTTTACCTTATCTACGAGCAGTTGCTGAATCCTACCGTGAATTCCTCGCAAACAGGAGTTTTTTGATACCAGAGGTACCGGCGACATGAGCAATGATATACAAATTGCCGCAGTTGATCTCTTCTGTGGCGTAGGCGGCCTGACACATGGTTTGACGCGCGCAGGGGTGAACGTCCGTCTTGGGATCGACCTTGATCCGGCCTGTCGGTTTCCGATGGAGGCGAACAATGCAGCCAAGTTCATGGAAGCCGACGTCTCTGAAATCATGCCTTCGGACATTCTCACGGCTTTCGAAGACTCGGACGTTACGCTATTGGCTGGGTGTGCCCCGTGCCAGCCATTCTCGTCCTATTCTCAATCCGCGAGAAGGAAAGGGCCACATGATGATTGGGAATTGCTCTCGTCTTTTTCCAAACTTGTGCTCAGCGTGCGCCCTAAGCTCGTCACCATGGAAAATGTGCCCCCGCTCCGAAAACAGCAAATATTCAAGGACTTCGTCGCTGACTTGCACGGGGCTGGGTATCATGTGGATTTTGCTGTTGTGGACGGTCGCGATATTGGTCTTCCGCAGCGCAGGCAACGATTGGTCCTCATAGCATCGCTTCTAGGACCAATTAGGATACCGGAGGTTGCGAAACCTCCGGTCACTGTTAGAGACACTATTTCCAAACTGCCCCCAATCGCGGCGGGGACCACAGACCCGACCGATCCGCTTCACGCATCGGCATCTCTCAGCGAGTTAAACCTAGAACGTATTCGTCATTCGAAACCAGGAGGCACATGGCGTGACTGGACCGACGATCTCGTTGCTGCGTGCCATTCACGAGCATCTGGCTCCACTTACCCGTCAGTTTATGGGCGCATGGAGTGGGATCAACCAGCTCCAACAATGACGACGCAGTGTTATGGGTTCGGAAATGGGCGGTTCGGGCATCCTGAACAGGATCGCGCAATCAGTCTGCGTGAGGCCGCAATGCTGCAAAGCTTTCCAAAGACCTATGCTTTCGTCCGGGACGATGCCCGTGTCAACTTCAACACACTGGGGCGGATGATCGGCAATGCTGTACCGGTCATGCTGGGCGAGTTCATTGGCGAGATTTTGATCAAGCATGTCCAAGCTCAAGAAAACCTGAGAGACCAGATGTGAATCCTGCTGATATTTAATCAGATGGACATTGTTGCACCGATCCTCCTCCCCTGATATTTGTTTCAGTCTGTTCTCTTGGGGATGCTGTAGATGCCGCACAGGTTCAACGCCGATCATCGTGACAGGATTCCAAAACAAAAGCAGCGCGTGACCAACTGGCCCGAGTACAACGAAAGTCTTCGGCGGCGCGGTGATCTGACGGTCTGGATCAGCGAGGACGCGCTGGCTTTGTGGGCGGCCCCGTCACGAACGACGCGTGGCGGGCAGCCTGTCTATTCGGATTTGGCGATTGAGGCTTGCCTGACCGTTGGCATGGTGGTCAGGCAGCCGTTGCGGCAGACCGAAGGCCTGATGCGCTCGATTGCGGCGCTGTTGGGTATAGATATCGCGGTGCCGGACTTTTCCACGCTCTCCCGCAGAGGCAGGGGACCGAGCTTGTCGGCCAAACATGTCTCCAGGGACACCAAACCGGTACAACTGGTTGTGGACAGCACCGGGTTAAAGATTTCCGGCGAAGGCGAATGGCAAGGGGCGAAGCATGAAACCAGGCGTAAACGGCGCTCCCGGCGCAAGCTGCACCCTGGTCTGGATCTCGTCAGTGGCGACATCGTTTGCTCCGGTTTGACCACCAATGATGTCGGCGATCCGACGGCCTTGCCGGAGATGCCGGATCAAATTGACGGACCCGTCGAACTCTGTAAAACGCGGAGCAATATTGGGCCACAGAAGCGGCTGCATATCGCAGTTGTAGCGGAGTAAAAGTCCGCCAGTTTGTGCCCTTCGTTTATTCGGAGGGCGGGAGATGTATTCTGTGGATATTTATAGTCGTGTGCGCCGTGCTTGTTTGAAGGACGGTATGTCTGGCCGAGAAGCGGCGCGGTTTTTCAACATGGCGTAATCAGGATCAGCACTCAGTTACCCCTGTTATTCTGGATGCACATGCAATTGAAAAGGAGACTGACCAATGGAATATTTTGCTGGTTTGGATGTGTCCATGGAAGAGACGCATATCTGCATTCTGGATCGTGAAGGGGCCCTTATTCGTGAAGGAAAAGCGAGCTCAACACCAAAAGCGATCGCTGACTTCCTCGCTTCTGGACCACCATGTGCCAAAGTTGTATTTGAAACGGGACGGATGGCACCAATGCTTTACCATGGGCTGACGGAGCTTGGTGTCCCGGTTGTTTGCATCGAGAGCAGGCAAGCATATCAGGCCCTTAAATCTCTGGCCGGCCACAAGACGGACCGCAATGATGCCCGCGGTTTGGCACACTTGGCGCGGACGGGATTCTACAAGCCGACCCATGTCAAATCACTGTCAGCGCACGCAATCCGGTCGCTGATCGCAGCCCGCAAGAAGCTGGTCGGACAGCGTGTGACGCTCGACAATCAGATCCGCGGTCTGGTCGTCGTCTTCGGCGTGCGGCTGCCACGAGCTTTGTCTCCGGCATTCAAAAACGCGGCGCTAAAAGTTAGCGATGGAGTGCCTGGCCTCCATGCCGCAATTTGCGGACTGTTCGCAGCACGCGAAGCAATCCTCGCGGCGGTTGCAGCCATTGATGGCGACATCAAAAAGATGACCCGCAAATCCGAAGTCTGCCAGCGCCTTATGACGGTACCAGGGGTCGGTCCGATCACAGCATTGGCCTTTGCCGCAGCAATTGATGATCCGTCGCGTTTCAGGAAATCGCGTGATGTGGGGGCGTATCTTGGACTGGTGCCGCGACGGCATCAATCTGGTGAAATCGACTACACGGGCAGCATCTCAAAGCGGGGCGACGTGCGCGTCAGAACGCTTCTCTATGAGGCCGCCAATGTGATGCTGACGCGGTATGCCGCTCCGCTCAAATTGAAGACATGGGCCCTCGCAATCGGTGCGCGCTCAACGATGAGAAAGGCCCGAGTGGCTCTGGCGCGTCGTCTGGCAATCATACTTCATGCCATTATGCGAGACAAAACTGACTTCCAGTCCGCGTAAGGCTTACGAGGCGACAACGAGGATTCCTAAATCAAAGTTCCCATCTGGGACGATGCCCGAGGGAGGGCGTGAGACACGGCGCCGATTCTGTAGCAACAGCCAAGACCAACGGTATGATTGCGGTTTCAACATTGCCGACCCACACCCAGCCAACCCCATCATGAACCTCAGAGTTCGAAGAGAACAAAGGCAACCTCTGACATCAAAAGCAGGAAACTCAGGAAACACGCATTGACAGATTAGAGAACAGCACCGGGTTAAAGATTTCCGGCGAAGGCGAATGGCAAGGGGCGAAGCATGAAACCAGGCGTAAACGGCGCTCCCGGCGCAAGCTGCACCCTGGTCTGGATCTCGTCAGTGGCGACATCGTTTGCTCCGGTTTGACCACCAATGATGTCGGCGATCCGACGGCCTTGCCGGAGATGCCGGATCAAATTGACGGACCCGTCGAACTCTGTAAAACGCGGAGCAATATTGGGCCACAGAAGCGGCTGCATATCGCAGTTGTAGCGGAGTAAAAGTCCGCCAGTTTGTGCCCTTCGTTTATTCGGAGGGCGGGAGATGTATTCTGTGGATATTTATAGTCGTGTGCGCCGTGCTTGTTTGAAGGACGGTATGTCTGGCCGAGAAGCGGCGCGGTTTTTCAACAGCACCGGGTTAAAGATTTCCGGCGAAGGCGAATGGCAAGGGGCGAAGCATGAAACCAGGCGTAAACGGCGCTCCCGGCGCAAGCTGCACCCTGGTCTGGATCTCGTCAGTGGCGACATCGTTTGCTCCGGTTTGACCACCAATGATGTCGGCGATCCGACGGCCTTGCCGGAGATGCCGGATCAAATTGACGGACCCGTCGAACTCTGTAAAACGCGGAGCAATATTGGGCCACAGAAGCGGCTGCATATCGCAGTTGTAGCGGAGTAAAAGTCCGCCAGTTTGTGCCCTTCGTTTATTCGGAGGGCGGGAGATGTATTCTGTGGATATTTATAGTCGTGTGCGCCGTGCTTGTTTGAAGGACGGTATGTCTGGCCGAGAAGCGGCGCGGTTTTTCAACATGGCGTAATCAGGATCAGCACTCAGTTACCCCTGTTATTCTGGATGCACATGCAATTGAAAAGGAGACTGACCAATGGAATATTTTGCTGGTTTGGATGTGTCCATGGAAGAGACGCATATCTGCATTCTGGATCGTGAAGGGGCCCTTATTCGTGAAGGAAAAGCGAGCTCAACACCAAAAGCGATCGCTGACTTCCTCGCTTCTGGACCACCATGTGCCAAAGTTGTATTTGAAACGGGACGGATGGCACCAATGCTTTACCATGGGCTGACGGAGCTTGGTGTCCCGGTTGTTTGCATCGAGAGCAGGCAAGCATATCAGGCCCTTAAATCTCTGGCCGGCCACAAGACGGACCGCAATGATGCCCGCGGTTTGGCACACCTGGCGCGGACGGGATTCTACAAGCCGACCCATGTCAAATCACTGTCAGCGCACGCAATCCGGTCGCTGATCGCAGCCCGCAAGAAGCTGGTCGGACAGCGTGTGACGCTCGACAATCAGATCCGCGGTCTGGTCGTCGTCTTCGGCGTGCGGCTGCCACGAGCTTTGTCTCCGGCATTCAAAAACGCGGCGCTAAAAGTTAGCGATGGAGTGCCTGGCCTCCATGCCGCAATTTGCGGACTGTTCGCAGCACGCGAAGCAATCCTCGCGGCGGTTGCAGCCATTGATGGCGACATCAAAAAGATGACCCGCAAATCCGAAGTCTGCCAGCGCCTTATGACGGTACCAGGGGTCGGTCCGATCACAGCATTGGCCTTTGCCGCAGCAATTGATGATCCGTCGCGTTTCAGGAAATCGCGTGATGTGGGGGCGTATCTTGGACTGGTGCCGCGACGGCATCAATCTGGTGAAATCGACTACACGGGCAGCATCTCAAAGCGGGGCGACGTGCGCGTCAGAACGCTTCTCTATGAGGCCGCCAATGTGATGCTGACGCGGTATGCCGCTCCGCTCAAATTGAAGACATGGGCCCTCGCAATCGGTGCGCGCTCAACGATGAGAAAGGCCCGAGTGGCTCTGGCGCGTCGTCTGGCAATCATACTTCATGCCATTATGCGAGACAAAACTGACTTCCAGTCCGCGTAAGGCTTACGAGGCGACAACGAGGATTCCTAAATCAAAGTTCCCATCTGGGACGATGCCCGAGGGAGGGCGTGAGACACGGCGCCGATTCTGTAGCAACAGCCAAGACCAACGGTATGATTGCGGTTTCAACATTGCCGACCCACACCCAGCCAACCCCATCATGAACCTCAGAGTTCGAAGAGAACAAAGGCAACCTCTGACATCAAAAGCAGGAAACTCAGGAAACACGCATTGACAGATTAGAGAACAAAGATCGTAAGACGATCGCGAAGATGCTGCGCCATGAACTTCCGCCTGGGTATCGTCGGTCGGAAGCGCCTCGGCGGCCAACGCTTGATGGTTATGTTGGTGTGGTCGATGAGATACTGCGCACAGACAAAGCCCTGATCAAAAAGCAGCGACACACGGCCAAGCGCATCTTTGAACGGCTGCGCGATGAGCATGGATATGCCGGCAGCCTGACCACGGTGACCTATTACGTGCGCGAGCAAAAACGGCGCACCAAAGAGGTGTTTGTGCCGTTGTCGCATCGGCCGGGCCATGCGCAGGTTGATTTTGGTGAGACGCTGGGCGTGATCGGTGGCGTGGAATGCAAGATCCACTTCTTCGTGATGAGCTTGCCACATTCTGATGCGGTGTTTGTGAAGGGATATCCAGCTGAGACAACCGAGGCGTTTTGCGATGGCCATGTGTCCGCCTTTGCATTCTTTGGCGGCATTCCGCAATCCATTCTCTACGACAATACCAAGATCGCCGTGGCTCGGATACTCGGGGATAAGACGCGCATCCGCACACGTCGGTTTACGGAACTGCAGTCGCATTACTTGTTTGATGACAAGTTTGGCAGACCCGCGCGAGGGAACGATAAAGGCAACGTTGAGGGCATGGTTGGATACACCCGCCGCAACTTCATGGTTCCCGCACCTCGCTATGACAGCTTTGATGATCTGAACGCACATTTGGAAGAGAAGTGTTTAGCACGTCAGGACGATACGTTGCGGGGTCACACCCAAACCATAGGCGCACGCCTGATGTCGGATTTGGATGCTCTGATGGGATTGCCCGTCGCAGAATATGAAGCCTGCGATCACGTCAGCACGCGTGCAACGTCGATCTCAATGGTGCGCTATCGCAGCAATGATTACTCGGTGCCAGTAGCCTATGCGCACCACGATGTTCATGTGCGTGGGTTTGTGCATGAGGTTATCATCGGCTGCGGCAATGAGATTATTGCGCGGCACAAACGATCCTACACATCAGCGGATATGGTCTTTGACCCATTGCACTTTTTGCCCCTGCTTGAACAAAAGGTGGGTGCCCTGGATCAGGCCGCGCCTTTGCAGGGTTGGCATTTGCCAGATGTATTTGCCACGCTGCACCGACTGCTTGAAGCCAGAATGGGTAAGCCGGGCAAGCGAGAATACGTTCAAGTCTTGCGCCTTTTGGAGACCTTCGAAATGGATGTTGTGCAAGGCGCAATCCAGCAGGCAATAGATATGGGTGCAATTGGCTATGACGCCGTAAAACACCTTGTACTGTGTCGGGTTGAGAAGCGGCCACCACGATTGGATTTGGACTTCTATCCATACTTGCCCAAGGCCAATGTCGGCACAACACGCCCATCCAGTTACATGAGCTTGATGGGAAGGACCGCGGCATGACCGAAGCCCCTCGGATTCTTCTACGGCATCATCTTAAACAACTGCGACTGCCAACGTTCCAAGGCGAGTATGCCAAACAGGCGCAGCTCTGTGCTGCAGAGAACAAAGATCACATCCACTATCTGGCGCGGCTGTGTGAGATGGAATTGATCGACCGCGAACGCCGGATGATTGAACGGCGCATCAAAGCGGCGAAGTTCCCCAGCACCAAGAGCTTGGATAGCTTTGACTTCAAGATCATGCCAAGCTTGAACAAGCCCCTGACGATGGATCTGGCACGATGCGATTACGTTAATCGCAGGGAGAACATCATCGCGCTCGGCCCGTCAGGCACGGGCAAGACACACATCGCCCTGGGACTTGGGCTGGCTGCATGTCAAAGAGGACTGAAGGTGCGCTTCACAACGGCTGCGGCATTAGTCCATGATCTGATCGAGGCTCAAGATGAGCGGAGATTGCAGCGCCTTCAAAAGCAACTGACCAGCCAGAACCTGTTGATCATTGATGAACTGGGCTTCGTACCGCTCAGCAAATCTGGCGCAGAGCTGCTCTTCGAGGTCATATCCCAATGCTATGAACGCGGCTCCATCATCATAACCTCGAACCTGCCCTTCGATGAATGGACTGAAGTCTTTGGCTCTGAGCGGCTGACCGGTGCGCTACTCGATCGTTTAACCCATCACGTCCACATCCTCGAGATGAATGGCGAAAGCTATCGGCTCAAACACAGTCGCAACAACCGAAAATAACCAGCCCGCAATCACAGTCAGAATAATGCTGGCCTTATGGCCAGCATGCGCTTTGGCACGCTTCAGCTTTGTGACGAGCACGCGTGCAAAAGCGCCACAAAACATCAACCGAAGTGGCCCATTTTTACGCCGCGACATGGACCCATTTTACTCTGCGATTGACAAATGGATCAGGCACAAAAGCATTTGTTCCGCCAGTTGCAGCCGATACTTCCTGCCTCCCCCGATGGCCCGTTGTCTGTTCTTTCGGGACAAACGCCCGGCTTCACTGGCAAGCCAAATCGGGTGAAGCTGACAAACCGGAGCATCAAAATCCGCCGGACGTATTCCGAAAGGCGGAAAAACAACTCTGGACGTGCCCGTAAAACTTCCAGTACGGCCATTCCGGCAAACTCCACTGCTTCGGTGAAGCTGGAATGGCAGAAATCTACCTATTGCGAAACAGGTCTATTGTATGATCCGGTTTGCGAAGTGGCGATCATCCGTCCCGGCCCGATTCAGGGTGGTATGGTTCACCCCTTCATCAACCGCCGTCAGGGCAGGGAAAAAGTCGAGGGCCTTGGTCCAGCCATGATGGATGTTCTCGGGCGCACCTGCGACGTACCGCTGTTTCAGGAACAGGCGATGCAGATCGCGGTCGTCGCTGCCGGTTTCTCTGCAGCCGAGGCCGACCGGTTGCGGCGCTCGCTGGCCACTTTCCAGCGCATGGGTACGATTGGGGCGTTTCGCGAGCGGTTGTTTATCTCCGGAATGCTGTCGCGCGGGTATGAGGCGGATTTCGCAGAGCGCTGTTTTGCACAGATCGAGGGGTTTGGCAGCTATGGATTTTCCGAAAGCCATTCGGCCAGCTTCGCAAGGCTGGTCTACATATCATCCTGGCTCAAATGCCATCATCCGGCAGTCTTCACCTGTGCGCTGCTGAACAGTCAGCCGATGGGATTTTATGCACCGGCCCAACTGGTGCGCGATGCGCGTGACCATGGTGTTGAAATCCGCCCTGTCCCGGCCAATCATTCAACCTCGGACTGCACGCTGGAGCCGCGCAATGACGGTGCATTGGCTTTGCGTCCGGGTTTCGTCAAATCAAGGGCGCTACAGGAGGAAGATGCGGATTGGATCGTGGCGGCGCGTGGAAATGGCTGGCCGGACGTGGAAAGCCTGTGGCGTCGTGCCGGAGTTCATCCCGCAGCACTGGCCCGCAGCACTGGAGCGGCTGGCTGACGCAGATGCCTTTGCAGCCATCGGTCTGTCCCGGCGCGATGCTCCTCCGGGCCGCACGGGTCCTCAGGGCTCCAAAGCCCCTGCCCCTCTCTGGACGTGATGGCGAGGGTGGGATCGAGCCGGAGGTTTCCTTGCCAGCCATGACCCCCGGACAGGAGGTGATTGAAAATTATCACTCCCTCCGTCTGTTCCTGCGTGCCCATCCACTGGAGCTGTTGCGTCCCCGCCTGCCCGAAAGCCTGCCGCATGATCGGCCCGGGACAGGCAACGGACGGATCACCGTAACCGGCCCTGTCATCGCCCGCCAGCGCCCGGGCACCGCTTCCGGCGTGGTTTTTCTGACGCTGGAGGATGAAACCGGTGTCGCCAATGTGGTCGTGTGGCGCAAGGTCTATGAGAGGTTCCGCAAGTCTGTGATCTCCGGGCGATTGCTGCGTGTGGCGGGACGGGTCGAACGCGAAGGTCAGGTTGTGCATATGATTGCCGAACAGATCGGGGATCTGTCGCCGATGCTCCTGACCCTGGGCAATCCATCTCTGCCAGGGTCGAACGACAACCAACCGGACGCGGCCCGTCATCCGGCGAACACCGGCAATCGTCCGGGGGACAGACATTCCGGGGAACAACTGAACGTCCTCCGACTAAAGTCAGAGGGTTCAGTGGGTCTTGAGCGCCTTCGGCGCACGTTTGAATGTTTTTCCGACTAAAGTCGGAGGCTTCAAACCATTAGGTAGAAAGTGAAAAAAACTGTTCCAAAGCCGGGATTTTCATTGAAGGCGGGCCGTCTGGACCGCCTGCGCATTCCGGGGATCACCGCCCGGGTATTACGCCAGTGCCAGTGCCACTTGACTGGCGGTATTTTTTACGCTCTTGGTGGCTTCGGGTGGTTTCAGCCCAAAGCATCGTGATCTCGGCGTGTTTCTGCAAGCAAACGTAATCACGACCCTCTTGAAATCACCCGGCTCATTTTGAATCAGGCTCCCGGAAATGA
>CBDBLS010000059.1:0-87178 GCA_965207105.1 Roseovarius sp. | reverse complement strand
CGCTGCTTTCGTGCTCGACCCCGATGGGAACAACATTGAGGCCGTGTACCATGGCCCGGCACGGCGCAGTGCCCCATCGGTCGCAATCGCGTTTGACGGCTAAGCCTATCGCGCGTGGCTGATCGGAAGCGTCCACCCGCAGGGTTGGGCAGGCGATTTCAGTCGTATGTCCGCTGGTCCTCGATCACCATACCATCATTGGGCAAGGAAGCCACGATCTCGATATGGCCTTTCAGCTTGAGCACATCGCTAACTGATCCGGCATAGGCCTCGGGCGCGCCGCCATCGGCCTCGATCTGCACGGTCATCACATCGGTCTCGCCCTCGCGGCTGGCAATCACCCGGGCGCGGCGGATTTCGTCATGGCGTGACACAAGTGCTGCCACCTGTTCGGGGCGCACAAACATGCCCTTGATCTTGGTGGTCTGATCGGCGCGGCCCATCCAGCCCTTGATGCGCATATTGGTCCGCCCACAGGGGCTTTCCCCCTCCATCACCGCGCTCAGATCACCAGTGGCAAAGCGGATCAGCGGGTAGTCGGGGTTGAGCGTGGTCACCACCACCTCGCCCACCTCGCCGGGGGCCACAGGATCGCCGGTACCGGGGGTGACGATTTCAACAATCACACCCTCATCCACGATCAGCCCCTCCTGCGCGTCACTTTCATAAGCGATATTGCCCAGATCGGCAGTGGCATAACATTGCAGACAGGCAATACCGCGATCCGCATATTCCTGCCGCAGTGAGGGGAATAACGCCCCGCCCCCCACAGCTGCCTTGGTGATCGACAGGCTCAGGCCCATCTCATCCGCCTTGTCCAGAATGACCTTCAGGTAATCGGGAGTCCCGGCATATGCAGTCGTGCCGATGTCATGGGCGGCCTGCGCCTGCAACTCGGTCTGCCCAGTGCCTGCGGGCAGCACGGCCGCGCCCACAGCCTGCACGCCATTCTCGAAAATCATCCCCGCCGGGGTCAGGTGATAGCCAAAGCAATTCTGCACGATATCGCCCGGGCCGACGCCGCAGGCATTGAGGAACCGCCCAATGCGCCACCAGTCATGGCTGGTCCCACCAGGTTCATAGATCGGGCCCGGCGATTGGAAGATATGGGCAAAGCCGTGCGGTGCGCGTGATGTCAGCCCGCCAAAGGGGGCCGCCCCGGATTGCGCACGTCCCAGATCGGATTTGCGCAGCACCGGCAAGGCGGCCAGATCGTTGATCCGCGTGATGCGACCCGCATCGATATCGGCCAGAGCATCGCCATAACCCGGCAACCCTTGGGCGTTCGCAATCTGGCCCGGCAACGCCTCTGCCAAGGCGGATTGCCGCGCATCGGCGCTGCGGGTTTCCAAATCATCAAAAAACTTGGGCATAATTGCTATCCTCTACCCGGACCATAAGGCGCGACAGGTTGACCAATTGAAGCGAATCGGAGGGTTTGGTAGAAACGGCATACATTTGTATACACTCTGCCTTGCCAGGCCGTTTTCAAAGGGAGTGCCCCATGACCGTAACCAACGCCGACACCATTCTCAGCGATGCCGAACTGGATGCGCGCATCACGTTTCACGATGACATTCATACGATGGAGGCCGACTTTTCGGGCTTCACCTTTGACAGTTCCGCCAGTGTGAACCAGTTCTACGACCGCCTTGAGGCGCGGATCGCCGCCACCGGTGAACCTCTGTGGTTCTTTCTGGTCAACCTGAATGGGACGCGCATCAACCCGCCCGCCTGGATGCCCTATTCGCGGCGCGGCAAAGCGTTGAACCTGGCGCATTCCATGGGCTCGGTTCGCTTTGACGCCTCGGATGAAACCCGCCGTCAGATCGAGCGCGCGGCCAATACAGAGGCGTTTGATCCCAACTTGTTCTCCGACCGCGACAGTGCGATTGCCCGGATCAAGGAGCTGCCCAGCAAGCGCCGTCGCAAACTTGTGCTTGAGCCCAATCACGCGCTGTCCGATTTTGTCCGCCGTCTCAGCTTTTTTGTCCGCCGTCTCAGCTTTGACGAGGCAACCGGCATCATGGAGGCCGATTTCTCGCATTTCACCTTTTATCACAGCCGGGACGTGAACGACTTTTACGACTTTATCGAAGAGCGCATCAAAGAGACGGATCGCAAATGGTACTTTCTGGTCAACCTCAATGGCTGTGAAATCCTGCCCGCGGCCTGGGGGCAATATGCCCTGCGCGGCAAACGGCTGAACGAGGCCGCGTCGCTGGGCAGCGCGCGGTTTGCCGCCGGATCGGAAACCGAGGCCGACATTCGTATGCGCGCCGAAACCCAAGGGTTCCGTCCCAACATTCGCAATACCCGCGAAGAGGCGGTGGCGTTGATCCAAGGTGCAAGCCGGTGGCTGACATCAGCTGAGCCACCGCTTGCGACGGCGATAGGAGCGCACGTCGCGGAAGCTCTTGCGGCCCTCATCGGACATGCCAAGGTAGAATTCCTTCACGTCCGGGTTCTCGCGCAAATCCTTGGCCGGACCGTCCATCACCACGCGGCCTGATTCCAGAATATAGCCGTAATGGGCAAAGCGCAGCGCCACATTGGTGTTCTGTTCGGCTAGAAGGAAGGTCGCGCCTTCTTTCTCGTTCAGGGATTTGACGATGTTAAAAATCTCTTCGACCAGCTGCGGGGCAAGGCCCATCGACGGCTCGTCCAGCAGGATGGTTTCGGGTTTGCTCATCAGGGCGCGGCCAATGGCGACCATCTGTTGCTCGCCCCCCGAGGTATAGCCCGCCTGGCTTCTGCGCCGCTCTTTCAGGCGCGGAAAATACTCGTAGACCTTGTTCAGTTCGGCATCAATCTCACCCCGGCTGGCCCCGCGCGTATAGGCGCCGGTCAGCAGGTTTTCCTCAACCGTCAGATGCTCGAAACAATGGCGGCCTTCCATCACCTGGATGACCCCCATTTTCACCAGATCAGAAGGCAGCAAATCCTGCACACGTTCCCCACGATAGCGGATCGTGCCCTTGGTCACTTCGCCTCGTTCGGACTTCAGCAGATTCGATATCGACTTGAGTGTCGTGGTCTTGCCAGCCCCATTGCCCCCCAGAAGCGCGGTGATCCCGCCTTTGGGTACCTTCAGCGACACGCCCTTTAGGACGAGGATCACGTGATTGTAGATCACCTCGATATTGTTGACCTCAAGCAGGGTCTCGGTGGTGTCAGCGGTGGTGGTTTCAACGGCGTCCAGCATGGCGCACTTCCCGGCTTTCATTGTTCCAAAATACTCAGAATTCCCCGGCCACCACGTCACGCAGCGGCCGGGAAAGGGATTACATCAGCACCCCGGTTCGATGCCGTTCTCGGCAGCAAAGGCAGCTGAATCCTCATCCACCAGCGGCTGGATGATGTCCTGATCGGACTGGTAGTACTCGGTGATCAGGGTGAACTCACCGGCAGCCGAATCCCATTGCGACACGGCACCAAAGCCGTTGCCGCCGTGGTTTTCACAACTCACCTTGAACTCCGGGCCAAAGTTGGGAAGGCCAAGGCCCGCCATCTTGGCTTCGGTGATCTCAAGGGCTTCCATGCCGTCGCGCATCTGCGCCGAGGTGATGTCTGAGACACCGTGGATTTCCTGAGCTGTCTTGATCGCCTCGCCCGCCAGCATCGCGGCATACATGCCACGGTTATAGAGGACCGTACCGACCTGATCGCCAGCACCTGCGGCCTTGCCTGCATCCACAACGTATTGCTGGATGTCCGCATAGATCGGATAGTCAGACCCGAGGTTGTGGAAGGTCAGCGCCTTATAGCCATTGGCCTTGTCGCCCGCTGCTTTCACGTCGTTCTCCGAGCCGGACCACCAGATGCCGATGAAGTTTTCCATCGGGAAACGGATGTTGACGGCTTCCTGAATGGCGACCTGGTTCATCACGCCCCAGCCCCACATCAGCACGAAGTCAGGCTTTTCGCGGCGGATCTGCAGCCACTGCGATTTCTGCTCCTGACCGGGGTGATCCACCGGCAAAAGCGTCAGCTCGAACCCGTGCTTTTCGGCCAGGCCTTCCAGTGTGCGGATCGGTTCTCTGCCGTAGGCCGAGTTGTGATAGACCAGCGCGATTTTCTTGCCGCTGATATCTCCGCCGTTCTGGTCCAGAATATGCGTGACCGCCAGGCTGGCTCCGTCCCAGTAGTTGGCCGGGTAGTTGAAGACATACTTGAACACCGCACCATTCTTGGCCGAGGTCCGACCATAGCCCATGGTGTGAAGCGGGATGCCGTCAGCCGTCGCCTTGGGGATCAGCTGATAGGTGATGCCGGTGGACAGCGGTTGATAGACCAACGCGCCTTCGCCCTTGGTCGCCTCATAGCATTCCACACCTTTTTCGGTGTTATAGCCGGTTTCGCATTCGATCAGGTTGATCATCGTCCCGCCAATGCCGCCATCGCGCTCATTCAGCAGGGTGAAGTAATCCTGATAGCCGTCCGAGAACGGGATGCCGTTGGCGGCATAGGGCCCGGTGCGATAGCTGGTATCGACAATCGTCAAATCCGCCAGCGCCGGGGCAGCAGCCATGCAGGCGGCCGCAATTGCGGTGAGTAACTTGGTTTTCATCGGTTTGATCCTCCCTTGGTATCGTTCGATGTGTTTGTAAGGCGGGGTTCACCCCGCCACACTTGGCTGGTCGTCCCTAGTGGGGGAACGGCCAGAGTCTCAGTTTTTCCTTGGCGACACGCCACAACTGCGCCAACCCGTGGGGTTCAGCGATCAGGAACACCACGATCAGCGCACCGACAATCATGAACTCCAGATGCGCGGCGAGATCGGTGGGCCAGCCAAGCCCGCCAACCAGCACGTTTTTCAGCAGGACCGGCAACAGCACCAGAAACGCCGCCCCGGCAAAGCTGCCAAAGATTGATCCCAGCCCGCCGATGATCACCATGAAGAGGACAAGGAAGCTTTTGGTGATGCCAAAGACTTCGCCCACTTCCACAGCGCCCAGATAGACCGCAAAGAACAACGCACCCGCGATGCCGACGAAGAAGCCGGACACGGCAAAGGCCGACAGCTTGGCCTTGAGCGGGTTCACACCGATAATCTCGGCAGCGATGTCCATATCCCGAATGGCCATCCATTTGCGCCCCTGCATCCCGCGCGTCAGGTTGCGTGCGATGATCGCGCAGGCAAAGACAAAAACCAGGCAGAAGAGATACGCGGCCCAGGGCTCGGTTTGTGCGCCGGTGACAGAGACGCCAAACACCTGGCGTTCCGGCGCGCTGATCTGGCCCGAGGCGGAATAGTTGTAAAACCAGCTGACCCGGTTGAACAACCAGACCAGAAAGAACTGCGCCGCCAGCGTGGCAACGGCGAGGTAGAATCCTTTGATCCGCAGGGATGGCAAGCCGAACAGCACGCAGACCATCGCCGTGATCCCGCCAGACAGGATGATGTGGAAAAAGATATTCACCTCGGGGAAGCCGGTCATCAGCTTGTAACAGGCATAAGCCCCCACGGCCATGAATCCCCCGGTCCCAAGCGAAACCTGCCCGCAATAGCCCACAAGGATATTGAGGCCGATGGCCGCGATCGAATAGATCAGAAAGGGCAGAAAGACCGCGTTGACCCAGTAATCATTGATCACAAACGGGATGATCGCGAACCCCACCAACAGGATGAAGTAATAGCGATACCGGTCAAACTTGATCGGAAAGGTCTGGTTGTCCTCAGAGTAGGAGGATTTGAAGTCACCTGCTTCACGGTAAAACATCTCAGGTCAATCCTCTTTTGATTTGGCTCAATTAGCATTGATTATGCGTGGCGTATTACAGGCAGGATGCCTGCTGCTGCGGCAAGTATCGCGCGCGGCGTTTGGTGGCTCGGAAGGACGGCAAGGTGGAACCACCGAAGGTAGCTGTCCAGGTATTTGGTTGCGATACCCCGATGGCGGCGCAGAAAGGTCTTTAACCGCTCATGCCGACTGTTCACGGTTTGAATGTGCAATTCACCACGGACACGTTCTCCGGCGGTCCGGTTGAGACTTTCATGGCTGACGCCCATTTCTGCGGCGCAGGGCGGGTACCCGGTGCAGCCATCGGTCACCAGGAGAGCGTCCCCATCAAGACGTGGCTGCAGAACCGTTTTGAGATGTTCGGCTGTCACCGCAGGCAAGACAGCACTGATGGTGGTGCCTGATCGGTCGACTGCAACGAGGACCGGAACCTGCTCCTTCGACAATCCGCGTTTTGAGGCCTTTCCCCCGCGTTTGCGGGCTTTTCGAGAGAGATTACGCTCCCCTTTCCGGCTGTGCAGAAAGAACGTCTCGTCGGCTTCGACGATCCCGCACAGCTTGACCGCACCGACCGTTACAGCCTGAAGAAAGCGATGACGCCAACGAAAAGCTGTGGTGTCGGCCACCATACAACGCTCAGCGGACGCCTTTACCGTTTCGCCGTCGCGCAGGGAAGCTGCAAACTCTGCCCACCTGTCCTTGTGGCGCAAGCGGGCAAGCGGCGTCCCGGTCAGCGCGTTGAAGGTTTTGCGACAGCTTTTGCAAAAGAACCTCGTCAGGCCACTTGCATGGCCTCTGATGATCGCACCGCCCGAAGCGCAGTGCGGACAGATACGCCCCTCGCGAACAGTCGCCTCAAGGAGATCGATCACGCTTTCCAGCGACGAAACCCCGGCAACGAGCCGTCCGGTTTCAGCCCGTTGTTTCGATGAAAGGTTGTCGATCTCGTTAAGCCACACCAAAAAAGCCTGATGATCCATGTGCCGCACCCATAATTTTGTTCATGGTGTGTTCTATCACAGGTCGCCACGCATAATCAATGCTAATTGAGCCTTTGATTTTGTACGAAGCCAGAGGCCTGAGCCCAGACACGTTAATGCGAATGAAATGAGTAAAAGCGTTGGCCATCCGATTGAGACACTGACGTAGTATGTGTCGTGGTAAGCGGGATCTTCTGCTCTCAACGTCAACCAAGTCACAATGAACACCATTGCGATTCCGACAAGCGGTAACAAACCCACAGCTACAAGAATCCACGACAGTACTCTCATCAAACCCTCTCAATGATCTTCTCCCCAAACAGGCCCTGTGGCCGGAAGACGAGGAAAATAAGAGCCAGAACATAGGCGAACCAAATCTCGGTGGCACCGCCCACCATCGGGCCGATGGCAAATTCAAACAGCTTTTCGCCCACGCCGATGATCAACCCGCCCACGATGGCCCCGGGGATCGACGTAAAGCCGCCCAGCATCAGAACCGGCAGCGCCTTGAGCGCGATCAGCGACAGCGAGAATTGCACGCCTGATTTCGTGCCCCACACGATGCCCGCCACCAGCGCGACAAACCCGGCCAGCGACCAGACCATCACCCAGATGAAATTCAGCGAAATACCCACGGACAGGGCCGCCTGATGGTCATCCGCCACCGCGCGCATGGCACGGCCCTGCTTGGTGTATTGCGCGAAAATGATCAGCGAGAAGACAAGCGCCGAGGCCAGAACCGTGGCAATGATATCCAGATTGTCGATGAAGAACCCATAGTTGAAGATCTGGAACGTTGTCTCGTCAATCGCCTCATTGATGCCCTGCGGCAGCCCCACATCCAGCTTCTTGATGTCGGCACCCCACATGATGTCGCCGAACCCTTCCAGGAAGTAGGCAAGGCCAATCGTGGCCATGAACAGGATGATCGGCTCTTGATTGACCAGATGTTTAAAGATGATCTGGTTCACCAGCCAGGCCAGCCCGACCATCACCACCATCGTCAAGAGGATCGCCAACAAGGCAGGCACATGCCAGCCAAAGTGATGAATCTCAGTGCCGAACGTGGCGTTGATCACATGGGCAAAGGGCACCTGCCCCTCCATGATCCCAACCAGCGTCAGGGCCGAAAACAGCGCCATAACCCCTTGGGCATAATTGAAAATTCCCGAGGCTTTGTAGATCAGGACAAACCCAAGCGCGACCAGCGCATAGAGCACGCCCGCCATCAGCCCGTTGAGGAAAACCTCCATCGCAAAGACGAGTTGTTCAGGCATGATCTCTCCCCCAATGGGCTGTTGGTCTGGTCTTAGAGGCTGTTCCAAAAGTAGTTGAGTGATATCACGTGTTTATGATTCATTGGTTTTGAAAGAAACTGGAGGATCCCATGACGTGGACAGACATCACCCGCGCGGAGCATAGGCGTAAAACGGGCTTTTATCCAAGCGATTTAACTATGAAGCCAGGGCAATCGCGCTTCAAAAGCCTTTGATTAGTGTTCGCAGGAAATCATTACTCCAGCCCGCTTTTTTGAATTTGCCCCGATTTGATCCTTTAGCGGGATCGGCCTTGATGATGCTCAAAGCGATACGTCTCAAAGCGGCAAAGTTGGCTGGCGCGTGATCTTTTCGCGCGCGGTGTCGGTCGTCGTTCATCACCACGTCGAGAGACCAATGCAAGCTGTTCTCAATTTGCCAGTGGCCGCGGATCAGTGTGGCGGCCCCCTGAGCCGCGGGACATTTGGAGAGCGGATAAAGCCGTTCGGCGTGACTGGTTTTGTCGCCAACCGCGCGCCTGGAGGCGACATGGACGAAAGCCTGAAGATGCGGCCACTTATGGGTATTGATCAGATATTCCGGCACATCGTGGACGCGGTATGACCGCTCTTCCACACGCCCATGATCAGCATCAATAGTGCTATATTCATCAACGTAATCAGTAGCCTCGTCTTCCACAAAAGCCCGGACATCGGCCAACATGTCGCCCTGATTGCCTTTGAGTTGAAGGCAGTGGTTACCGCCTTCTTTTACGATCAATTCACAGGTCTCTCGCTGGCAATGTAACGCATCAGCGGTGATGGTGATGCCATGAATGTCAAGCATCTCGATCAACTCGCGCAGGGCCAGGATCTCGCCGCCGCCCCTGGCGCTTTGCTTGATGCCAAGGGTCAGCCGCGCCCCATGTGCAAAGGCCGTGACAATGTTCATATTCGATTGCCCGGCGGCCTTGTCAAAGCCGCGTCGCATCTCTTTGCCATCAATAGCGATGGCTGGTTCCTCTCCACATCCAGCCGTAAAATCGGCACGAAACTTGTCATAAAACGCTTGAAAACCGGTCGGCTTCATCATCCGGAACAGACGGGAACAAGCGTCATGACAGGGTACGCCATGAGGCAATTCGAGAAAATCGCGCAGAAAATCCTCCTTCATATGACCGAAAAACTCCATGTCGACCGCTGTATCGCCGCCGCAAAGCGCGCATAAAAGGCTGATCGTCATAAGATCACAGAACCTGTGACGTGGCGCATTGCCGCCGCGTGGGTCATCCATCTCATTGAAACAGCTGTCCAGGTTGGGCATCGCGAAGCTCCATCAAGTGATGAAACCTCCAGAATCCAATTCGCAACCGCTGTCAAACTTTAAGCGCGATTCCCCTGACTATGGAGGAATGGGCGCTTGTTCGACCCCTGTTACCTGCCGCGAAGCGAGGTGGTCGCCCTCGCAAGACGAATCCGCGCCGTGTTGTGAACGCGATTATGTATATGGCGACCACGGGATGTCAGTGGCGCATGATCCCGCGGGATTTCCCGGCGATCTCGACTGTGCAGAACTGTTTTTACGACTGGCGCGACAACGGTCTGTTACACCGGATCAACCATCTGTCAATGATGGCGGCGCGCGAATTGTCGGGCCGTGAGGCGAGCCCCACTGCGGGCGTTATTGACAGCCAGAGCGTAAAAACAACGGAAAGCGGCGGCATTTCAGGCTTTGATGCGGGCAAAAAGATCAAAGGGCGCAAGCGTCACATCGTGACAGACACGCAAGGTTTCCTGTTATTGATCCTTGTTCACGCCGCCGATATACAGGATCGGGATGGTGCTGTGGATGGTCTCAAAGCACTGCGCATCCGCTTCCCGCGGCTGGGGCACATCTTTGCGGACGCAGGATATGCAGGGCCAAAGCTTCGGGATGCTTTGGCCCTGCAGGGAAAATGGACATTGGAGATTGTCAAGCGCCCTGACAAAGCCGAGGGGTTCGTTCTTCCACCACGAAGATGGGGGGTCGAGCGAACATTCGCGTGGCCGGGACGTTGCCGTCGTTTGGCAAAAGATCGGGAGGCAACCGTTGAAAGTTCCGTAGCATGGGTTTTGGTTGCCGGTATTCGTCTCTTGACAAGGCGGATAGCAAGGCATTCTGTTCAAACATAAACTTTGGCTCAATTAGCATTGATTATGCGTGGCGTGCTACAGGCAGGATGCCTGCGGCGGCGGCAAGTATCGCGCGCGGCGTTTGGTGGCTCGGAAGGACGGCAAGGTGGAACCACCGAAGGCAGCTGTCCAGGTATCTGGTCGCGATGCCCCGATGGCGGCGCGGAAAGGTCTTTAACCGCTCATGCCGACTGTTCACGGTTTGAATGTGCAATTCACCACGGACACGTTCTCCGGCGGTCCGGTCGAGACTTTCATGGCTGACGCCCGTTTCTGCGGCGCAGGGCGGGTAGCCGGTGCAGCCATCGGTCACCGGGAGAGCGTCCCCATCAAGACGTGGCTGCAGAACCGTTTTGAGATGTTCGGCTGTCACCGCAGGCAAGACAGCACTGATGGCGGTGCCTGATCGGTCGACCGCAACGGGGACCGGACCCTGCTCCTCCGACAATCCGGGTTTTGAGGCCTTTCCCCCGCGTTTGCGGGCTTTTCGAGAGAGATTACGGTCCCCTTTCCGGCTGCGCGGAAAGAACGTCCCGTCGGCTTCGACGATTCCGCACAGCTTGACCGCACCGACCGTTACGGCCTCGGGAAAGCGATGACGCCAACGAAAAGCTGTGGTGTCGGCTACCATACAACGCCCGTCGGACGCCTTTACCGTTTCGCCGTCGCGCAGGGAAGCTGCGAACCCTGCCCATCTGTCCCTGTGGCGCAAGCGGGCAGGCGGCGTCCCGGTCAGCGCGTTGAAGGTTTTGCGACAGCCTTTGCAAAAGAACCTCGTCAGGCCACTTGCATGGCCCCTGATGATCGCACCGCCCGAAGCACAGTGCGGACAGATACGCCCCTCGCGAACATTCGCCTCAGGGAGATCGACCACGCTTTCCAGCGACGAAACCCCGGCAACGAGCCGTCCGGTTTCAGCCCGTTGTTTCGATGAAAGGTCGTCGGTCTCGTTGAGCCACACCAAAAAAGCCTGATGATCCATGTGCCGCACCCCATAATTTTGTTCATGGTGTGTTCTATTACAGGTTGGCACGCATAATCAATGCTAATTGAGCCTAAACTTTTGAGTCAGACTCTTAGTCATGGGCCACCCCCAGATAGGCGTCGATAACCGCCTGATTGTTGCGCACGTCGTCGGGCGAGCCGTCGCCGGTCTTCTTGCCGTAATCCATCACCACAACGCGGTCGGACAGGTCCATCACCACGCCCATGTCATGTTCGATCAGAACAATGGTGCTGCCAAATTCGTCATTCACATCCAGAACAAAGCGGCTCATGTCCTCTTTCTCCTCGACATTCATGCCCGCCATCGGTTCGTCCAGCAGCAGGATGCTCGGCTCAGCCGCCAATGCGCGGGCCAGCTCGACCCGCTTTTTCAACCCGTAAGGCAATCGGCCCACTGGAGTTTTTCGGATGGCCTGAATTTCCAGGAAGTCGATGATTTTCTCAACAAAGGCGCGGTTTTCGACCTCTTCCGCCTCGGCCTTGCCTTTCCAGATCGCTTGGCTGAAAAGCCCCGCTTTCATCTGGCGAATGCGGCCGGTCATGACGTTGTCCAGAACGCTCATCCCCTCAAACAAAGCGATGTTCTGAAAGGTGCGCGCGATGCCCTGCTGGGCCACCTGATAGGGCTTCATCGGCGGGCGTTTCTGACCTTTGTAGAACACATCCCCCTCTTGCGGGTTGTAGAACCCCGATATGACGTTCAGCATCGAGGACTTACCGGCCCCATTGGGTCCGATGATAGCGCGGATTTCGCCCTCGCGGATATCAAAGCTGATGTTTTCGATCGCCGTCACACTGCCAAAGCGCAGGGTGATGTTTTTCATTTCCATCACCACGCCGCCAATCTTGCGACCATCCTCGATGGTATAGCCTTCTGTTGCGTCAAGCATCTCTCATACCCCCACGATAAAGCCGATAAGAACGCCATAGCCCATGACGGCCAGACCGTATTGCCACATGAGTTTCAGCGGCAGGCCGGGCCAAATGCGTCCGGCCGCGGCCACTCCGAACCCGCCGGTGATCGCACCAACCAGCAAGGTGTGAAATCCGTGTGGCAACACCGCACTGACCAGCCAAGCCAGCACCAGACCCACCAGAGCGATTGCACCACCCAAGGCATAGCTGGGACGCAATTCTACTTTTGCACGCGTCATTTGTCAACGGCGGAGTAAAATCCGGCCACTGGGGCGGAGCAAAAGTCGGCCAGTTTGTGGAGTGCGCCTTGGGGCGTGTGGCCACCAATCAGCAAGCACGTTCCAAGGCGCATTGGCCGTCAGGCCGATTGTTCAGTTGTCAGGTTGAAGGGTTGGCAATACGTGCGCGGCTCTGATTGAGGCGGTAGCTTTCGCCGTTCATCTCGCGGATGTTGACGTGATGTGTCAGCCGGTCCAGGAGCGCGCCGGTCAAGCGTTCGGTGCCGAATGTCTCGGTCCATTCCTCGAAGGGCAGGTTCGATGTGATCAGGGTTGAGCCACGCTCGCAGCGCTGAGAGATCAGCTCGAACAGAAGCTCGGCGCCGGTTTTGCTCAAGGGGACGAAGCCCGGCTCGTCGATGATCAGCAGTTTGACCTTGGCCAGTTTGCGCTGAAGCTGCCGGAGGCGTTTCTCGTCGCGGGCCTCCATCATCCCGTGCACGAGAGCTGCGGCGGTTACGAAGGCGACAGGCAACCCTTTCTGGCAGGCGGTCAGCCCCAACCCGAGAGCGACATGGGTTTTGCCGGTTCCCGACGGGCCGAGCGCGATGACGTTCTCCCTGCGCTCGATCCATTCACAGCGCGCCAGTTCCAGCACCATCATCTTGTTCAGACCGGGGATGGCCGTAAAGTCGAAGCTGTCGAGGCTTTTGACGGTTGGAAGCTTTGCCGCCTTGATCCGGCGCTCGACCATGCGCCTCTCCCGATCGATTGGTTCCAGCTCGGTCAGCCGGGCTGGATAGCGCACATGATCCAGGCCTTCCGCCGCACAAATGCGCGCTTGCTTGTCATGCTCGCGCAGGAAGGTGGGCAGGCGCAGAGTCTTGAGGTGGTGTGTCAGCGGCAGTTCGGGTGCATCCGTCATGCGTCACCTCCTGACAGAAGGCTCATACAGGAAGAAGCCGAGGTGGTGGCGATGTTGGTTCCGGGCAGGAACGGATAGACATCCAAATCCAACCTCGGGGGCCTTCGCTCGACGCGGCACAGGACGAGGTGCTTGATCGCATCGAAGCTGACCGCCCCCATTCGCAGGGCGTCTTTGACGGCAAGATGCAGCACCTCCAGCTCGAACCGTTCCGACAGGCGCAGGACCTGGACATACTCCCTTTTGCCCGCCTTGCCCTGCCGGGCTTCCAGCAAGCGCCGGAGCGTGGCGAAGGCGTCAGGCAGTTCCCAACCCTGCAAGGGCGCAGCCTGATCGAAGGACATGATCCTGCGCTCGATCAGCGGCAGGTAATGCAGCGGGTCGAACACCATGTCACCGCTGTCATAAGAGCGGGGATGATCGGCGATCACCTCAGTGGCGCAACCGATAACGACGCGGATCACGAAGCCCTTGATCCAGACCGCGCGGTGGCCATATGCGACCGGTACCGAGTAGTCGTTACCGCGATACCGCAGCACCGATGTCGATGTGACCTGGCCACTTTGCAACTCACAGGCCTCGAAGGGTGCGCCGGGCAAATCCTGCATTGCCGCCGGATCGGCTTGCAGCCGTTCGCCGATGCTGGCCTTGTGTCCGCGCAGGACATCGTCCTGCCGTTTGCGGCATTGCTCTTCCAGGTGAGCGTTGAACGCATCCCGGTCCGGAAAGGACGGGATCGGCACCATGAAGTCGCGCCGCCCGTAGCCGACCAACCCCTCGACCGCTCCCTTGTCGTTCCCCTTGCCGGGACGGCCGTAGCGATCCCGGACCACATAATGCGACAGCATTGCGCTGAACCGTTGGGTTCTTTGCCGGGTGCCGTCCGGCAGGATCCGCGCCACCAGGCAGCGGTCATTGTCATAGAGGATCGACAGGGGAACCGCCCCAAAGAAAGCAAAGGCATGCACATGCCCATCCAGCCAGGCCTCGGTGGTTGCCGCAGGATAGGCCCGGATAAAACACGCATCGCTCTGCGGCAGATCAAAGGCGAAGAAGTGCGCCTTCCGCTCAACGCCGCCAATCACGACAGGCGCTTCACCAAAATCCGCCTGCGCATGCCCGGGCGGATGGCTGAGCGGCACGAACATCTCTTTGCCAGAGCGCTTCCTGGCCCGGACGCAGTCTTTGACGATTGTGTATCCGCCATCAAAGCCGCACTCGTCGCGCAGCCTCTCAAAGATACGCTTTGCGGTGTGGCGCCGCTTGCGCGGACGCGCTTTGTCCTCAGTAAGCCATTGGTCGATCTGGCAGGTGAACGCATCCAGCTTCGGGCGCCTAATCGGCGCTGTCCGCCGATACCCCGGTGGCTCCGAATAGGCCAACATCTTCGCAACACTGTCTCGGCCAATCCCAAAATCCCGGGCAATCCGACGCCCGCTCAACCCATCCTGAAAATGAGCCCGACGCACCTTCAAATACAATTCCACGGTGAAAATCCCCCGGCCCTCCCATCAAACGAAAGGGCAAAAGTGGACGACTTTTACGCCGCCCGCGACAACACAACGACGCCGCTACCCTGGCCGAGTATTGCTCCGCCGATTACATCATTCTGCCGCTCCTTCTATCGAACACCCCGCAGTGGTGTAAAAGGCGTCGAAACGGGCTTCCCACTCTTTAATAATCGCTTCAGTCTCGGTCGCGTCTACATCACTAAAGTCAAAAATTTTGGTGTACGGATCATCCACTGCCAAACCCCGCTCAAGTTTAGCCATCAACCAACCAACACAGAATTCTCCCGAACTTCCAGGGTGAGCGACATGTCTTGGCTTTGGTGGGGAGGAGATCACGGCATTTGGGTGACGAGGGCACCCGTGGAAACGCTCAGTGACCTCATCGGCTATACGCGTTGCTTGATCTTTATGCGCATCGCCGAGTTCAGCTTTTTGGAAGAAATTAAGAACCCACTGCGCAGCTTACGTCGCGATGTAGTGCCCCGGCCCCGGTCTCTGCCCAAGCGGGCGCTGGTGCCAATGCTAGCATGAGTGACACAAGCTTGATTCCGCTGCCACCTTCTGATCGGCCACCTGCACCACCTGCGCGTCGACAATCGCCAGCGTCGCGCTGATGCTGCCTTTGCGGCCATCCTCGTAAGTGACTTCTGTGGTTGTGAAAATCTCATCCGAGCCATCATACAGAGCGCCTAGCAGGTCCTCGAACTTGTCCGAGATGATGTTGCGGCGCACTTTGCGGGTGCGGGTCATTTCGCCGTCATCCGCATCCAGTTCCTTGTGCAGGACAAGGAAGCGATGGACCTGACAATGGGCCAGCATCGGATCATCGGCAAGGGAGCGATTGACCTCTTCCACGTGGCTCTTGATCGTCTCAAGCACCTCGGGGTGCCCGGCCAGTTCCTGATAGGAGGCGTAGCCGATATTGTTGCGCTCGGCCCAGTTGCCGACGGCGTGCAGGTCGATGTTGATGAAGGCGGTGCAGGCATCGCGCTGATTGCCGAACACCACGGCCTCAAGAATTTTGGGATAGAACTTGAGCTTGTTCTCGACATATTTGGGCGCGAACATCTGACCATCGGACATTTTGCCCACATCCTTGGCCCGGTCGATAATGCGCAAATGGCCGTTATCGGCGTCAAAGAACCCGGCATCGCCTGTGGCCACCCAGCCTTCGGCATCCTTGGTCGAGGCGGTGCTTTCGGGGTTCTTGTAGTATTCCTCAAACGTGCCGGGGCCGCGATAGAACACTTCGCCCGTGTCGGAGATCTTGATCTCAACCCCAGGTGCGGCGATGCCCACCGTATCGTTGCGCACTTCGCCATCGGGTTGCAGGGTGATGAACACCGAGGCTTCGGTCTGACCATAAAGCTGCTTCAGGTTGATCCCCAAAGAGCGATAGAATTCAAAGATTTCCGGGCCAATCGCCTCGCCTGCCGTATAGCCCACGCGCACCCGGCTGAGGCCAAGGGTGTTTTTCAGCGGACCATAGATAAACAGATTGCCCAGCATGTATTTCAGCCGATCCATGCCACTCACGGATTTGCCGTCCAGAATGGCGGGGCCGACCTTTTTGGCATGCGCCATGAACACATCAAACAGCCATTTTTTCATTGGGCTGGCGTCTTCCATGCGGATCATCACATTGGTCAGCTGGGTTTCAAACACGCGCGGCGGGGCGAAGTAATAGGTCGGGCCGATCTCGCGCAGATCGGTCATCATCGTGTCGGGGCTTTCAGGGCAGTTCACACAGAAGCCGCACCAATAGGCCTGCCCGATGGAAAAGATGAAATCGCCGACCCAGGCCATCGGCAGATAGGCCAGCACCTCTTCGCCGGGACCAAGCGTGTCGAAATCCGAGGACGAGCGTGACGCCTCGATGATGTTGCGGTTGCTCAGCACAACGCCTTTGGGTCGCCCGGTGGTGCCCGAAGTATAAAGCATCACGCAGGTGCTGTCGTATGTCAGCTTTTCACGGCGGGTTTTCAGGCCTTCGATAAATTCGTCATAGGCAGCGCGGCCCTGATCCTGCACATGCGAAAACTCGTGCAGCTTGTGGTGGTCGTATTTACGCAGACCGCGCGGATCGATATAGATCATATGCTCGAACTGGTGCAGCTGATCCTGAATATCGATGATCTTGTCGACCTGTTCCTGATCCTCGACGATGGCAAAGCGCGCACCGCAGTGATCCAGCACATAAGACATCTCGTCCGAGGCGGAGTCGTGATAGACGGGCACCGGGATAGCACCAACGGATTGTGCGGCGACCATGAACCAGTAGAAATAAGGCCGGTTGCGCCCCGAGATGGCGATGAAATCACCCTCGTTCACACCCAGATTAATCAGGCCAAGCGCCAGCGCCTCGACCTGTTTCTCGGTCTCGGACCATGTCCAGCATTGCCAGATGCCGAACTCTTTTTCGCGGTACGCAGGCTTTTCCCCAAACCGCGCGGCGTTGCGTTGCAAAAGCGCCGGAACGGACTCCAGTCCTTCCGCCGCCTGAGACGACTGTGCCAAATGTCTTTCCTCCCACTTGCCCGCGTTTGTGACGGGCCGATCACCCTTGGTGGCGATTCTTTCTCCGCCTAAGGGTGCGTGTCCTACGCTCGGCGTCAACTTTTTCGTGATGTTTTCGAGAATCTTTCAAATTGTAACAGGCCCCTCTGGGTGCTTGACTCCGGGCTTGCGCATCCCGGATTGTGCGGCTCTCACCCTGAAAGGAGAGTCCCGCATGCCCCGTCCACGACTGGAATTCTGGTTCGAGTTTGCCTCGACCTATTCCTATCTCAGCGCAATGCGCCTGCCCTCTCTGGCCGATGCGGCCGGGATCGAGGTGGTCTGGCGGCCGTTCCTGTTGGGGCCGATCTTTGCCGCGCAGGGCTGGAAGACCTCGCCGTTCAATATCTATGCCGCCAAGGGCAACTATATGTGGCGCGACATGCAACGGCAGGCTGAACGCTATGGGCTGGAGTTTCACCGCCCCGATCCGTTTCCGCAAAACGGGCTGAATGCGGCACGGGCCGCCCAGCTGGCATTGGTACATCCGGGCGGCGTGGCGTTTTGCCAGAACATTTTCCTGGCCCAGTTTGATGCCCAACAGGACATCTCGGACGCTGCCGTGATCCAGGCCTGCGCCGCTGCCGCTGGCCTGCCCCAGGATGTTTTGGCGGGCAGTGACAGCCCCGAAAACAAGCACGCCCTGCGCGCCACCACCGAAGAGGCCGCCCGCCGGGGCCTGTTCGGCGCACCCAGCTTTTTGGTCGGAGACGAGCTGTTCTGGGGCAATGACCGGCTGGAGGTGGCCCTGAACTGGGCCACCCGTCAGGAATAGGCAGGCAAGATGGCGCACAGGACCCCGCAAACCGAAGAAATGACCAGCGCCGGGCTGAACCTGATCCAGCAGGCTCTGACGATCTATGATCGCTCTTTGCGACTTGCCGTGTGCAACCGGCGCTTTCAGGAAATGTTTGACCTGCCGACCAAGCTGGTCACGCCGGGGACCGATTTTGCCGACACGATCCGCTATCTCGCCAAGCGGGGTGATTACGGCGACGTGGGCGATCTGGATGAATTTGTGCAAAGCCGTGTCGAAGTGGCCCGCGTGTTTGAACCCCATTACATGGAGCGCACCCGCGCCAATGGCCGCACCATCAGCGTCGAGGGCTCGCCCCTGCCTGAAGGCGGCTGGGTCACGGTCTACACCGACATCACCCGCGCCAAACGGCAGGAGGCCTTGCTGCGCTCGCGCTCAGAGGAGCTTTCGGACAAACTGGTCAGCTATTCCGAAGAACTCGCCGCCACCAACCGCGAGTTGGAGGCGACCATCACCGCGCTGGAAGAGGCCAAACGACAGCTGACCCTGTCCGAGGCCCGCGCCCGCCTGACCACCGAGATGATGCCAGCCCATATCGCCCATGTCAGCGCCGACCGGCGCTATACCTATTCCAATCGCCGTCTCAGCACGATCATGCCCGGCACCAAATCCGATCCTGTCGGGCTGGACCCTGAAACCGCGTTGGGTGCGCAAGCCTATGGCAATCTGGCGCCGCATCTGGATCGCGCATTGGCCGGGCAAGCGGCGGTGTTTGAGTTCACGCACGAAGCCAGTTCGCGCCGCATTCGAGTGGCGCTGACCCCTGATCTGGCCACGGGGGGGCTATATTCTCTCCACCGATATCACCGAAGAGGCGCAAACCCGGTCGGCCCTGCAACAGACCCGCCGCCGCGAGATGGCCGCGCAATTGACTAGCGGGCTGGCGCATGATTTCTCGAACCTGCTGACGATCATTCTGGGCATGCAATCCAAACTGCTTCGCATGGAGTTGCCCGATGAGGCAGGCGCGCTGATCAATGCCACATTGGGCGCGGCCCAGCGCGGGGGCGGTCTGCTGAACCGGATCGCCGACATGACCGGCAAGCGCGAACATTCGCCCCTGCCCACCGATCTGGTCGGTTTTCTGGGCGATCTTGAAACGCTGGCCCGCTCGACCCTGCCCGATGCGGTCCAGTTGGAGATCCGCAATCTGGCCGGACCGCTGCACCTGCGGCTGGATGCCGGGATGTTGCAGGATTCGCTGCTCAATCTGGTGCTGAACGCGCGGGATGCCTGCGGCGATGCGGGGCAGATTACCTTGAGCGTGCAGTCGGTCAAAGACACCTGGATTGAATTCAGCGTCACCGATACCGGACCCGGCTTTTCCGAAGCTGCACTGGTTCGCGCGTTCGAGCCGTTTTTCACCACCAAGGGCGGTGAAGGATCGGGCCTGGGTCTGGTGATGGTCTATGACATGACCAAACTGGCGGGTGGCCAGGTCGATATTTCAAATGGTGCGACGGGCGGGCAGGTCAGCCTGCGCCTGCCGCTGCGGCCCGCGGACAGCGCGGTGCGCCCCGGTCTGGTTTTGCTGGTCGAAGACAGCCCCGATCTGCGCGATACGGTGCGCAACGCAGGCCATAGCGTGGTCGAGGCCAGCAACGTTCCCGAGGCGCAGGCGTTACTCTCTGAATTGCCCGAAATTTCGATGCTGCTGTCAGATATTTCGCTGGAAGGGGGACAGACCGGGATCGACCTTATGACCGGCCTGCCTCCGGGCCATTGCCCGGCCTACCTGATGACGTCACTGCCCCCCGACGATCCTCTATACAAGGCCGCGACACCCCATGCGCCCGTTCTGCGCAAACCCTTTACGGCCAGTCAACTCAGCGCCTTTCTCAACGCCGGAGCCCCATCATGACCGCCCCTCTTGTCACCATTCTGGACGATGAACCCGCCATTCGCACGATGCTGGCCGACGCCTTGGAAGAGGCTGGATTTCGCACCATGACCTTCGGGCGCGCCGCGCAATTTGAGGCGGCACTCCGCACCACCACGCCTGATGTCTGTCTGGTCGATCTGTCGCTGCCGGATCGCGACGGGCTGACCCTGGTGCACCGGCTGGCGCTGGAACAGGGCGCGACGGTGATCATCATTTCGGGGCGCGCGCAGGTTCAGGACCGGGTCACGGGGCTGGAACTGGGGGCAGATGATTACATCATCAAACCCTTCGATCCCGCCGAGGTGGTGGCCCGCGCGCGCGCGCGTCTGCGCAAAACCGCCGCCACGTCTCAGGCGGGCGAAACCGCCACATTCAATGGCTGGACCGCGCATTTTGATCGCTATGTGCTGGAGGATGACACCGGCACAGAGACCCCGTTTTCTCATGCCGAGGGCGAGGTGTTGCGGCTGTTTCTGGAACGCCCCAAGCGGCTGATATCACGTCAGGTCATGCAGGAGACGTTGGGCGGGGCCGCCAGGGAAAGCTTTGACCGCGCGATGGATGTGCGGATCTCGCGCCTGCGCACCAAACTGCGCGAAGATCCGAAAAACCCGCATCTGATCAAGACGATCTACGGAGCCGGTTACATCTTTCTGGGTGACGTGAACTGGGGGTAAGCCATTGAAACCAGTATCAATCGTATTCCGGATCGGCCTGATTTTCGATGAATGGGTTAAAGCCGTAGAAAGCGCGCCAAAAGACATTCGAGAAACTGCAAAACTCATTGAGTCCGGCACACTGAAGACGTTTGAGGTTCTCTTTAGAAACATTCCCAACGATCTCATAACCCCGGCAGGGAAAAAAGAGCTTGTCGAGGCCGTTCATGTTGGTTTGGAATACACGCAACTCGCTGAGAAGCTCACCTTTTCGACGGCTTATAGCTGTCTTCTGGATGCTTTTTGGGCCGAAGTTGAAAGCGGGAAAAAAAGTCAGATATTTGATGAGGAGGCGGTAGAAAAAGCATTTCTGAACGAGTTGCGACGCAAAAGTTTTCCGAGCAAAAATATACTGCATTCCGATCATCTTTCCCCTAACGCGAAGGCAACAGACTTTTCAATCGGTCCGATCTGTTTCCAATCCATCGACGTATTTTCAAAAATCTACGAGATGCACAAAACTACTTTCCTGGCACAAGAAGAGCCAGATTGGCACTACGCCGCATCCGACTGCTGGGATTATCTTTCGTCATCTGATCACATATTATCAATTGAGATCGAGGGGCCGTCGGCAAACAGTCCTTCGAAGGGGTCTCGTGTAATTTAGGTATGATAATGATTGATTTGTCGTCGTTTTGACTAGGGCCTGTTGACATTCGGGGTTCCCATTTTGCCTGAAGTCTGATTCAAGCTTCCAAAATGGAGGTGTTGATGGACGCAAATCGTTTGGCTGTTTCCGATGAGCTTTGGGAGAAGATTGAGCCGCCTATACCGGGCAAGGCAGGCGATCCGGGTGTTACTGCGCGCAATAATCGCCGGTTTATAGAAGCAGTATTATGGCGCGTACGCACAGGGTCCCCATGGCGGGATTTGCCCAAAGGGTCTGGCAACCGGAACAGCCGGTTCAAGCGATTTCGTCGGTGGGCCGGGAACGGCGTGTTCGAGAGTCTTTTCAATGCCATGAGTGGCGAGCCGGACCTGGAATATGCCCTTGTCGACGGGACGATTGTTCAAGCTCATCAGAAGGCTTCGGGCGCAAAAGGGGGACTCAACACCAGGCTATCGGACGCTCTCGCGGCGGACTGACGACCAGGGTCGTGGCCCTGGTCAATGCGCTCGGTAACCTGTTCCGGTTTCTGCTTTTGCCGGGACAGGCACACGACATGAAGGGGGTCGCTCCTCTGATCAAGGGGGCTTCCTTTGGGGCGTTGCCGGCCGACAAGGCCTTCGACGCCGACTGGCTCCTGCAAGACCTTGATGAGCGTGGCGCAACCGCTGTCATCCCGCCCAAATCGAACCGAAAAGTTCAACGGGACTACGATACCCACATGTACAAGTGGCGCCATCCCGTCGAAAACCATTTCGCAAAGATCAAGGAATTCAGAGGCATGGCAACGCGATACGACAAGACTGATACAAGCTACGCTGCCAACTGGCACCTCTGTGCCATGCTCATTGCAACACGATGATTGTCAACAGACCCTAATTTTCCGCTGATTTTTTGGGAATATTCGGATTTTTGACGGACTCCTCCCGTTTGTCAGACGGACAGGATCGGAACCTTTTCGACTCCGGGGCGGGTCAGGCGTTTGAGGTTGTGGCTGATCACCCGCATCGCCACCTGAAACTGCACCTTGGCCTGCCCTTTATATGGGAATTATATACGATAGTGCCCAAGTGGGGTCGGGTTAACCGGCCTTCTCCACTTCGCGCCGAGGCGCGCCGCCTTTCATGACAGCCTTCCCCAGACGCTCCGGCTTCACTGGTACGCTCACATCCTTTTTCATGTCATCTTTAGAAGGCTGATAGTATCCGTCTTGATCAAGGAGAATTTTGCGACCATTCGCGGTCAGCCTTGACAAGCGCATTTGCCATCTCGATCAGTTTTCTCATGAGCGCGGTGAGAGCGACTTTGGCAGGCTTGCCGGCTGCCATCATGGCCTGGTATTTCCTTGCGAGATCAGGGTTGTGGCGTGCCGCGACGAGAGCCGGCATGTAAAGAGCGTCGCGCAGGAATTTACGACCGCCCTGAATGAAGGCCTTGCCGCGCCATTGCCCGGACTGTCGCGTCATGGGTGCGGGGCCCGCCGGACTGGCTGCCTTCCTGCGGTCCAGTGTTCCGATCTCTGGAAATTCGACCAGGATGGCGACGGCAGCGACCTCGCCGATGCCGGGAATGGAGCGGAGAATATCATGTGCGCGCGCCCTTTTCCGACAATCACGCAGACGCGTCCCGAGTTCATCGTCAAGAGCCGCGATCTGGCGTTTGACCTGCGTCAGGGGTGCTTTTGTCTGGCGGCGTGTGAACGCCAGAGTCTGTGTTTTCACACGGTTCAACAGCCGGGTTCTGTCCTTGACCAGGGCCATCCGCGCGATCTGCAACTCTTTGAGTTCATGTTCATTCCTGTTGTAAGGCCTGTCCGGTACCGGATCGAACGCCGAACCCATCGTGGCCAGGATGCGCGCGTCAACGGCATCTGTTTTGGCACGCGTTCCATGCGCCTGGGCAAAGCGGCGGGCCTGTAGTGGATTGATCTTCACCAGAGGCAATTTGCCCGGGAACGTCTTCTCGAAGGAGGCATGGTAAGCACCCGTTGGTTCAAAGACCACGATTTGTGGCTGTTCGCTCCCGATCCAGCGCCTGAGCGCGCGAAAGCCGGAAGCGGTGTTGTCGAATTGGGCATGTTGTCCTGTCTTGATCCGATGCACATCCAAATGCGCTTTGGAGATGTCGATCCCGATGCTGTCTTCATTATCTTCGATGTCCTGTGCCTGTCGTGCAGAGCCAGCAGCTGCTGCGTATCCGTTCAGGCCTCATGCGAAGACGGTGGCTGATCAAACTGTAGCACGGTTCATTACAACCAGGCCCCTCACGATCCAGCGACCGTCGAAGCCAGTCACGCCATATATGGCGTGACTGGCTTCGCCTCAAACTTCGCATGAAACCCGGGGAAAGTCATAAGACAAGCTCAAGACGCTCCTCGCAGCAGTTCTGCATTCCGCGAGCGCCGATTGTTGCGTGCTGAACTGGCTTTGAAACAGAGCAGACCGCGGCAGGCAATTGTCGAACTGCTTGATCTGGACGGCGCGGATGCCAACGCGGTGCGTGCACGCGCGTTGAGTGACGTCGGTGATCATGCCGCTGCATACTACTTGTTCTCTTCGTCTCAAGCCCAGGATAAAGCACGACAGGAGGCCTGGTTGAAAGGCGATTGGCAACGTGCAGCGGACCCCGAAGAACCGGCATATACCGCGCTGGCCGACCTAATGGCCAACAGAGCGATCACGGGGGAAACTGGCACGGAAGCAAATCAGGCTGTTCTGACCCAGAACCGCGAGTTGATTGCCGCCAGTACAGCAGCCCGGGAAACCTTGTCTGCCATTCTTACTGCAAATCCAGTGACTTTTGATGCTATTGCCAACCCCTGATCGACCTCGCGCTTACCAAATCTAAAGACGCAGCGCGTAACTTCCATATTGCAACGCCAGAAGGCGTGGATGGAAGAGGACGAATCTAAGAACGCGACGGTAAAACCGACGGGCTTTAGATCTAATGCAAAACCGCGCAGTCGCGGGTTTGAATATTCCTTCACTCGCGCCCTATGTCGCGCCGCCCTTGGCATAGCTTTTGTTGGCTCAAGCTTCCCCAGCTTTGCATCGGCCAGCATGCCAATCGGCAAGATCTGTGATCATGCCGCACAGATCGCTGCTTCAGAAAGTGACGTGCCGCTTTCGGTTCTGCGTTCGATCACCCGAACGGAAACCGGTCGCACCCGTGCGGGCACACTCCAGCCATGGCCATGGACCGTGAATATGGAGGGTGCTGGCAAATGGTTTGAGACCGAGGACGCCGCGAGAGCCTATGTTTTCAAACACTTCAAGCGCGGCGCCCGCAGCTTTGATGTCGGCTGCTTTCAGATCAATTACCGCTGGCATGGCGAGGCTTTCCGCTCGATTGATGAGATGTTCGATCCGGTGGAGAATGCCCGTTACGCGGCCTCTTTTCTGGCAAAACTGCACAATGAGACGAACGATTGGTCAGAAGCTGCGGGCGCATATCATTCCCGCACTCCGAAATATGCAAAGAGGTATCGCACCCGATTTGATCAGATTCTCCACGCTATGGACAAAAATCCGGTTTCTCCCTCCTCACCGAATATGGAGCTGGCCTATGAAACCCAAGATAGCAATCCGGCCCGGATCAACAGGTACCCGTTGCTTCAACAGGTCTCGCATAACGGATCTCGCGGCTCTCTTGTTCCGCTGGTGGAGGCCAGAAACAGCCCAATTGGACGTGATGCAGGACGTGCCTTGATCCTTCTGGATGCCAATAGGGGGGAACTACAGCCATGAAACACGTAAGCCTCTCGGATATCTTCCAACCCACTGTCCTTTTGGCCATCGCCCTGATGGCGATCATCGTGATGATGATCCTCCCAGTCCCCTCATGGGTTCTTGATGTGGGGCTTGCCGCCTCCTTCGCGCTGGCAATCCTGATTTTTACCGTAACTTTATTCATCGAACGGCCACTGGATTTTTCAGCCTTTCCGACGATCCTTTTGGCTTCACTTATGCTGCGGCTCTCACTGAACGTTTCATCGACCAAACTGATCATCGGGCAGGGCCATACTGGTACTGACGCAGCTGGCGAGGTGATTGAAGGCTTTGCAAACTTCATCATGGGCGGCAGCGTGTTTCTGGGCCTTGTCGTTTTCGGTGTCCTGCTCATTGTGAACTTCATGGTGATCACCAAAGGGGCCGCGCGCATGGCCGAAGTCAGCGCACGCTTTGCGTTGGACGGAATGCCCGGCAAGCAACTCGCCATCGATAGCGATATGTCGGCTGGCGCTATCGATCACCAAGAGGCCAAAGAGCGCCGCGAACGTGAACAGCAGGAAACCACGTTTTTTGGCTCTCTCGATGGGGCGTCGAAATTCGTAAAAGGCGACGCGGTCGCGGGTCTTCTGATCACATTGCTGAACCTGATCATGGGAGTGATCGTTCACGATATGCCCCTTGGCCAAGCCTTCGAAACATACACCATCCTGACTGTAGGGGACGGCCTGGTAACCCAAATTCCCGCAGTCATAATCTCGATTGCCTCAGCGCTTCTGCTGGCACGCGGCGGCACTCATGGTGCTACGGATCTGGCCCTTACGTCGCAACTGGGTCGTCATCCGTCAGCATTGGCCACGGTGGGTGTGTTGATGGGCTTGTTTGCGTTGGTGCCGGGGCTGCCGTTCCTGCCATTCATGCTTGGCGCAGTGGCCCTTGGCGCAACTGCAATTTGGATGATCCTGCAACGTCGCAAAGCGCCCATTTCAACCGGGATCACACCTGTTCCATCCGATGTTCCTGCTGAAAAATCATTGGGTGACATTCTTGAGATAGACGACATCCACGTGGAATTTTCTGCCGATCTGGTGAACCTCATGCTTGATCCTGGCACGGGGCTGGACGCGCGGATATCGAACATGCGCACCCACATCGCGACGCGCTTCGGGATGATCTTACCCGAGATCAGGTTGACAGACGATCCGGCACGTCCGCCCGGAACCTACGCGATTCGTATCCAGGGTGTCGAACAGGCACGCGCCGCCTTGAGGGCCGATCAGATGTTGGCGCTCGATCCCACAAGTCACCCCAATTTGCCTGCGGGCGAAGATGTCAAGGAACCGGTCTATGGCGCGCCAGCTCGCTGGATCCCAGCCGATGCCCAGGATGATGCCGCATTGGATGGAGCCACATTAGTGGCCCCGGCCGAGGTTATGGCCACGCACCTTCTTGAAGTTGTCCGTAAAAATCTCAGCCGGTTGTTGACGATGAAATCCATGCGCCGCCTGCTCGATGAAATGGTTAACCTCAGCGACCCAGCCAGATGTGAAGCCAATCGCAAGCTGCTGGATGAGATCATTCCTGATCGTGTCCCACCCGACATGTTGCATTCAGTATTGCGGCTTTTGCTGGCCGAACAGGTCTCGATCCGCAATCTGCCTCTGATCCTTGAGGCCACAGCCGAGGCGCGTCAGATGCAGGGGGCGCAGCCCGAAACGATTTGCGAACACGTCCGCCAACATCTCGGATTTCAACTTGTCGCCAATCTGCAGCGAGACGATGGCAGCCTGCCCCTGATCCAGCTGGCCCCGGAATGGGAGGACACATTCTCAACCTACCAGATTGACAGCGATGCCAGCCGGCTGGACGTGGCGCTCCCGCCCGAGCTGTTCAATGCGCTGACTGAAGCGGTTTCTGACGAGGTGAGCAAGGCTGGCGATCAGGGTCTTTTCCCCGCCATCGTCACATCGACCGCGCGACGACGGTTCCTGCGCACCGTGCTGAGCGCGCGTAATATCGCCAATCCAGTTCTGTCTTTTGAGGAAATCGGGCTTGAAGCCAAGCCCTCTCTTGTGGGCGTTGTTGCCGCATGAATGCTGCCGCCGATCTTCTTAATCTCACGCAGGATCTCCTCTGGCTGCATTTCATCGTGTTTCTGCGCGTCGGCCCTGTGATGTCGCTTTTCCCGGGCTTGGGTGAGCGGTCTGTCCCAGTTCGAGTCAAGCTGGTTCTGGCATTGGCCGTTACCGTGATCATCACACCCGCCACAGCGTCGGAACTAAGCCATCTGGTCGCAAAGCCACCGCCAATCGGATGGCTGGTTCTAAGTGAAACGCTGGTAGGATTGATCATCGGCATTGGCATCCGCCTGTTTCTGTTGGCCTTGCAAACTGCGGGCGCGATTGCCGCGCAATCTACTTCGCTGGCGCAAATCCTGGGCAATGCAGGCATGACACCCCTGCCGGCCATGGGCCACCTTCTGGTGGTGGGGGCCTTGGCCCTGGCGATGATGTTGGGGCTGCATGTGCGCGTGGCGGAAATGCTGGTACTGACATATGGCCTCTTCCCGCCCGCGCAGATGCCCGATGCCAGTGCGGTATCGCTTTGGGGCGTGCGGCAGGTGGCGGGCGCGTTTGCCTTGGCGTTCACTTTGGCCGCCCCGTTTGTGATTGTCCCGGTACTCTACAATCTCACCCTCGGGATCATCAATCGCGCGATGCCTCAGATGATGGTTGTCTTTGTAGGCGCACCGGTGATCACCCTGGGGGGGCTATTTCTACTCCTTTTACTGGCGCCGACGATGCTGACCCTCTGGGTTAATGCCTTGCACAGCTTTATTGCCAATCCGTTTGGAGGTTAGGCCATGTCCAAGCAAGACGATGATACCCAAAAGTCCCATGAACCAACGCCGCAGAAACTGCTTGAAGCACGCAAAAAAGGCGAAGTTGTCCGTTCAGCCGACCTGACCACTGCCGCATCCTATGGTGGATTCCTGCTGGCTGGTCTTGTCGTTGGCGTCCCGTCGATCCAGGGAATGAGCACGGCAATGATGGCACTTTTTGATCAGGCCCATCCACTTGCGGATGTCATTTTCCGGGGGTCGGGGACATCTGCGCTGACGGGATTGGTAGTTGCAATCTCCCTCGCTCTTCTCGGATGGTATCTGATTCCGGCCGGCATGGCGCTTCTGTCGGTGGTTGCTCAACGCAGCTTTGTCGTGTCCGGCGACAAACTTGTGCCAAAACTGAACCGGCTGAGCCCGATCCAGAACGCCAAGAAGAAATTCGGGCCCTCGGGTCTTTTTGAGTTTTTCAAGAATTTCGTCAAACTGGTGGTGTATTCGATTTGCCTCGGGCTTTACTTGAACTACCGGCTGGATGATATGGCCGCGACTCTGTTTGGCAGTCCGCAGCTGGTCGGCGCCCTTATGATGCGGATGCTGATTGAATTCATGTTTGTAGTGCTTTTGATTGCGTTGGTCATCGGCGCTATCGATTTTGTCTGGCAAAGGTTTGATTTCATGCGTCAACATTGCATGTCTCACCGCGACCTCCAGGAAGAACACAAACGCTCGGAAGGCGATCCCCATCTCAAACAGGCACGTCGCCAACGCGGAGCCCAGATTGCCTCTGAGCAAATGATGAGCGACGTCTCCACCGCCGATGTGGTGATCGTGAATCCCACCCATTACGCGGTTGCCCTGAAATGGAGCCGTGAACCGGGTTCGGCCCCGGTTTGTGTCGCCAAGGGCGTGGATCACATCGCGCTCGCCATTCGGGAGCGCGCGATGGAACACGGTGTGCCGGTGCGTCACGATCCCCCCACCGCACGCGCATTGCATGCCACGACTGATATCGGCCAGGAGATCGATACTGCTCACTACCGTGCCGTGACGGCCTCGATCCGTTTTGCTGATGATATGCGCCGCCGCGCCCGGAGCTTTGGATGAGCCCCAAGACCTCAGCAGATCTGACTGAATTGACAGGTGCATTATACCGCGCAGAGCAAGCCCGGATGCGCGATCTGCTTCAGCAAGAGGCCAGCCTGCGGCAGGCACTGTCGCAGCTTGAAGATCATCGCAAGACGGCACAGTTGCTTCCGGCAGAAGACTTGCATGCAGTGCGTCAGATTGGAGCAGATGTTCTCTGGCAAGGCTGGGTTGGTCGCAACCGCGAAGAGCTGAACCGGAAATTGGCCCTCTGTCTTGTCCAAAAAGCACGTCTGTTGAGCGCACTTCGGCAGGCTTATGGCAAACATCAGGCGTCGGAGGCGCTGTTGGAGCAAGAAAAAGCGGCCCATCAGAAAATCCGGGGGCGCCGTCAGACTGCGCAGGAACAGGAATTGTCCCTGATCCGCAACAGTCAGATCTGAAAATCAGACATCTTGTCGCGCGATGTCGGTGATAACAACCGCGCGGACGGCCTGCCCGACAACCGACTGAGCCGCCTCGGTCAAGGCCATGCGCAGGGTGTCCATGGTATTGCCATCTGTAAACCGGCCATGAAAGCCTCCGACATTGGCGTGATCAAACAGGACCTGCAACAGGACATCGCGCAGCTTGGGTTCGCGTTGATAAACGTCGTTTTCTCCGCCCGCATCAACCTCAATGCCCAAAGACATCACGACCAATGAATCCACCATATCATCGCGCACCACCGGCACCACGAATTGATTGTTCAACTCGACATATTCGGGCATGCTCGGATCGACGTCCTCCTCATGCCCTGCATCATGAACCTCGTCATGCTGTGCCAGGTCTTCAACGGCCTGCGCATCGGAATCGAGTGCTACCATCTCAGACGGACTTGGCTTCAGCATGATTCCCGCACCAATTCCGGCGCCGATCCCGACCAGAAGCAAAAGAACAGGTAAAATCTTACTCATCTCAGGTCCCCTCAGAACGGTAGAATGACATCCAGTATCTGTTGGCCATAGCGTGGTTGTTGCACATCAGTGATCTGTCCACGTCCGCCGTAAGACACACGGGCCGAAGCGATCTTGTCGTAGGTAATCTCATTCTGGCGCGAGATATCCTCGGGCCGCACATAGCCCGTCACCAGAAGTTCGCGCAGTTCGAAATTCACCCGAACTTCCTGTGAGCCAGAGATTTCCAGAACACCATTGGGAAGCACCTGCATGATCGTGGCAGCCACCCGTAACTCAAGCTTTTCGTTACGTTTGACAGACCCATCGCCGCCCGAACTACCTGACGAGTTAATTGAGACAGCCTCAGCCATCGAGGCCCCCTCCGGCAAGCTCCCGTCGATGCGTTGCGGGAGGCCAAAAAGCTGCGGCACACCCATGGTTTCCGACCCATTGCGTGACCGGTCGGTCGAATTTGATATCTCGGCTTTCTCATCAATCTCGATCACCACAGTGAGGATATCGCCCCGTTGGATCGCGCGCCGGTCTCCCAGCAAGGATTGCTTTCCCCCGCTCCACAGCGCTGCTGCGTCAATCTCGCGGCGGCGTTCGACATTCAGGGGCAAACCGGGGTGTCAACGGCGGAGTAAAATCCGGCCACTGGGGCGGAGCAAAAGTCGGCCAGTTTGTGGAGTGCGCCTTGGGGCGTGTGGCCACCAATCAGCAAGCACGTTCCAAGGCGCATTGGCCGTCAGGCCGATTGTTCAGTTGTCAGGTTGAAGGGTTGGCAATACGTGCGCGGCTCTGATTGAGGCGGTAGCTTTCGCCGTTCATCTCGAGGATGTTGACGTGATGTGTCAGCCGGTCCGGGAGCGCGCCGGTCAAGCGTTCGGTGCCGAATGTCTCGGTCCATTCCTCGAAGGGCAGGTTCGATGTGATCAGGGTTGAGCCACGCTCGCAGCGCTGAGAGATCAGCTCGAACAGAAGCTCGGCGCCGGTTTTGCTCAAGGGGACGAAGCCCGGCTCGTCGATGATCAGCAGTTTGACCTTGGCCAGTTTGCGCTGAAGCTGCCGGAGGCGTTTCTCGTCGCGGGCCTCCATCATCCCGTGCACGAGAGCTGCGGCGGTTACGAAGGCGACAGGCAACCCTTTCTGGCAGGCGGTCAGCCCCAAACCGAGAGCGACATGGGTTTTGCCGGTTCCCGACGGGCCGAGCGCGATGACGTTCTCCCTGCGCTCGATCCATTCACAGCGCGCCAGTTCCAGCACCATCATCTTGTTCAGACCGGGGATGGCCGTAAAGTCGAAGCTGTCGAGGCTTTTGACGGTTGGAAACTTTGCCGCCTTGATCCGGCGCTCGACCATGCGCCTCTCCCGATCGATTGGTTCCAGCTCGGTCAGCCGGGCTGGATAGCGCACATGATCCAGGCCTTCCGCCGCACAAATGCGCGCTTGCTTGTCATGCTCGCGCAGGAAGGTGGGCAGGCGCAGAGTCTTGAGGTGGTGTGTCAGCGGCAGTTCGGGTGCATCCGTCATGCGTCACCTCCTGACAGAAGGCTCATACAGGAAGAAGCCGAGGTGGTGGCGATGTTGGTTCCGGGCAGGAACGGATAGACATCCAAATCCAACCTCGGGGGCCTTCGCTCGACGCGGCACAGGACGAGGTGCTTGATCGCATCGAAGCTGACCGCCCCCATTCGCAGGGCGTCTTTGACGGCAAGATGCAGCACCTCCAGCTCGAACCGTTCCGACAGGCGCAGGACCTGGACATACTCCCTTTTGCCCGCCTTGCCCTGCCGGGCTTCCAGCAAGCGCCGGAGCGTGGCGAAGGCGTCAGGCAGTTCCCAACCCTGCAAGGGCGCAGCCTGATCGAAGGACATGATCCTGCGCTCGATCAGCGGCAGGTAATGCAGCGGGTCGAACACCATGTCACCGCTGTCATAAGAGCGGGGATGATCGGCGATCACCTCAGTGGCGCAACCGATAACGACGCGGATCACGAAGCCCTTGATCCAGACCGCGCGGTGGCCATATGCGACCGGCACCGAGTAGTCGTTACCGCGATACCGCAGCACCGATGTCGATGTGACCTGGCCACTTTGCAACTCACAGGCCTCGAAGGGTGCGCCGGGCAAATCCTGCATTGCCGCCGGATCGGCTTGCAGCCGTTCGCCGATGCTGGCCTTGTGTCCGCGCAGGACATCGTCCTGCCGTTTGCGGCATTGCTCTTCCAGGTGAGCGTTGAACGCATCCCGGTCCGGAAAGGACGGGATCGGCACCATGAAGTCGCGCCGCCCGTAGCCGACCAACCCCTCGACCGCTCCCTTGTCGTTCCCCTTGCCGGGACGGCCGTAGCGATCCCGGACCACATAATGCGACAGCATTGCGCTGAACCGTTGGGTTCTTTGCCGGGTGCCGTCCGGCAGGATCCGCGCCACCAGGCAGCGGTCATTGTCATGGAGGATCGACAGGGGAACCGCCCCAAAGAAAGCAAAGGCATGCACATGCCCATCCAGCCAGGCCTCGGTGGTTGCCGCAGGATAGGCCCGGATAAAACACGCATCGCTCTGCGGCAGATCAAAGGCGAAGAAGTGCGCCTTCCGCTCAACGCCGCCAATCACGACAGGCGCTTCACCAAAATCCGCCTGCGCATGCCCGGGCGGATGGCTGAGCGGCACGAACATCTCTTTGCCAGAGCGCTTCCTGGCCCGGACGCAGTCTTTGACGATTGTGTATCCGCCATCAAAGCCGCACTCGTCGCGCAGCCTCTCAAAGATACGCTTTGCGGTGTGGCGCCGCTTGCGCGGACGCGCTTTGTCCTCAGTAAGCCATTGGTCGATCTGGCAGGTGAACGCATCCAGCTTCGGGCGCCTAATCGGCGCTGTCCGCCGATACCCCGGTGGCTCCGAATAGGCCAACATCTTCGCAACACTGTCTCGGCCAATCCCAAAATCCCGGGCAATCCGACGCCCGCTCAACCCATCCTGAAAATGAGCCCGACGCACCTTCAAATACAATTCCACGGTGAAAATCCCCCGGCCCTCCCATCAAACGAAAGGGCAAAAGTGGACGACTTTTACGCCGCCCGCGACAACACAACGACGCCGCTACCCTGGCCGAGTATTGCTCCGCCGATTACACTCTGATCTGCCATCTCAAATACGTGCAGCCTCTGAGGGAGGCGTCCCGCGCGCTGATCTGCCTCGACATATTTCGATGCAGATGGCGGACGCCTTACACTGCGGCGGGTCACGACCAGTAGAGCTGCACCTCAACCCCGCCGAACTGGGGCGTGTGAAGATGAGCATCCAGACCATTGACGGGTCGGTGATCGTGCACGTCGTTGCGGATCGTCCTGAAACACTTGACCTGATGCGCCGTCATGTCGACCTTCTGGCCAATGACTTCCGCGCCATCGGATATGGCAAGGCCGAATTCTCGTTCTCGCAACAGGGATCGGACAGGGGCAATGGCTCCTTTGAAACTACAGGCAACGGACAAAGGGGGGGGCAGGCTGATGCCGACACACACGCCAAACCCGGCGCTGGTGACAAAGAGATGCCCGACCCGGTGCTGCTAATTTCAGACCGTGTCGACATCCGCCTCTAACAGGAGAATATCATGGAAATTACACCCAGTCTTCAAACCAGTAAAACCGCGGGTGGCGCAAGCTCCGGAGCATCGGAAAACGGATCGGCGCTCAGTTCCGATTTTGAGACCTTTATCAAGATGCTGACGGTGCAAATGCAGAATCAGGATCCTCTAAATCCGATCGATTCGGCTGATTTTGCTGTCCAACTGGCGACGTTCTCGACCGTTGAGCAGCAAGTACAGACCAATGTCTTGCTGGCCGACCTTGGCAACCAGATCGGCGCGCTCAGTGTTGCGCAGCTTTCCGGATGGGTGGGCATGGACGCCCGCGTTGATATGACAGTCGAATTTGTGGATGATCCGGTCACGCTGACGCTGCGCAACAGTGACTTTGCCGACTCGGCACAGCTGGTTGTTCACAACGCGCAAGGCAATGAAATTCAACGTCTGGACGTGCCGTTAGAAGATGGCGATTATATCTGGACCGGCACGGACAGCCTTGGAGACCCGCTTCCTGCGGGCACCTACATCATCACCACAGAATCGTTTTCCCAAGGTGAGTTGATTGCCGCGAACCCGGTTGAGGTCCATGGCAGAATTGTTGAGGCCCGAAATGATAACGGGTTGCCGGTTCTGGTGTTGGAAGGGGGACAGCAAGTGGGAGCGGGCCAGATTCTCGGGCTGCGAGAGTCGTCAAATTGACCATAGCTCTGATGGGTTTAGGCCGGGGACAGTGATTCGCCACGCGCCCTTTTTCATCTAGAAACTTCAATTGTCAGCCGAGTCGCCCCGGCAAACAGCTTGGGAAACCCTTGTGGGATCGTGGGGTTGGAAATCTTGAAGACGAGATAATGCTGCTTTGCAGCACGCCAAAGACCGTTCAAAAGGATTATTTCTGCACTGAATGTGCCAAAAGCGATTTTAAAACATATATTTAGTCAGTGTGTGGCAAAATTGCGCAAATGCCCGCTGATTGACCTCCGCGGCCAAAAACTGGGTTTTAAAGCGATTTGTCTTGTGCAATTATATTATGGATTGCTTCTTTAGAGAGATTACTTAATGATCTCAGGAAACTGGTTTGGAGAATGTTTATGAAAAAGTTCACTACCTTTGCAGCTGTTGTCGCTCTGGCGGCCACATCCGCAACTTCGGCGATGGCTGGTTTGTCTGTTGCTGCAGAAGATGATCCCTACATCAAGCCCGTAGTTCCCGTTGGCAGCAGTGCTGGCAGCTTGGGTGGCGGTGCTGGTCTGGTTATCGCAGGCGTTGCAGCTGCGGCTCTGATCGCCGCTGCAGTATCCAGCGACAGCGACTCGGCTTCGACACACCCTTAATGTTTCGCGATCTGGCGGGCTATTAACCTAGCTCGCTTTCGCATATCATTTGTAGACCCCGATCCTTTGTTGGAGCGGGGTTTATTTTTTTCTCGGTCGCGTACCAGACACTCAGATTAAACGGCCCATCAATACCCGGTTCTTTCTGAAGACAGGGAACGCTCTTAAAACATGTCGTGAAAAATCTGTTCCAGGTTTTCATCGAAGCACTTTGGCGTACCAAAGAATGATCAGCGCAGTTGCTGGATCACGGTAACGCCGTAGAACTCGTTGAACCACTGTACCGACTGCAATACCCGCCCCGACGAATCGACACGGTAGATATTGGTGAAATCCTGAATATCGCTTGTGCATCGCTCAGTCATCTCGGCAGCCATCCGGTCAATTTCGCCCACCTGCACGCGGGCGTCTTTACCCCGTGAGATGGTGCAGGTCGCAGTGATCGCAGTGATCTGGTTTTCGCCATCCAGATATCGCTGCACCCGGGTCGCTGTTCCTGACGATCGCGACGACAGCAACGCGAGGGTTTGGCTCACATCTGATGACATCAGATCATTGTTCAACCCGCGCGTTGACGTCAAAATACCATTTCTGGTCGAGATACTCCGTCGCTCGGAACTGCCGACATTGGCCCAGGTACGGTACGGTCCGTTGGTTTCAATTTCGCGCAGGACAACCGAGTTGCTGGTTTTCTCAAACGTCGCGAGGGCCAGAGGACCGGAGATCGCTTCAAGAGAGGCCGACGCCGCCGATGCGATTTGTTGCGGGTCCGAGACCGTACCCTCGACCTTCGGCTTGATCAGCGACCTGGCAATGTCAAAGCCCGGTGTATCCGGGCGTTCGCTACTACAGGCTGCCACGCTTAGTCCCGCCACAAGCAGGGTCATAAGGGTTGGGAGTTTCACAGTCATCTCCAGAATTTACCCCAGCTTTTTGCGATTTCCGGCTGATGGGAATTGCGCACAGTTTCATATAGACGGCCATCAACCTCAAGCCGCGCGCCACCGTCCCGCAGGAAGGGCCGCAAGGTCAGGTCGGCGCGTTTCTTGGTCGGTTTTCCGACGGCCCAGGACAGCGGGATTTCAAAGCGGATGCCCTTATCGAACGATCCGTTGCCGAATTCGGCTGCGGATACATCCGTCTTGGTCATGAATGCGCCCACACGCCAACCATTGGCAAACTCTCGGTCCAGGCTGAGGGTCGCGCCCCAGTCACCTGCAAGGTAGCGACCGACATCCACCTGAGTATGAAACCCGCGGCCCAGATCATAATAGGCCGATACATGGCCATTGGCTCGGGGAATAACGCCGCTGACCGTCGTGCGCGAGCGCAAGCTAAACAACTGATCGAAATCACGCGGCTCGACATAGTTTGCTTCGACACCTAATGCCAGGCGGCTGTTCACCGGCTTCCAGAGCATCTCGGTCGAAACACCGGCATAGGCCGTTTCCAGATACCCAAGAGTGACCCGCCCATAAAGATTGCGACCGGGGCGGAAGTATTTGGCCAATGTCAGGGTGTCGATGACCGGATCGTTGTTCTTGATGAAATTGGCCTGATCTGTACGGACCCTTGGCAGCACCGAGTCATTCAGGTTGCGCAACTTGTCAACATTCCCGAACAAGGCCACCGAAACCGAGCCGGTCGCGACAAAGCCGCGTCCAAATTGATATTGTGCCCGGGCGCGCACACCGGCGTCCGCCAGAAATGGGTTCTCTGCATCAAAGAAAACGGTCTTGACGAATGGCTCAACCCACCAGTTGAACTGGGGATACAACCCGCTCAGCGCCTGAGGATAATCCGAAAAGCGCAAGGGGTCGTCAAATTCCGCAGCGGCAAGTGCAGCGGCGGCAGGTGCATGTTCAAGGCGTTCCAGATCCGAGCGTTTGAATGTCAGCGTGCTTGTCGGAATGCCACTATCCATCAGCGTCACCCGCATCGTCTCGACCGATGTGGGCAGGCTTCGGCTCAGAACACGCAGGGTCCGGCCCAGCGCCTGAGACTGCGCATCATATCCATCATTGCGAATGCGGATATGGGCCGTTTTACCACTCAGATGAATCCCGTCCAGGTCAATGCCATCGCGATCAAGGCCGCTTTGCACAGATTGCGTGACAATCTGCGTATTGGCCGGATCAGTGGTCCAGCCCAGATCAGCTGCCGAACCGGGGGCACGAACAGCCACGGGCACGGGCGCAAGCTCGACCCCGCCAGGTGCCGGTGCGTTCTTGGGGTTCAGGGTAAAGTTGACCCGTGCGCCTACTTCGCTTCCGTGCAGAGCATAAAGGCTCAGCAATACGTCATCGGCGGCCTTGTAGGTGACATTAAAGTTCCAAGGGGTCTTGCGTTTAAAAATGCCCGCTGCAACTTCCTGATCATAGGCATCTGAAGAGTATTCGGCCGCAAAAGACAGGCGGTCTGTCACATCATAACTTGCTCCGCCGAAAAGGGCGTAATCGCCCTTGAACCAGTCATCGACAGAAAAATCCCCGCCTTCGCCGGTTGGATCGAACCCCGGGCGGGTCCCGGAAGAGCCAATGCTGTTATAGCTTCCCAGACGACCCCAACCGATCCCGCCGGTAACGCGCAGGCGTTTGCCGATGGATTTGGTGGCAACCACATATTCCCCACCCAACAGGCTTGTACCCGCCAGATCCTGAAGGCCAATCGCCACAGCAGGCAAGTACCGGCCTTCGTTCAGCAACCTATAGCGCAGATCAAAGCTGCGGTCATAATAGGTGTTGAAACTCGTCACCAGATCTTCGGTGCCGGTGATCCGAAAGCTCCCTGTCAGACGGGGCAGGATCTGAAAAGACAGGGTGGTCCGGCTGCTGCCCTCGAAATACGCTACTGTTGTAGAAAGCTGCCCATCAGGGGCCATTTCTGCCGTCGGCATATCAATCAGACCGCCGGGCGTACCCAGCGTGCTGTTCTGGATAGTGGTGAGGTTCTCCGGGATGGCCGCCACCGGCCATGACAAGGCAAGAGCAATCGTCGCAATGCTGCCAGTCTTACGTATCACGCACAAAGCCCCCAAATCAGTCTAAATTCTCGGGGCAGCTTATCCAAATCACACCTCAACGACAACGTTGCGTTCCGCCAATTCGCGACTTCCCGCATCCTGTTGCAAATTGGCTACGATTGCAGTTGGTTACGGCCTTTAGGTCAGCATCTGAACCAGTGCTGCGATACCGCATCCCAGCACCACGCCAACCCCAACCCATAAAACCACCGATTTCGCGCCGTTCGAGCGTTGTGGCTCGGGCGGGGTCGCCTGGCGGATCAACGCCGCTTCGACCAATCCCGGCAGGCGCGGGCCATACCGGGCCAGCACCGTCAGCGTCTTGCCCAGATCGCGCAGGGCTGCGGCGGGGCCGATGCTTTGCTTGATGTATCCTTCCACCACGGGTTTGGCGGCGGTCCAGATGTTGATATCCGGGCTGAGCGAGCGTGCGACGCCCTCGACCACCACCATGGTACGCTGCAGCAGGATCAACTCGGTGCGGGTTTCCATACCAAACCGTTCGGTCACTTCAAACAGATAACTCAACAGGCTGCCCATGCTGATCCTGCTGGCATCCATGCCAAAAATCGGCTCGCCAACGGCCCTGAGCGCGCGCGCAAATTCATCCACATCCCGGTCGGCGGGCACATATCCGGCCTCAAAATGGACTTCGGCAACGCGCTGATAATCGCGTCGGATAAAGCCATAAAGGATCTCGGCATAAACGCGGCGTGTGTACTCGTCGATATGGCCCATGATGCCGAAATCATAGGCGATGATGTTGCCATTCGCCGCGACCTTGAGGTTGCCCTGATGCATGTCAGCATGGAAAAACCCATCACGCAGCGCGTGGCTGAGGAACAGCTGCAAGACCCGCTCACCCAGAACCACCCGATCATGACCAGCCGCATCAATCGCTTCGTTATCGCCCATCGGCACGCCGTCCGCCCAATCCATGGTCAGCACCTGACGGCTGGACAAGGGCCAGTGGATATTGGGCAGTTGAAAGCCCGTATCACCGTCGATGTTGGCGGCAAACTCGCTGGCTGAGGAGGCTTCAAGCCGCAGGTCCAGCTCGCCCATCACAACTCCCTCGAAATGCGCGATCACTTCTGTCGGACGCAGACGGCGGGATGAGGGCGACAGGAACTCGATCATTTTTGCGACAAAATAGAAGGCGTCGATATCCTTGCGAAACGCTTTTTCGATGCCCGGACGCAGCACCTTGACCGCAACCGCCTCGCCCGTGGTGCGCAGATGCGCCTTGTGGACCTGCGCAATCGAGGCAGCGGCCACAGGCGGGCTGAAATCATCAAATAGGTCTTCAACCGGCTGGCCCAATTTCTGGGCAACGGCTTCTTTGGCCTGCTCAATGGGAAACGGCGGCAGCTTGTCCTGCAAGACCCGCAACTGTGTCGCCAGTTCGCCACCCACCAGATCGGGCCGCGTCGACAGGATTTGACCGAATTTGATATAGGCCGGCCCCAGCGCCTGAAGCGCGCGCACCGCCGGGGGCTTGGTGACATCCCCGCGCGCGCCCAGCCATTGAAACGGCCAGGCCAGAAACCGCATAGCCGCACGCACCTGTGGCGGGGCGTCCATGGCATCCATGATCAACCCCATGGCACCCGTGCGTTCCAGCGTAGCGCCCGTGCCGATCAGGCGCAGAATATTATGCGGGCCGCGCATGGTCTAGAGTTTCCAACCCGAATGCAGACAGGCAATGCCCATGCTCAGATTGCGGTATTTGGCGTGGTCGAATCCGGCGGTTTTCACCATGCTCAGGAAGGTGTCCTGATCCGGGAAATTCCGGATGGATTCAACAAGGTATTGATAGCTGTCGCGGTCCCCGGCAATCATCTGACCAAGTTGGGGAATGATGTTGAAACTGTAAAGATCATAGACCTTCTGCATCAGATCATTGGGGATCTGGCTGAATTCCAAAACCATCAATCGCCCACCGGGGCGTAACACGCGAAATGCCTCGTTCAGCGCCTCTTGCGGGCGGGTGACATTTCGGATGCCAAAGCTGATCGTGTAGACGTCAAAGCTGTTATCTTCGAACGGCAGCGCCATCGCATCGCCGACGATCCAATCTAGGCTGTCGGCCATCTGGGCCGCTTCGGCGCGTTTGCGCCCCTCAACCAACATCGGCTCGGTCAGGTCCAGCACCGTGGCATGACCTGACCCGGCGCGTTTCAGGAACCGGAACGAGATATCGCCCGTTCCCCCCGCCACATCGAGCAGTTTCTGCCCCGGGCGCGGCGCCAGCCAATCCATCATCGCATCCTTCCAGATACGGTGAATGCCCATGCTCATCGCGTCGTTCATGACATCATATTTTGACGCCACATCGCCAAAGAGGCTGCGCACCTTGCCAGCTTTTTCCGATTCGAGAACCGTCTGAGTGCCGAAATGGGTTGTTTTCTCGTCCAAATGGGTTGTTTTCTCGTCCATAGGCCTTGCCGTTTATTGTTCTGGCCTTTCTTATAGGCCGCTGGGGGGCGGATACAATGCGCCCCTTTCGCCGCAGGAATGATGTCCCATGCCCGAATTGCCCGAGGTTGAAGCAGTGCGCCGTGGACTGACCCCCGCGATGGAGGGGCAGGTGATTGCGCGTGCCGATGTGAACCGCCCCGATCTGCGCTGGCCATTCCCGGAAAACATGGTCGCGCGGCTGACTGGGCAGCGGGTTCTGGGGCTGCGGCGGCGGTCGAAATACATTCTGGCCGATCTGGAGTCCGGCGAGACCTTGTTGATCCATCTGGGCATGTCGGGCCGGATGCTGATTTCAGGCGATCCTTTGGGGCAGTTTGTGCATGATCACCCTGCCCCGGAAAAACACGATCATGTGGTGTTTCACATGGAAAACGGTGCGCGCATCACTTTCAATGATCCGCGCCGCTTTGGCGCGATGGACCTGATGGACACCGCCACAGCCGAGGCTCATCCATTGCTGGCCAAGATTGGCCCCGAACCGTTGGGCAATGCGTTTAACGAGGATCATCTGATCGCGGCGCTAAACGGGCGCAACACGCCGATCAAATCGGCGCTGCTGGATCAGCGAATCGTTGCAGGCCTCGGCAATATTTATGTCTGCGAGGCGCTGTTTCGCGCGCGCCTGTCACCCAAACGCAAAGCCGGGCGTATTTCTGCCGCCCGCGTCGGCACCCTTGTGCCGATCATCCGTGATGTTCTGTCCGAGGCAATCGAGGCAGGCGGCTCGTCCTTGCGTGATTTCCGGCAAGCCGATGGAGAACTTGGATATTTTCAGCATCGCTTTGATGTTTACGGTCGCGAGGGCGAAGGCTGCCGCACTCCGGATTGTACCGGCACAATTGCACGGGTAGCGCAATCGGGACGATCTTCCTTCTATTGCCCGACCTGTCAAAGATAGGTTGATCCGGGCCGCCACAGTGGTATTGAATCACGTCTGAACCGAAACAAGCGAAGGCAGTTTTCATGGCCTATGAGACGATCATCGTCGAAGTCGAAAACCACGTCGCCCTTATCACCCTGAACCGTCCGGATGCTTTGAACGCGCTCAACCAGCAATTGCTGAGCGAGCTGGCGCAAGCACTGGGTGACGCACAGGGCAATGACAAGGTGCGTTGTATCATCGTGACCGGCTCGGAAAAGGCGTTTGCCGCCGGCGCCGACATCAAGATGATGAGCGAACAAAGCTTTGTCGACGTGTTTGGCAGCGATCTTTTCGCCGATGAAACCAATGCGATCCTGCGCGTCCGCAAGCCGATTATCGCGGCTGTGTCCGGTTATGCGCTGGGTGGCGGATGCGAATTGGCGATGATGTGCGATTTCATCATCTGTTCCGAAACCGCCAAGTTCGGCCAGCCCGAGATCAATCTGGGCGTTGTCGCCGGCATGGGTGGCTCGCAACGGCTGACGCGTTTTGTGGGCAAATCCAAGGCGATGGATATGAACCTCACGGGGCGTTTCATGGATGCAGACGAGGCCGAACGCTCGGGCCTCGTGTCGCGCGTGGTGCCGGTGAAGAAGTTGATGGAAGAAGTGACCTCTGCCGCGCAGAAGATCGTCGAGAAGTCAATGATCACCACGATGGTCGTCAAGGAAGCGGTCAACAGATCGTATGAGACGACACTGAGCGAAGGGCTGCTATACGAGCGCCGCGTCTTTAACGCGCTCTTTGCGACTGAGGATCAGAAAGAGGGCATGGCCGCCTTCATCGAAAAACGCGAGCCTCAGTTCCGCGACAAGTGATCCGGCACTATGAGGTCAGCTCGGCCACGGGCTGACCCAGGCGATCCCAATCCGGCTCCACACCCAAACCCGGCTGGTCCGAGGCGCGCATGAAGCCGTCTTTGATCACTGGCGCGCCTTGGGCAATCGGGTAGGTGGCGTATTCGTGGAATGCCGAGGATTGGAAATGGAAATCACGCGGGGTGGAATGGGCCAGATGGGCAATCGCCGCATCGCCAATTTCGCCTCCCCATGTGTCTTCGATTGTCATGATGATTCCCAGTTGAAGACAGACATCCCTAATCACCCGTGATTTGGTTAGCCCGCCCAGACGACTGATCTTGAGGTTGATCACATCCATGGCCCGGTCCTGATAGCCTTGGATCACGCGCTGAAGGCTGTCCATACACTCATCCACTATCATTGGCTGGCGGAAATGATCGCGCGCGACGCGGCATTCTTCGTATGTCTCGCATGGCTGTTCGATATAGAATTCCCGTTCGGTCACGGCCTGCGCGACGCGTACCGCATCATGTTGACGCCAGCCGCAATTGGCATCCGCCGCGATCTTGTTGCCCGGCGCGCGTTGATCCAGCACCATGTGAATGCGGCGAATATCGGTGTCCGCATCCGCGCCCACTTTCATCTGGAACTGTTGAAACCCCTGCTCCTGATAGGCCTGGAACTTTTCCACCATCGCCTCGGGCTCGGCCCGCGAGATGACTTTGAACAGGCGCACATCCTCCTGCATCCGCCCACCCAGAAGATCACAGACCGGTTGCCCCGTGGCCTTGCCCAGAATGTCGTGACAGGCGATGTCCAGTGCCGACTTCACATAGGGGTGCCCCTTGAGCAGCTGGTCCATCAGCGCGTTGACCTGCCCAAGGTTGCATGGATCGACGCCAATCAGCCCCGGTGCCATCACCGCAATGCCTGTCCGCGCGCCTTCGGCATAGGCTGGCAGATAGGCAGGCCCCAGCGGGCAAATCTCACCCACGCCCCAAACACCCTCATCCGTGTCAATTTTGACCACAGTGCTGTCAAAACCCGCGAAGCTTTGGTTTGACCACGAATAGGCCTCCTCCTTCATCGGCAGATCGACCTGATAAAGCGTGATGCGTGAGATTTTCATGAGCCGATTCCCTGATCTGTTGCGCCCGAGTCTTGCATCGCACCCGTGATCTGCAAAGAGCCGTGCTGCGATTCTGTGGTTTTTCGACCCGACGTCAGCCATACCAAAGGGCACAACAGCAACAGAGGCGCACGACAAGACGATGGCGACGTTTTGAGCCTTTTCAAACGGCACCCGATTGTCTATACGCCCCTGCAATACATGCGCGTGCGGCCCGCTCTGGCCAGAATCACCCCGGTTGATGCCCTGCCGGTTTGGGTTTGCTGACGTGCAATAGCTTTAACAGATGACCCAGATAAAGGTTAGATTCACATGGCAAACTCAGCACAAGCCAAAAAACGTGCCCGTCAGAACGAAAGCCGTTTTGCTGTAAACAAAGCCCGCCGTTCGCGGATTCGCACCCACCTGCGCAAAGTCGAAGAGGCGATCGCCTCGGGTGACAAAGACGCGGCCACCGCAGCCCTGCGCGCGGCCCAGCCCGAAATGATGCGCGGTGTGACCAAGGGCGTGCTTCACAAAAACACAGCCTCGCGGAAAATGTCGCGCCTCAGCTCGCGGGTCAAAGCTCTGGGCTAAAATTCCCGCTAAGTGTCTGATCAGAAATGAGTTGAGTGAATTCAACAGGGTGTGATTCTGTTCGGTTGTGAAATTGAACGGAGATCACAATGGCCTGGACTGAATTCACCCGTGCGCAGCATATGCGCGAAACAAAGTGCTATCCAAGTGATTTGACCGATGCTGAATGGAATATCGTGCGGTCATTGTTACCCGGCCCTAACCGCCCTGGGCGTCCGCGAAAGGTGCATTTGCGTCGGGTCTGGAATGCGATTCAGTATCTTGCCGCCGCCGGGTGCGCATGGTCGCTCCTGCCGAAGGACTTTCCTGCGGTCTCGACTGTGCGTTACTATTTCCACCTCTGGCGAGATGATGGCCTGCTGGCCCGGATCAACCGCCACCTGGTCGCGGCCGTGCGCCTCGCGGCAGGCCGCGATGTGCAGCCGACAGCCGGTGTGATCGACAGCCAGAGCGTTAAAACCTCTGAAAACACGTCCCTTTCCGGCTACGATGCGGGCAAGCGGATCAAAGGTCGAAAACGCCACATTATCACTGATACCTGTGGCAATCTGATCGCATGCGAGGTCCATACGGCCAACATTCAGGATCGTGACGGTGCGCCCGGGGTCTTCGCCAGGCTCCGCCGTGAGGCCCCGAAACTGCGCCACATGTTCGCGGATGGCGGCTATGCCGGGCCGAAGCTGCGGGGTGCCCTCGTGCGCCTCGGACGCTGGACGCTACAGATCATCAAGCGCTCCGACACCGCCGGGGGCTTCGAGGTGCTGCCACGCAGATGGGTTGTGGAACGCACCTTCGCATGGCTCGGTCGCTGCCGTCGTTTGGCAAAGGATCGGGAGAAATCCATCGAAAGCGCCCAGGCCTGGCTGCTCATCGCCCACATCAGGCGCGTGACCCGACTACTTGCAACAGATTGAAATCCTTCATCCCATTTTGAATCAGACACTGAGATGTTGATTGAAAAAGGCCTCTCTTTGCAGGGGCCTTTTTTGTAATTGATGCTTGTTTTGAAGGCCAACAGATTCTTTTCGCCCAAATGCTCTGTCAAGAGAGAAGAACAGTTGCCGCAGCCGCGATTGGCTTGCTAGTTTCGATCTGCGATTCACGCTTGGGGGGACAGGCGGTTCAGCAGAGAACACCGCAATTCGGGCGTTAAGCCCGATTGCAATTTGTCTGCCGACCATAATGTCCAACAGGTTGCACGCATAAATTGGCCGCCAGCATTGGATAGTGGGGATAGCCTTTGGCAGGCCCAATTTTATGCGCTGCATATGACGGTTTGGTGAAGGCCAGATGACCCGCTTTTGCGGGACACTTCTGTGGTGCCTGGTCCTTGACGTTTTTGGTGAGTCACTTTGGGGGTGCTGCGACAGCATCTGATGGATGAGGCTATTTTGGTGCGGAACAGGTAAATAATGACAAAGGATGAATGGGGCGATCTCAAGCATGAATTGCTGAGTACGGTTGGGTCAAACAACTACAAAAATTGGATTGAACCTCTGGATTTTTCCGGGGTCACCGATGGCATTGCGCAGTTCACTGTGCCCACCAAGTTCATTGGTGATTATGTCTCCAAGACGTTTGGAGATCAATTACTCTACAAGATAGGTCGCATCAGTGACACCGTTCAACGGCTTCATTTCAAGGTGGCCGCTACTGCACCCCAGCCCAAGGTCGAGACGGCAAAAGCACCGGCAAAATCCGCTGCGCGTCTGGACGATGACAGCCTCATTCCTGCGGCCCCTCTGGATGACCGGTTTACCTTTGACACCTTCCTGGTGGGCAAGCCGAACGAACTGGCCCATGCCGCAGCCAAGCGCGTGGCCGAAGGTGGTCCCGTCACGTTCAACCCGCTGTTCCTTTACGGCGGTGTGGGTTTGGGCAAAACCCACCTGATGCATGCCATCGCGTGGGAGTTGCAAAGCAACCGCCCTGACCTGAACGTCGTTTACCTGTCGGCGGAACAGTTCATGTACCGCTTTGTGCAGGCCCTGCGCGACCGCAAGATGATGGACTTCAAACAGATGTTCCGTTCGTTCGATGTGCTGATGGTGGATGACGTACAATTCATCGTCGGCAAGGAAAGCACGCAGGAAGAATTCTTCCACACGTTCAACGCGCTGGTGGATCAGAACAAGCAGATCATCATCTCAGGCGACCGCGCGCCGGGCGAAATCAAGAACCTCGAGGAACGGATCAAATCACGCCTGCAATGCGGGTTGGTCGTCGATCTGCATCCCACTGATTACGAACTGCGCCTGGGCATTCTGCAATCCAAGCTGGATCGTTATACCGATCAGTATCCCGAGCTGGACATGGCCGACGGTGTGCTGGAATTCCTCGCCCACCGGATCAGCACCAATGTGCGCGTGCTGGAAGGCGCCCTGACTCGTCTGTTCGCCTTTGCCTCGCTGATCAAACAAGAGGTGACGCTCGAACTGACCCAGGATTGTCTGGCCGATGTGCTGCGCGCCTCAGAACGCAAAATCTCGATCGAAGAGATTCAGCGCCGCGTGGCCGAGCATTACAACATCCGCCTGTCTGAAATGATCGGCCCCAAGCGGGTGCGCAATTTTGCGCGGCCCCGGCAAGTGGCGATGTATTTGTGCAAGCAAATGACCAGCCGCAGCCTGCCCGAAATCGGCCGTCGCTTTGGTGGACGTGACCACACGACGGTCATGCACGGCGTCAAACGGATCGACGAATTGCGTATACAGGATGCCCAGATCGCCGATGATCTGGAGATCCTGCGCCGGACATTGGAATCGTGAACCGAGCTTGACGCTCTGCTAAATCCGGCAGAAAACCAATAAAACGCTTGAGCGACCGGGGGAAGGTGATACCTTGCCCCTCCCGGCCTCTGGCGGGCCATTGGATGACGGAGCAAAATACATGAAAATCAGCATCGAACGCGGCACGTTGCTCAAGGCCGTTTCGCAGGCCCAATCGGTGGTCGAGCGTCGCAACACCATTCCGATCCTCGCCAATGTATTGATTGAGGCCGAAGGCGACACGGTTCAGTTCCGCGCCACCGATCTGGACATCGAAGTGGTCGACAAGGCCCCTGCTCAGGTCGAACGCGCCGGGGCCACCACGGTCAGCGCCGTCACCCTGCACGAGATTGTGCGCAAGCTGCCTGATGGTGCGCTGGTCACGCTGAGTGATGACGGCACCTCTGGCCGCCTGACGGTTGAGGCGGGGCGGTCGAATTTCAATCTGGCCACCCTGCCGAAAGAAGATTTCCCGGTGATGGCCTCGTCGGAATATGCCAGCAACTTTTCGGCCAGGGCGCCCGAATTGCGCCGCCTGTTCGACAAATCCAAATTCGCCATTTCAACCGAGGAAACGCGGTACTATCTCAACGGCGTCTACATGCATTTGGCCGAGGCCGATGGTGGCAAGCATCTGCGCTGTGTGGCCACGGATGGGCACCGTCTGGCGCGGATCGACAGCGATCTGCCCGAGGGTGCCACCGATATGCCCGGTGTGATCGTGCCGCGCAAGACCGTCGGCGAGCTGCGCAAGCTTCTGGAAGATGACGAGATGATGATTGCGGTCTCTGTCTCTGAGACCAAAGTGCGCTTTGCCACCCCCGATATCACCCTGACGTCGAAAGTGATCGACGGCACCTTCCCCGATTACACCCGCGTCATTCCACAGGACAACACTCGCAAGATGGAAGTGGACGCCTCTGAGTTCGCCCAAGCCGTTGACCGCGTGGCCACCGTCAGTTCGGAACGCTCGCGTGCCGTCAAACTGGCGCTGGATGAAGACCGTCTGGTGCTGTCCGTCAACGCCCCCGACAGCGGTGCTGCCGAGGAAGAACTGGCCGTAGCATATAACGACGAGCGGCTGGAAATCGGGTTTAACGCCAAATACCTGCTTGAAATTGCCAGCCAGGTGGACCGCGAAAACGCCGTGTTCATGTTCAACTCGGCTGGCGATCCGACGCTGATGCGTGAAGGCAATGACACAAGTGCCGTCTATGTCGTCATGCCGATGCGGGTGTGACATCTGTCGAAGCCTCCGGCGGGGATATTTTTGGCAAGAAGAAACAGGGGCGATAGATGCCCGGCCTGTACCTATCGCAGTTAAGCCTGTCGCATTTCCGCTCGCATCTGGGCGCGAAGCTTGAGTTGGATGCGCGCCCGGTGGCGATCCATGGCCCTAATGGCGCGGGCAAGACCAACATTCTTGAAGCTGTCTCGTTGTTCTCGCCGGGCCGTGGCCTGCGCCGGGGGGCCGCGATGGACATGGTGCGCCGCCCAGAGGGGCTGGGATGGAAACTGAAAGGCATTTTGCATTCGCTGCACCAAACCCACGAGGTCGAGATCTGGTCAGACGCAGGTGCCGCCCGGCAGTTGAAGGTAGACGACAAGACCGCCTCGCAAGTAGCGCTGGGGCGCATCGCGCGGGTGCTGTGGCTGATCCCTGCGATGGACCGGCTGTGGATCGAAGGGGCCGAGGGGCGGCGACGGTTTCTGGATCGCATCACGCTCAGTTTCATTCCCGCCCATGCCGAGGTGTCGCTGACCTATGACAAGGCCATGCGCGAACGCAACCGGCTGCTGAAGGATCAGGTGCGCGACGGGCACTGGTATGTCGCAGTGGAAAAACAGATGGCCGAGGCCGGATCGGCCATTCATGCCAATCGCATAGCGGCACTGGAGCAACTGCAATCCGCCCAGTCCGAGGCCGAGACACAGTTTCCGACCGCCGAGCTGGACCTGACCACGACCGAAGGCGAGATGCCTCTCAGCGTGGCTGACTTTCGCGAGGCGCTCTCGGAAAGCCGCTTTCGCGACATTGCCGCAGGGCGCAGCCTGATCGGCCCGCACCGCGCCGATCTCTACGGGGTCTATGCCGCCAAGGACGTGCCTGCGCGGAATTGCTCCACGGGCGAACAGAAGGCGCTTCTGGTCTCTCTCATCCTCGCCAATGGGCGGGTCCTGAAACGCGATTTCGGAGCCGCCCCTATCCTGTTGCTGGATGAGGTCGCCGCCCATCTCGATGCCAGCCGCCGCGCCGCGCTTTATGACGAGATTTGTTCCCTCGGTGCGCAAGCCTGGATGACCGGAACCGGACCGGAACTGTTCACTGAGTTAGGCGCACGGGTCCAACACATAGAGGTAACCGAACAGGACGGGACCTCGCTGGTCGCCTCTTAGGGCCTGTTGACATTCGGGGTTCCCATTTTGCCTGAAGTCTGATTCAAGCTTCCAAAATGGAGGTGTTGATGGACGCAAATCGTTTGGCTGTTTCCGATGAGCTTTGGGAGAAGATTGAGCCGCCTATACCGGGCAAGGCAGGCGATCCGGGTGTTACCGCGCGCAATAATCGCCGGTTTATGGAAGCAGTATTATGGCGCGTACGCACAGGGTCCCCATGGCGGGATTTGCCCAAAGAGTTTGGCAACTGGAACAGCCAGTTCAAGCGATTTCGTCGATGGGCCAGGAACGGCGTGTTCGAGAGTCTTTTCAATGCCATGAGTGGCGAGCCGGACCTGGAATATGCCCTTATCGACGGGACGATTGTTCAAGCTCATCAGAAGGCTTCGGGCGCAAAAGGGGGACTCAACACCAGGCTATCGGACGCTCTCGCGGCGGACTGACGACCAAGGTCGTGGCCTTGGTCGATGCGCTCGGTAACCTGTTCCGGTTTCTGCTTTTGCCGGGACAGGCACACGACATGAAGGGGGTCGCTCCTCTGATCAAGGGGGCTTCCTTTGGGGCGTTGCTGGCCGACAAAGCCTTCGACGCCGACTGGCTCCTGCAAGACCTTGATGAGCGTGGCGCAACCGCTGTCATCCCGCCCAAATCGAACCGAAAAGTTCAACGGGACTACGATACCCACATGTACAAGTGGCGCCATCTCATCGAAAACTACTTCGCAAAGATCAAGGAATTCAGAGGCATAGCAACGCGATACGACAAGACTGATACAAGCTACGCTGCCAACTGGCACCTCTGTGCCATGCTCATTGCAACACGATGATTGTCAACAGACCCTAGTACTCCTTACGAAAAGACAGGATTATTTCTCCCAGTCGAGGCAACGTCTCCCTTGTTATAAATACCACATTGACCCACAAAATCTTGTGGTCACCGCGTGACATTCCCCCCAGAAAATCGTATAAAATCACAAAAATGCGAAGGAAAATATGCATGGCCGAGGCAGCGGGCACACCCGAAGAATATGGTGCCGATTCCATCAAGGTTCTCAAAGGCTTAGAGGCGGTTCGCAAACGCCCTGGCATGTATATCGGCGATACCGACGATGGCTCTGGCCTGCACCATATGGTCTATGAGGTGGTCGACAACGGCATTGACGAGGCTTTGGCCGGTCACGCAGACATCGTGAACGTTACGATCCACGGGGATTCCTCTGTCTCGGTCAGCGATAATGGCCGGGGAATTCCGGTCGGAATCCACGAAGAAGAAGGTGTTTCCGCCGCCGAAGTGATTATGACCCAGCTGCATGCGGGCGGCAAATTCGACAGCAATTCCTACAAGGTCTCGGGCGGGCTGCACGGCGTGGGTGTGTCAGTGGTCAACGCGCTGAGTGACTGGTTGGAACTGCGCGTCTGGCGCGAGGGCAAGGAACATATCGCGCGCTTTGAAGGTGGCTTCACCACCGAGCATCTCAGCGTCGTAGGCCCGACAGATCGTACGGGCACTGAGGTGCGGTTTATGGCCTCGACTGACACGTTTTCGAATCTGGAGTACAGCTTTGAGACGCTGGAAAAGCGCCTGCGCGAGCTGGCTTTTCTAAATTCCGGTGTGCGCATCCTGCTGCGCGATGAACGCCCCGCCGAGCCGCTTGAATCCGAGCTGCATTATGAAGGCGGCGTGATGGAGTTCGTCAAATATCTCGACAGGCACAAGTCATCGATGCTGCCTGAACCGATCTTTATCACCGGTGAAAAGGACGACATCGGCGTCGAGGTGGCGATGTGGTGGAATGACAGCTATCACGAGACGGTCCTGCCTTTTACCAACAACATCCCACAGCGCGACGGCGGCACCCATATGGCGGGCTTTCGCGGCGCGCTGACCCGGACGATCAACAATTATGCTCAGTCCAGCGGGATCGCCAAGAGAGAGAAGATCAACTTTACCGGCGATGACGCGCGTGAAGGGCTGACCTGTGTGCTGTCCGTCAAAGTGCCCGATCCGAAGTTCTCATCCCAGACCAAGGACAAGCTGGTCAGTTCCGAGGTCCGCCCGGCGGTCGAAGGGCTGGTCAATGAAAAACTGGCCGAGTGGTTTGAAGAAAACCCCAATGAAGCCAAGATCATCGTCGGCAAGATCATTGAGGCCGCTTTGGCCCGTGAAGCGGCGCGCAAGGCCCGCGAATTGACCCGGCGCAAAAACCCGATGGATATGAACTTCCTTAGCTCCAAGCTGAAGGATTGCTCAGACAAAGATCCGGTCAATACCGAGATCTTCCTCGTCGAGGGTGATAGCGCCGGTGGCTCGGCCCAGACCGGGCGCGACCGGAAAACCCAGGCCATCCTGCCGCTCAAGGGTAAAATCCTGAATGTCGAACGCGCCCGGTTTGACCGGATGCTGGGCAGTCAGGAAATCGGCAATATGGTTATGGCACTTGGCACCGGGATCGGGCGCGATGAGTTCGATATCTCGAAACTGCGCTACCACAAGATCGTCATCATGACGGACGCCGATGTTGACGGCGCGCATATCCGCACCCTTTTGCTAACGTTCTTCTACCGCCAGATGCCCGAGTTGATTGAGGGCGGCTATCTCTACATTGCGCAGCCGCCGCTGTACAAGGTGTCGCGCGGCAAGTCCGAGGTGTACCTCAAGGACGAGGCCGAAATGCAGGATTACCTGATTCAGCAAGGCATCGAAGGTGTCATGTTGCGGCAGGGCAATGGCGAAGAGATTGCCGGACAGGACCTTGTGCGCGTGGTCGATGAGGCCCGGCAATTGCACCGTGTTTTGCAAGCCTTCCCCACCCATTACCCCCGCCACATCCTGGAACAGGCCGCTATTGCCGGGGCCTTCGTGCCCGGCGCGCTTGAGGCCGATCTGCAAGGCGTCGCCGACAAGGTGGCCGAACGTCTGAACCTGATCGCCGTGGAATACGAGCAGGGCTGGTCCGGTCGGATCACCCAGGACCACGGTGTCCGGCTGGCGCGCATCCTGCGCGGTGTCGAAGAAGTCCGAACGCTGGACGGCCCGATGCTGCGGTCGGGCGAAGGACGCAAAACCGGCACCTTCACCAAATCACTGCAAGACGTCTATGACCTGCCAGCCACCCTGCACCGCAAGGACCGCAGTCAAAGCATTCACGGGCCGCTGGACCTGTTGGATGCGATCCTCAAGGAAGGTGAAAAAGGTCTGGCACTGCAACGCTATAAGGGTCTGGGCGAAATGAACCCCAGTCAGCTCTGGGAAACCACGCTCGACCCCGAGGCCCGCACATTGTTGCAGGTAAAGGTGGATGACGTGGCCGACGCCGATGATCTGTTCACCAAGCTGATGGGCGATGTGGTCGAACCGCGCCGTGAATTCATTCAGCAAAATGCGCTGAACGTCGAGAATCTCGACTTCTAAAGCGTTTCGAGATTAAGTTGGATCACAACTTGATTTCGAAACGCACACCACATTGATAAGACCCGGACGTTTCGACTTTGTTTGATGTCTCAGTTTAAAGTCGAAACGCTTTAAATGCCGTCTACCTGCACCCCAAGGCCGCGCAGCACCTCCCAGTACTTCGGGAAAGTCTTGGAGATGCACATCGGGTCCTCAATCTGGATGCCGTGGACTTTCAGCCCGGCCAGCGCAAAGCACATGGCGATGCGGTGATCGGCATAGCTGTCAATGCTGGCAGGCAGGGTTTGACCGGCCAGCGTAGGGTCGGCATGGATGATCAGGTCATCGCCCTCGACGGTCGCCAGATCGGCGCGGATGCGGGTGAGGCCATCATGCAGCGCGGCGATCCGGTCGCATTCCTTGACGCGCAGATTGGCAATCCCGGTAAAGCGCACGGGTGTGTCATTAAACGCAGCCAATACGGCAAGCGTTGGCACTGCGTCTTGCATCTGTGAGCCATCAATCTCAAGAGGCATGCCAGGAAAGCAGCGGATCAGATCATGCGCCTTGGCGTCGGGCTGGTGCATCATGTTTGGCCGGATCCCAATGTCGATGTTGCCGCCGGTTAGCGCCTCAGCGGCCCACAGATAGGTGGCGGCACTGGCATCAGGTTCCACGGCATAGATTGTCCCCTGATAGCCTGTTGGCTGAATGGTGATTTCGTCCTCCGCCGGGAAATCAACCGTTGCCCCAAAGGCGCGCATCACGGCAGCGGTGATGTGCAAATATCCAACAGCACCAATGTCATCGCAAAGAATGCGAATGGTTGTGGGCGCATCGCCCATCGCCGCCAGCATCATGATCGCCGATATATACTGGCTGGAGAGTTCGCCACTCACCTCAATCTCACCAGCCGCGAAGCCACCCATGCCGTTGATTTCAACCGGAGGGCAGCCCGTGGCGGTACTGGCTTCAACGCCCATCTTGCGTAGTGTCTCCACCAAAGGCGCGATCGGGCGTTTCTGCATATGTGCGTCACCGGTCACTACAACCGGACCCTCCACCAGCGCCACCGCGGCAGTCAGAAACCGCACTGCCGTCCCTGCATTTCCCAAAAACAGCGGCGCGGACGGTGCCCGCAACTTGCCTGATCCTTCGATCTCGACCGTGGTGTCATCCACCTCATGGATCGCCACGCCCATCTGACGCAGCGCTGCCATCATGTATTTCGTGTCATCACTGCGCAGGATTCCGGTCAGACGGCTGCGCCCTTTGGCCAGCGCGGCCACCAACAAGGCGCGATTGGTCACGGATTTTGAGCCGGGCAGGGTGACCTGCCCATTCAGGGGGCCTGTAACCGGTGTGATACGGGCGGGATCGGGGGCAGATACGCTCACAGCTGGGTCTCCGGGTGGGGTATAGCGCCTAGCTGCCATCTTGGGGCTGTCAATGCAATGGCCTCAGCCCTGTCAGAGCGATACCAGATGGTTGTCCCACTGCATCACGCCCGTTGTCAGGGTCTGTGCAACAAGGCCTTTCGTCAGTTTCAGCACCTGGCCCACCCCTGTGGTAAAGGCAAACCCGGACCCACGCGGGGCGGCCCCGCAGATATCTGGGGAGAGGATCTTCGTCAGGTGCTGCCCGGCATCAGAAAACACCGCCGCCATGCCGCCACGCGGGCCGGTGATGACGATGCGGGTTCCGTCGCCGGAAAACGCGATACTGCCTGCATATCCTTGCATGTCACGCACCAAGCCTTCGGGACCGGAATGAAAGCTCAGCGGCTGACCCCGGTGATGGGTGGCCAGCAAAGGGGGTGTCTGTTCGGGCGCGCCTTGCCATTGGCAAGCAATGGCGACACGCCCATCAGCGCGCACCGCAAGATGACGGATCGAGTTCATGTGCCACTCAACGGGTGGCTCATGCTGTTCCAAGAATTCTCCTGACAGCGAGACATAGCTGAGATTGGGCCGCATCACCGGCAGGTTCAGCTTGACCCGAGGCGCATCGGGATGGGTCTCGATCCCGCCATTGGCGATCACCAAAGCCTCGCCATCCGGCATCAGGCGCATGTCATGCGGGCCGACCCCATAGCTCCGAAATTCGGCGACACGTCGATAGTCCTGCGCGACGTCCCAGACACCAATCCGGCCCTCTGCTTGCGCATAGTCATTCTCGGTCGTGAACAGAAACCGCCCATCTGACGAGTAAACGCCGTGCCCGTAAAAATGGCGACTCTCCGGGGCATCCAACCGCGCCCTTGGCTGCCCCGAGACGCAGTCCAGCACGATGGCAAAAGTCCCCGGGCGCCGCGTAAAGGCCACAGCTTCGGGTCGGGTGGGATGTGCGGCGGCGGCGTGCCCTCGGGCGGGTAACGGGATCTGAAACCGAATTGTACCGGCCTGATCCAAGCCGAACAGCGCATAGCTGTTGTCAGGCAGTCGTGCGGCGGACAGGAAGGCCGGGTCACCTGCATCGGCCCATGTGGGGGCCGGGCATATTGCGCTGACTATCAACCCGCTCAGGAAGGTGCGGCGGTTGGCCATCACACTAGGGCCTGTTGAGATTCATCGTGTGCGGATTATTGTCGCTCCGATGTGGATCATGGCTTCGAAACTGGTGTCGGTTTTGCAGGCACGCATTGCTATACGTTTGAATTCTTTGAGTTTCTGAAAGAAGTTTTCGACGAGATGCCTCCACTTATAGATTTCCATATCACATGAAGCTGGGCTTTTGCGGTTGGACTTGGGTGGAATAACGGCTTCAATGTCCCTTTCTGCCAATAACGCCCGAAGCCAATCCGCGTCAAAGGCCTTATCCGCCAACAGATTTCGGCAGCAAACATCTGCCAGCAATTCACGTGTTTTGAGCAGGTCATGCGCCTGTCCGGGCATCAGCCGGAAGTCGATGAGGTTGCCAAAGGCGTCGGTCAGCGCCAGAATTTTGGTGGTCATTCCGCCGCGAGACTTTCCGATGGCCTGATTTTGAGTCCCCCTTTTGCGCCCTGTCCATGACGGTGTACCTTGCAGATCGTGCCATCAATCATCGTATATTCGAAGTCGATATCTTCGGATAACTCATTGAACATACGATGAAATACGTCCCGTTTAACCCAATATCTGAACCGTGTGAAAATCGAATTCCATTTGCCAAATTCAGCCGGCAAGTCCCGCCATGGCGCACCTGTCCGGGCGATCCACAAAACAGCCTCCACAAACAAACGGGCGTCACCTCCAGTCCGCCCCGGATCGCTCTTCTTGCCAAGGCAATGGGGCTCTATAAGATCCCATTGCCCGTCACTTATCAAAAACCGGTCACTCAACATTCTCGCCTCCATTTTGGAAACTTGAATCAGAAATTAATGGAAATGGGAATCCTGTATCTCAACAGGCCCTAATCATCGTCCAGCGCGTTGAATCCGGCCGAGATGCCAAGGCGGGGACCAACGGTTTGCAGCGCGTAGGTGTCGATGCGATCAATGCTCTGCTGCAGCGCCTCAACCCGGATACGGCCCTGGACATCGCTGACCCCGGCAAAGACCGGATCGTCAAGCGCGGCGGCGCGGCTTAATGCCTGCTCAAAAAGATCATCCAAAGTGGCGTCACCACCCGAGAGCATCCCAGCCAGTTGCCGCGTTGCCTCAAGCGACAGGATCACATGACGCAAAGACCGGCCCGAGCGACGCGCTTCGGCCCGTTTGGGACGGGATCGATCAAATGTCCCTAGAGGGCGGCCCAGACGCATGGCCGAGGTGAACTCAAGCCCGGTCGTCAGGGCGGTAAAAATCTGCCGCTGGGCCTCTTCCGGGTTGCGATAGGTGTCGTTTGACCCGGCTTGCCGCATCAGATCGCCGTAACCTTCCTGCCAGTCCGACAGGATCGCGGCGGCATTGGCGGCGATATCTGCGGTGCTGACGCGGATCAGGGTACAGCGATAGTCAGCCGTGCCGAGATCGGCAAAGCCTTCGTCAAACAGCAGAAATTCCAACGCATAAAAGCCCCGCGCCGCGACCGAGACGGTCTGGAAATCCTCCATTGCGTTGATCACCGGATCAGCGTCACGGATCAACGTCGCCAACGCCTTGGGTATTGCCCCCGGCTGTCGGGCCAAAAGGCCAGCGCGAAGGCGCGGTCATTCACCTCGGAGGGGCCAAAGCGCAGATGACTGGTTTTGATCCACGCGTCGAAAGCCGCATGATACGCCTCGGTCAACACCGGATCACCGGGCATGCTGGACTTCGTCCCTGTTTCCGGACAGTTTGATTATTGACCCTATGCGGCCATTTTCCAAGTCATATTGTTGAACGCCTGTTGCGGCGTTTGGTATCCGATGGCGGAGTGACGGCGCTGACGGTTGTGGAAGACCTCGATATATTCGAAGATTGCGGCCTTGGCTTCCGCCCGTGTTTTGAACCTTTGGCGGTGAACCATCTCCTTTTTCAATGATGCAAAGAAGCTTTCCATTGGCGCATTGTCCAGGCACTCGCCCTTGCGGCTCATGGATTGCGCAATCCCTGCTTTTTTTGATCAGCTTGCGATACTCGCCACCGGCGTACCGGCTCCCCCTGTCGGAGTGGTGGATCAGACCGGGAACAGGGCCTCTGCGCCCCGGGGCCATCGTCAGGGCATCACAGCAAAGCTCGGCCCGCATGTGATCCTCCATCGCCCAACCAACGATTTCCCGCGTGGCCATGTCTTTCACGCCGGCCGGATAGAGCCACCCTTCATCCGTATCGATACAGGTGATATCGGCCAACCAAACCGTATTGGGGGTGAGGCGGTGGAACGCCTGTTCCAACAGGTTTGGCGATGGGCTCATTTTGTGATTGCTATCCGTTGTCACGGGCTTGCGGCGCTTGTTCAGGCGTGGAGACACCTTGTTTTCCTTCATGATCCGCGCCACCCGCCGCTCGGAGACGGTTTCGCCATCGGCCACCAGGTCCTGATGGATCCGCTTTGATCCGTAGCATTTCCTGCCGGCTTTGAAGAAAGTCTTGATCCTGGGCGGCAGTTCCGGATCCCGAGCGTCTCGATCTGCTTTACGCTGATCCCTCGCCGGTTGGCCGGCCGGGAAACCATAAAACCGGCCCCGGGAAATCGCCGGAACCCTGCAAAGCGTGGAAACCGCGTATCGAGCTTTATGGGCAGTGACGAATCTGCGCTTGTTCGTCATGGTTTCACCGCCCGTGTCGCGAAAAAAGCGGATGCTTTGTGCAAAATCTCCACTTCCTCTGTCAGGCGCCTGTTCTCCTTGCGAAGACGGGCCGGTTCCGCTGCATCCGCCTTCCGCCGCCGCCTGGCTTCAGCTGAGCCGAACGCTTCGATCTCAAGCCGCCAGGTCTTCAACTGTGTGCCGGTGATACCAGGCTCCCTGGCAACGCTGCCCTGTGTCGCGCCCGGTTCATAAAGCCGCTCAACCGCCGCTGCCCTATACTCGTCCGTATAGTTCCGTCGATGGTGTCCCGTTTGGTGCCTCTTTCATGGACAGGGGTAAAGTACCCCAGTGTCCGGAAACAGGGACGAAGTTCATGCAATTGGCCTCGGCGGCTGCGGCCAACGCTTGAGTGTCAGCGACCAGTTGCGCGTAGGACGGCAGGATATGGTCGTCCAGCACGGTATCGATATCCTGCGCCGTTGCCGGAACAGAAAACAGGGCGAGCGCGGCGATCACGAGACGAAGGCGCATCACAGGCTCTCCAGAAAACGGATCAGGGCGGCACGGTCGGTAGCGGGCATATTGATCACCGCATCACGATGCGGTTCGGCCTCGCCCCCATGCCACAGCACCGCCTCCAACAGCGACCGGGCGCGCCCATCATGCAGGAAGAACGTATGGCCACTGACCTGCTCGGTCAGGCCAATCCCCCACAGCGGCGGGGTGCGCCATTCGCGGCCCGTGGCGCGCGCTTCGGGGTGTAAAACGCGGAGCAATATTGGGCCACAGAAGCGGCTGCATATCGCAGTTGTAGCGGAGTAAAAGTCCGCCAGTTTGTGCCCTTCGTTTATTCGGAGGGCGGGAGATGTATTCTGTGGATATTTATAGTCGTGTGCGCCGTGCTTGTTTGAAGGACGGTATGTCTGGCCGAGAAGCGGCGCGGTTTTTCAACATGGCGTAATCAGGATCAGCACTCAGTTACCCCTGTTATTCTGGATGCACATGCAATTGAAAAGGAGACTGACCAATGGAATATTTTGCTGGTTTGGATGTGTCCATGGAAGAGACGCATATCTGCATTCTGGATCGTGAAGGGGCCCTTATTCGTGAAGGAAAAGCGAGCTCAACACCAAAAGCGATCGCTGACTTCCTCGCTTCTGGACCACCATGTGCCAAAGTTGTATTTGAAACGGGACGGATGGCACCAATGCTTTACCATGGGCTGACGGAGCTTGGTGTCCCGGTTGTTTGCATCGAGAGCAGGCAAGCATATCAGGCCCTTAAATCTCTGGCCGGCCACAAGACGGACCGCAATGATGCCCGCGGTTTGGCACACCTGGCGCGGACGGGATTCTACAAGCCGACCCATGTCAAATCACTGTCAGCGCACGCAATCCGGTCGCTGATCGCAGCCCGCAAGAAGCTGGTCGGACAGCGTGTGACGCTCGACAATCAGATCCGCGGTCTGGTCGTCGTCTTCGGCGTGCGGCTGCCACGAGCTTTGTCTCCGGCATTCAAAAACGCGGCGCTAAAAGTTAGCGATGGAGTGCCTGGCCTCCATGCCGCAATTTGCGGACTGTTCGCAGCACGCGAAGCAATCCTCGCGGCGGTTGCAGCCATTGATGGCGACATCAAAAAGATGACCCGCAAATCCGAAGTCTGCCAGCGCCTTATGACGGTACCAGGGGTCGGTCCGATCACAGCATTGGCCTTTGCCGCAGCAATTGATGATCCGTCGCGTTTCAGGAAATCGCGTGATGTGGGGGCGTATCTTGGACTGGTGCCGCGACGGCATCAATCTGGTGAAATCGACTACACGGGCAGCATCTCAAAGCGGGGCGACGTGCGCGTCAGAACGCTTCTCTATGAGGCCGCCAATGTGATGCTGACGCGGTATGCCGCTCCGCTCAAATTGAAGACATGGGCCCTCGCAATCGGTGCGCGCTCAACGATGAGAAAGGCCCGAGTGGCTCTGGCGCGTCGTCTGGCAATCATACTTCATGCCATTATGCGAGACAAAACTGACTTCCAGTCCGCGTAAGGCTTACGAGGCGACAACGAGGATTCCTAAATCAAAGTTCCCATCTGGGACGATGCCCGAGGGAGGGCGTGAGACACGGCGCCGATTCTGTAGCAACAGCCAAGACCAACGGTATGATTGCGGTTTCAACATTGCCGACCCACACCCAGCCAACCCCATCATGAACCTCAGAGTTCGAAGAGAACAAAGGCAACCTCTGACATCAAAAGCAGGAAACTCAGGAAACACGCATTGACAGATTAGAGAACAAAGATCGTAAGACGATCGCGAAGATGCTGCGCCATGAACTTCCGCCTGGGTATCGTCGGTCGGAAGCGCCTCGGCGGCCAACGCTTGATGGTTATGTTGGTGTGGTCGATGAGATACTGCGCACAGACAAAGCCCTGATCAAAAAGCAGCGACACACGGCCAAGCGCATCTTTGAACGGCTGCGCGATGAGCATGGATATGCCGGCAGCCTGACCACGGTGACCTATTACGTGCGCGAGCAAAAACGGCGCACCAAAGAGGTGTTTGTGCCGTTGTCGCATCGGCCAGGCCATGCGCAGGTTGATTTTGGTGAGACGCTGGGCGTGATCGGTGGCGTGGAATGCAAGATCCACTTCTTCGTGATGAGCTTGCCACATTCTGATGCGGTGTTTGTGAAGGGATATCCAGCTGAGACAACCGAGGCGTTTTGCGATGGCCATGTGTCCGCCTTTGCATTCTTTGGCGGCATTCCGCAATCCATTCTCTACGACAATACCAAGATCGCCGTGGCTCGGATACTCGGGGATAAGACGCGCATCCGCACACGTCGGTTTACGGAACTGCAGTCGCATTACTTGTTTGATGACAAGTTTGGCAGACCCGCGCGAGGGAACGATAAAGGCAACGTTGAGGGCATGGTTGGATACACCCGCCGCAACTTCATGGTTCCCGCACCTCGCTATGACAGCTTTGATGATCTGAACGCACATTTGGAAGAGAAGTGTTTAGCACGTCAGGCCGATACGTTGCGGGGTCACACCCAAACCATAGGCGCACGCCTGATGTCGGATTTGGATGCTCTGATGGGATTGCCCGTCGCAGAATATGAAGCCTGCGATCACGTCAGCACGCGTGCAACGTCGATCTCAATGGTGCGCTATCGCAGCAATGATTACTCGGTGCCAGTAGCCTATGCGCACCACGATGTTCATGTGCGTGGGTTTGTGCATGAGGTTATCATCGGCTGCGGCAATGAGATTATTGCGCGGCACAAACGATCCTACACATCAGCGGATATGGTCTTTGACCCATTGCACTTTTTGCCCCTGCTTGAACAAAAGGTGGGTGCCCTGGATCAGGCCGCGCCTTTGCAGGGTTGGCATTTGCCAGATGTATTTGCCACGCTGCACCGACTGCTTGAAGCCAGAATGGGTAAGCCGGGCAAGCGAGAATACGTTCAAGTCTTGCGCCTTTTGGAGACCTTCGAAATGGATGTTGTGCAAGGCGCAATCCAGCAGGCAATAGATATGGGTGCAATTGGCTATGACGCCGTAAAACACCTTGTACTGTGTCGGGTTGAGAAGCGGCCACCACGATTGGATTTGGACTTCTATCCATACTTGCCCAAGGCCAATGTCGGCACAACACGCCCATCCAGTTACATGAGCTTGATGGGAAGGACCGCGGCATGACCGAAGCCCCTCGGATTCTTCTACGGCATCATCTTAAACAACTGCGACTGCCAACGTTCCAAGGCGAGTATGCCAAACAGGCGCAGCTCTGTGCTGCAGAGAACAAAGATCACATCCACTATCTGGCGCGGCTGTGTGAGATGGAATTGATCGACCGCGAACGCCGGATGATTGAACGGCGCATCAAAGCGGCGAAGTTCCCCAGCACCAAGAGCTTGGATAGCTTTGACTTCAAGATCATGCCAAGCTTGAACAAGCCCCTGACGATGGATCTGGCACGATGCGATTACGTTAATCGCAGGGAGAACATCATCGCGCTCGGCCCGTCAGGCACGGGCAAGACACACATCGCCCTGGGACTTGGGCTGGCTGCATGTCAAAGAGGACTGAAGGTGCGCTTCACAACGGCTGCGGCATTAGTCCATGATCTGATCGAGGCTCAAGATGAGCGGAGATTGCAGCGCCTTCAAAAGCAACTGACCAGCCAGAACCTGTTGATCATTGATGAACTGGGCTTCGTACCGCTCAGCAAATCTGGCGCAGAGCTGCTCTTCGAGGTCATATCCCAATGCTATGAACGCGGCTCCATCATCATAACCTCGAACCTGCCCTTCGATGAATGGACTGAAGTCTTTGGCTCTGAGCGGCTGACCGGTGCGCTACTCGATCGTTTAACCCATCACGTCCACATCCTCGAGATGAATGGCGAAAGCTATCGGCTCAAACACAGTCGCAACAACCGAAAATAACCAGCCCGCAATCACAGTCAGAATAATGCTGGCCTTATGGCCAGCATGCGCTTTGGCACGCTTCAGCTTTGTGACGAGCACGCGTGCAAAAGCGCCACAAAAACATCAACCGAAGTGGCCCATTTTTACGCCGCGACATGGACCCATTTTACTCTGCGATTGACATCAAGCGGTAACTCAAGATTGGTGCCATACTTAGGAAGTGACCTGTTAAGCAGTTTTTCGAACTCTTTTTTTCCAGAAGAGGCGTCCATGAGCACCATCACCTTCTTCAAATGGTCTTTTAGTTCTGGAAGTCCATAGTCCTCAGTAAGATGCTGGTGATGTCTTTTCTTGCGATCTCCTGAGGGAAGCCTTGGGTTTATCTCCTTGAGTCTCTCCTTAATTCCGGGGGCAAGCCTAGAATAGACGATATCATTGACCCAATGGCCAACAAAGGCCGGTCGTTTCATGGCGTAGTAACTGTTGTGTCCCTTCACCTTAACAAGCTTCTGCCAAAATTCATCAGGGAATGTCTTTGACCACGTGCGCGCCTCGTCTTTCAAGAACTTGTCGAGAATTTTCTGAAGAGCGGCATTGTCACGTACGCTCTGGTAGCCTGTGGCCTCGTCGACCAAAGCTGCGATGCCAACTCGCGCAAATCCTCTAACTAGGTTTTCGGCATAGCGGCTGTAGCGGATTTCTTGTTCGGTTTTCAAAGCGTCTGCTTTTCTGGCCTCTAATATTGCGTCACATAAATCAGCAAGTATCTCTGCCCTGTAACCATGTACTGGTTTAGATGTTTTCCCAGTGATCTCAACCGGCTGTTCAATGGCCATAACCAAGGCATTGTTCATAAAAGGTTTTAGGGTGGAATTTGCGGAAATACGCTGCATTCCTTGGCCACGGCCTTTCATGCCGATAGCCGTAGTCATACTACGCCCTGAAATGAACCTCTCACCGTCGCCTGTAACGAAGCAACTCAACTTAATTTCGCCCAGTGACAACGGCCCGGCATACTCAGCTTTCTTGGTTGCCAGACCATAGGCATTAGGCGTCTGAATAATGTCAATGTCACCGCTTTCATCTACAATTCTGTCAACAACATCACCAAAATCTGCGTCTATAGGTTCTATTGTTTCAGGTTTCTTAGCCATTGATCAAATCCTTATAAGTCAGGCGCTTATCAAGCATCCGGTCAATCGTCATGTTGATGAAGTTCATTGTGCCAGCTTTCGCCGTGTTGTGGCGAAAGGAGAACTCGTTGATATAGCGGTGCAAGTGCTTGGCACTCATGTAGTGATAGATACCGATGTAACCGCGCTTGAGCAGCGCCCAGAAGCTTTCGATGCCGTTTGTATGGGCCATATCGCGAACATACTCACCTGCGGAGTCATACTCACCTGCGGAGTGACGGACTGTCTTGTGATCGAAGCCATGATTGGGAAGGCTGCGGTAGGCTTTGAACTCATCTGTCACGACTGTTGCGCCCATTGGGGCATTGTCCTTGACGAAACCGGCCAATGTCGCCGCGTTGGTGCGCTCGACAGGCTTGGCACGAACTTCACCGTACTGACCGCGCATACCAACAACCGCAACCTTGCCAACGGCACCACGGCCAGCGCGTAGTTTCTTGTTCGCGTGTTTATTGCTCTCTTTGCCGCCGATGTACGCCTCGTCAACCTGAGTGTGATCGCCCATGTCGCAGCTATCGTTGCCGTTCATCCATGTTTCGCGGATGCGCTGCGCAAGGAACCATGCTGTTTTCTGAGTTACGCCCAGTTCACGCGCCATCTGGGTGCTGGGGATGCCCTTGCGGGCGCTGGTGAGCATGTAGATGGCAAGCAACCACTTGAGCAAGGGAAGGCGGCTCTCAGCCAGTACCGTGCCTGTACGAACGCTGAAATGCTTGCGGCAAGATTTACAACGGTAAGCCATTGGCTTATGGTCTTTGCACTCAGACACATTAACAGAACCGCAGTGACCACATACGGGTACACCGCCCCATCGGCGATTTTCGAAGAACGTCCGTGCAGCTTCCTCATTTGGGAATTTCTGAAAGAACTCAAATGTGCTAAGTGTATCTGGCATGGGCCTAATTTCTCCTGTTGGGATTATACTAGCCAGAAATAGATGTAACGTCAAGAAAATTGTGGCTAGTTAAGTATATAGGCCCCATTCTTTTTGGCTCAATTAGCATTTATTATGCGTGGCGACCTGTGATAGAACACACCATGAACAAAATTATGGGTGCGGCACATGGATCATCAGGCTTTTTTGGTGTGGCTTAACGAGATCGACAACCTTTCATCGAAACAACGGGCTGAAACCGGACGGCTCGTTGCCGGGGTTTCGTCGCTGGAAAGCGTGATCGATCTCCTTGAGGCGACTGTTCGCGAGGGGCGTATCTGTCCGCACTGCGCTTCGGGCGGTGCGATCATCAGAGGCCATGCAAGTGGCCTGACGAGGTTCTTTTGCAAAAGCTGTCGCAAAACCTTCAACGCGCTGACCGGGACGCCGCTTGCCCGCTTGCGCCACAAGGACAGGTGGGCAGAGTTTGCAGCTTCCCTGCGCGACGGCGAAACGGTAAAGGCGTCCGCTGAGCGTTGTATGGTGGCCGACACCACAGCTTTTCGTTGGCGTCATCGCTTTCCCGAGGCCGTAACGGTCGGTGCGGTCAAGCTGTGCGGAATCGTCGAAGCCGACGGGACGTTCTTTCCGCGCAGCCGGAAAGGGGACCGTAATCTCTCTCGAAAAGCCCGCAAACGCGGGGGAAAGGCCTCAAAACGCGGATTGTCGAAGGAGCAGGTTCCGGTCCTCGTTGCAGTCGACCGATCAGGCACCACCATCAGTGCTGTCTTGCCTGCGGTGACAGCCGAACATCTCAAAACGGTTCTGCAGCCACGTCTTGATGGGGACGCTCTCCTGGTGACCGATGGCTGCACCGGGTACCCGCCCTGCGCCGCAGAAATGGGCGTCAGCCATGAAAGTCTCAACCGGACCGCCGGAGAACGTGTCCGTGGTGAATTGCACATTCAAACCGTGAACAGTCGGCATGAGCGGTTAAAGACCTTTCTGCGCCGCCATCGGGGTATCGCAACCAAATACCTGGACAGCTACCTTCGGTGGTTCCACCTTGCCGTCCTTCCGAGCCACCAAACGCCGCGCGCGATACTTGCCGCAGCAGCAGGCATCCTGCCTGTAATACGCCACGCATAATCAATGCTAATTGAGCCTTCTTTTTTGCCGTGAAAGCTCGTCGGTAAGAGCGGTTGAAGACGATGGTGCACGAAAACCAACGTCCGGCAACTCTTGGTCATCAATTTCCATACTGTGGATCAACTCTGCAAGAGAACTGCCAGCGTAGCTGTCCGTTGAAGCTTCGATAACAAGTATGGACCTGCCTTGGCCCAGAAAGCCTGAAGCCAACGCCAACAACGCAGTCGTACGGTTAGCTTCGGCAATTGGCGAAAAGAACGTGATGGTTCGCATGGTTAGTTCACCCCCGTTTTGGGGTTAAACCTATATTGGGAGTAGCTGAATCTGTCGAGTTAAAAAGGCACGCAGATTTGGCGGGAACGCTCCATTCAAAAGCTTATCAGGATGTTCTGCATTCTCTGGTCGCTCTGCGTGCAGAGGCAGGGCTCTCTCAAGCTGACCTCGCTAAGAAACTGAGAAAGCCTCCGTCCTTCGTTGGCAAATACGAACTCGGCGAGAGGAGATTGGATATTATCGAGTTTCTTGTAATCCTGAAGGAGCTAGAAACCGACTTCGTCACGTTCTGGTCCGCGTCAGATGTGAACTACCTAAAACTCTGTAGTTGCTAGTCGGTCGCCGTAGGACGCCTCAGAGGCTGTTCCAAAAGTAGTTGAGTGATATCAAGTGTTTATGATTCATTGGTTTTGAAAGAGCCTGGAGGATCCCATGACGTGGACAGACATCACCCGCGCGGAGCACAGGCGTAAAACGGGCTTTTATCCAAGCGATTTAACTATGGAGGAATGGGCGCTTGTTCGGCCCCTGTTACCTGCCGCGAAGCGAGGTGGTCGCCCTCGCAAGACGAATCCGCGCCGTGTTGTGAACGCGATTATGTATATGGCGACCACGGGATGTCAGTGGCGCATGATCCCGCGGGATTTCCCGGCGGTCTCGACTGTGCAGAACTGTTTTTACGACTGGCGCGACAACGGTCTGTTACACCGGATCAACCATCTGTCAATGATGGCGGCGCGCGAATTGTCGGGCCGTGAGGCGAGCCCCACTGCGGGCGTTATTGACAGCCAGAGCGTAAAAACAACGGAAAGCGGCGGCATTTCAGGCTTTGATGCGGGCAAAAAGATCAAAGGGCGCAAGCGTCACATCGTGACAGACACGCAAGGTTTCCTGTTGCCGATCCTTGTTCACGCCGCCGATATACAGGATCGGGATGGTGCTGTGGATGTTCTCAAAGCACTGCGCATCCGCTTCCTGCGGCTGGGGCACATCTTTGCGGACGCAGGATATGCAGGGCCAAAGCTTCGGGATGCTTTGGCCCTGCAGGGAAAATGGACATTGGAGATTGTCAAGCGCTCTGACAAAGCCGAGGGGTTCGTTCTTCCACCACGAAGATGGGGTGTCGAGCGAACATTCGCGTGGCCGGGACGTTGCCGTCGTTTGGCAAAAGATCGGGAGGCAACCGTTGAAAGTTCCGTAGCATGGGTTTTGGTTGCCGGTATTCGTCTCTTGACAAGGCGGATAGCAAGGCATTCTGTTCAAACATAAACTTTTGAGTCAGACTCTTAGAAACAAACACCCCAAGGCTGCATTCTTGAACTGCAACAATCACCGACAGACAAAGTAGCGGAATGAAATCTCCTCAGGGTCATCTTCACTTTACTCAGTTAAGATACCCCCGACACATTGGGCAAATGACATGGTGATTGGATGCCTGCATTTCAGGTCAGCCGTATGCCAATTCATTCTCGTTAGGTTTTCCGGTATCCAGTATAATCCTCGCCTAGGATCGGTTGACCGCCACATCAAAGGTGGGCGCAACATTGGGAAACCGGCTTAATTGCCAACAAAATAAGTAGGTCTAGTGATTCAAAATCCTAGACAGGAAGTTCTTCGCCCTGTCACTTTCCGGATTGTCGAAGAAGTCACCCGTAGGCCGGTCTTCGATGATGGCGCCTTCGTCCATGAAAATCACGCGATCCGCAACTTTGCGCGCGAACCCCATTTCGTGAGTGACAACCACCATCGTCATGCCTTCGTTTGCCAGCTCAACCATCACGTCCAGCACCTCTTTGATCATTTCAGGATCAAGCGCGGAGGTCGGTTCATCAAACGACATTGCAATCGGATCCATCGCAAGTGAGCGCGCGATTGCAAGTTGCGGTTCAGAATGCGCTATATGCCTACGTCGAAAATGAGATCGCGGTCGCATTGCTGGACGTGTGGGAAACTAAGGGGTGGTACCACACAAACTGAACAGAGGTTTGGCAAGACTTATAGGGCGTTCATAAATCTGAGCATCTAGCCTGATCAACTGCCAAACAGATATTGCATCACAAGTTCTCATGCACCTGGACGCAATAGCAGCTAGTGTTCAGAGTCTGACACTTCTTACCTATTTCCGCGGATTTCATCCAGCGTGTCGAGTGCGCGGCGTTCTCGGGTGAGGATATCCTTGGCGCTCCTGGTCCATTTGAAAGGCTTCGGTTTCTCGTTGTGGAGCGCCGGATAGTCGTAGATCGCAGCCTCCAGGTCATCGACGCTGGAATAGCTGCCGCGTCGGATGCGCCCGGCGGTGATCTCGGCGAAGAAGCGCTCGACCAGGTTCAGCCATGAGGCGCTGGTGGGGGTAAAATGCAGCTTGAAGCGGGGGTGCTTTTCGAGCCAGGCCTTGACCTCGGGTGTCTTGTGGGTGGCGTAGTTGTCGAGCACCGGATGGACCTCGCATCGCACTGGCGTGGCCTTGTCGATACTGCGCAGGAATTTCAGGAACTCCCTGGCTCTGTGGCGGGGCATGCAATTGCCGATGACCGTGCCCGTCTTCACATCAAGGGCGGCGAACAGCGTGGTCGTGCCGTGGCGTTTGTAATCATGGGTCATGGTGGCGGCGCGACCCTTCTTGAGCGGCAATCCCGACTGGGTGCGATCAAGTGCCTGAATTTGCGACTTCTCGTCGACGCACAGCACCACCGCCCGCTCCGGCGGGTCAAGGTAGAGCCCGACGATATCGGCGACTTTCTCCTCGAACAGCGGATCGTTCGACACCTTGAACCCTTTCGTGAGGTGCGGCTTCAGGCCCGCCTCGGCCCATATGCGTCCCACGCTCGAAGGCGAAATACCCACGGCCTCGGCCATCAGGCTGCGGCTCCAGTGAGTGGCATTCGCAGGGGACTCCTGAACTGTCTTGGCGATCACCTTCAATCGTGTCGCAATCGGCAGCGGCGGCACCCGCGAAGGTCGGGTCTTGTCACGTTTGAGGCCAGCTACACCCTCATCGAGATAGCGTTGCTGCAAACGCCACACGGTAGGTTTCGAAGTGCCCGCCCGCCGCATGATCTCAAACGTGCCGCAACCATCCGCCGTTGCCAGTACGATCTCGGCCCGCCAGACCAGTTTGCGAGGGCTGTTGCGGTTGGCGATCAGGGCTTGAAGCTCAGAACGCTCGGCGGGGCCAAGGTAAAGGCAGATGTCAGTGCGTCTCATGGGCCGGGTATGGCACAGAAAACCGACAGTGGGAATCTTATGTCAGGTGCTGAACACTAGGAAGGATCCAGCAGCGAAACCTCATTTTGAATTTGCCTTAACCCGGATTATTCATGACGGCTTTGATTTGGGCGCTTATGCGTTGGCTTTCTGGTGTTTTTCACGGTTTGGGCATGGGGCATCGTTTGCGCGGGCTTTGGCGCTTGCGGCTGATTTGTCGGGTTATGGTTTCAGGGTTCATCGGGAGGAGCAGTCGCGGTCTACGGCGCCTGCGCGTGGCTGGCCTGTCTTCCCAGCAGAGTGTCCAGGATGGTGATGAACAAGGCTTTGTCTGGACAGGCTGAAGCGAAGGCAACCCGGATCCGGGATTGGGTTTCAATAACCCGCGCTCCGATTTTCAGGAGACGGCGTTGGATTGTCTCGAAGTCGGATCGCTTCAACCCGGCGGCCTTCGGCATGGCTGAGCGCACCGCCCAGATCATCCAGTAGGCAATGGTGTGGAGGATCAGCCGCATCTGGTTGGCCGTTGCCGAGGAACAGGATGTACGATCGCTCTTCAACTGGGTTTTGTGGAGCTTGATCAAATTCTCCATCTGACCGCGGGCGCAATAGACACGCTCATAGAGCTGCTCCGGGGTGCCGTCGGCGAGTGAGGTCACAATGTATCTGACAGCCATGCCATGCGCCTGGCGTGCCTCAAACCGCGCGATGACCCGGCGCCTGGTCTCACCCCAACTCGCGGCAGCGTATTGGGTCTCACAAAAGCAGCGCAACACAAGCAAGCCTTCTTTCGCGCGCTGAACCGCACAGGCATCCTGAGCGCGTGTAACGACAGGATCACGACGCAAAGCAGAATTGGCTGGCAAGCCAAAGATGAAGTCCACCCCTGCCTGGGCTTCGCACCAGGCCATGACCTCCGGGCGGCCATAATGCCCGTCTCCGCGCAAGGTGATACGGGTCTGCGGCCAATGAGATCGAATGCGCCTGATGAGGCGACGAACATGGCCGCGCGCTTCCACGCCGGATGGCGTGCGCGCAGGGCGCAGGATGAATGCGACTGGTTTTTCGCTCTGGGCTTCGTACACATGGATCGGGGCATAGCCACGCTCACCATGGTAGCCGTTGAAGAGGGTCAGTTGCTGCTGGCCGTGAGCGGCATCAAACGTGTCATCAATATCAAGGGTCACCGATTCAGGTGGCGCGTCGTAGCTGCTACAAAAGATATCCACCATCTCGCGTCCAACCCGGATCAGGGAACGCTGGCCCACACCATTCTCAAATCGCGACATCGTCGGCTGGCTCACCAACCCTACGTCTTCGCCGGGCGCTTTGCCGAGCGCCATCATGAAGGCAGGGTCGTGTCGCAATTCGTCCAGGTCATCACCGTCTTCATAACCGCACGCGATGGCCATGGCCCGCGCGCGAAGAATGTCACACATGCGATGCGTCACCCGCGAAGGATCGCGACCATCGGGGATTACCCCAACCAAACGATCCACGATCCCCAGACGACGCTCCGCCTGAGCAAGAAGCAAAACACCGGCGTCAGAGGTGATCGCACCACCATCAAAACAGCCCGTAACTTTCTTGGAACGAATGGCTGGAAAAGAGAAGGAAGTCCGGGCTATATCACTCATGGCGGCGTTGGCAGTCATTGTCCGGCGTCCGGGATTGATTGTACACATGTTCTATACGCCAAATCAGACACTTACGCCAGCGCTGCCAACAAAAAACAGCACCGTCATGAATAATCCGGGTTAACTGTAGTAATTCAGACTTGATCTGACAGTTGGCCGTTTTTCCGGCGGCGTCTGTCAGGCCAAGTTCAGTTCACTGACTTTTCCTTCCAGATCTGCTTGCCCTCAATCATGGTCTGGAACGGCGTTCCACCGCAACACATTTTGCCCTGATGAGTTCGTTCGGTATTATAGTGTCGCAGCCATTCATCCAGATCAGCCTGCAACTCCTCGATGGATTGATAGACCTTTTTGCGGAACGTGATCTGGTAAAACTCCTGCAGGATCGTCTTGTGAAACCGCTCGCAGATGCCGTTTGTCCGAGGCGATTTCACCTTGGTTTTGGTATGGTCGATGTCGTTAATTGCCAGGAAGAGCTGGAAGTCGTGTTTGTCGACACGCCCGCAATATTCCGTTCCGCGATCTGTCAGGATACGCAGCACTGGCAGGTCGTGCTCTTCGTAGAACGGCAGCACCCGGTCATTGAGCGGATCAGCCGCTGTGATCGGCGTCTTGGTGGTGTAGAGTTTGGCATGCGCCACCTTGCAACAGGTGTCCACATAAGTCTGCTGATAGAGCCGCCCAACGCCCTTCAGGGTGCCGACGTAGAACGTGTCCTGTGAACCCGGATAGCCAGGGTGGGCAGTCTCGATCTCACCGCAGGCCTCATCATCCAGCTTCTTCTTTTCCAGTGCCTGCACTTGTGCCTCCGTCAGGATGCCGCCGTCAGCGGCCACTTTGGCCTCCAGTGCCTTGAGCCGGGTTTTGAAGTTTGCCAGATCATGGCGCAGCCAGATCGACCGGACCCCGGATGGCGATACAAACACCCCCGACTTGCGCAACTCGTTCGAGGTGCGGGCCTGGCCGTAAGCCGGGAAGTCGGTGGCGGATTTGATCACCGCCTGTTCGGTGGCGTCATCAACCCGGTTTGCCGGATTGGGTTTGCGCCGGGTGCGTTCGAACAGCGCCTCGATACCGCCATCCTCGACCGCAGATTTGTAACGGTAGAACGTGTCCCGGCTGTAGCCCATGACCTGGCAGGCCTTCGAGACATTACCCGGTTCCTCGGCCAGGTTCAGCAGGCCGGTTTTGTGTTTGATGATCTTGTCGGTAGTGTTCAACATGATGGTTTCCTAGTTTTGTGGTTGGTGTGCACCACCATCAAAACGGATAACCATCATCTCCTTCAAGAGATGTGCCGTCCCCTTCTCAGCTAGCTGAGAAGGGGACGGTGTCAGATAAAGTCAGAACTAATACACCTTAACGTCGGCTTCGAGTGAACCGAAAAGCTTGAGATGTAGATTTAATGAACGTCCGCTTGGCACGCCCAGTGATATCTTTCGTGACCAAATGCCCGCAAAGCGACCAATCACCCAAATAGAAAAAGCCGCGCCAAACGGCACGGCCTTTCCAAAAAATTACAGTCAGGCGATCTTACTTGATCTTGCCTTCCTTGTATTCGACATGCTTGCGCACAACCGGATCATATTTCCGGATCACCATCTTTTCGGTCATGGTGCGGGCGTTTTTCTTGGTCACGTAGAAATGGCCCGTGCCAGCGGTCGAGTTCAGACGGATCTTGATGGTCGTCGGCTTCGCCATTGGTGTTCTCCTGCGTCGAGCGGTCAGCGACCTCTCGTGAATCTCTTATGAAGCCTGCCTTTTAACGTCGCGCGCGGCCAAGTCAACCGCATTCCTTAAACCGCGCGCCGCGATCTTATACCGCGCGCCGCGAAAACACGATCACGCTCCCCACAAGTGTCAGGACCAGCCCAAGGATGGAGGACATCGCCAATACTGAAATGCTACGCGAGACCCTTGCGGGCACCGCAGACACGGCCGGGTTGCTGGGATTGATGGAAGACGAATACCAGCGCCAGGTGGCGACCACTTTTGCTCAGCGTCGGAGATTGCTCGAATATGTGAAAGGCTTGTCGGTAACGATCGGCACATTGCTCTTGCCACAACTCAATGAATTGATGGCAACCATCATGCCGATTGTGTCCTCGATGACGGAATGGGCGGCGGCGCATCCAGAGGTGGTCAAACTGGCTTTCTCTCTGGTGGGTGGCTTGCTGGTCCTGAAGGGATCAACGCTTCCTCTGCAGTTTGCATTTGCCGCTCTTGCAACGCCGGTACCGCGCCTGATCTGGGCCGGAAGTTAGTTGCTCTGAATTGTGCCAGGTATCGCGATGGCGTTCGCGACGCTGATGAAGGGGCTCTGGGCATTTGCCGCCCCGGACAGCATTGCCTTTGAAGACAGCGAGAGTGTGTTGTCGCGCAACATGATCCTGACCCGCCAGTTTGGGGCTGATCGCTTTATCGTGCGCTTTGATCTGCGCCCCAGACGCAAAAGACTGTCGTTAGTGACAATGTGGGTGGAGATTGTCGGCTGACCTTCTCCCAACGTCCGAAACCGTTTCCGCAACCTGAATGCGGGGGTGGAATGCATAGCCGACAGAGGATATATAGTCATGTTCCGCAAAAATCTCAAGATTGACGGAATCACCCTGGCACTGGAGCGGGTTGCGGTCGCGCTGACCGACATGACCCCGATGATGCAGGATATCGGGGAAGTGATGCTGGAAAGCACCAAGGATAATTTCCGGCAAGGATCGGACCCTGACGGCACTCCCTGGGCGCCGAAATCAGCGGCCACGCTGGACGCCTATGCGCGTCGCGGTGACGGGCGCCCCAGCCGACCGCTGATTGGTCCGACCAAAACCCTGTTCACCAAGATCAACTATCAGGCAGGCCCGAACCGTGTCGCCTGGGGATCCAACGTGATCCAGGCGGCCGTCATGCAACTGGGGGCCAGCAAAGGCGCGTTTGGCACCACCTCGCGCGGATCCCCAATCCCGTGGGGCGGCATTCCTGCGCGGCCCTATATCGGCATCGGCGGGGATGACCAGGGCAACATCCTGGAGACCATCGAAGACTACCTTGAAACCGCCGCTGACGGCTAAGCTTGACGGGTTGCGGCCGAGGCGTCAGGTTGCACTCATCCCCTGACCATCTGATCTTGCAAAACAGTTGTGCTTGTATCGGCGCTCTCTGAATGGCGATTGTCGCTCCATGACGCTCGCCGCTCAATCCATTGCCCTTAACCAGACCTTGGATGGACATCTTTTTGTTGCAACGCGGCGGCTACGAGGACGAAACCGCTCTCGCGGTATTGGCGCTTGTGTCGAGGGTTTCGCGCTGATCGAAGCGCCGTGATTTTGTGAACTGACGATTCTGTTGGACGATTGGGACCTTCTCAATCTGACGATAGGAGGTTTCAATGTCAGACCAATATGTACCTGCACTGCGCCAGCGATTTCTCGAAGATATGCGGATCAAAGGGCTGCAGTCGAAAACGCAGACAATGTATTTGCGAGGGATGCGGGATTTTACGCGGTTTCTGGGTCACGCGCCGGATAGCGCGACACCGGAAGAGCTGCGGGCGTTCCAGCTCGATATGAAGGAGCGCGGCATTGGCGCACCGACCTTCAACAACCGGCTGACAGTGTTGAGTTTCTTCTTTGCGACGACGTGCCCGCGTCCCGAGATGAAGCGGCATATGCGCTATCAACGGGCGGCTAAGAAGATCCCCGTTGTGCTCAGCGCCGAGGAAGTCGCGCGTATTATCGAAGCGGCACCTGGGCCTGGGTTACGATACCGCGCGGCCTTCAGCGTGGCCTATGGTGGCGGGCTGCGCGCCAGCGAGGTCACCCATCTCAAAGTTGGCGACATAGATAGCGACCGGATGCTGATCCGGATTGAGCAAGGTAAGGGTCGTAAGGACCGGCAGGTCATGTTGTCGCCGAACCTTCTGAGCCTGTTGCGCGACTATTACCGAGAAGTGCGGCCGAGAGGTTGGATGTTCCCGGGTCGTAACCGGATCGATCCAATCTCGACGCGGCAGTTCAATCGGGCCTTTGGGGTCGCATGCGATTTTGCAGAGATCAAGAAGCAGGTGTCGCCCCACACTCTGCGGCACAGCTTTGCCACGCATCTGCTGGAGGGTGGGACCGACATCCGGGTGATCCAAGTGCTTCTGGGCCATGCCAAGCTGGAAACGACGACGATCTATACCAAGGTGGCAACCAAGACGATCCAGAGTGTCACCAGCCCGTTTGATCTGCTGGTGCGGCGGGAGGCCGGACCCGGTTAAACTAGGCTTCCATGTCTCGCCTCAAGCTGGAGGTCGCAGACATCTTCCGCGCCCATGGTGCTACCTATCGCCTGGCCCACGCCGGACACTTGAACCTACAGCAGTTAAAAGTGATGTCGGCGATAGAGAGCTGCCGGACCGCTGTGCTTGGCGGGCATGTTGCCGCTTGCACCAAATGCAGTCACCAGCACATCGCCTACAACTCGTGCCGCAATCGGCATTGCCCGAAGTGCCAAGGTGCAGCGGCGCAGGACTGGATGCAGGCGCGCATGGAAGACTTGTTGCCCATTGAGTATTTCCACGTGGTCTTCACGCTGCCATCGCAAATCGCCGACATTGCCTTCCAGAACAAAGCGGTGGTCTACGGCCTCCTGTTCAAGGCGGCGGCGCAAACTCTGCTGACAATCGCAGCCGATCCAAAACATCTTGGTGCAAAGATTGGCATGACGAGCGTGCTGCATACATGGGGATCCGCGATGACGCACCACCCGCATGTGCATATCATCGTGCCGGGCGGTGGATTGTCGTCCGATGGCAAGCGCTGGAAGAACTGCCGCTCAGGCTTCTTCCTGCCGGTAAAGGTGCTCGCGCGTTTGTTCCGCCGCCTGTTCCTCGAAGGGCTGAGCGGATTGCACAAAGCAGGCAAGCTGCGCTTCTTCGGCAAACTGGCAAAGCTGGCCGACCCCGATACCTTCGCCGCCCATCTCGCGCCGCTGCGCAAAACCAACTGGGTGGTTTATGCCAAACCACCCTTCGGCGGGCCTGAGTGTAAAACGCGGAGCAATATTGGGCCACAGAAGCGGCTGCATATCGCAGTTGTAGCGGAGTAAAAGTCCGCCAGTTTGTGCCCTTCGTTTATTCGGAGGGCGGGAGATGTATTCTGTGGATATTTATAGTCGTGTGCGCCGTGCTTGTTTGAAGGACGGTATGTCTGGCCGAGAAGCGGCGCGGTTTTTCAACATGGCGTAATCAGGATCAGCACTCAGTTACCCCTGTTATTCTGGATGCACATGCAATTGAAAAGGAGACTGACCAATGGAATATTTTGCTGGTTTGGATGTGTCCATGGAAGAGACGCATATCTGCATTCTGGATCGTGAAGGGGCCCTTATTCGTGAAGGAAAAGCGAGCTCAACACCAAAAGCGATCGCTGACTTCCTCGCTTCTGGACCACCATGTGCCAAAGTTGTATTTGAAACGGGACGGATGGCACCAATGCTTTACCATGGGCTGACGGAGCTTGGTGTCCCGGTTGTTTGCATCGAGAGCAGGCAAGCATATCAGGCCCTTAAATCTCTGGCCGGCCACAAGACGGACCGCAATGATGCCCGCGGTTTGGCACACCTGGCGCGGACGGGATTCTACAAGCCGACCCATGTCAAATCACTGTCAGCGCACGCAATCCGGTCGCTGATCGCAGCCCGCAAGAAGCTGGTCGGACAGCGTGTGACGCTCGACAATCAGATCCGCGGTCTGGTCGTCGTCTTCGGCGTGCGGCTGCCACGAGCTTTGTCTCCGGCATTCAAAAACGCGGCGCTAAAAGTTAGCGATGGAGTGCCTGGCCTCCATGCCGCAATTTGCGGGCTGTTCGCAGCACGCGAAGCAATCCTCGCGGCGGTTGCAGCCATTGATGGCGACATCAAAAAGATGACCCGCAAATCCGAAGTCTGCCAGCGCCTTATGACGGTACCAGGGGTCGGTCCGATCACAGCATTGGCCTTTGCCGCAGCAATTGATGATCCGTCGCGTTTCAGGAAATCGCGTGATGTGGGGGCGTATCTTGGACTGGTGCCGCGACGGCATCAATCTGGTGAAATCGACTACACGGGCAGCATCTCAAAGCGGGGCGACGTGCGCGTCAGAACGCTTCTCTATGAGGCCGCCAATGTGATGCTGACGCGGTATGCCGCTCCGCTCAAATTGAAGACATGGGCCCTCGCAATCGGTGCGCGCTCAACGATGAGAAAGGCCCGAGTGGCTCTGGCGCGTCGTCTGGCAATCATACTTCATGCCATTATGCGAGACAAAACTGACTTCCAGTCCGCGTAAGGCTTACGAGGCGACAACGAGGATTCCTAAATCAAAGTTCCCATCTGGGACGATGCCCGAGGGAGGGCGTGAGACACGGCGCCGATTCTGTAGCAACAGCCAAGACCAACGGTATGATTGCGGTTTCAACATTGCCGACCCACACCCAGCCAACCCCATCATGAACCTCAGAGTTCGAAGAGAACAAAGGCAACCTCTGACATCAAAAGCAGGAAACTCAGGAAACACGCATTGACAGATTAGAGAACAAAGATCGTAAGACGATCGCGAAGATGCTGCGCCATGAACTTCCGCCTGGGTATCGTCGGTCGGAAGCGCCTCGGCGGCCAACGCTTGATGGTTATGTTGGTGTGGTCGATGAGATACTGCGCACAGACAAAGCCCTGATCAAAAAGCAGCGACACACGGCCAAGCGCATCTTTGAACGGCTGCGCGATGAGCATGGATATGCCGGCAGCCTGACCACGGTGACCTATTACGTGCGCGAGCAAAAACGGCGCACCAAAGAGGTGTTTGTGCCGTTGTCGCATCGGCCGGGCCATGCGCAGGTTGATTTTGGTGAGACGCTGGGCGTGATCGGTGGCGTGGAATGCAAGATCCACTTCTTCGTGATGAGCTTGCCACATTCTGATGCGGTGTTTGTGAAGGGATATCCAGCTGAGACAACCGAGGCGTTTTGCGATGGCCATGTGTCCGCCTTTGCATTCTTTGGCGGCATTCCGCAATCCATTCTCTACGACAATACCAAGATCGCCGTGGCTCGGATACTCGGGGATAAGACGCGCATCCGCACACGTCGGTTTACGGAACTGCAGTCGCATTACTTGTTTGATGACAAGTTTGGCAGACCCGCGCGAGGGAACGATAAAGGCAACGTTGAGGGCATGGTTGGATACACCCGCCGCAACTTCATGGTTCCCGCACCTCGCTATGACAGCTTTGATGATCTGAACGCACATTTGGAAGAGAAGTGTTTAGCACGTCAGGCCGATACGTTGCGGGGTCACACCCAAACCATAGGCGCACGCCTGATGTCGGATTTGGATGCTCTGATGGGATTGCCCGTCGCAGAATATGAAGCCTGCGATCACGTCAGCACGCGTGCAACGTCGATCTCAATGGTGCGCTATCGCAGCAATGATTACTCGGTGCCAGTAGCCTATGCGCACCACGATGTTCATGTGCGTGGGTTTGTGCATGAGGTTATCATCGGCTGCGGCAATGAGATTATTGCGCGGCACAAACGATCCTACACATCAGCGGATATGGTCTTTGACCCATTGCACTTTTTGCCCCTGCTTGAACAAAAGGTGGGTGCCCTGGATCAGGCCGCGCCTTTGCAGGGTTGGCATTTGCCAGATGTATTTGCCACGCTGCACCGACTGCTTGAAGCCAGAATGGGTAAGCCGGGCAAGCGAGAATACGTTCAAGTCTTGCGCCTTTTGGAGACCTTCGAAATGGATGTTGTGCAAGGCGCAATCCAGCAGGCAATAGATATGGGTGCAATTGGCTATGACGCCGTAAAACACCTTGTACTGTGTCGGGTTGAGAAGCGGCCACCACGATTGGATTTGGACTTCTATCCATACTTGCCCAAGGCCAATGTCGGCACAACACGCCCATCCAGTTACATGAGCTTGATGGGAAGGACCGCGGCATGACCGAAGCCCCTCGGATTCTTCTACGGCATCATCTTAAACAACTGCGACTGCCAACGTTCCAAGGCGAGTATGCCAAACAGGCGCAGCTCTGTGCTGCAGAGAACAAAGATCACATCCACTATCTGGCGCGGCTGTGTGAGATGGAATTGATCGACCGCGAACGCCGGATGATTGAACGGCGCATCAAAGCGGCGAAGTTCCCCAGCACCAAGAGCTTGGATAGCTTTGACTTCAAGATCATGCCAAGCTTGAACAAGCCCCTGACGATGGATCTGGCACGATGCGATTACGTTAATCGCAGGGAGAACATCATCGCGCTCGGCCCGTCAGGCACGGGCAAGACACACATCGCCCTGGGACTTGGGCTGGCTGCATGTCAAAGAGGACTGAAGGTGCGCTTCACAACGGCTGCGGCATTAGTCCATGATCTGATCGAGGCTCAAGATGAGCGGAGATTGCAGCGCCTTCAAAAGCAACTGACCAGCCAGAACCTGTTGATCATTGATGAACTGGGCTTCGTACCGCTCAGCAAATCTGGCGCAGAGCTGCTCTTCGAGGTCATATCCCAATGCTATGAACGCGGCTCCATCATCATAACCTCGAACCTGCCCTTCGATGAATGGACTGAAGTCTTTGGCTCTGAGCGGCTGACCGGTGCGCTACTCGATCGTTTAACCCATCACGTCCACATCCTCGAGATGAATGGCGAAAGCTATCGGCTCAAACACAGTCGCAACAACCGAAAATAACCAGCCCGCAATCACAGTCAGAATAATGCTGGCCTTATGGCCAGCATGCGCTTTGGCACGCTTCAGCTTTGTGACGAGCACGCGTGCAAAAGCGCCACAAAAACATCAACCGAAGTGGCCCATTTTTACGCCGCGACATGGACCCATTTTACTCTGCGATTGACACCTGAGGCCGTGCTGGCGTACTTGAGCCGTTACACGCACCGCGTGGCGATCTCAAACCACCGCCTGATCAGCGCTGATGCCAACACTGTGGCCTTCCGGTGGAAAGATTATCGCATCAAACGTGGGGACAGGATGAAGGTCATGCGTCTGCCGACGTCCGAGTTCATCCGTCGCTTCCTGATCCATGTCCTGCCCTCCGGCTTCCACCGCATCCGCCACACAGGCTTCCTCGCGAATGGCATCCGTCGCGACAGGATCGCAAAGATCAGGTCTTTATTGGAGGTTGAAGCAGACGCCATTCCGAAAGCCCATGAGGATCAAGGTGTCGATACCGACGAACGAGACCAGTCCCAGCCGTGCCCCAAATGCGGTGGCGCAATGATCATCATCGAGACCTTCATGCGGGGCCAAACACCCAAGTCCCGCGCACCGCCATGGGAGGACGCCGCATGATACGACTATCAAATCGGGTCCTTCATTACGCGGACGCCGGACCCATCGGTGCGACCATCCCGCCAAAACCTGCGCTACAACAGGCCAATGGCGGCAAAACGGGATATCAATCAGCCAAATCGGGCTGGGAAAATCGACTTATCAGCGCTGCTTGTCATCACGCAGCCGATAGTTCTGCACATCAATCACCGCAGCCATAGTACACAATCCCCATAGCACCGAAATCCGCCCACGCTTTCCTCCTTGTCAGATTTGTCGCCGCTGCATCTCACGATGACAACAGCCACAAACCTTAGACGAAGCAGACGTTGCTTGTGTTCTTTCGCGAATGTACCTTGGTCACATGGATGTGAGTGCACAGAAAAATCTTCTGGGTGATTTCTTGGCCCGTTGGGGGCAAGTTGAACTTTACTCAACCGGATCGCAGTTAATTAACTACACTGGCGCCCTTTTCAATGTTGATGGAAGTTCCGACGATCCGCAAGTAAATGGGGAAAGCTGGAAAGGCCTATTGATCTCTAACGGTATCAACTCGCCCTGTTATGTAGCCAACGAAACACCCGCTGGAAATTCCCATCCAAAGTTTAGCGTTGGTGGGCACATGACACCAAATCCAGATGGGAAGGTAAAACTTGGCGCAGATAGTTACCTGATGCCATTGTGTTCATGGCACAATAGCAAAGCCCGCGACGGCGTGCCTTTCAAACTTACAGGAACACTCATGCTGAAACTCTCTGGCTTCATGGAGGGTGAGTTAGCGGCAACGTTTATGGCTCGGCTGCCAAGCGAAAGGTGTCATGCGATTGTCTATACCGGCAGCGATGAACTTATGTGCAAAGACCTCTCGGAGCCGGAGGCTGAAGCAGCCAAGAATGGACGATTGTCTGAGGACGTACTTAGCACCCCGCTTGGCGATTTCATTCTGATGGAACGCGTCGATCGGAATGGCCAGTTGAGATATGTGGTTAGGTCTACATCTCTGAGCAAATGATCAAGATTTGCGACAACCTTTCCTATCGGCCCAAAGCCGACGTTGATCGCGTTCAACGACGCTGCGACACGGTTTCTCCAGTGCGGACCTTGATCGAGAGTGCAGCATTTTTACGCGTAGGACGCCCGCAAAGCGGACGATGTGTGAATTCACGGCGCTGGCTCTAAGGTTAGGTTTGGACGGGTTTTTTCGTGACCTTCGCCTCAAAGTGATAACGTTCAGATGGTTCGGCAAGTAGGCAGGGGAATCGCATGAGTTTCACGGCGCGAGGATTTGAAGCGGGAAGCGGTTGTTCCAGCCTGCCTTTTTCCGCATTCCTCCGAGGGAGTTCTCGCTTTTTGCTTTGTTGAGCAAATTCATTGCGATGTGCCTGATGACGGCGAAGTTGGCGGGTGCGTGATCTTTTCGTATCCGGCTGTCGTCATCGCGGAAGGTGACATCAAGCACCCGGTGGAGGCGGTTTTCAATTCCCCGGTGAGAGCGTACGGCATGGGCAAGGCGCGCGGCGTCTTTCGGCAGGGACGGGATGAAGTACCGCGTTTGCCGTGTCGTCTTCCCGCCACTTTCCCGAAGCGGGACGACGCGGCCAATGCTGACCAACCCCTCCCGATGGGGATGGCGTTTTTTCAACCGGCCGATGGCGTCGCATTGGGTGTATGTTCGCGTTTCAATCCTGCCCTTGTCGCCGTCAACCGTCTGTAGTGATTCTGTGTTTTTCCCGATCCTGTTCTTCGAACCACAGTTTCACGTCTTCATGGAGAAGCCCCTGATTGCCCTTCAGGGCCGGCACATAGTCAGCACCCTTGTCACGGATTTTGCAGGCGATCTCACGTTGGCGCCCCATCGCATCCAGCGTCACGACCGCGCCCTCCAGGAAGAGCAAATCCAGGAGAACGGGGATGTCCCTGATCCCGTTCCTTTTGTGCGCGCTGGCTTGCTGGCCGGGCACGAGACGTAGATCGTTACACCGGGCCGGGATCAGATGCAGAGGCGTTTCACCACCGGCCCTTGAGCCTCGCGCTGTCTTGCCGTCAATGGCAACGACCGTTCCTCCAACGCGCCCGGCCAACCCGGACGCCCACGCGGCAAAGGCTGCGTTGAACTCTTCAGGATCAAGCGCCCGAAACACCGTCGAAAGCGTGTCACGGGAGGGTATGCCATGCTCAAACGTAGCCAACTTGCGCAGGAAACCCGACTTTTCCTCGCCATAAAGGGCAACATCGACAAAACTCCCACACCCCGACACCACTCCGCACAGGCTCAAAAGCGGAATCCCATCAAGTGGATACAACACCTTCGTCTCCTGGCGGGGATCAGAAATCGACGAGGCAAAAGATTGAAACAACACGGTATTTTCCAAAACAGCGCCCTCCGGACATAAACTTTGGAAAACTGAAACAGAGATGGAAGATCAAGGCAAACCAAAGGATGCTATTCATGCGATACCCCTGGGCAAGTAGGGTGTTGGCTTCTTGACTAAGACTGGTCTACACACCTTGATCCGATTTCTCCCACATACTCAGAAATTTGGTGTGTCAGCTTGTGTTTGCAAAGATGCGCAACAGCCTTGGGCAGATTTTGCAGTTCTCCCTTTCGCGCGACAGTGGTCAACGTGCGAGAAAGGCCGACGACGGGCAATTCCATCAGGTGCAGATTCATTTTTTCAACCATGCCATCAATCAACAGGGTCGGTGTCAGCAGACTGAAGCCCTGACCAGCAGAAACGCAGGATGTCACCATACTGGACCGGTCGGCCTGAATGACCCTGTCCGGCTCAAATCGCAGTCGGCGGAGATGCTGGGCGATCTGGCGGCCAGCGTTGGTCGTATCCCCGAACCTCACAAGTGGCAGCTTGCGCTGGATCGCCTCAAGGTTCTCGGTAGGACCATCATATCCTCCGGGCAAGACCAGCAAGTAGTGTTCCTTAAGGATATGGTGCCTCTCTAATCCGTCCATGTCCAAAAAGGGATTGGAGGTGATTGCAAGGTCTGCCTGCTTCGTACGTAGCAAATGCTCGTGATTTCCGCTTTGGCCTGCATAAAGCGTCATATCCTCGACGCTGAATTTGTCCTAGGCCAGCGCACCAGAGATGGCGTCAATGTACTCGCAATTGAGGCCTGAATGCCGACGCGCAGCAAGCTGATCGAGGCTTGGCCTACATGGCGTAATTCCGATTCCATATCCGAAAGAGCATGCAAGATCTTCTGTGCACGATTGTGCAGGCGCCGACCTGCATGGGTCAAGGGCGAGGGGCGAACACTGCGATCAATCAACTGCGTGCCAAACGCTTTTTCAAGCGCGGCGATATGTTGCGATGCGGCTGGTTGCGACAGACCTAAAAGCCGGGCGCCCGACCGCATTTGCCCGGTTTCGGCAACGGCAATGAGGACTTCCAGAGAGCGGATCATACCAGGTGAGAGAGTGCGACGGTCAAGCATGAGATCATCATTATACACCGAGTCCTCGGGCCTCCGAATTTTCACGGGTTGACGTCATAGCGGCGATCGATTCAAGTAGGGTGATGATCCGGCCTGATTTTCTTTCTTCTACAGAGCGCCTTGAGCTTGAGGCCTGCGTTCGCAGGCAGCGCGAGGATCATGGCATAGCCCGGCGCGCAAATGCGATCTTGCCGCTGGATGACGGTGAGAGCTGCGTCCAAATTGCCAAATTTCTATATTTGGACGACGACACCATTCTTGGCTGGCACAAAACCTATCGTGACAGCGGCTGGGACGCACTTACCGTCGACGGCTGGAAAGGTGGTCAATCACGTTTGACGTCGACACAGGAAGCTGCACTATGCATTTGGCTGGAGGGACGCTTTTGCCGCTCGACAGTTGAGATTGGATCGCACATTACGTCTAGATTTTGCCTGGAATATTCACATTCCGGCTGCATCAAGCTTCTGGCTCGGTTGGGCTTCGAGTACCGCAAGCCCAAGCCCTTGCCGAAGGTAGCATCGGCCGACAAGCAGGCCGAGTTCATTGCGATGTATGAACGCCTGATGACCGAGCCTGGAGCGGATGAAGCCGTGTATTTCGCCGATGCCGTCCACCCGGAATATCAGACAAAGCCTGCATACGGCTGGGTCAAGGCCGGATCAAACCCAGCGGTCACCACCACGGCAGGACGTGGCCGCGTGAATATCCATGGTGCGCTCAACCTTGAAACCTTCGACACGCCCTTTGTGGAGCCAACCACCGTTGACGGGGTCAGTGCCGTACAGCTTCTCGCCAAGATCGAGGCTCGCAACCCCGACAAGCGCATCATTCACGTCATCCGGGACAACGCAGCCTATCACAAAGGGCCAGACATCAGGGCTTTCCTCGCAAGGCCAGACTGCCGTATCCACCTGATCCAGTTGCCGCCGTATTGCCCACATCTCAACCCCATTGAACGATTATGGGCCGTCATGCATCAACATGTGACGCACAATCAATACTACCCCTCACAAAAACAGTTTGCGAATGCGATCCTGAAATTCTTTCGCGAAACCATCCCAGATCAGTGGAAGACCTTCCGAAGCCAAGTGTCAGACAGATTCCGCATCGTCACTCACGGGAAATTTCAGGTTTTGACGTAAGGGCTGTATAGTATAAATTTTGTTGATACTGTGAGAATTCCATTGGTCCCTGTCAATCTTCCTGCAACGCTGGTCGCATGGAACGAGAGCGCAGAAACAGACGCCATAAGAAGACCACCGGCTTCCCCGAGGCAGAGCCCCGGTCACCCTACGTCCTGCGCAAGTTATCCACCTTCAATGTGCTCAGCCAAGCGGGGCTGGAACAGATCGAAGCGAATGCTGACTGCATCCTTGCCGAGACCGGAATGGAGTTTCACGATGATCCCGAAATTCTAAGCACTTTCGCGGACGCAGGCTGCGACGTGGCAGGGCCAAGGGTGCGTTTTGCGCCGGGGTTTTGTCGCAAAACGATTACGGCCACGACCCCAGCGCAATTCATGCAACATGCGCGCAACCCGTCAAACAACGTGCAACTTGGCGGGGATGCAACGGTGCTTTGCCCCTCCTGGGGGCCGCCCTTCGTGCATGATCTGGATCGCGGGCGGCGCTATGCCTCTTATGCGGATTTTACCGATCTGGTGAAGCTTCATCATAACCTGCCGTGGCTGCATCATTCCGGCGGCGTGGTGTGTGAACCGGTAGACCTACCTGCCAATAAACGCCATCTGGACATGCTTTATGCCCATATCCGTCATTCTGATCGGGCGTTCATGGGCGCCTTTATTGGCGCTGAGCGCGCGGGACATGCAATCGACATGGCCCGCATCCTGTTTGGCGCGGATTTCGTCGCCGAAAACGCGGTGCTGTATTGCGTGTCCAACACCAACGCGCCCTTGGTCATGGACAGCCATATGTCCGGCGCGTTGAAGACCTATGCACGGGCGGGGCAACCGGTGGCCTGCACGCCGTGGGTGTTAACTGGCGCGATGTCCCCCACCACGGTGGCGAGCACTTTGGCGCAGGTGCTGGCCGAAACCATGGCGGCAATGACCCTGGTGCAACTTATCGCCCCCGGTGCGCCTTGCCTGATGGGTAGTTTCGCCTCGACCATGTCGATGAAGTCCGGTGCCCCAACCTTTGGCACGCCTGAGGCGGGTTTGATGGTACTGGCCGCAGGGCAGCTGGCGCGGCGACTTGGCGTGCCGCTGCACACGGTTGGCACGTTGAGTGCGTCGAAACTACCCGATGCCCAAAGCCAGCAAGAGGCCGCATGGGGCCTGTTGATGTCGATGTTTGCCGGTGCCAACCTGATCAATCATGCGACTGGCTGGCTGGAGGGCGGGCTTGTCACGTCGTTTGAAAAGACGATCCTCGATCACGACCTGTGCGGCAAGGCGGTGCGGTTCTTTGACGGGATAGATTTAAGCGAGAACGCCCAGGCGATGGAGGCCATCGCAACCACCGGGCCGGGGCAGCATTTTCTTGGGTCTGAACATACGCATGCCAATTTCATGAGTGCGCTGTTCCGCCCCTGGACGCCGGATGACAATTCGTTCGAACAGTGGGATGCCGCCGGGGCCAAGGATGCCGCAACACGCGCCAATGCAATCTGGAAAGAGCGGCTAGCGGCCTATGAGGATCCCGGTCTTGATCCCGACATCGACGCCGAATTGCAGGACTACATTGCCCGTCGAAAGGGCGAGAAGCCCGATCAGGACTATTTCTGATGGGTTTGGGTTTCGGCGATATCGCGCATTTCCGCGTAGAACGGAGCATGGTGGGCCGCGTAATCAGTGTAGGGCGCGCCAAGCTCAGCGAGCTTTGCCGCGCTGTCCGATTGTTTCGGCTTTTGGATCGCGCCGCTTTGCAACACCTCGCTGTGCCAGCCCTGCACCGATTGCCAGCCCGTGGGCACGCGATCATCCCATGCAAAGGCATGCCCGGCAAAATCCAGACCAACATGCACCCAATACCGGCGCAGGGTCGCCTCGGGATCATTGCGCAACTGATCGGCAGTCAGAACCAGCGGCACACGCCCCTGTGCGACCAGCGCATGATAAAGCCGGTGCTGCGCCTCGTGCCCCAGTTCGGTGCGGGCAAACGCCGGATCGCGCCGCGCGTAAGACACCGCCGCTTCGGCAGGGTCGCGCAGCAGAAACGCATGGGTCATCTGTCCTGCAAAACCGGCATCCTGCGGCAGGGTCTCGACCACGTAATACGCCATGTCCTTGAAAAATACCGGACCCGCCTGTGCGGTGTCACGGATCATTGCGCGAATATCCTCATACGTCGCCGGGTGTCCCGGTTCGGGCACAAAGTCGGGAAACAGCCTGTCCGTGGTGGTCAGGTAATGGTGGTACATGAACGGCTCATGCAACACGCTCAGATCGCCCCTCTCGCGCATGATGCGCGCAAAGGCGGTCGAAACAGATCGTGGGTGGCACCAGAGGGCGTGAATATCCATGCGTTCAGGCTAGGGGCAAGGCGCAAGAATCGTCAACAGAGGATCGCATGAGCCGGATTCTGATCATCGGCGGCGGAGCGATCGGGTTGAGCCTCGCCTATCATCTGGCCAAACGAGGTGCGGATGATGTGACGGTGTTGGAGCGCAACCAGCTCAGCTCGGGCACCTCATGGCACGCCGCAGGCATTGTCGGACCGTTGCGCGCCACGCCGAACATAACGCGTTTGGCCATGGCCGCGTTGGAGGTGTTCCCGGAACTGGAAGCCGAGACGGGTATGTCCATCGGTTACAAACGCACGGGTGGCTACTGGCTGGCGCGAGAGGCGGCACGGCTGGACGAATTACACCGTAGTATCACCGATCTGGGGGCCACACAGGGCCTTTCGCCGCGCATGATTGAGGCCGCGGATGTGCCCCTGCCAATGCTCGACCTTTCTGGTCACGTTGGCGCATTGCATGTGCCGGAAGATGCCAATGTAAACCCGGTTGACCTCTGCATGGCCTATGCCCGCGCCGCACGTAATCGTGGCGTCGCAATCTGTGAAGGCGTGCGGGTGGAGCGGTTGTTAGCCGCAAAAGGACAGATCAATGGCGTAGAGTTGGTGGATGGTGCGCAAATCGACGCGGACCGCGTGGTGATCGCCACAGGTGCCTGGTCGCGCGATTTGGCGGCGACGGCGGGAATTGCACTGCCCTTGCAGGCGGTC
>CBDBLS010000058.1:0-275461 GCA_965207105.1 Roseovarius sp. | reverse complement strand
GAATGTCAAGCATCTCGATCAACTCGCGCAGGGCCAGGATCTCGCCGCCGCCCCTGGCGCTTTGCTTGATGCCAAGGGTCAGCCGCGCCCCATGTGCAAAGGCCGTGACAATGTTCATATTCGATTGCCCGGCGGCCTTGTCAAAGCTGCGTCGCATCTCTTTGCCATCAATAGCGATGGCTGGTTCCTCTCCACATCCAGCCGTAAAATCGGCACGAAACTTGTCATAAAACGCTTGAAAGCTCGTCGGCTTCATCACCCGGAACAGCCGGGAATACGCGTCATGACAGGGTACGCCATGAGGCAATTCGAGAAAATCGCGCAGAAAATCCTCCTTCATATGACCGAAAAACTCCATGTCGACCGCTGTATCGCCGCCGCAAAGCGCGCATAAAAGGCTGATCGTCATAAGATCACAGAACCTGTGACGTGGCGCATTGCCGCCGCGTGGGTCATCCATCTCATTGAAACAGCTGTCCAGGTTGGGCATCGCGAAGCTCCATCAAGTGATGAAACCTCCAGAATCCAATTCGCAACCGCTGTCAAACTTTAAGCGCGATTCCCCTGCCCAAAACCACAGATTGCGCAACCTGATCAGGGGAATCGCACAGGGGAATCGCATGAGTTTCACGGCGCGAGGATTTGAAGCAGGAAGCGGTTGTTCCAGCCTGCCTTTTTCCGCATTCCCCGGAGCGAGTGTTTGCTTTTGGCCTTGCCGGGCAGGTTCAACGCGATGTGCCTGATAACGGCGAAGCTGGCGGGGGCATGATCTTTTCGCACCCGGCTGTCGTCATCGCGGAAGGTGACATCGAGCACCCGGTGCAGACGGTTTTCAATTTCCCGATGGGAGCATACCGCATGGCCAAGGCGCGCGGCGTCTTTCGGCAGGGACGGGATGAAGTATCGCGCCTGTCCCGTCGTCTTGCCATTACTTTCCCTGACCGGGACGACGCGACCAATGCTGGCCGGACCCTCCCGATGGGGGTGACGCTTTTTCAACCGGTCGATGGCATTGCATTGGGTATATGTTCATATGTTCGCGTTTCAATCCTGCCCCTGTCGCCGTCAACTGTCTGTAATGACTCTGTGTTTTCCCGATCCTGTTCTTCAAACCACAGTTTCACGTCCTCATGGAGAAGCCCCTGATTGCCCTTCAGTGTCGGCACATAATCAGCGCCCTTCTGACGGATTTTCGCGGCGACCTCACGCTGACATCCCATCGCATCCAGGGTCACGGTCGCCCCTTCAGGGAAAAGCAAATCCGGAAGCACGGGGATGTCCCTGATCCCGTTCCTTTTGTGCGCACTGGCTTGCTGACCAGGCACAAGCCGCGGATCGTCGCACCGGGCCGGGATCAGATGCAGAGGTGTTTCTCCACCGGCTCTGGACCCGCGCGCCGTCTTTCCATCAATGGCCACAACCATTCCACCAATGCGCGCGGCCAACCCGGACGCCCATGCTGCAAAAGCTGCGTTGAACTCTTCGGGATCGAGCGCCCGGAACACCGTCGAAAGCGTGTCACGGGAAGGTGTGCCATGCTCAAATGGAGCCAGGTTGCGCAGGAAAGACAGCTTTTCCTCACCATAAAGGGCAATATCGACAAAACTCCCGCAGCCGGACACAACCCCGCAAAGGCTCAAAAGCAGAACCTCATCAAGCGGATAAAGAACCTTCATCTGTTGGCGTGGATCGCTGATGGTTGAGGCAAAAGATTGAAACGTAACGGCATTTTCCAAAGCGGCGTCCTGCGGACATAAACTTTGGAAAACTGAATCAGAGACAGAAGATCAAGGCAAACCAAAGGATGCCATTCATGCGATCCCCCTGTCGTGTGTCAGCGACACAATCGCGTTTTAGCGACAGTGATGTCGCCAGTTGCTTGCGCGTTGCAATTTGATCCGCCCAACCGTATAGCTTTAATTCGCCCGCTGATATCGGGGATCTCCGTCCCCCGAAAGAGGCCGCAGCGAAACGCCGGGACCGAATGGAACGGCTGGCCAACGGCTTGTTGGCTGCCACCGGGTGCCGCTCCCTCTTTCACGAAATCACGGGTCCTTCCCGGCGGGGGACGGCGAGTGGGTGTTATGCGCCGCACTTTCCAACGTCTGCGTGCCGATTTTTTTGCATTTCGTTTCGGATTTCCGCCGCCGACAACCGGTTGCAACCATTCAGAAAATTTTTCCGACGGGTCATCTGAAACGAAATGGCCCTCCCCGCCGAAACGAAATGGCCCTCCCGAAACGCGCGGGGAAACCGCCGGAGCGGTTGCGCCGGAATTTGCGCGATACCGGCGGTGAAAAAATCGTCAGGAATCCCGGCATGGCCAGGGCTAAAGTACCCCAGTGTCCGGAAACAGGGACGAAGTCCAATGTCACGTGACACGTTTTACCGCTACAAATCGGCGGTCGAGGACGGCGGCGTTGAGGCGCTGTTTGAGCGCACGCGACGCAAGCCCAATCTGGCGAACCGGGTGGATCAGACGACTGAGGACGCGGTGATCCAATCCGCCACGGATTTCCCGGCATACGGCCAGGCCCGCACGTCCAATGAGCTGCGCAAACCGGGCGTCTTTGTATCGCCCTCGGGTGTCCGATCGATCTGGCTGCGGCATGATCTGGCAAACTTCAAAAACCGGCTTAAGGCGCTGGAAGCCAGGATTGCCGAAGACGGCGGCATTTTGACTGAGGCCCAGGTGCAGGCGCTTGAGAGGAAAAAGCACGACGACGAGGCCTGCGGTGAGATCGAGACGGCCCACCCTGGCTATTTGGGTTCTCAGGACACGTTCTATGTGGGCGCTCTGAAGGGCGTCGGGCGGGTTTATCAGCAGACCTACCTCGATACCTATTCCAAGGTCGCGCACGCTAAACTTTACACCACCGAAACACCGATCACGGCGGCCGATCCGCTCAACGACCGGGTCCTGCCATTCCACGAGGAAAACGACCTGCCGGTGCTGCACATTCTGACGGATCGCGGGACGGAATATTGTGGCCGCGTCGATAAGCATGACTTCCAGCTCTTCTTGGCAATCAACGATATTGATCACACCAGGACCAAGGTAAAGTCACCTCAGACGAACGGCATTTGTGAGCGGTTCCACAAAACGATCCTGCAGGAGTTTTATCAGATCACGTTCCGCAAGAAGCTCTACGACAGCATCGATACACTTCAGGCCGGTCTGGATGACTGGCTGCACCACTACAACCACGAGCGCACGCATCAGGGTAAAATGTGTTGCGGCAGAACACCCTTCGAAACTATGATCGGCGGGAAAGGTATCTGGAAGGAAAAGTTCGTGAGCTGAACTTAACCTGACAGACGCCGCCAGAAAAACGGCCAACTGTCAGATCACATCTGAACCACTACACCTGAATGACGGGCTTGTTCCCGTGGCCGTTTTTTGCGGAGATGATCTCATTTGCATGGGCGCAATTGATGCCGCCAAACGCTTTGACCTAGTGTTCAGCACCTGACATAAGATTCCCACTGTCGGTTTTCTGTGCCATACCCGGCCCATGAGACGCACTGACATCTGCCTTTACCTTGGCCCCGCCGAGCGTTCTGAGCTTCAAGCCCTGATCGCCAACCGCAACAGCCCTCGCAAACTGGTCTGGCGGGCCGAGATCGTACTGGCAACGGCGGATGGTTGCGGCACGTTTGAGATCATGCGGCGGGCGGGCACTTCGAAACCTACCGTGTGGCGTTGGCAGCAACGCTATCTCGATGAGGGTGTAGCTGGCCTCAAACGTGACAAGACCCGACCTTCGCGGGTGCCGCCGCTGCCGATTGCGACACGATTGAAGGTGATCGCCAAGACAGTTCAGGAGTCCCCTGCGAATGCCACTCACTGGAGCCGCAGCCTGATGGCCGAGGCCGTGGGTATTTCGCCTTCGAGCGTGGGACGCATATGGGCCGAGGCGGGCCTGAAGCCGCACCTCACGAAAGGGTTCAAGGTGTCGAACGATCCGCTGTTCGAGGAGAAAGTCGCCGATATCGTCGGGCTCTACCTTGACCCGCCGGAGCGGGCGGTGGTGCTGTGCGTCGACGAGAAGTCGCAAATTCAGGCACTTGATCGCACCCAGCCGGGATTGCCGCTCAAGAAGGGTCGCGCCGCCGCCATGACCCATGATTACAAACGCCACGGCACGACCACGCTGTTCGCCGCCCTTGATGTGAAGACGGGCACGGTCATCGGCAATTGCATGCCCCGCCACAGAGCCAGGGAGTTCCTGAAATTCCTGCGCAGTATCGACAAGGCCACGCCAGTGCGATGCGAGGTCCATCCGGTGCTCGACAACTACGCCACCCACAAGACACCCGAGGTCAAGGCCTGGCTCGAAAAGCCCCCCCGCTTCAAGCTGCATTTTACCCCCAACAGCGCCTCATGGCTGAACCTGGTCGAGCGCTTCTTCGCCGAGATCACCGCCGGGCGCATCCGACGCGGCAGCTATTCCAGCGTCGATGACCTGGAGGCTGCGATCTACGACTATCCGGCGCTCCACAACGAGAAACCGAAGCCTTTCAAATGGACCAGGAGCGCCAAGGATATCCTCACCCGAGAACGCCGCGCACTCGACACGCTGGATGAAATCCGCGGAAATAGGTATGTCAATCGCAGAGTAAAATGGGTCCATGTCGCGGCGTAAAAATGGGCCACTTCGGTTGATGTTTTGTGGCGCTTTTGCACGCGTGCTCGTCACAAAGCTGAAGCGTGCCAAAGCGCATGCTGGCCATAAGGCCAGCATTATTCTGACTGTGATTGCGGGCTGGTTATTTTCGGTTGTTGCGACTGTGTTTGAGCCGATAGCTTTCGCCATTCATCTCGAGGATGTGGACGTGATGGGTTAAACGATCGAGTAGCGCACCGGTCAGCCGCTCAGAGCCAAAGACTTCAGTCCATTCATCGAAGGGCAGGTTCGAGGTTATGATGATGGAGCCGCGTTCATAGCATTGGGATATGACCTCGAAGAGCAGCTCTGCGCCAGATTTGCTGAGCGGTACGAAGCCCAGTTCATCAATGATCAACAGGTTCTGGCTGGTCAGTTGCTTTTGAAGGCGCTGCAATCTCCGCTCATCTTGAGCCTCGATCAGATCATGGACTAATGCCGCAGCCGTTGTGAAGCGCACCTTCAGTCCTCTTTGACATGCAGCCAGCCCAAGTCCCAGGGCGATGTGTGTCTTGCCCGTGCCTGACGGGCCGAGCGCGATGATGTTCTCCCTGCGATTAACGTAATCGCATCGTGCCAGATCCATCGTCAGGGGCTTGTTCAAGCTTGGCATGATCTTGAAGTCAAAGCTATCCAAGCTCTTGGTGCTGGGGAACTTCGCCGCTTTGATGCGCCGTTCAATCATCCGGCGTTCGCGGTCGATCAATTCCATCTCACACAGCCGCGCCAGATAGTGGATGTGATCTTTGTTCTCTGCAGCACAGAGCTGCGCCTGTTTGGCATACTCGCCTTGGAACGTTGGCAGTCGCAGTTGTTTAAGATGATGCCGTAGAAGAATCCGAGGGGCTTCGGTCATGCCGCGGTCCTTCCCATCAAGCTCATGTAACTGGATGGGCGTGTTGTGCCGACATTGGCCTTGGGCAAGTATGGATAGAAGTCCAAATCCAATCGTGGTGGCCGCTTCTCAACCCGACACAGTACAAGGTGTTTTACGGCGTCATAGCCAATTGCACCCATATCTATTGCCTGCTGGATTGCGCCTTGCACAACATCCATTTCGAAGGTCTCCAAAAGGCGCAAGACTTGAACGTATTCTCGCTTGCCCGGCTTACCCATTCTGGCTTCAAGCAGTCGGTGCAGCGTGGCAAATACATCTGGCAAATGCCAACCCTGCAAAGGCGCGGCCTGATCCAGGGCACCCACCTTTTGTTCAAGCAGGGGCAAAAAGTGCAATGGGTCAAAGACCATATCCGCTGATGTGTAGGATCGTTTGTGCCGCGCAATAATCTCATTGCCGCAGCCGATGATAACCTCATGCACAAACCCACGCACATGAACATCGTGGTGCGCATAGGCTACTGGCACCGAGTAATCATTGCTGCGATAGCGCACCATTGAGATCGACGTTGCACGCGTGCTGACGTGATCGCAGGCTTCATATTCTGCGACGGGCAATCCCATCAGAGCATCCAAATCCGACATCAGGCGTGCGCCTATGGTTTGGGTGTGACCCCGCAACGTATCGGCCTGACGTGCTAAACACTTCTCTTCCAAATGTGCGTTCAGATCATCAAAGCTGTCATAGCGAGGTGCGGGAACCATGAAGTTGCGGCGGGTGTATCCAACCATGCCCTCAACGTTGCCTTTATCGTTCCCTCGCGCGGGTCTGCCAAACTTGTCATCAAACAAGTAGGCTCAATTAGCATTGATTATGCGTGGCGTATTACAGGCAGGATGCCTGCTGCTGCGGCAAGTATCGCGCGCGGCGTTTGGTGGCTCGGAAGGACGGCAAGGTGGAACCACCGAAGGTAGCTGTCCAGGTATTTGGTTGCGATACCCCGATGGCGGCGCAGAAAGGTCTTTAACCGCTCATGCCGACTGTTCACGGTTTGAATGTGCAATTCACCACGGACACGTTCTCCGGCGGTCCGGTTGAGACTTTCATGGCTGACGCCCATTTCTGCGGCGCAGGGCGGGTACCCGGTGCAGCCATCGGTCACCAGGAGAGCGTCCCCATCAAGACGTGGCTGCAGAACCGTTTTGAGATGTTCGGCTGTCACCGCAGGCAAGACAGCACTGATGGTGGTGCCTGATCGGTCGACTGCAACGAGGACCGGAACCTGCTCCTTCGACAATCCGGGTTTTGAGGCCTTTCCCCCGCGTTTGCGGGCTTTTCGAGAGAGATTACGCTCCCCTTTCCGGCTGCGCGGAAAGAACGTCTCGTCGGCTTCGACGATCCCGCACAGCTTGACCGCACCGACCGTTACAGCCTGAAGAAAGCGATGACGCCAACGAAAAGCTGTGGTGTCGGCCACCATACAACGCCCGTCGGACGCCTTTACCGTTTCGCCGTCGCGCAGGGAAGCTGCAAACTCTGCCCACCTGTCCTTGTGGCGCAAGCGGGCAAGCGGCGTCCCGGTCAGCGCGTTGAAGGTTTTGCGACAGCTTTTGCAAAAGAACCTCGTCAGGCCACTTGCATGGCCTCTGATGATCGCACCGCCCGAAGCGCAGTGCGGACAGATACGCCCCTCGCGAACAGTCGCCTCAAGGAGATCGATCACGCTTTCCAGCGACGAAACCCCGGCAACGAGCCGTCCGGTTTCAGCCCGTTGTTTCGATGAAAGGTTGTCGATCTCGTTAAGCCACACCAAAAAAGCCTGATGATCCATGTGCCGCACCCATAATTTTGTTCATGGTGTGTTCTATCACAGGTCGCCACGCATAATAAATGCTAATTGAGCCAACAAGTAATGCGACTGCAGTTCCGTAAACCGACGTGTGCGGATGCGCGTCTTATCCCCGAGTATCCGAGCCACGGCGATCTTGGTATTGTCGTAGAGAATGGATTGCGGAATGCCGCCAAAGAATGCAAAGGCGGACACATGGCCATCGCAAAACGCCTCGGTTGTCTCAGCTGGATATCCCTTCACAAACACCGCATCAGAATGTGGCAAGCTCATCACGAAGAAGTGGATCTTGCATTCCACGCCACCGATCACGCCCAGCGTCTCACCAAAATCAACCTGCGCATGGCCCGGCCGATGCGACAACGGCACAAACACCTCTTTGGTGCGCCGTTTTTGCTCGCGCACGTAATAGGTCACCGTGGTCAGGCTGCCAGCATATCCATGCTCATCGCGCAGCCGTTCAAAGATGCGCTTGGCCGTGTGTCGCTGCTTTTTGATCAGGGCTTTGTCTGTGCGCAGTATCTCATCGACCACACCAACATAACCATCAAGCGTTGGCCGCCGAGGCGCTTCCGACCGACGATACCCAGGCGGAAGTTCATGGCGCAGCATCTTCGCGATCGTCTTACGATCTTTGTTCTCTAATCTGTCAATGCGTGTTTCCTGAGTTTCCTGCTTTTGATGTCAGAGGTTGCCTTTGTTCTCTTCGAACTCTGAGGTTCATGATGGGGTTGGCTGGGTGTGGGTCGGCAATGTTGAAACCGCAATCATACCGTTGGTCTTGGCTGTTGCTACAGAATCGGCGCCGTGTCTCACGCCCTCCCTCGGGCATCGTCCCAGATGGGAACTTTGATTTAGGAATCCTCGTTGTCGCCTCGTAAGCCTTACGCGGACTGGAAGTCAGTTTTGTCTCGCATAATGGCATGAAGTATGATTGCCAGACGACGCGCCAGAGCCACTCGGGCCTTTCTCATCGTTGAGCGCGCACCGATTGCGAGGGCCCATGTCTTCAATTTGAGCGGAGCGGCATACCGCGTCAGCATCACATTGGCGGCCTCATAGAGAAGCGTTCTGACGCGCACGTCGCCCCGCTTTGAGATGCTGCCCGTGTAGTCGATTTCACCAGATTGATGCCGTCGCGGCACCAGTCCAAGATACGCCCCCACATCACGCGATTTCCTGAAACGCGACGGATCATCAATTGCTGCGGCAAAGGCCAATGCTGTGATCGGACCGACCCCTGGTACCGTCATAAGGCGCTGGCAGACTTCGGATTTGCGGGTCATCTTTTTGATGTCGCCATCAATGGCTGCAACCGCCGCGAGGATTGCTTCGCGTGCTGCGAACAGTCCGCAAATTGCGGCATGGAGGCCAGGCACTCCATCGCTAACTTTTAGCGCCGCGTTTTTGAATGCCGGAGACAAAGCTCGTGGCAGCCGCACGCCGAAGACGACGACCAGACCGCGGATCTGATTGTCGAGCGTCACACGCTGTCCGACCAGCTTCTTGCGGGCTGCGATCAGCGACCGGATTGCGTGCGCTGACAGTGATTTGACATGGGTCGGCTTGTAGAATCCCGTCCGCGCCAGGTGTGCCAAACCGCGGGCATCATTGCGGTCCGTCTTGTGGCCGGCCAGAGATTTAAGGGCCTGATATGCTTGCCTGCTCTCGATGCAAACAACCGGGACACCAAGCTCCGTCAGCCCATGGTAAAGCATTGGTGCCATCCGTCCCGTTTCAAATACAACTTTGGCACATGGTGGTCCAGAAGCGAGGAAGTCAGCGATCGCTTTTGGTGTTGAGCTCGCTTTTCCTTCACGAATAAGGGCCCCTTCACGATCCAGAATGCAGATATGCGTCTCTTCCATGGACACATCCAAACCAGCAAAATATTCCATTGGTCAGTCTCCTTTTCAATTGCATGTGCATCCAGAATAACAGGGGTAACTGAGTGCTGATCCTGATTACGCCATGTTGAAAAACCGCGCCGCTTCTCGGCCAGACATACCGTCCTTCAAACAAGCACGGCGCACACGACTATAAATATCCACAGAATACATCTCCCGCCCTCCGAATAAACGAAGGGCACAAACTGGCGGACTTTTACTCCGCTACAACTGCGATATGCAGCCGCTTCTGTGGCCCAATATTGCTCCGCGTTTTACATAGGTAAGAAGTGTCAGACTCTGAACACTAGATGTCCCAAACCAAGTCGGATTTGTGGGGGTAAACGACATGTTGCTGTCGTCGTGGGATGGATATTGTCTGACGACTATCCGGCAGCCATTGGAGGGCGTGGTGAAGGAGACGGTTCGTCTCCTCCTTGACCAGATCGACACAAAGGTACGTGAAGATTTAACATTGGTTCTGCCATGCTCTGTTGTGAGGAGAACAAGTCTCTGATGGGTTTAATTCGTTCTATATAGTGTGGAGGCTTCCCTTCACACTACACTATCTTGATTTGTTCTCTAAATGTTCTATATTGAGTGAGAATCGAGAATAAGGAGGGTTTCTCATGGCAACTGCGCAACAACCCGCGTCTATGGCACCAAGCCATAGCAACGACTATCATCGAATTCCGGCAACTGAAAAACAGATCACATTTGCTAAACAGATAGCGCAGCGTCTTGAGGTAGTGCTTCCTTGGGAAACTCAGCAAGATCGTTATGCGCTGTCTCGTTGGATCGACGGTCATAAGATCCCAAAGCCAACTGGCCAGTTCGCGAACTATCCGTCCTCAAAACAAGTTGGGTTCGCTGAGAGTATAGCGAGAAGAAAGCGTAGCGAAGTGCCGCACGAGTGCTTCAAGGATCGAACGTTAATGTCCAAATGGATCGACGCAAATCTATGAGTCGGAGGCCCCTGTACACGACTCATGCGATTTTCTGCCTGATTTTGGGCCAGTGTCGGAAGGCTTGTTCTGGTTGGGTTCGCAAGAGCCTTCCGATTTCGTCGAGACCAATGCGGAAGATGGATTTGGCGTATCGCCCATGAGACTTTCGAGGCCGTTTCCGTGTTCCGGGCCTGGTGGATGCCACCTTTGCAGCCCATGCCATGGCCAGGGCAGGGAGACCGACCAACAAGCTCGACTTTTCGGCGATCGGGAGACGGGTGTCTTCCAGGTTGCAACCCCTGGTCTTCGCTTCGGCGAACAAACATTCGATGGCCCGGCGTTTGCGGTAGCTGGTCAGGGCGTGATGGGCTGGTTGGTTGCCGACAACGACAGGCAATTCCTTACCTTTGATGCGCCTGGCTGCGAAGTTCAGCCAGAGCGGCGCAGTGCACCCGGCAGCCCTGAAGTGGGCCGTGAATGTGCGCGGGCCACGGCAGGTGCGCGGCAAGGTTCGCAGACTTTGCCGGACGCCATCCCCGCCTGTCACGTACCGGTTCGACTTCACACGGATGATGAAAGGAACGTCCTGTTCATGCAGGAAAGTCAACCAATCAAGGCCGATAAACCCACGATCCGCCGGAAGGCACCTGATGCTTCCGGACCCGAACAGATCCAGACAGCGCTTCATCAGTGCAATGCGCTCGCAGGTGTTGCTGTTGCCGGCCTTGCCCGACACGGTCCAGATCAGGGGCACGCGATAGCGACGCGTGGCGACGGCAGGAACCAGCAGGTTGATCTCTTTGCGCCCGATCTTCCAGTTCGTGCGATCTGAACTTCGTCCCTGTTTCCGGACACTGGGGTACTTTACCCCTGTCCATGAAAGGGGCACGAAATGGGACACCATCGACGGAACTATACGGACGAGTATAAGGCAGCAGCGGTTGAGCGGGTTTATGAACCGGGCGCGATGAACGCCCCTTTATCCGTTGCATCACCTTGGATAAAGCGACGTGCGGCGGCACGGATATGAACATGTACACGTGATCTCGAGCCAGAACACCCTTTACGATATGGACGCCCACCTCGGCACAGGTCTGGCGGACGATCTCGCGAATACGTTCTCGCATTGCGCCATGCAGAACTTTGTAGCGGTATTTTGTCGACCAAACGACGTGATAGCGGTGATAGAATCTGGTATGCGATCCGGTAGAATAGGCCATGAGATATCCCCCTGATTTTGAAGCCATACCCCTTCCGGGGCTTCAAAATCAGGGGGATATCTCAACAGAATTCACGCTGAAGCGGACCGGCTGGAAGCCGGTGGCTTATCTCCAATAGGTGGAAAGTCAACCATTTTCCTGAAATCAACATGCTGGGCAGTTACGGAAAATGAAAAGATGGCTGATCGAATGTGAGCGTGATCGGTCCGTCCTGCCCCGGGCACGTCGGGATTGGATTACGCGCTGCCAAGCTGCGCCGAAACGGCTTGCCAAGGGCATGTTGGCTGCCACCAAGGCCCCTCCCGTTGTTCAGAAATTACGGGTCCTTCCCGGCGGAGGACGGCGGGTGGATGTCCAGTGTCGCACCGATCAGTGTCGGAAAACCACCCAAAAACTCATTCTTGCCGGGCCAACCAGCCAATCAATGTACCCGCAAATAGCATCATCCGACATAGCCCTCACCGTGCATTCCCCATAGGCACCGCCAAGCCCACGCGGCTTCCACCTTGGGAGGACCTCCAACGCGGGCCACACTCAGCCCCCGCCGAAATCCCGCATCGAAAATCCTTCACCATTCAGACGTGCGACACGCTGCCTCGCAAGGGCTTGAAAAGCAGCCTACTCATTTTGAATCAGGCTCTCAGTCGATTTTTAGCACCCGACCTGCATAGGGAGCGGCGTCGGACTGATCAACCAGCAAAAGCGAGCCCCTCAGGCCAAAGGCCAAATTTGGGACCGTTGCACCAGGTACCTCAACAGCTTTGACAAATGCCCCGTCAGGAGAGACGACAACCAATCGACCCGTAGCGAATGAGCCGATCCAAAAATTGCCCTCTGGTCCGATTTTCAGGCCGTCCGGATAAGCCCATGGGCCAGATGCTTCGTCAACCTGACCGACGCGCACGAACAGTCGACGTTTCGACAGGCTGCCATCTTCTGCTGCATCAAAAGCGATGATCCGCGCCGCTTCCGATTCAGCCACATAGAGCGTGGTGCCTACTTAGAGCCACACCATTGGCATAGTGCAAATCGTCCGCCACGCGCGTTGCAGACAGATCTGGACCAATGTAGTAGATAGCCCCTTCGATTGGCTTGCTGTCCCAGGGACCCGATGTGGTCATCCAAGCGCCACCTGAACCGTCTGCTGCAAAATCGTTTGGCCCCACAAAACCATTGCTTTCTGTGTCTTGGGTAACGACAGCAAGGGTGTCACCCTCCATGGATACATGTACGAATTCGTTGGAATCGTAGCAGGTGATCAGAAATCCGTCCTGAAACGAAACTGCCGCTGATGGCCCGCACCCGTCACGACGCCAGATTTCTTTCAGCGCACCATCCCACTTCATAAAGGTATGAGCGGCATATTCAACGTAATAGAGATTGCCGTCAACGACGACTGGCCCCTCAGCGAAATGCGCGTCCTCGTCGATTACAGTCACTTCTGTCCAAGCTAGCGTTGCTGCCAGACAGACAACTGTGATCAGAGCGCCAATCGCCGCATTTGCGGTAATACATTTTTTTGGGGCGAGCATGATCTTCTCTCCTCTGTTTGCCCATCATTGCCACCGCATTCGTTCCAGACAAGACGATCACGCGGCGTCCTAAAATGCCGCGACAGATGGTGTCTGGCACACAAAAAAGTGAGCCAGCCTAGGCCGGACTACGACCAACAATATTAGCTATACTCTTACGCCTGAATTGATACGCCTGAATTGACCTGAGATTTTTTGTCGGTGATTCGATTTGCAACATATTGTTTTTTATTGGGACGTGCGGTGTTTGTCAAACAAGTGTCGCTCAGGGCCAGGGCAATCGCGCTTCAAAAGCCTTTGATTAGTGTTCGCAGGAAATCATTACTCCAGCCCGCTTTTTTGAATTTGCCGCGATTTGATCCTTTAGCGGGATCGGCCTTGATGATGCTCAAGGCAATCCGCCTCAAAGCGGCAAAGTTGGCTGGCGCGTGATCTTTTCGCGCGCGGTGTTCGGTCGTCGTTCATCACCACGTCGAGAGACCAATGCAAGCTGTTCTCAATTTGCCAGTGGCCGCGGATCAGTGTGGCGGCCCCCTGAGCCGCGGGACATTTGGAGAGCGGATAAAGCCGTTCGGCGTGACTGGTTTTGTCGCCAACCGCGCGCCTGGAGGCGACATGGACGAAAGCCTGAAGATGCGGCCACTTATGGGTATTGATCAGATATTCCGGCACATCGTGGACGCGGTATGACCGCTCTTCCACACGCCCGTGATCAGCATCAATAGTGCTATATTCATCAACGTAATCAGTAGCCTCGTCTTCCACAAAAGCCCGGACATCGGCCAACATGTCGCCCTGATTGCCTTTGAGTTGAAGGCAGTGCTTACCGCCTTCTTTTACGATCAATTCACAGGTCTCTCGCTGGCAATGTAACGCATCAGCGGTGATGGTGATGCCATGAATGTCAAGCATCTCGATCAACTCGCGCAGGGCCAGGATCTCGCCGCCGCCCCTGGCGCTTTGCTTGATGCCAAGGGTCAGCCGCGCCCCATGTGCAAAGGCCGTGACAATATTCATATTCGATTGCCCGGCGGCCTTGTCAAAGCCGCGTCGCATCTCTTTGCCATCAATAGCGATGGCTGGTTCCTCTCCACATCCAGCCGTAAAATCGGCACGAAACTTGTCATAAAACGCTTGAAAACCGGTCGGCTTCATCATCCGGAACAGACGGGAACAAGCGTCATGACAGGGTACGCCATGAGGCAATTCGAGAAAATCGCGCAGAAAATCCTCCTTCATATGACCGAAAAACTCCATGTCGACCGCTGTATCGCCGCCGCAAAGCGCGCATAAAAGGCTGATCGTCATAAGATCACGGAACTTATGACGTGGCGCATTGCCGCCGCGTGGGTCATCCATCTCATTGAAACAGCTGTCCAGGTTGGGCATCGCGAAGCTCCATCAAGTGATGAAACCTCCAGAATCCAATTCGCAACCGCTGTCAAACTTTAAGCGCGATTCCCCTGCGCTCAGGGCGATTTAGAGAAAGCTATTTTTCTGTTTATCCGATACGAACCTGACAGCCTTCCGGCGATTATCCTGCACTGTTTCGACAGCTCCTGCAGGCGAGTTCGGGATGCGTTCGGGCAATGTGCGCGCGGCGCTGTCGAGGGTGAGGATATTGCGGGGGGCATGTCCCGGGCGGTTGGTGTATCCATCTTCGCCCGGTGTCACATCCCTGTCGCGATGCATGGCCTCGATCCGCCAATGCCTGCGGTCGAGGCGCAGGATGTCGTCAGGATCAGGCTGCCCCGGGCTGGTGACGGGATACGTTGTTTCGGTTTCGGTTTTGACACTGTGCCCGGCCCGGACGTGCCCGCGCTGACGCTCGATGCGGGCAATGGTGCGAACCGGGGGCCATGTGGTGCGCATGTGTTCGCCGGGCGCATCGGCGGGCAACAGGGCGATGCCACGCAGGTCAATCCGCCCATGCCCTGTTTCGGGCCCTGTCCGGGGTGGGTCCTGCCATTCAGCGAGGGGGAAAAACCGGCTCCCGAAAGGCCGTTTCAATCTCCTCCCGAAGGTCTTTCCGGCTATCCTTCACCGGAAGAAGGCAGTCACCGCCTTTATCCGTGATCCTGGAAGGGGTTGTTTCCGGCAGAAAACTGCATCTCCGGTAACGACCATCCCCTCGGGGTCAATCGTTTCCGGCAAACGCAGCGCATCGGGAATTTCCCGCCCCCTGCCGCGTGGGGATGTATGGCCCACCGACTGTTCAGGTGCTGCACAAAAGGCCGAAAGAACATGCCCGGCCCTGCCCCCGGCGTCCCTGCTCCCGCGCAGTGTCCTGCCGTCAAACGCGATCCGGCGCAACTCCGTTTCAACATCCCCGGCATCCGGTGCCCCGCTGGTCAACCGGCTGGATGCAGCCGCCACAGCCTCCGGGTCCGGCACTCCCGAAGTTTCAGTCAGCGTCGCGTGGCCCGGTGATTTACGGTGATTTACGGTCCCGACGGCCCCCCGACCGGTCCAGTTGCCTGCGCGACAAACCGCGCCCGGGATGGAATGCCGCCTTCATCCCCTTGCGACCGCCGGGCATTGATAGCAGGATCAGGCCCGATATTGCTTCCGGTCGATGTAACCGGCCCTTTTTACCTCGCGGATCGGATATTTTCCGCAAAACCGGGCGACCTGAAATCATGACTGGAGCCTCCATTTCTGCAATCCAGGACATGGATTCCGACAATCACATGATTTGCAATCCCTTTTTCGCCTCCGCTAAATCACCCTAATACTCTTTTGGTCATAGTGGTACTCTTCCAAAATATATGCTGGGAACGGCGCGTTGACTGCCACCGGGTGCCGCACCCGCTGTTCAGAAATCACGGGTCCTTCCCGGCGGGGACGGCTTGTGGGTGTTATGTGCCGCACTTGCCTACTTCTGCGTGCCGATTTTTTTGCATTTCGTTTCGTTTCAGATTTCCGTCGCCGACAACCGATTGCAACCATTCAGGAAATTTTTCCGACGGGTCATCTGAAACGAAATGGCCCCTGGGCTCGAAACGAAATGCCCCCCTGAAACGCGCGGGGAAACCGCCGGAGCGGTTGCGCCGGAATTTGCGCGATACCGGCGAAAAAAATATCAGGAGGTCCGGCATGGCCAGCGGCAAAAAAACCTTCGCGCGACGGGACGTGCCCCGGTCCCGCCCGCAGTCCTGACCGGTGCCCCGAGCCCTGCGTTTCCGGTCAGGAAGACCGGCGCGGCGGTCCGGTTCAGTCTGCGGTTTTATGCAGGGATGGTCCGCCGGGAGAGGCAAGCGGGGCGCGGTGTGAACCGGCGGCCGGGGATGTCCGGTCTGCACAGGCGCGGCTGACAGCCGGTCGGGCCGGTTGCCGACACCCTGGCAATATCCGTTCCCTGCCCGCCGACCGCAGGCCGGTTCCACACAGGAACATTCCACACAGGAACAGGAGTCCGGCAGGAATTTGCGGGCCTGCACACTGCCACAGACAGGTTCCTGTACCCGGGCAATTTTTCCCCTGTTTTCCCCCTGTTTTTTTCCCTGAATTTCCGGAGAAATCCGGGAGAGACCGGTTGGCAGCACACCGACTGCACAGCCAGCCACACCGCCGGTTTTATCCCCTGCAGATCTGGAGCGGTTTTATGCCGTGTTATCAGCAGGTTGAAAATCAGTGTTTTCAACAGAGACGCTTTATCCGGGCGGATATACCCCCGGATACACGAGAAGTCTCTACCGGCGTATTTCATCATCCATTTCGGGTCTTCAGGCTGAAGTGATCCTTACCCGCAGTCCCCGGGCAAAACGTCGATTTTGCTGTCCTGATCGCGGCATTTTCGATATCAATCGGGGTGGTGACGACGATGCGGGGCGGGTTTCATGGATCATCCGGAGGGTGCGGGTGCCATAGACAACCGGCCCCCGCCCCGAAGCGGTTTCAGCCCGGCACGGCAATCCGCAGCTTTTTCGGCACGAGGGTGTTCATCCGCCGGATATGCTCCGGCAGGCACAGGGTCCTGAAATCATATGTCCCGACCACATGCGCCCGCGCCGCCGGACCCGGATGCGCACAGGCGCCGGGATTGGCCAGCACGTCGATCACCTGATCCGCCAGCGCATCCGCATCAAGGAAATCCACCGGCAATCCGGTTTCGCCATGGGTGATTGCCTCGCGCACCGAAGGCACATCCGGGGCCACGATGGTGGCCTGCATCGCCATTGATTCCACCAGCGACCAACTCATCACAAACGGCATGGTCAGATGCAGATGGCAGCGGCTGATCTGAACCACCTGGCAAAAGCTGGACCAGGGTACCCTCCCCAGAAAATGCACCCGGTTCCAGTCGACACTGTCGCCGAGTTTCCCGGTCATTTCGGCGCGCAACCCCCCGGGGTGCCCGCTCTTGCGACCATAGGAGACGCTGTCGCCGCCCACCACCGGCACCCGGGCCTGCGGACGGGCGGCCAGGATCCGGGGCAGCGCTGCCATGAAGATGTGAAAGCCGCGCACATGTTCCGGATTGCGGGCCATACAGGTGAACACCTCATCCCCGCGCGTGACCGGCCGGTCCAGCCGGCCCAGCGACAGGGACACATCCGGGTCGGGACCCAGTCGGTCGGTACGGATCCCGTCATGGCAGGTATGGAGTTTCGGATGGAACGAGGCCGGGAAGGTGTTCTTTTGCCAGACGGTCGGCACATGGCCCGGATCCACATGCTCGATATTGGCACAGGGCACCACGTTGCGGGCCTCCATAAGGAACGGCGTGTGATCCGAAACCGGATCGTCCGGGTCGAAGCCCACCACACCGCCTGTGGCGTTATGGAAATATTCAAAGAACCCCAGGATCGGCACATCCGGCCAGATCTGTTTCATGAACAACAACTCACCCCAGCCGGTATGGCCCAGGATCAGGTCGGGCCGGAAGCCCTCGTTCTTCTCCAGCGCGCGGGCGGCCATGGCGGCGGCAAACCCCGCGCCGGTGGCCTCTTCCCAGACCCTGGACAGCCCATAGGCCCCGGCCCCGGGCTTGTGATGCGACTTGTAGACCACGGTCATCACCCCGTCGATCCAGGGCGCATCCTTGCGCTGTGTCAGGAACACGATCCGATGTCCCCCCTGTGCAACCAGCCACATCAGCAATTTCCGATGCTGGCCCGGCATATTCCGGTGCACAAAGAGGATATTCATCGCAAGGATCCTGTCCGGTTAATGCAAAAGTCCCTTGAGACGGGTACCCTGGCCGTTCTCTTTGGTGGTGTAGCCTGATGTCCATCCGGAAATTCGCCGCCGGTTTGCACCGTGAAGCGTTTTACCGGGGGCCTGCCCCCCGGTAAACCCACATTCGCCAGGCAACCCGCCGGTTTCGCTGTCCTGACTGCGGCATTTGCGATATCAATCACGGTGGCGACAACGATGCGGAGCGGGGCGGGTTTCCTGGATCACCCGGAGGGTGCGGGTTTCGAGCGGGGTGACCGGGCGGTTATTGACAACCGGGGGCGGCTGGAGTTCCGGGGTACGCAGCCCGGTTCGGATGGCGGTCTCCCTGTGATACGCGAGCGCGATGACGCGCCCGGACTGTCCGGTCCGGCGTCGGCGGCGTTGCGCGACAGCCGTCAGGGCAACACCGTCCACCGGTTCGACGGGCAGTTCCGACAAGCGGTCTATGGACGGCTCGTCGGCTACGAGGAAAGCACTTTCGGAAAAACCTGTATCCCCCGACGCTGCCTGAATGACGCTGACCTTCTCTCAAATCGAGCGGCCTGGTTTATGGGCCAAAGTCGACTTTTTGCGCAAAGGAAACCCCCCGCAGCGCACTGCCACAGGGGTCTCGATACTGATCAATCGAACAGACTCAACCTGGCATCCTGGTCTTGCGCAGATAGGGCAGAACCTGCTCGAATTCGCCAAAGCGCTCTTTTGCGTCTTCGTTGGAAACTGCGGACGTAATGATAACGTCCTCGCCGCTTTTCCAGTTTGCAGGGGTCGCCACCTGATGGTTGGCGGTCAATTGAATCGAATCAAGCGCCCGCAGAATCTCGTCAAAGTTCCGTCCGGTGGTCATTGGATAGGTCAGCGACAATTTGACCTTCTTGTCCGGGCCGATAATGAACACGGTACGTACCGTGGCATTGTCCGCCGGGGTCCGCCCTTCAGAACTGTCACCGGCACCGGCGGGCAGCATCTCGTATAGTTTGGCCACTTTCAACTCCGGATCGCCAATCATCGGATAGCTTACCTCGTTGCCGGTGACTGTGGTAATATCCGACTTCCAGCGGTGATGATCCTCAACCGGGTCAACGGAAATACCGATAATCCTGGCATTTCGGCTGGCAAATTCACCAGACATCCCGGCCATCGTTCCAAGCTCGGTCGTACAAACCGGTGTAAAGTCTTTGGGATGTGAAAACATCACTGCATAACCGTCACCGATCCAATCGTGAAAACTGATCTCACCTTCGGTTGTATCAGCTACAAAATCAGGGGCGGTGTCGTTTATTCTCAAGGCCATAACTGTGTCCTCTCCTTTGTGTTTGTGTCGCATTGAGAATTTGATCAAATCCTGTCGGGAAGGATTCGCACAATCCCGCTGCAGAGGAGCACGGAGATTAACAATGCACCACGAAACCTTCGGCGGAGACCAAGGGTATCGCCAGTGCTTGCGCGTTGCAATTTGATCCGCCCTACCGTACAGTTCTGATCCGCCAGGTGATTTCAGGGTATCCGCCCACCCTTTCCCCCGGGGAAAGGCCGCGCTGCGCCGCAGGGAACGAATGGAACGGCTTGCCAACGGCCTGTTGGTTGCCACCATGTGCCGCTCCCGTTGTTCAGAAATGACGGGTCCTTCCCGGCGGAGACGGCTTGTGGGTGTTATGTGCCGCACCTTCCTACTTCTGCGTGCCGATTTTTTTGCATTTCGTTTCGTTTCGGATTTCCGTCGCCGACAACCGATTGTAACCATTCGGGAATTTTTTTCCGACGGATCATCTGAAACGAAATGGCCCCTGGGCTCGAAACGAAATGGCCCCCTGAAACGCGCGGGGAAACCGCCGGAGGGGTTGCGCCGGAATTTGCGCGATACCGGCGGTGAAAAAATCGTCAGGAGGTCCGGCATGGCCAGCGGCAAAAAAAACCTTCGCGCGACGGGACGCGCTCCGGTCCCGCCCGCAGTCCGGAGATCGGGCGGCTGCCGCCCGATGTCCCCGTGGTCCCCGTGCCCTGAAACCCCCGTGCCCGTTCTGCGGATCAGGTCCGGCAGATCGCGGCGTCGATCAGGGTGTCCGGTTTTACCGGTCCCGTCCTGTTTGAACTTCGTCCCTGTTTCCGGACACTGGGGTACTTTACCCCTGTCCATGAAAGGGGCACCAAACGGGACACCATCGACGGAACTATACGGACGAGTATGAGGCAGCGGCGGTTGAGCGGCTTTATGAACCGGGCGCGACACAGGGCAGCGTTGCCAGGGAGCCTGGTATCACCGGCACACAGTTGAAGACCCGGCGGCTTGAGATCGAAGCGTTCGGCTCAGCTGAAGCCAGGCGGCGGCGGAAGGCGGATGCAGCGGAACCGGCCCGTCTTCGCAAGGAGAACAGGCGCCTGACAGAGGAAGTGGAGATTTTGCACAAAGCATCCGCTTTTTTCGCGACACGGGCGGTGAAACCATGACGAACAAGCGCAGATTCGTCACTGCCCATAAAGCTCGATACGCGGTTTCCACGCTTTGCAGAGTTCCGGCGATTTCCCGGGGCCGGTTTTATGGTTTCCCGGCCGGCCAACCGGCGAGGGATCAGCGTAAAGCAGATCGAGACGTTCGGGATCCGGAACTGCCGCCCAGGATCAAGACTTTCTTCAAAGCCGGCAGGAAATGCTACGGATCAAAGCGGATCCATCAGGACCTGGTGGCCGATGGCGAAACCGTCTCCGAGCGGCGGGTGGCGCGGATCATGAAGGAAAACAAGGTGTCTCCACGCCTGAACAAGCGCCGCAAGCCCGTGACAACGGATAGCAATCACAAAATGAGCCCATCGCCAAACCTGTTGGAACAGGCGTTCCACCGCCTCACCCCCAATACGGTTTGGTTGGCCGATATCACCTGTATCGATACGGATGAAGGGTGGCTCTATCCGGCCGGCGTGAAAGACATGGCCACGCGGGAAATCGTTGGTTGGGCGATGGAGGATCACATGCGGGCCGGGCTTTGCTGTGATGCCCTGACGATGGCCCCGGGTCGCAGAGGCCCTGTTCCCGGTCTGATTCACCACTCCGACAGGGGGAGCCGGTACGCCGGTGGCGAGTATCGCAAGCTGATCGAAAAGGCAGGGATTGCGCAATCCATGAGCCGCAAGGGCGAGTGCCTGGACAATGCGCCAATGGAAAGCTTCTTTGCATCATTGAAAAAGGAGTTGGTTCACCGCCAAAGGTTCAAAACACGGGCGGAAGCCAAGGCCGCAATCTTCGAATATATCGAGGTCTTCCACAACCGTCAGCGCCGCCACTCCGCCATCGGATACCAAACGCCGCAACAGGCGTTCAACAATATGACTTGGAAAATGGCCGCATAGGGTCAATAATCAAGGCTCAATTAGCATTTATTATGCGTGGCGACCTGTGATAGAACACACCATGAACAAAATTATGGGTGCGGCACATGGATCATCAGGCTTTTTTGGTGTGGCTTAACGAGATCGACAACCTTTCATCGAAACAACGGGCTGAAACCGGACGGCTCGTTGCCGGGGTTTCGTCGCTGGAAAGCGTGATCGATCTCCTTGAGGCGACTGTTCGCGAGGGGCGTATCTGTCCGCACTGCGCTTCGGGCGGTGCGATCATCAGAGGCCATGCAAGTGGCCTGACGAGGTTCTTTTGCAAAAGCTGTCGCAAAACCTTCAACGCGCTGACCGGGACGCCGCTTGCCCGCTTGCGCCACAAGGACAGGTGGGCAGAGTTTGCAGCTTCCCTGCGCGACGGCGAAACGGTAAAGGCGTCCGACGGGCGTTGTATGGTGGCCGACACCACAGCTTTTCGTTGGCGTCATCGCTTTCTTCAGGCTGTAACGGTCGGTGCGGTCAAGCTGTGCGGGATCGTCGAAGCCGACGAGACGTTCTTTCCGCGCAGCCGGAAAGGGGAGCGTAATCTCTCTCGAAAAGCCCGCAAACGCGGGGGAAAGGCCTCAAAACGCGGATTGTCGAAGGAGCAGGTTCCGGTCCTCGTTGCAGTCGACCGATCAGGCACCACCATCAGTGCTGTCTTGCCTGCGGTGACAGCCGAACATCTCAAAACGGTTCTGCAGCCACGTCTTGATGGGGACGCTCTCCCGGTGACCGATGGCTGCACCGGGTACCCGCCCTGCGCCGCAGAAATGGGCGTCAGCCATGAAAGTCTCAACCGGACCGCCGGAGAACGTGTCCGTGGTGAATTGCACATTCAAACCGTGAACAGTCGGCATGAGCGGTTAAAGACCTTTCTGCGCCGCCATCGGGGTATCGCAACCAAATACCTGGACAGCTACCTTCGGTGGTTCCACCTTGCCGTCCTTCCGAGCCACCAAACGCCGCGCGCGATACTTGCCGCAGCAGCAGGCATCCTGCCTGTAATACGCCGCGCATAATCAATGCTAATTGAGCCATAATCAAACTGTCCGGAAACAGGGACGAAGTCCACCCGCGCGCAGCAGGATCCCGGTCCTGGGCCAGTGCTTGCGGATCTCCCGGATCAAGCGGCGCAGATGTGCGGCGCTTTCCGCCCCCCCGGGGCGGCGCGCCGGGCGCGGCAAGGCCCCGACCAACCGTCCATCCCCATCGAAGACGACGATGGGTTGGAAGCCATATTCATCATGGTATGAGTTGAACAGGCGCAACTGCCGGTGCCCGTGGACCGCGTCAAAAGTGTCGTCGATGTCCAGCACGATCTGCCCGGGCACACGCGCAAAGGATTGGCAATGGAAACGAACCATGCTGCGTGCCATCCGGATCGGATCACGCACGTCGGGCAGGTTTTCCATCCGCGGGATTGTGGGCTGCGGGCACAGCGCCGCACCCGTCTCCGGGTTGCGCTCGAGCGCGATCCTGAAGGACGGGTCATGGCGCGGATCAGCGGCGTCATTGCCATCCTCATACCCCGCCGCAATCATCATGATCCGGAAACGGATGATGTCCTCCAGGCTATGCCTGACCTTCCCGGGATCGCGCAGGTCCGTGAGGCAGGACGACAGAAGACCCGCCATGTCGTGCCGGCGTTCCACCTCCCGCAAAAGCGCCAGGCCGGCATCGGAACTCATCTCCGCGCCGTCGAAACTGAGCGGCACAGGCTTGCCATTCACGGGTGACAAAACCGGCGCGGCCGGGGTAAACCGCTTCATGGTGAGGTGTGGCTCCGGAAAACTGCGCTTTTTCGCATCGACAGCATAAAAATACAGCTTTCCAAAAGGGTGCGCTACCATCACCAACCCCTCAAGAATAATTCGGGATAACACAATTGATGCTGATCATGGTCGTGTGGAAGAGCGGTCATACCGCGTCTGCGATGTGCCGGAATATCTGATCAATACCCATAAGTGGCCGCATCTTCAGGCTTTCGTCCATGTCGCCTCCAGACGCGCGGTTGGCGGCAAAACCAGTCACGCCGAACGGCTTTATCCGCTCTCCAAATGTCCCGCGGCTCAGGGGGCCGCCACACTGATCCGCGGCCACTGGCAAATTGGGAACAGCTTGCATTGGTCTCTCGACGTGGTGATGAACGACGACCGACACCGCGCGCGAAAAGATCACGCGCCAGCCAACTTTGCCGCTTTGAGGCGGATTGCCTTGAGCATCATCAAGGCCAATCCTGCAAAAGGATCAAATCGCGGCAAATTCAAAAAAGCGGGCTGGAGTAATGAGTTCCTGAAAACTCTCATCCAAGACTTTTGAAGCGCGATTGCCCTGCCTTCAAACCACACTATCTTGATTTGTTCTCTAAATGTTCTATATTGAGTGAGAATCGAGAATGAGGAGGGCTTCTCATGGCAACTGCGCAACAACCCGCGTCTATGGCACCAAGCCATAGCAACGACTATCATCGAATTCCGGCAACTGAAAAACAGATCACATTTGCTAAACAGATAGCGCAGCGTCTTGAGGTAGTGCTTCCTTGGGAAACTCAGCAAGATCGTTATGCGCTGTCTCGTTGGATCGACGGTCATAAGATCCCAAAGCCAACTGGCCAGTTCGCGAACTATCCGTCCTCAAAACAAGTTGGGTTCGCTGAGAGTATAGCGAGAAGAAAGCGTAGCGAAGTGCCGCACGAGTGCTTCAAGGATCGAACGTTAATGTCCAAATGGATCGACGCAAATATATGAGTTGGCCCCATCGCATGGTTTGTTCGTAGGATTACTCTAAGGAGGAACGTTGCGCGAACTTTTGATGCAGCGGTTATCTTTTGACAATCTTGTAAGCCGTTGATCTTGGGAATGTCCGAAGCTCTGTGTATGGGGTTTGGCCCATGCGGTTAAAACGGGTCATCTGTTGAACCGTTCCGGGTATAGGATAGCGAACCGGTTTCGTGCCGCAACCCATTCTCTGACACATCGACCGGATTTTTCGAAGTTGCGGATGGCCAGATAGATCAGCTTTGTTGCAGCATCATCGGTTGGAAGGCTGCCACGGGTTTTGGTAGTTTTCCGGATGACCCGGTTCAGGCTTTCTATGGCGTTGGTGGTATAGATGATCTTGCGCACATCCGGGGGGAAGGCGAAGAACGGGATCACCTCCTGCCATGCCCGCCGCCAGCCCGGGGCGATCGAGGGGTATTTTTGGCCCCATTCATCCTCGAAAGCATCAAGGGCTTTGGCGGCCTCCTCGTCGTTTACGGCCTGATAAATCTGCTTCAGGCTTCTGGCCACTTCCTTGCGATCTTTCCAGCCGCAGAAGTTCAATGAATGGCGTACCGGATGTACAATACATGTTTGCACGGTGGTATCTGGATAGGCCGCGTTGATAGTATCCGTCTTGATCAAGGAGAATTTTGCGACCATTCGCGGTCAGCCTTGACAAGCGCATTTGCCATCTCGATCAGTTTTCTCATGAGCGCGGTGAGAGCGACTTTGGCAGGCTTCCCGGCTGCCATCATGGCCTGGTATTTCCTTGTGAGGTCAGGGTTGTGGCGTGCCGCGACGAGAGCCGGCATGTAAAGAGCGTCGCGCAGGAATTTACGACCGCCCTGAATGAAGGCCTTGCCGCGCCATTGCCCGGACTGTCGCGTCATGGGTGCGAGGCCCGCCGGACTGGCTGCCTTCCTGCGGTCCAGTGTTCCAATCTCTGGAAATTCGACCAGGATGGCGACGGCAGCGACCTCGCCGATGCCGGGAATGGAGCGGAGAATATCATGTGCGCGCGCCCTTTTCCGACAATCACGCAGACGCGTCCCGAGTTCATCGTCAAGAGCTGCGATCTGGCGTTTGACCTGCGTCAGGCGTGCTTTTGTCTGGCGGCGTGTGAACGCCAGAGTCTGTGTTTTCACACGGTTCAACAGCCGGGTTCTGTCCTTGACCAGGGCCATCCGCGCGATCTGCAACTCTTTGAGTTCACGTTCATTCCTGTTGTAAGGCCTGTCCGGTACCGGATCGAACGCCGAACCCATCGTGGCCAGGACGCGCGCGTCAACGGCATCTGTTTTGGCACGCGTTCCATGCGCCTGGGCAAAGCGGCGGGCCTGTAGTGGATTGATCTTCACCAGAGGCAATTTGCCCGGGAACGTCTTCTCAAAGGAGGCATGGTAAGCACCCGTTGGTTCAAAGACCACGATTTGTGGCCGTTCGCTCCCGATCCAGCGCCTGAGCGCGCGAAAGCCGGAAGCGGTGTTGTCGAATTGGGCATGTTGTCCTGTCTTGATCCGATGCACATCCAAATGCGCTTTGGAGATGTCGATCCCGATGCTGTCCTTCATTATCTTCGATGTCCTGTGCCTGTCGTGCAGAGCCAGCAGCTGCTGCGTATCCGTTCAGGCCTCATGCGAAGACGGTGGCTGATCAAACTGTAGCACGGTTCATTACAACCAGGCCCCTCACGATCCAGCGACCGTCGAAGCCAGTCACGCCATATATGGCGTGACTGGCTTCGCCTCAAACTTCGCATGAAACCCAGGGAAAGTCATAAGACAAGCTCTTACAGGCGAGTTCGGGATGCGTTTGAGCAATGCGCGCGCGGCGCTGTTGAGGGTGAAGATATTGCGGGGGGCATGTCCCGAGCGGTTGGTGTATCCATCTTCGCCCAGTTTCGCCCGGTATCACATCCCTGTCGCGATGCATGGCCTCGATCCGCCAATGCCTGCGGTTGAGGCGCAGGATGTCGTCAGGATCAGGCTGCTCCAGGCTGGTGACGGGATACGTTGTTTCGGTTTCGGTTTTGACAATGTGCCCGGCCCGGACGTGCCCGCGCTGACGCCCGATGCGGGCAATGGTGCGAACCGGGGGCCATGTGGTGCGCATGTGTTCGCCGGGCGCATCGGCGGGCAACAGGGCGATGCCACGCAGGTCAATCCGCCCATGCCCTGTCCGGACCCTGTCCGGGGTGGGTCCTGCCATTCAGCGAGGGGGAAAAACCGGCTCCCGAAAGGCCGTTTCAATCTCCTCCCGAAGGTCTTTCCGGTTATCCTTCACCGCAAGAAGGCAGTCACCGCCTTTTTCCATGATCCCGGAAGGGATGGTTTTCCGGCAGGAAACTGCATCTCCGGTAACGACCATCCCCCCAGGGTCAATCGTTTCCGGCAAACGCAGCGCATCGGGAATTTCCCGCCCCTTGCCGCGTGAGGATGTATGGCCCGCCGACTGTTCAGGTGCCGCACAAAAGGCCGGAAGACCATGCCCGGCCCTGCCCCCGGCGTCCTTGCTTCCGCGCAGCGTCCTGCCGTCAATCGCGATCCGGCGCAGGTCCGGTTCAACATCCCCGGCATCCGGTGCCCCGGCGGTCAACCGGCTGAATGCAGCCGCCACAGCCTCCGGGTCCGGCACTCCCGAAGTTTCAGTCAGCGTCGCGTGGCACGCTGATTGACGGTGATTTACAGTCCCGACGGACCCCCGGCCGATCCAGTTGCCTGCGCGACAAACCGCGCCCGGGATGGAACACCGCCTTCATCCCCTTGCGACCGCCGGGCATTGATAACAGGATCAGGCCCGATATTGCTTCCGGTCGATGTAACCGGCCCTTTTTACCTCGCGGGTCGGGTATTTCCCGCAAAACCGGGCGACCTGAAATCATGACTGGAGCCTCCGTTTCTGCAACCCAGGACATGGATTCAGACAATTAGCCCCCTGTACACGACAGTAGAGGTGGTTGAGGGCGCAGATTTGTGATTTTCATTGGGATTCTTCAAATTACGATGGAGCCTCCCATGATCCGAAAAGCAATCGACACCCTCTCGGCGAAACTATCCGATGGCTTATCGCTGAGCAATAGTCGCCTCGAAACACTCTGCCTTCCGGTGATTGGCATTGCCGGCGTTCGAACCGTCAATTTGAGCCACATTTGCGGTGAGATGCCGACGCAGGCCAAGGCTGAAAGCACCTGCCGTCGATTGCAGCGCTTTTTTCAGCGTGTCAACCTCGGGCAAGACCGGTCTGCCCCTCCTGTTGTCCGGATGCCCGGGCTCTCCGGGAGCCGACATCCGTGCCTTGATCGCACGAACCGGAAGATCGGGCGCAAGGAGATCAACCTGCTGGTTCCTGCCGTCGCCACGCGCCGCTATCGCGTGCCCCTGATCTGGACCGTGTCGGGCAAGGCGGGCAACAGCAACACCTGCGAGCGCATTGCACTGATGAAGCGCTGTCTGGATCTGTTCGGGTCCGGAAGCATCAGGTGCCTTCCGGCGGATCGTGGGTTTATCGGCCTTGATTGGTTGACTTTCCTGCATGAACAGGACGTTCCTTTCATCATCCGCGTGAAGTCGAACCGGTACGTGACAGGCGGGGATGGCGTCCGGCAAAGTCTGCGAACCTTGCCGCGCACCTGCCGTGGCCCGCGCACATTCACGGCCCACTTCAGGGCTGCCGGGGGCACTGCACCGTTTTGGCTGAACTTCGCAGCCAGGCGCATCAAGGGTAAGGAATTGCCTGTCGTTGTCGGCAACCAACCCGCCCATCACGCCCTGACCGTCTATCGCAAACGCCGGGCCATCGAATGCCTGTTCGCCGAAGCGAAGACAAAGGGCTTCAACCTGGAAGACACCCGTCTCCCGATCGCCGAAAAGTCGAGCTTGTTGGTCGGTCTCCCTGCCCTGGCCATGGCATGGGCTGCAAAGGTGGCATCCACCAGGCCCGGAACACGGAAACGGCCTCGAAAGTCTCATGGGCGATACGCCAAATCCATCTTCCGCATCGGTCTCGACGAAATCGGAAGGCTCCTGCGAACCCAGCCGGAACAAGCCTTCCGACACTGGCCCAAAATCAGGCAGAAAATCGCATGAGTCGTGTACAGGGCGGACGAGTATAAGGCAGCAGTGTCAATCGCAGAGTAAAATGGGTCCATGTCGCGGCGTAAAAATGGGCCACTTCGGTTGATGTTTTGTGGCGCTTTTGCACGCGTGCTCGTCACAAAGCTGAAGCGTGCCAAAGCGCATGCTGGCCATAAGGCCAGCATTATTCTGACTGTGATTGCGGGCTGGTTATTTTCGGTTGTTGCGACTGTGTTTGAGCCGATAGCTTTCGCCATTCATCTCGAGGATGTGGACGTGATGGGTTAAACGATCGAGTAGCGCACCGGTCAGCCGCTCAGAGCCAAAGACTTCAGTCCATTCATCGAAGGGCAGGTTCGAGGTTATGATGATGGAGCCGCGTTCATAGCATTGGGATATGACCTCGAAGAGCAGCTCTGCGCCAGATTTGCTGAGCGGTACGAAGCCCAGTTCATCAATGATCAACAGGTTCTGGCTGGTCAGTTGCTTTTGAAGGCGCTGCAATCTCCGCTCATCTTGAGCCTCGATCAGATCATGGACTAATGCCGCAGCCGTTGTGAAGCGCACCTTCAGTCCTCTTTGACATGCAGCCAGCCCAAGTCCCAGGGCGATGTGTGTCTTGCCCGTGCCTGACGGGCCGAGCGCGATGATGTTCTCCCTGCGATTAACGTAATCGCATCGTGCCAGATCCATCGTCAGGGGCTTGTTCAAGCTTGGCATGATCTTGAAGTCAAAGCTATCCAAGCTCTTGGTGCTGGGGAACTTCGCCGCTTTGATGCGCCGTTCAATCATCCGGCGTTCGCGGTCGATCAATTCCATCTCACACAGCCGCGCCAGATAGTGGATGTGATCTTTGTTCTCTGCAGCACAGAGCTGCGCCTGTTTGGCATACTCGCCTTGGAACGTTGGCAGTCGCAGTTGTTTAAGATGATGCCGTAGAAGAATCCGAGGGGCTTCGGTCATGCCGCGGTCCTTCCCATCAAGCTCATGTAACTGGATGGGCGTGTTGTGCCGACATTGGCCTTGGGCAAGTATGGATAGAAGTCCAAATCCAATCGTGGTGGCCGCTTCTCAACCCGACACAGTACAAGGTGTTTTACGGCGTCATAGCCAATTGCACCCATATCTATTGCCTGCTGGATTGCGCCTTGCACAACATCCATTTCGAAGGTCTCCAAAAGGCGCAAGACTTGAACGTATTCTCGCTTGCCCGGCTTACCCATTCTGGCTTCAAGCAGTCGGTGCAGCGTGGCAAATACATCTGGCAAATGCCAACCCTGCAAAGGCGCGGCCTGATCCAGGGCACCCACCTTTTGTTCAAGCAGGGGCAAAAAGTGCAATGGGTCAAAGACCATATCCGCTGATGTGTAGGATCGTTTGTGCCGCGCAATAATCTCATTGCCGCAGCCGATGATAACCTCATGCACAAACCCACGCACATGAACATCGTGGTGCGCATAGGCTACTGGCACCGAGTAATCATTGCTGCGATAGCGCACCATTGAGATCGACGTTGCACGCGTGCTGACGTGATCGCAGGCTTCATATTCTGCGACGGGCAATCCCATCAGAGCATCCAAATCCGACATCAGGCGTGCGCCTATGGTTTGGGTGTGACCCCGCAACGTATCGGCCTGACGTGCTAAACACTTCTCTTCCAAATGTGCGTTCAGATCATCAAAGCTGTCATAGCGAGGTGCGGGAACCATGAAGTTGCGGCGGGTGTATCCAACCATGCCCTCAACGTTGCCTTTATCGTTCCCTCGCGCGGGTCTGCCAAACTTGTCATCAAACAAGTAATGCGACTGCAGTTCCGTAAACCGACGTGTGCGGATGCGCGTCTTATCCCCGAGTATCCGAGCCACGGCGATCTTGGTATTGTCGTAGAGAATGGATTGCGGAATGCCGCCAAAGAATGCAAAGGCGGACACATGGCCATCGCAAAACGCCTCGGTTGTCTCAGCTGGATATCCCTTCACAAACACCGCATCAGAATGTGGCAAGCTCATCACGAAGAAGTGGATCTTGCATTCCACGCCACCGATCACGCCCAGCGTCTCACCAAAATCAACCTGCGCATGGCCCGGCCGATGCGACAACGGCACAAACACCTCTTTGGTGCGCCGTTTTTGCTCGCGCACGTAATAGGTCACCGTGGTCAGGCTGCCAGCATATCCATGCTCATCGCGCAGCCGTTCAAAGATGCGCTTGGCCGTGTGTCGCTGCTTTTTGATCAGGGCTTTGTCTGTGCGCAGTATCTCATCGACCACACCAACATAACCATCAAGCGTTGGCCGCCGAGGCGCTTCCGACCGACGATACCCAGGCGGAAGTTCATGGCGCAGCATCTTCGCGATCGTCTTACGATCTTTGTTCTCTAATCTGTCAATGCGTGTTTCCTGAGTTTCCTGCTTTTGATGTCAGAGGTTGCCTTTGTTCTCTTCGAACTCTGAGGTTCATGATGGGGTTGGCTGGGTGTGGGTCGGCAATGTTGAAACCGCAATCATACCGTTGGTCTTGGCTGTTGCTACAGAATCGGCGCCGTGTCTCACGCCCTCCCTCGGGCATCGTCCCAGATGGGAACTTTGATTTAGGAATCCTCGTTGTCGCCTCGTAAGCCTTACGCGGACTGGAAGTCAGTTTTGTCTCGCATAATGGCATGAAGTATGATTGCCAGACGACGCGCCAGAGCCACTCGGGCCTTTCTCATCGTTGAGCGCGCACCGATTGCGAGGGCCCATGTCTTCAATTTGAGCGGAGCGGCATACCGCGTCAGCATCACATTGGCGGCCTCATAGAGAAGCGTTCTGACGCGCACGTCGCCCCGCTTTGAGATGCTGCCCGTGTAGTCGATTTCACCAGATTGATGCCGTCGCGGCACCAGTCCAAGATACGCCCCCACATCACGCGATTTCCTGAAACGCGACGGATCATCAATTGCTGCGGCAAAGGCCAATGCTGTGATCGGACCGACCCCTGGTACCGTCATAAGGCGCTGGCAGACTTCGGATTTGCGGGTCATCTTTTTGATGTCGCCATCAATGGCTGCAACCGCCGCGAGGATTGCTTCGCGTGCTGCGAACAGTCCGCAAATTGCGGCATGGAGGCCAGGCACTCCATCGCTAACTTTTAGCGCCGCGTTTTTGAATGCCGGAGACAAAGCTCGTGGCAGCCGCACGCCGAAGACGACGACCAGACCGCGGATCTGATTGTCGAGCGTCACACGCTGTCCGACCAGCTTCTTGCGGGCTGCGATCAGCGACCGGATTGCGTGCGCTGACAGTGATTTGACATGGGTCGGCTTGTAGAATCCCGTCCGCGCCAGGTGTGCCAAACCGCGGGCATCATTGCGGTCCGTCTTGTGGCCGGCCAGAGATTTAAGGGCCTGATATGCTTGCCTGCTCTCGATGCAAACAACCGGGACACCAAGCTCCGTCAGCCCATGGTAAAGCATTGGTGCCATCCGTCCCGTTTCAAATACAACTTTGGCACATGGTGGTCCAGAAGCGAGGAAGTCAGCGATCGCTTTTGGTGTTGAGCTCGCTTTTCCTTCACGAATAAGGGCCCCTTCACGATCCAGAATGCAGATATGCGTCTCTTCCATGGACACATCCAAACCAGCAAAATATTCCATTGGTCAGTCTCCTTTTCAATTGCATGTGCATCCAGAATAACAGGGGTAACTGAGTGCTGATCCTGATTACGCCATGTTGAAAAACCGCGCCGCTTCTCGGCCAGACATACCGTCCTTCAAACAAGCACGGCGCACACGACTATAAATATCCACAGAATACATCTCCCGCCCTCCGAATAAACGAAGGGCACAAACTGGCGGACTTTTACTCCGCTACAACTGCGATATGCAGCCGCTTCTGTGGCCCAATATTGCTCCGCGTTTTACACAGTTGTACCGGTTTGGTGTCCCTGGAGACAGATTTGGCCGACAAGCTCGGTCCCCTGCCTCTGCGGGAGAGCGTGGAAAAGTCCGGCACCGCGATATCTATACCCGACAGCGCCGCAATCGAGCGCATCAAGCCTTCGGTCTGCCGCAACGGCTGCCTGAACACCATGCCAGCGGTCAGGCAAGCCTCAATCGCCAAATCCGAATAGACAGGCTGCCCGCCACGCGTCGTTCGTGACGGGGCCACCCACAAAGCCAGCGCGTCCTCGCTGATCCAGACCGTCAGATCACCGCGCCGCCGAAGACTTTCGCTGTACTCAGGCCAGTTGGTCACGCGCTGCTTTTGTTTTGGAATCCTGTCACGATGATCGGCGTTGAACCTGTGCGGCATCTACAGCATCCTCAAGAGAACAGACTGAAACAAATATCAGGGGAGGAGGATCCGTGCAACAACGCCCATTCGTTCACATCCTATCCTGCCTGGTAGCCTATGTGCTCGGCAAAACCAAAGTCAGAATGAAAAACACCGCTTATCCATAACTCGGGTTTGTTAAGAAATTCTGGACCGAAGAAGACGGCAACACCACGATTGACTGGATGGTTCTGACCGCTGGTCTCGTGTTGATGGGTGCCGTCCTTATCGCCGCGATCAGCGCGTAATCTACAAGACCAACCTCGGGTTTGACCCAAGCTCAAGCCCCGGAAAAATCGCTTGTTCGAGCGTATCACGCTCGATCCCCATGAGATCCCGCATGACCCACGCCGCATAGGTGCGCACGTCCCGTGTCGGCATCAGATCGCGCCCTGCGTAAAGGTCGCCTTCCCCCAGTCCTGGCCAGTCGCCGAGGACATGTCCCCCGCGCAATGCACCTCCCGCAAACAGCATCGCACCGCCAGTTCCGTGATCCGTGCCTTGGCTTCCGTTTTCACGCGCGGTGCGGCCAAACTCCGTCAGACACAAAACAGCCGTCTTGTCCCACACAGGACCGAGCCCCGCCTGCAGCGTCAAAATCGTATCCGTCAGCGCAGTGGCCCCACGCCGCAACGCATTGCTTTGACGCGCATGTGTATCCCACCCGTTGATTGAGAACGACGCGATCCGCGTATTCCCACGCAGTCGCGTTGCCGCAAATTCAGCTATCTTCACGTGCTCACCGCTTGGCTGGAGGTCCCCTGCCATGCGGGTCATCATCATGTCGCGGGTTTCTTCTTTCAATTCGCCTTGCAGGGAAATCTGCTCGGCAATCTCAATCGCATCTGCCGAGGCTTCCCTGAAAATAGGATCATCGTGATGCACCACATTCAGCAAAGCCCGCGCATTGGGGGAAATCTGCAAGCGTGCGTCTGGCGACCACCGCGCGGCGGGCGCTTCGCCAGACAGCACCAGCATCTGCTCTCGTCCGATAGCGAAAGCAACCTCAGCCTCAAGCCCAGGAACAACCTGCAACATCCGGTTGAGCCAGCCATCCCGCAAGCCACCGCCGCTCAGGTTCTCTAATCTGTCAATGCGTGTTTCCTGAGTTTCCTGCTTTTGATGTCAGAGGTTGCCTTTGTTCTCTTCGAACTCTGAGGTTCATGATGGGGTTGGCTGGGTGTGGGTCGGCAATGTTGAAACCGCAATCATACCGTTGGTCTTGGCTGTTGCTACAGAATCGGCGCCGTGTCTCACGCCCTCCCTCGGGCATCGTCCCAGATGGGAACTTTGATTTAGGAATCCTCGTTGTCGCCTCGTAAGCCTTACGCGGACTGGAAGTCAGTTTTGTCTCGCATAATGGCATGAAGTATGATTGCCAGACGACGCGCCAGAGCCACTCGGGCCTTTCTCATCGTTGAGCGCGCACCGATTGCGAGGGCCCATGTCTTCAATTTGAGCGGAGCGGCATACCGCGTCAGCATCACATTGGCGGCCTCATAGAGAAGCGTTCTGACGCGCACGTCGCCCCGCTTTGAGATGCTGCCCGTGTAGTCGATTTCACCAGATTGATGCCGTCGCGGCACCAGTCCAAGATACGCCCCCACATCACGCGATTTCCTGAAACGCGACGGATCATCAATTGCTGCGGCAAAGGCCAATGCTGTGATCGGACCGACCCCTGGTACCGTCATAAGGCGCTGGCAGACTTCGGATTTGCGGGTCATCTTTTTGATGTCGCCATCAATGGCTGCAACCGCCGCGAGGATTGCTTCGCGTGCTGCGAACAGTCCGCAAATTGCGGCATGGAGGCCAGGCACTCCATCGCTAACTTTTAGCGCCGCGTTTTTGAATGCCGGAGACAAAGCTCGTGGCAGCCGCACGCCGAAGACGACGACCAGACCGCGGATCTGATTGTCGAGCGTCACACGCTGTCCGACCAGCTTCTTGCGGGCTGCGATCAGCGACCGGATTGCGTGCGCTGACAGTGATTTGACATGGGTCGGCTTGTAGAATCCCGTCCGCGCCAGGTGTGCCAAACCGCGGGCATCATTGCGGTCCGTCTTGTGGCCGGCCAGAGATTTAAGGGCCTGATATGCTTGCCTGCTCTCGATGCAAACAACCGGGACACCAAGCTCCGTCAGCCCATGGTAAAGCATTGGTGCCATCCGTCCCGTTTCAAATACAACTTTGGCACATGGTGGTCCAGAAGCGAGGAAGTCAGCGATCGCTTTTGGTGTTGAGCTCGCTTTTCCTTCACGAATAAGGGCCCCTTCACGATCCAGAATGCAGATATGCGTCTCTTCCATGGACACATCCAAACCAGCAAAATATTCCATTGGTCAGTCTCCTTTTCAATTGCATGTGCATCCAGAATAACAGGGGTAACTGAGTGCTGATCCTGATTACGCCATGTTGAAAAACCGCGCCGCTTCTCGGCCAGACATACCGTCCTTCAAACAAGCACGGCGCACACGACTATAAATATCCACAGAATACATCTCCCGCCCTCCGAATAAACGAAGGGCACAAACTGGCGGACTTTTACTCCGCTACAACTGCGATATGCAGCCGCTTCTGTGGCCCAATATTGCTCCGCGTTTTACACAGTTGTACCGGTTTGGTGTCCCTGGAGACAGATTTGGCCGACAAGCTCGGTCCCCTGCCTCTGCGGGAGAGCGTGGAAAAGTCCGGCACCGCGATATCTATACCCGACAGCGCCGCAATCGAGCGCATCAAGCCTTCGGTCTGCCGCAACGGCTGCCTGAACACCATGCCAGCGGTCAGGCAAGCCTCAATCGCCAAATCCGAATAGACAGGCTGCCCGCCACGCGTCGTTCGTGACGGGGCCACCCACAAAGCCAGCGCGTCCTCGCTGATCCAGACCGTCAGATCACCGCGCCGCCGAAGACTTTCGCTGTACTCAGGCCAGTTGGTCACGCGCTGCTTTTGTTTTGGAATCCTGTCACGATGATCGGCGTTGAACCTGTGCGGCATCTACAGCATCCTCAAGAGAACAGACTGAAACAAATATCAGGGGAGGAGGATCCGTGCAACAACGCCCATTCGTTCACATCCTATCCTGCCTGGTAGCCTATGTGCTCGGCAAAACCAAAGTCAGAATGAAAAACACCGCTTATCCATAACTCGGGTTTGTTAAGAAATTCTGGACCGAAGAAGACGGCAACACCACGATTGACTGGATGGTTCTGACCGCTGGTCTCGTGTTGATGGGTGCCGTCCTTATCGCCGCGATCAGCGCGTAATCTACAAGACCAACCTCGGGTTTGACCCAAGCTCAAGCCCCGGAAAAATCGCTTGTTCGAGCGTATCACGCTCGATCCCCATGAGATCCCGCATGACCCACGCCGCATAGGTGCGCACGTCCCGTGTCGGCATCAGATCGCGCCCTGCGTAAAGGTCGCCTTCCCCCAGTCCTGGCCAGTCGCCGAGGACATGTCCCCCGCGCAATGCACCTCCCGCAAACAGCATCGCACCGCCAGTTCCGTGATCCGTGCCTTGGCTTCCGTTTTCACGCGCGGTGCGGCCAAACTCCGTCAGACACAAAACAGCCGTCTTGTCCCACACAGGACCGAGCCCCGCCTGCAGCGTCAAAATCGTATCCGTCAGCGCAGTGGCCCCACGCCGCAACGCATTGCTTTGACGCGCATGTGTATCCCACCCGTTGATTGAGAACGACGCGATCCGCGTATTCCCACGCAGTCGCGTTGCCGCAAATTCAGCTATCTTCACGTGCTCACCGCTTGGCTGGAGGTCCCCTGCCATGCGGGTCATCATCATGTCGCGGGTTTCTTCTTTCAATTCGCCTTGCAGGGAAATCTGCTCGGCAATCTCAATCGCATCTGCCGAGGCTTCCCTGAAAATAGGATCATCGTGATGCACCACATTCAGCAAAGCCCGCGCATTGGGGGAAATCTGCAAGCGTGCGTCTGGCGACCACCGCGCGGCGGGCGCTTCGCCAGACAGCACCAGCATCTGCTCTCGTCCGATAGCGAAAGCAACCTCAGCCTCAAGCCCAGGAACAACCTGCAACATCCGGTTGAGCCAGCCATCCCGCAAGCCACCGCCGCTCAGGTTCTCTAATCTGTCAATGCGTGTTTCCTGAGTTTCCTGCTTTTGATGTCAGAGGTTGCCTTTGTTCTCTTCGAACTCTGAGGTTCATGATGGGGTTGGCTGGGTGTGGGTCGGCAATGTTGAAACCGCAATCATACCGTTGGTCTTGGCTGTTGCTACAGAATCGGCGCCGTGTCTCACGCCCTCCCTCGGGCATCGTCCCAGATGGGAACTTTGATTTAGGAATCCTCGTTGTCGCCTCGTAAGCCTTACGCGGACTGGAAGTCAGTTTTGTCTCGCATAATGGCATGAAGTATGATTGCCAGACGACGCGCCAGAGCCACTCGGGCCTTTCTCATCGTTGAGCGCGCACCGATTGCGAGGGCCCATGTCTTCAATTTGAGCGGAGCGGCATACCGCGTCAGCATCACATTGGCGGCCTCATAGAGAAGCGTTCTGACGCGCACGTCGCCCCGCTTTGAGATGCTGCCCGTGTAGTCGATTTCACCAGATTGATGCCGTCGCGGCACCAGTCCAAGATACGCCCCCACATCACGCGATTTCCTGAAACGCGACGGATCATCAATTGCTGCGGCAAAGGCCAATGCTGTGATCGGACCGACCCCTGGTACCGTCATAAGGCGCTGGCAGACTTCGGATTTGCGGGTCATCTTTTTGATGTCGCCATCAATGGCTGCAACCGCCGCGAGGATTGCTTCGCGTGCTGCGAACAGTCCGCAAATTGCGGCATGGAGGCCAGGCACTCCATCGCTAACTTTTAGCGCCGCGTTTTTGAATGCCGGAGACAAAGCTCGTGGCAGCCGCACGCCGAAGACGACGACCAGACCGCGGATCTGATTGTCGAGCGTCACACGCTGTCCGACCAGCTTCTTGCGGGCTGCGATCAGCGACCGGATTGCGTGCGCTGACAGTGATTTGACATGGGTCGGCTTGTAGAATCCCGTCCGCGCCAGGTGTGCCAAACCGCGGGCATCATTGCGGTCCGTCTTGTGGCCGGCCAGAGATTTAAGGGCCTGATATGCTTGCCTGCTCTCGATGCAAACAACCGGGACACCAAGCTCCGTCAGCCCATGGTAAAGCATTGGTGCCATCCGTCCCGTTTCAAATACAACTTTGGCACATGGTGGTCCAGAAGCGAGGAAGTCAGCGATCGCTTTTGGTGTTGAGCTCGCTTTTCCTTCACGAATAAGGGCCCCTTCACGATCCAGAATGCAGATATGCGTCTCTTCCATGGACACATCCAAACCAGCAAAATATTCCATTGGTCAGTCTCCTTTTCAATTGCATGTGCATCCAGAATAACAGGGGTAACTGAGTGCTGATCCTGATTACGCCATGTTGAAAAACCGCGCCGCTTCTCGGCCAGACATACCGTCCTTCAAACAAGCACGGCGCACACGACTATAAATATCCACAGAATACATCTCCCGCCCTCCGAATAAACGAAGGGCACAAACTGGCGGACTTTTACTCCGCTACAACTGCGATATGCAGCCGCTTCTGTGGCCCAATATTGCTCCGCGTTTTACACAGTTGTACCGGTTTGGTGTCCCTGGAGACAGATTTGGCCGACAAGCTCGGTCCCCTGCCTCTGCGGGAGAGCGTGGAAAAGTCCGGCACCGCGATATCTATACCCGACAGCGCCGCAATCGAGCGCATCAAGCCTTCGGTCTGCCGCAACGGCTGCCTGAACACCATGCCAGCGGTCAGGCAAGCCTCAATCGCCAAATCCGAATAGACAGGCTGCCCGCCACGCGTCGTTCGTGACGGGGCCACCCACAAAGCCAGCGCGTCCTCGCTGATCCAGACCGTCAGATCACCGCGCCGCCGAAGACTTTCGCTGTACTCAGGCCAGTTGGTCACGCGCTGCTTTTGTTTTGGAATCCTGTCACGATGATCGGCGTTGAACCTGTGCGGCATCTACAGCATCCTCAAGAGAACAGACTGAAACAAATATCAGGGGAGGAGGATCCGTGCAACAACGCCCATTCGTTCACATCCTATCCTGCCTGGTAGCCTATGTGCTCGGCAAAACCAAAGTCAGAATGAAAAACACCGCTTATCCATAACTCGGGTTTGTTAAGAAATTCTGGACCGAAGAAGACGGCAACACCACGATTGACTGGATGGTTCTGACCGCTGGTCTCGTGTTGATGGGTGCCGTCCTTATCGCCGCGATCAGCGCGTAATCTACAAGACCAACCTCGGGTTTGACCCAAGCTCAAGCCCCGGAAAAATCGCTTGTTCGAGCGTATCACGCTCGATCCCCATGAGATCCCGCATGACCCACGCCGCATAGGTGCGCACGTCCCGTGTCGGCATCAGATCGCGCCCTGCGTAAAGGTCGCCTTCCCCCAGTCCTGGCCAGTCGCCGAGGACATGTCCCCCGCGCAATGCACCTCCCGCAAACAGCATCGCACCGCCAGTTCCGTGATCCGTGCCTTGGCTTCCGTTTTCACGCGCGGTGCGGCCAAACTCCGTCAGACACAAAACAGCCGTCTTGTCCCACACAGGACCGAGCCCCGCCTGCAGCGTCAAAATCGTATCCGTCAGCGCAGTGGCCCCACGCCGCAACGCATTGCTTTGACGCGCATGTGTATCCCACCCGTTGATTGAGAACGACGCGATCCGCGTATTCCCACGCAGTCGCGTTGCCGCAAATTCAGCTATCTTCACGTGCTCACCGCTTGGCTGGAGGTCCCCTGCCATGCGGGTCATCATCATGTCGCGGGTTTCTTCTTTCAATTCGCCTTGCAGGGAAATCTGCTCGGCAATCTCAATCGCATCTGCCGAGGCTTCCCTGAAAATAGGATCATCGTGATGCACCACATTCAGCAAAGCCCGCGCATTGGGGGAAATCTGCAAGCGTGCGTCTGGCGACCACCGCGCGGCGGGCGCTTCGCCAGACAGCACCAGCATCTGCTCTCGTCCGATAGCGAAAGCAACCTCAGCCTCAAGCCCAGGAACAACCTGCAACATCCGGTTGAGCCAGCCATCCCGCAAGCCACCGCCGCTCAGGTTCTCTAATCTGTCAATGCGTGTTTCCTGAGTTTCCTGCTTTTGATGTCAGAGGTTGCCTTTGTTCTCTTCGAACTCTGAGGTTCATGATGGGGTTGGCTGGGTGTGGGTCGGCAATGTTGAAACCGCAATCATACCGTTGGTCTTGGCTGTTGCTACAGAATCGGCGCCGTGTCTCACGCCCTCCCTCGGGCATCGTCCCAGATGGGAACTTTGATTTAGGAATCCTCGTTGTCGCCTCGTAAGCCTTACGCGGACTGGAAGTCAGTTTTGTCTCGCATAATGGCATGAAGTATGATTGCCAGACGACGCGCCAGAGCCACTCGGGCCTTTCTCATCGTTGAGCGCGCACCGATTGCGAGGGCCCATGTCTTCAATTTGAGCGGAGCGGCATACCGCGTCAGCATCACATTGGCGGCCTCATAGAGAAGCGTTCTGACGCGCACGTCGCCCCGCTTTGAGATGCTGCCCGTGTAGTCGATTTCACCAGATTGATGCCGTCGCGGCACCAGTCCAAGATACGCCCCCACATCACGCGATTTCCTGAAACGCGACGGATCATCAATTGCTGCGGCAAAGGCCAATGCTGTGATCGGACCGACCCCTGGTACCGTCATAAGGCGCTGGCAGACTTCGGATTTGCGGGTCATCTTTTTGATGTCGCCATCAATGGCTGCAACCGCCGCGAGGATTGCTTCGCGTGCTGCGAACAGTCCGCAAATTGCGGCATGGAGGCCAGGCACTCCATCGCTAACTTTTAGCGCCGCGTTTTTGAATGCCGGAGACAAAGCTCGTGGCAGCCGCACGCCGAAGACGACGACCAGACCGCGGATCTGATTGTCGAGCGTCACACGCTGTCCGACCAGCTTCTTGCGGGCTGCGATCAGCGACCGGATTGCGTGCGCTGACAGTGATTTGACATGGGTCGGCTTGTAGAATCCCGTCCGCGCCAGGTGTGCCAAACCGCGGGCATCATTGCGGTCCGTCTTGTGGCCGGCCAGAGATTTAAGGGCCTGATATGCTTGCCTGCTCTCGATGCAAACAACCGGGACACCAAGCTCCGTCAGCCCATGGTAAAGCATTGGTGCCATCCGTCCCGTTTCAAATACAACTTTGGCACATGGTGGTCCAGAAGCGAGGAAGTCAGCGATCGCTTTTGGTGTTGAGCTCGCTTTTCCTTCACGAATAAGGGCCCCTTCACGATCCAGAATGCAGATATGCGTCTCTTCCATGGACACATCCAAACCAGCAAAATATTCCATTGGTCAGTCTCCTTTTCAATTGCATGTGCATCCAGAATAACAGGGGTAACTGAGTGCTGATCCTGATTACGCCATGTTGAAAAACCGCGCCGCTTCTCGGCCAGACATACCGTCCTTCAAACAAGCACGGCGCACACGACTATAAATATCCACAGAATACATCTCCCGCCCTCCGAATAAACGAAGGGCACAAACTGGCGGACTTTTACTCCGCTACAACTGCGATATGCAGCCGCTTCTGTGGCCCAATATTGCTCCGCGTTTTACACAGTTGTACCGGTTTGGTGTCCCTGGAGACAGATTTGGCCGACAAGCTCGGTCCCCTGCCTCTGCGGGAGAGCGTGGAAAAGTCCGGCACCGCGATATCTATACCCGACAGCGCCGCAATCGAGCGCATCAAGCCTTCGGTCTGCCGCAACGGCTGCCTGAACACCATGCCAGCGGTCAGGCAAGCCTCAATCGCCAAATCCGAATAGACAGGCTGCCCGCCACGCGTCGTTCGTGACGGGGCCACCCACAAAGCCAGCGCGTCCTCGCTGATCCAGACCGTCAGATCACCGCGCCGCCGAAGACTTTCGCTGTACTCAGGCCAGTTGGTCACGCGCTGCTTTTGTTTTGGAATCCTGTCACGATGATCGGCGTTGAACCTGTGCGGCATCTACAGCATCCTCAAGAGAACAGACTGAAACAAATATCAGGGGAGGAGGATCCGTGCAACAACGCCCATTCGTTCACATCCTATCCTGCCTGGTAGCCTATGTGCTCGGCAAAACCAAAGTCAGAATGAAAAACACCGCTTATCCATAACTCGGGTTTGTTAAGAAATTCTGGACCGAAGAAGACGGCAACACCACGATTGACTGGATGGTTCTGACCGCTGGTCTCGTGTTGATGGGTGCCGTCCTTATCGCCGCGATCAGCGCGTAATCTACAAGACCAACCTCGGGTTTGACCCAAGCTCAAGCCCCGGAAAAATCGCTTGTTCGAGCGTATCACGCTCGATCCCCATGAGATCCCGCATGACCCACGCCGCATAGGTGCGCACGTCCCGTGTCGGCATCAGATCGCGCCCTGCGTAAAGGTCGCCTTCCCCCAGTCCTGGCCAGTCGCCGAGGACATGTCCCCCGCGCAATGCACCTCCCGCAAACAGCATCGCACCGCCAGTTCCGTGATCCGTGCCTTGGCTTCCGTTTTCACGCGCGGTGCGGCCAAACTCCGTCAGACACAAAACAGCCGTCTTGTCCCACACAGGACCGAGCCCCGCCTGCAGCGTCAAAATCGTATCCGTCAGCGCAGTGGCCCCACGCCGCAACGCATTGCTTTGACGCGCATGTGTATCCCACCCGTTGATTGAGAACGACGCGATCCGCGTATTCCCACGCAGTCGCGTTGCCGCAAATTCAGCTATCTTCACGTGCTCACCGCTTGGCTGGAGGTCCCCTGCCATGCGGGTCATCATCATGTCGCGGGTTTCTTCTTTCAATTCGCCTTGCAGGGAAATCTGCTCGGCAATCTCAATCGCATCTGCCGAGGCTTCCCTGAAAATAGGATCATCGTGATGCACCACATTCAGCAAAGCCCGCGCATTGGGGGAAATCTGCAAGCGTGCGTCTGGCGACCACCGCGCGGCGGGCGCTTCGCCAGACAGCACCAGCATCTGCTCTCGTCCGATAGCGAAAGCAACCTCAGCCTCAAGCCCAGGAACAACCTGCAACATCCGGTTGAGCCAGCCATCCCGCAAGCCACCGCCGCTCAGGTCAGGAATGCCCGCTTCAAGGATATCTTGCCCGTCAAAATGACTGCGCTTGTCGCGGTACGGTGTGGACACCGCATGAACCGCGCCAAACTGGCCTGCATCCCACATCGGTTTCAGTCGAGCGAACAGCGGGTGGAGGGCATAAAACCCATCCAAATCAACCGCATCCCCTGTCTCACCTGTCAGCAAAGTCGGCCGCAACTCAGCCAAGGCGCGGTCACCATAGGGCTGGATCACATCCAACCCGTCCATGGCTCCACGCAGGATCACCACCACCAACCGCGTGTCCCAAGGGGCTGCCGCCATGGCCACTGGTGTCACGAATGGTGAGGCTGCCGCAGAACAGCCCAGTGCCGCACCACCGATCAGGAACTTTCTGCGATCAAAATCAGTCATCGCTCATCTCCTCTGGAACGCGGCGGAGGCCAACACGATGCCCACCCCGTCTTTGACGGTTTCAGCAGCACCTGCCGCAAAGATCACCGCATCTGGTGGCGTCGGACCAAGGGCATCAAATACAAAATCACGCGGGTCGGGCATGTCATCGACCAATTGGCGCGGAACCTGCATCGACCACGTGATACGCCCCGCCATACCCTGCGGCGTGATCCAATTTTCTTCGTCCTCAGACCAGCCATCCGGCCCCACCGGATTCTGCCAGACTTGCCCCATCACCGACAGAGGGCGCTGGATCACGCGCCGCACCATCCGCAAGGTCGCATCTTGGATCACGTCCGGCCTGACCGCCAAGGCCCGCATCGAAGACGCGATGAATTCAATCGGCAGTTTAACCTTTTGCAGCTCAGGGTCCCACGCGGCCTCATTCTCCAGCATCGCCTCATACATCGCGCTCAGATCACCATCCGCTGCGAGGTAAGCTTGGGCCATGCCCTCAACCATATCCTCATTCGGATCGGGCGCGATGAAATGAACCGCCAGGTTTCCACGCCAAATGACGCGCCGTGTCTGGGTGCACGGCCAAGTCCTGCAGAGCGGCGATCACATGGTCCACGGATTCTTCATCACCCCCGTAAGTCACCCCTAAAACGGTCTCACTCCCCGGTTCGGCCTGTTGTGTGCGGAAAAAGGCGCCGCGTTGCGCATTGGCTGTGACGCCTGTCAAAAGCTCTGCAAATTCGCGCACATCGGTTTGGCTGTAGCTGCCACCTACGCCCAACGTATGCAATTCCAACACCTCCCGCGCGAGGTTTTCGTTCAACCCGCGATCACGCCGCTGGGCCGTTTGGCTGTTGGGGCCCATGGATCGGTGCTGGTCGAGGTAGTAAATCATCATCGGACTGCCAACGACGGCCACCAACATATCCGCGAACATACCAGCCACGTTCGGCCTGATCGCCGTTTCGATATAGGGCGACACGAGGTGTCGGCTGATCCCATTGGTCGAGCGTACAGTGAAATGGTCGGCCCAAAACTGAGCCAGCCTCTCTCTAAATCCATCCTCGGTGACAACCGCCCGCGCCAGATGCGCCTTGAGAAAGGTCGCCACGGCCTCACGCCCGTCTTCGCGCATTTGCGACTGCAGGTCAGTGGCCGTGTCTTCACCGTCGGTGCCACGTGCTTCGCTCAGCGCGATTGAGGCATTTCTGAAATCTGATTGGGATGGATAAACGGTTTCATAAGTCGGGATCGGAACAAGGGCCGCAGCAACGTCCGGCCCGTGCAGCCGCACCATCATGTCTGCCACCGACGCCGGAGAGGCAATGTCGGGCGAAAGGCCCATTCCAAATCGGATAGCGGCGAGGGTCGGGTCAAACGGCACGAAATTCTCCTATGCCTTGAATGTGTGCGCTTTCATCGGCCAGTCAAGGTAATTCCGCTATGGGATACAAAAATGGGCGGGGAATTGCCCCCACCCATTTGGAATTTCAAGCATTAGAAGCGTTTTAGCTTTCTGGCGGCAGAACCCGCAGGCCCAGTTCGCGCAGCTGTTCGTTTGTGGGATCGCTTGGCGCGTCCATCATCAGATCTTCAGCACGCTGGTTCATCGGGAACATCATCACGTCGCGCAGGTTGTCGGCATCGGCCAGCAACATCACGATCCGGTCCACACCAGCGGCACAGCCACCGTGAGGCGGAGCGCCGTATTGGAACGCGTTGACCATGCCGCCAAAGCGCTTTTCGACTTCGTCTTTGCCGTAGCCCGCAATTTCAAACGCCTTGAACATGATCTCAGGCTTGTGGCTCCGGATCGCGCCGGACACCAGCTCATAGCCGTTACAAGCAAGGTCATATTGATAGCCGAGCACGTCCTCTGGATCACCTTGAAGCGCGTCCATCCCGCCTTGCGGCATTGAGAACGGGTTGTGTTCAAAGTCGATTTTGCCAGTTTCGCCGTGACGCAATTGTCGGTCTTCTAACTGAGCGTCTAAAGGAAATTCCGATCGCCGAAACGGCGATCTCAGGGCCGGTGAGGCAACTGACTACACCCGGATTATTCATGACGGTTTGCATTTCTGTGTTTTCTCGTTGGGTCCTTGTTGTTTTTTTTTTTCACTGTTTTTTTTGGCATGGGGCATCGCTTGCGCGGGCTACGGCGCTTGCGTCTGTCTTGTCGGGTTACGGTTTCAGGGCCTATCGGGGCTGGCTCCGGCGGTTTACGGCGCCTGAGCGCAGCTGTTTTGCCTGCCAGGCAAGGTATCCAGGATGGCGATGAACAGGATTTTGTCAGGACAGGCCGATGCGAAGGCAACGCGGATCCTGGACCGCGTTTCCATGATCCGTGCCCCGATCTTCGGGAGACAACGTTGGCTTGTCTCAAAGTCGGATCGCTTTAACCCCGCCGCTTTCGGCATGGCCGCCCGCACGCCCCGGATCATCCAATAGGCAATTGTGTGAAGGATCAGCCGCATCTGATCGGTCGTTGCCGATGAACAGGAGGTCCGATCGCTCTTCAACTGCGCCTTGTGAAGCTTGATGGGATTTTCCATTTGCCCCCGTGCACAGTGGACGCGCTCGTAAAGATGCTCCGGGGTGCCGTCTGAAAGTGAGGTCACAATGTATCCGATATTCATACCATGCGCCCGGCGTGCCTCAAAACGCCCGATGACCCGGCGCTTGTTCTCCCCAACTCGCGGCAGCGTACAGGGTCTCGCAAAAGCTGCGCAACACAGGCAAGCTTTCTGTCGCGCGCTGAACCGCACAGGCGTCTTGAGCGCGTGTAACGACAGGATCACGACGCAAAGCGGAATTGGCTGGCAAGCCAAAGATGAAGTCCACGCCTGCCCGGGCTTCGCACCACGCCATGACCTCCGGGCGGCCATAATGCCCGTCCCCGCGCAGAATGATCCGGGTCTGCGGCCAATGGGATCGTATGCGCCTGGATGAGGCGACGAACGTGGCCGCGCGCTTCCACGCCGGATGGCGTGCCCGCAGGACGCAGGATGAATGCGACCGGTTTTTCGCTCTCCGCTTCGTACACATGGATCGGAGCATACCCGCGCTCCCCGTGATACCCGTTGAATAGTGTCAATTGCTGCGGGCCATAGGCAGCATCAAACGTGTCATCAATATCAAGGGTCACCAACTCAGGCGATGCCTCGCAGCTGCTCCAAAAGATATCACCCGGATTATTCATGACGGTGCTGTTTTTTGTTGGCAGCGCTGGCGTAAGTGTCTGATTTGGCGTATAGAACATGTGTACAATCAATCCCGGACGCCGGACAATGACTGCCAACGCCGCCATGAGTGATATAGCCCGGACTTCCTTCTCTTTTCCAGCCATTCGTTCCAAGAAAGTTACGGGCTGTTTTGATGGTGGTGCGATCACCTCTGACGCCGGTGTTTTGCTTCTTGCTCAGGCGGAGCGTCGTCTGGGGATCGTGGATCGTTTGGTTGGGGTAATCCCCGATGGTCGCGATCCTTCGCGGGTGACGCATCGCATGTGTGACATTCTTCGCGCGCGGGCCATGGCCATCGCGTGCGGTTATGAAGACGGTGATGACCTGGACGAATTGCGACACGACCCTGCCTTCATGATGGCGCTCGGCAAAGCGCCCGGCGAAGACGTAGGGTTGGTGAGCCAGCCGACGATGTCGCGATTTGAGAATGGTGTGGGCCAGCGTTCCCTGATCCGGGTTGGACGCGAGATGGTGGATATCTTTTGTAGCAGCTACGACGCGCCACCTGAATCGGTGACCCTTGATATTGATGACACGTTTGATGCCGCTCACGGCCAGCAGCAACTGACCCTCTTCAACGGCTACCATGGTGAGCGTGGCTATGCCCCGATCCATGTGTACGAAGCCCAGAGCGAAAAACCAGTCGCATTCATCCTGCGCCCTGCGCGCACGCCATCCGGCGTGGAAGCGCGCGGCCATGTTCGTCGCCTCATCAGGCGCATTCGATCTCATTGGCCGCAGACCCGTATCACCTTGCGCGGAGACGGGCATTATGGCCGCCCGGAGGTCATGGCCTGGTGCGAAGCCCAGGCAGGGGTGGACTTCATCTTTGGCTTGCCAGCCAATTCTGCTTTGCGTCGTGATCCTGTCGTTACACGCGCTCAGGATGCCTGTGCGGTTCAGCGCGCGAAAGAAGGCTTGCTTGTGTTGCGCTGCTTTTGTGAGACCCAATACGCTGCCGCGAGTTGGGGTGAGACCAGGCGCCGGGTCATCGCGCGGTTTGAGGCACGCCAGGCGCATGGCATGGCTGTCAGATACATTGTGACCTCACTCGCCGACGGCACCCCGGAGCAGCTCTATGAGCGTGTCTATTGCGCCCGCGGTCAGATGGAGAATTTGATCAAGCTCCACAAAACCCAGTTGAAGAGCGATCGTACATCCTGTTCCTCGGCAACGGCCAACCAGATGCGGCTGATCCTCCACACCATTGCCTACTGGATGATCTGGGCGGTGCGCTCAGCCATGCCGAAGGCCGCCGGGTTGAAGCGATCCGACTTCGAGACAATCCAACGCCGTCTCCTGAAAATCGGAGCGCGGGTTATTGAAACCCAATCCCGGATCCGGGTTGCCTTCGCTTCAGCCTGTCCAGACAAAGCCTTGTTCATCACCATCCTGGACACTCTGCTGGGAAGACAGGCCAGCCACGCGCAGGCGCCGTAGACCGCGACTGCTCCTCCCGATGAACCCTGAAACCATAACCCGACAAATCAGCCGCAAGCGCCAAAGCCCGCGCAAACGATGCCCCATGCCCAAACCGTGAAAAACACCAGAAAGCCAACGCATAAGCGCCCAAATCAAAGCCGTCATGAATAATCCGGGATCAACCCTCTCGCGTCCAATATGGATCAGGGAGCGTACATTCGCCCTATTCTCAAAACGGGACATTGTCGGCTGGCTCACCAGGCCAACCTCTTCGCCGGGCGCTTTGCCAGGCGCCATCATGAAGCCAGGGTCGTGGCGCAACGCGTCCAGGTCATCGGCGTCTTCATAACCGCACGCGACAGCCATAGCCCGGGCGCGAAGAATGTCACATACGCGATGCCTCACGCGCGAAGGATCGCGATCATCGGGGATCACACCGGCCAGACGATCCACGATCCCGGGACGGCGTTCCGCCTGGGCCAAAAGCAAAGGCTCAATTAGCATTTATTATGCGTGGCGACCTGTGATAGAACACACCATGAACAAAATTATGGGTGCGGCACATGGATCATCAGGCTTTTTTGGTGTGGCTTAACGAGATCGACAACCTTTCATCGAAACAACGGGCTGAAACCGGACGGCTCGTTGCCGGGGTTTCGTCGCTGGAAAGCGTGATCGATCTCCTTGAGGCGACTGTTCGCGAGGGGCGTATCTGTCCGCACTGCGCTTCGGGCGGTGCGATCATCAGAGGCCATGCAAGTGGCCTGACGAGGTTCTTTTGCAAAAGCTGTCGCAAAACCTTCAACGCGCTGACCGGGACGCCGCTTGCCCGCTTGCGCCACAAGGACAGATGGGCAGAGTTTGCAGCTTCCCTGCGCGACGGCGAAACGGTAAAGGCGTCCGACGGGCGTTGTATGGTGGCCGACACCACAGCTTTTCGTTGGCGTCATCGCTTTCTTCAGGCTGTAACGGTCGGTGCGGTCAAGCTGTGCGGGATCGTCGAAGCCGACGAGACGTTCTTTCCGCGCAGCCGGAAAGGGGAGCGTAATCTCTCTCGAAAAGCCCGCAAACGCGGGGGAAAGGCCTCAAAACGCGGATTGTCGAAGGAGCAGGTTCCGGTCCTCGTTGCAGTCGACCGATCAGGCACCACCATCAGTGCTGTCTTGCCTGCGGTGACAGCCGAACATCTCAAAACGGTTCTGCAGCCACGTCTTGATGGGGACGCTCTCCCGGTGACCGATGGCTGCACCGGGTACCCGCCCTGCGCCGCAGAAATGGGCGTCAGCCATGAAAGTCTCAACCGGACCGCCGGAGAACGTGTCCGTGGTGAATTGCACATTCAAACCGTGAACAGTCGGCATGAGCGGTTAAAGACCTTTCCGCGCCGCCATCGGGGTATCGCAACCAAATACCTGGACAGCTACCTTCGGTGGTTCCACCTTGCCGTCCTTCCGAGCCACCAAACGCCGCGCGCGATACTTGCCGCAGCAGCAGGCATCCTGCCTGTAATACGCCACGCATAATCAATGCTAATTGAGCCAAAGCAAAACACCGGCGTCAGAGGTGATTGCGCCAGCATCAAAGCCGCCGGTTGCTTTTTTGGAACGAATGGCTGGAAAAGAGAAAGAAGTCCGGGCAATATCGGTCATGGCGGCGTTGGCTTTTCCTGTCCGGCGTCCAGGATTGAATATACACCCTTTCTATACGCTGAATCAGACACTTACGCTACCGCCGCCAACAAAAATCTACGCCCGCGTGAATAATCCGGGTTGAAGACCTGGCGGCTTGAGATCGAAGCGTTCGGCTCAGCTGAAGCCAGGCGGCGGCGGAAGGCGGATGCAGCGGAACCGGCCCGTCTTCGCAAGGAGAACAGGCGCCTGACAGAGGAAGTGGAGATTTTGCACAAAGCATCCGCTTTTTTCGCGACACGGGCGGTGAAACCATGACGAACAAGCGCAGATTCGTCACTGCCCATAAAGCTCGATACGCGGTTTCCACGCTTTGCAGAGTTCCGGCGATTTCCCGGGGCCGGTTTTATGGTTTCCCGGCCGGCCAACCGGCGAGGGATCAGCGTAAAGCAGATCGAGACGCTCGGGATCCGGAACTGCCGCCCAGGATCAAGACTTTCTTCAAAGCCGGCAGGAAATGCTACGGATCAAAGCGGATCCATCAGGACCTGGTGGCCGATGGCGAAACCGTCTCCGAGCGGCGGGTGGCGCGGATCATGAAGGAAAACAAGGTGTCTCCACGCCTGAACAAGCGCCGCAAGCCCGTGACAACGGATAGCAATCACAAGATGAGCCCATCGCCAAACCTGTTGGAGCAGGCGTTCCACCGCCTCACCCCCGATACGGTTTGGTTGGCCGATATCACCTGTATCGATACGGATGAAGGGTGGCTCTATCCGGTCGGCGTGAAAGACATGGCCACGCGGGAAATCGTTGGTTGGGCGATGGAGGATCACATGCGGGCCGGGCTTTGCTGTGATGCCCTGACGATGGCCCCGGGGCGCAGAGGCCCTGTTCCCGGTCTGATCCACCACTCCGACAGGGGGAGCCGGTACGCCGGTGGCGAGTATCGCAAGCTGATCGAAAAGGCAGGGATTGCGCAATCCATGAGCCGCAAGGGCGAGTGCCTGGACAATGCGCCAATGGAAAGCTTCTTTGCATCATTGAAAAAGGAGTTGGTTCACCGTCAAAGGTTCAAAACACGGGCGGAAGCCAAGGCCGCAATCTTCGAATATATCGAGGTCTTCCACAACCGTCAGCGCCGCCACTCCGCCATCGGATACCAAACGCCGCAACAGGCGTTCAACAATATGACTTGGAAAATGGCCGCATAGGGTCAATAATCAAACTGTCCGGAAACAGGGACGAAGTCCAGTTCACCACTGCCTGCGGTTCAAGAACTTTTGGATCAAGCAAAACAAAAGGCTCAATTAGCATTGATTATGCGTGGCGTGTTACAGGCAGGATGCCTGCTGCTGCGGCAAGTATCGCGCGCGGCGTTTGGTGGCTCGGAAGGACGGCAAGGTGGAACCACCGAAGGCAGCTGTCCAGGTATTTGGTTGCGATACCCCGATGGCGGCGCGGAAAGGTCTTTAACCGCTCATGCCGACTGTTCACGGTTTGAATGTGCAATTCACCACGGACACGTTCTCCGGCGGTCCGGTCGAGACTTTCATGGCTGACGCCCGTTTCTGCGGCGCAGGGCGGGTAGCCGGTGCAGCCATCGGTCACCGGGAGAGCGTCCCCATCAAGACGTGGCTGCAGAACCGTTTTGAGATGTTCGGCTGTCACCGCAGGCAAGACAGCACTGATGGCGGTGCCTGATCGGTCGACCGCAACGGGGACCGGAACCTGCTCCTTCGACAATCCGCGTTTTGAGGCCTTTCCCCCGCGTTTGCGGGCTTTTCGAGAGAGATTACGGTCCCCTTTCCGGCTGCGCGGAAAGAACGTCCCGTCGGCTTCGACGATTCCGCACAGCTTGACCGCACCGACCGTTACGGCCTCGGGAAAGCGATGACGCCAACGAAAAGCTGTGGTGTCGGCCACCATACAACGCCCGTCGGACGCCTTTACCGTTTCGCCGTCGCGCAGGGAAGCTGCGAACCCTGCCCATCTGTCCCTGTGGCGCAAGCGGGCAAGCGGCGTCCCGGTCAGCGCGTTGAAGGTTTTGCGACAGCTTTTGCAAAAGAACCTCGTCAGGCCACTTGCATGGCCTCTGATGATCGCACCGCCCGAAGCGCAGTGCGGACAGATACGCCCCTCGCGAACAGTCGCCTCAAGGAGATCGATCACGCTTTCCAGCGACGAAACCCCGGCAACAAGCCGTCCGGTTTCAGCCCGTTGTTTCGATGAAAGGTCGTCGATCTCGTTGAGCCACACCAAAAAAGCCTGATGATCCATGTGCCGCACCCCATAATTTTGTTCATGTTCTGTGCTGTCACAGGTTGGCACGCATAATCAATGCTAATTGAGCCAAACAAAAAGGCGTAGCGGCCTACTACGTGCCTGTAGAGACGTTTGATTCTTTACTCTCACGAATTTGGAGAAACATTGAAGGCAAGCCCAGCGAACTTGACTCAAAGGTTCGTAAATTTCGCGCATCTACGGTTTCGATCACAGTGCCGAAAGCGGGATCGTCTTCGCCTTTGGGCGGAAGAAATGGGGCGATGAAGGCTATGCCCGCGAGGAACTGGTGGCCGAACTTGGCGCGGCGTTTCTTTGCGCTGATCTGGCATTGACGCCGGAATCTGGCACTGATCATGCGGCCTAGCGGCCTGGCCGTCAACAATCCGATCCAGCATGTTTTCAATGCGCGCGCGAGCTTCGGGCATGGCGCGCGGCGAATGCCAAGACTGGCGCGCCAAAATGTGAAGGCGTACACACAGCAATCAGCCTCAAGCACAATCATATCGTCAATGATCTGGTGAACCTCAGAACGCTCGACAGTCTGCCCAAACAAGGCGATCTGTTCGACCTGCTTTGAAACTTATTCTTCGGGAAACAGCCCCGGCATCCAGCGCCCGGCCAGCTTGGCCGGGAAGGCCAGCTTGAGCGGCGCGCGGGTGCTGGTTGAGGACAGAGCGCCGATTTTCAACAGGGCAGAGGTGACGCGCCGTGCGCTGCGTTCGGTGAGGCCAAGCAGATCGACTGCCTCGGCGCGTGTCAGTTCTCCTTGCATGGAAACAGCGCGTAAGATCACGTCTGATTTTGACGGTAGAGTTCCGGCGCGGATTTCTTCTTCTGCCCAGATCAGGATGCGGTCGCGCAAGCGGGCAGGCCGCATGAGGTCTTCCATGAAGGCCACCTGATCGATGCAGGTGCGCAGGAAGAACGCAGTGAACTCGGCCAGCGCGGCCTCACTGAGCGTGCCGCGCCCATCGCGGTCCCCACGCCTTGGGCCGTCGCAGGCAGCAAGGTGGCGTTTGTATTCCGCCTCATTGCGAGCCAAACCGCGTGCGACCGACCAGTGGCCTTGCGTGTCGAGCGCGGATTTCAGGATAGCGTAAGACATCAGCCGTGCTACACGGCCATTGCCATCCAGAAACGGGTGAACCCAGAGCAGCCGGTGCTGGGCGCAGGCAGCGGCCAAGATGGAGTCAATTTTGCCCGTGCGGGCGTAGGCCTCATCCATCCGTTCCAGAAAACGCGGCATTGCACCGGGGCTAACGGCGATGTGGCGACCGACTTCCACATCATGTTCTCGCAGCGCGCCGGGAATGACGGGGAGCTTTTCACCCGTGTTGGGATGCTCAACAAAAAGCAGATCGGGCGGCAATAATACCAGCGGCCTTAATGTCTGACTCACTTTTGTGATTTCAAATTTACTGCATTTCTGAATCAATGGCCTCCAGAAGCAAGGAGGTGCTCATGGGTGGGGCAGTCAAGATTACGCGCACAGATATGTCCGCGCAAGATTTGCGTTGTGCTGCAAAGCGAACCAGGGATGGTCGTGTTGTCCGTCGAATACTCGCCATAGCGCTGGTGCTTGACGATGTGGATCGCGCAACAGCGGCCCGTAGCAGCGGTATGGATCGCCAAACTCCCAGAGACTGGGTGCATCGCTACAATGCAGAGGGCCCTGGTGGGCTTTCTGATCGGTGTGGCAAGGGTGCAAAACCACGCCTGTCCCTGGAGCAACAGGCGCTGTTTGTGGCTTGGGTTGAGGCTGGGCCTGACCCGGCAAAAGATGGCGTAGTGCGGTGGCGCTGTGCCGATTTGCAGGTCCGCGTTGAAGAAGAATTCGACGTAAAGCTACATGAACGTACGATTGGCAAGTATCCAGCCAGGCATGGTTTTCGTCGCCTTTCCGTGCGCCCGGAGCATCCCGGAACTGATCCCGCTGCACAGCAGGCTTTTAAAAAAACTTTGCCAGCCTCATAGCCGATACCCTGCCAAAACATGCAAAGGGGAAGCCGCTTGAGGTATGGTTCCAGGATGAAGCCCGCGTCGGGCAGCAAGGAACCCTCACCCGCAAATGGGCCAGGCGTGGAACCCGCCCGCGCGCACCACGTGATACGCGCTGCAAATGGAGCTGTATCTTCGGCGCAGCCTGTCCTGCCTGTGGCACGGCGGCTGGGCTGGTCCTGCCTTACGTCAACGCCGAAGCAATGGGGCTGCATCTCGATGAGATCGCAAAGACAATCGCACCCGGCGCACATGCCTTGCTCATCATCGACGGGGCTGGTTGGCACGGAGCAAAATGCTTGCAGGTGCCAGATAATACTACACTCGTAAAACTGCCCCCATACTCACCGGAATTGAACCCAATGGAAAACGTTTGGGCCTATCTGCGGTCGAACAAACCCGCTGTCTCTGTCTTCGACACATATGAAGAAATCCTCGAAAAATGCGCCCAAGCCTGGAACTTCTTTGCGAACGATGTCAACGGCGGAGTAAAATCCGGCCACTGGGGCGGAGCAAAAGTCGGCCAGTTTGTGGAGTGCGCCTTGGGGCGTGTGGCCACCAATCAGCAAGCACGTTCCGAGGCGCATTGGCCGTCAGGCCGATTGTTCAGTTGTCAGGTTGAAGGGTTGGCAATACGTGCGCGGCTCTGATTGAGGCGGTAGCTTTCGCCGTTCATCTCGAGGATGTTGACGTGATGTGTCAGCCGGTCCGGGAGCGCGCCGGTCAAGCGTTCGGTGCCGAATGTCTCGGTCCATTCCTCGAAGGGCAGGTTCGATGTGATCAGGGTTGAGCCACGCTCGCAGCGCTGAGAGATCAGCTCGAACAGAAGCTCGGCGCCGGTTTTGCTCAAGGGGACGAAGCCCGGCTCGTCGATGATCAGCAGTTTGACCTTGGCCCGTTTGCGCTGAAGCTGCCGGAGGCGTTTCTCGTCGCGGGCCTCCATCATCCCGTGCACGAGAGCTGCGGCGGTTACGAAGGCGACAGGCAACCCTTTCTGGCAGGCGGTCAGCCCCAACCCGAGAGCGACATGGGTTTTGCCGGTTCCCGACGGGCCGAGCGCGATGACGTTCTCCCTGCGCTCGATCCATTCACAGCGCGCCAGTTCCAGCACCATCATCTTGTTCAGACCGGGGATGGCCGTAAAGTCGAAGCTGGCGAGGCTTTTGACGATTGGAAGCTTTGCCGCCTTGATCCGGCGCTCGACCATGCGCCTCTCCCGATCGATTGGTTCCAGCTCGGTCAGCCGGGCTGGATAGCGCACATGATCCAGGCCTTCCGCCGCACAAATGCGCGCTTGCTTGTCATGCTCGCGCAGGAAGGTGGGCAGGCGCAGAGTCTTGAGGTGGTGTGTCAGCAGCAGTTCGGGTGCATCCGTCATGCGTCACCTCCTGACAGAAGGCTCATACAGGAAGAAGCCGAGGTGGTGGCGATGTTGGTTCCGGGCAGGAACGGATAGACATCCAAATCCAACCTCGGGGGCCTTCGCTCGACGCGGCACAGGACGAGGTGCTTGATCGCATCGAAGCTGACCGCCCCCATTCGCAGGGCGTCTTTGACGGCAAGATGCAGCACCTCCAGCTCGAACCGTTCCGACAGGCGCAGGACCTGGACATACTCCCTTTTGCCCGCCTTGCCCTGCCGGGCTTCCAGCAAGCGCCGGAGCGTGGCGAAGGCGTCAGGCAGTTCCCAACCCTGCAAGGGCGCAGCCTGATCGAAGGACATGATCCTGCGCTCAATCAGCGGCAGGTAATGCAGCGGGTCGAACACCATGTCACCGCTGTCATAAGAGCGGGGATGATCGGCGATCACCTCAGTGGCGCAACCGATAACGACGCGGATCACGAAGCCCTTGATCCAGACCGCGCGGTGGCCATATGCGACCGGTACCGAGTAGTCGTTACCGCGATACCGCACCACCGATGTCGATGTGACCTGGCCACTTTGCAACTCACAGGCCTCGAAGGGTGCGCCGGGCAAATCCTGCATTGCCGCCGGATCGGCTTGCAGCCGTTCGCCGATGCTGGCCTTGTGTCCGCGCAGGACATCGTCCTGCCGTTTGCGGCATTGCTCTTCCAGGTGAGCGTTGAACGCATCCCGGTCCGGAAAGGACGGGATCGGCACCATGAAGTCGCGCCGCCCGTAGCCGACCAACCCCTCGACCGCTCCCTTGTCGTTCCCCTTGCCGGGACGGCCGTAGCGATCCCGGACCACATAATGCGACAGCATTGCGCTGAACCGTTGGGTTCTTTGCCGGGTGCCGTCCGGCAGGATCCGCGCCACCAGGCAGCGGTCATTGTCATAGAGGATCGACAGGGGAACCGCCCCAAAGAAAGCAAAGGCATGCACATGCCCATCCAGCCAGGCCTCGGTGGTTGCCGCAGGATAGGCCCGGATAAAACACGCATCGCTCTGCGGCAGATCAAAGGCGAAGAAGTGCGCCTTCCGCTCAACGCCGCCAATCACGACAGGCGCTTCACCAAAATCCGCCTGCGCATGCCCGGGCGGATGGCTGAGCGGCACGAACATCTCTTTGCCAGAGCGCTTCCTGGCCCGGACGCAGTCTTTGACGATTGTGTATCCGCCATCAAAGCCGCACTCGTCGCGCAGCCTCTCAAAGATACGCTTTGCGGTGTGGCGCTGCTTGCGCGGACGCGCTTTGTCCTCAGTAAGCCATTGGTCGATCTGGCAGGTGAACGCATCCAGCTTCGGGCGCCTAATCGGCGCTGTCCGCCGATACCCCGGTGGCTCCGAATAGGCCAACATCTTCGCAACACTGTCTCGGCCAATCCCAAAATCCCGGGCAATCCGACGCCCGCTCAACCCATCCTGAAAATGAGCCCGACGCACCTTCAAATACAATTCCACGGTGAAAATCCCCCGGCCCTCCCATCAAACGAAAGGGCAAAAGTGGACGACTTTTACGCCGCCCGCGACAACACAACGACGCCGCTACCGTGGCCGAGTATTGCTCCGCCGATTACAGCGAACGACCCTGAACGCATAACTTCAATCACAGATCGAGAATGGATAAAGGTCAATTAATTGGGCCGTTGGTATAAGTCGCAGAACCGGCGATGGAGTTCGAGAATGACCTCGGGGGCGGTGGCCCGGCCTTCCAGCCCGCCCTCATCAATCCATTTCTGCACGGCAATGTGCGCTCTGGCTTCCAGTTGCAGATCGCGCTTTTCGGGATCGGTGCTGTAATCTTCGGCCATGGCAATTGCGTTCCGAGCGCCACCCAAAGGCTGCATTCATCATACGGATCGTGGCAGCCAATATTGTTCGCATGATTACCAGAAGATCCTGCGCGAACATGGGTTCAAGGTATCCATGAGTGGAAAGGGCAATTGCTATGACAGCGCAGCCGTTGAGACGTTCTTCAAAACGATCAAGGCCGAACTGATCTGGCGACAGTCATGGGAAACACGACGGCAGGCTGAGATGGCTATCTTCGAATACATCAACGGGTTCTACAATCCGCGCCGGCGGCACTCAGCTCTGGGATGGAAAAGTCCCGTCGCTTTCGAACGAAAGGTGGCTTAAACGAGCACTGGGGGCCGCACAAATGCGCGACAGGTCCAATGCGTCTCTTTTCGTAGACGTCGTACGTCTTCCGTGATTGGTTTGAATGCTGGAATGCCCTCAGTAAGCTCTTGATAGGTCACTCAAACATCCAACTCCTCCACAAATCGCGCATTCTCCTGAATGTACTGGTACCGCAGCTCGGGTTTCTTCCCCATCAGACGCTCGACCAGATCACCGGTTTCGCCCGGTTCGTCCTCGTCAATCGTCACGCGGATCAACTTACGCGACTTCGGGTCCATCGTGGTTTCTTTCAGGTCCTTGGCGTCCATCTCGCCCAGGCCTTTGAACCGCTGCATGTCGATCTTGCCTTTCCCGCCCAGACCCTTTTCCATCAAGGCGTTTTTCTCGGCATCCGTGGCCACGTAAACCCGTTTGGCGCCTTGGGTGAGGCGGTACAAAGGCGGGCAGGCCAGATAGAGATGCCCGGCATCAATCAGGGGCCGCATCTGGGTAAAGAAGAATGTCATCAGAAGGGAGGCGATATGCGCGCCGTCCACATCCGCGTCGGTCATGATGATGATCTTTTCATAGCGCAGATCGTCGATGATGAACCGAGAGCCGATGCCACAGCCCAGCGTTTCGCAGAGGTCCGAAATCTCGGCATTGCTGCCCAGTTTGGAACTGGCGGCCCCCAGCACGTTAAGGATTTTACCCTTGAGCGGCAACAACGCCTGTGTCTTGCGATCCCGCGCGCCTTTGCCCGATCCACCGGCTGAATCGCCCTCAACGATGAACAGCTCGGTGCCTTCCCGTTCTTTCGACGAACAATCGGTCAGCTTGCCGGGCAGGCGCAGCTTTTTCGTGGCGGTTTTGCGGGCGGTTTCTTTTTCCTGGCGACGGCGCAGGCGTTCTTCGGCGCGCAGCACGAGGAAATCAAGGATCGCCCCGGCCGATTTCGTATCAGCGGCCAGCCAGTTGTCAAAGTGATCACGTACCGCGCCTTCGGTCATTTTCTGGGCTATTTCGCTGGACAGGCGGTCCTTGGTCTGCCCCACAAAGGCCGGGTCGCGGATGAAACAGCTGACCAACGCACAGCCGCCCGACATCAGGTCATCGCGGGTGATTTGGGCCGCCTTCTTGTTGTTAATTAACTCGCCATAGGCCTTGATCCCCTTCAGGATCGCCGCCCAGAAGCCCGCCACATGCGTGCCCCCCTCGGGCGTGGGCACGGTGTTACAATAGCTTTGCAGGAACCCATCGCGCGAGGGCGTCCAGTTGATCGCCCATTCCACCTTGCCCGGCTCGCCAAATTTCTCCTTAAAATCGACCGTGCCGGCAAAGGCCACATCTGCATAGGTCGAGGCAGAGCCCAGCGTTTCGGTCAGATAATCCGACAGCCCGCCGGGGAAATGGAACGTCGCCTCGGTCGGGGTTTCGCCATCGTCAATCGCCGATTTCCAGCGGATTTCGACGCCCGAGAACAGGTAGGCCTTGGAGCGGATCGAATGAAACAGCCGCGCGGGTTTGAACCGGTGGTGGCCAAAAATCTCTTCATCGGCATGGAAAGTCACCGTGGTGCCGCGCCGGTTGGGGGCCGCGCCGATTTCCGCAAGCGGACCCAGCGGCAGGCCCCGTGAAAACCGTTGCTCATACAGTTTCTTGTCGCGCGCGACCTGCACCACCATGGAATCGCTCAGCGCGTTGACGACCGAGGCCCCTACCCCGTGCAAGCCGCCCGAGGTCTGATAGGCCTTGCCCGAGAACTTGCCCCCCGCATGCAGGGTGCACAGAATCACCTCAAGCGCAGACTTGTCGGGAAACTTGGGATGCGGATCAATCGGGATGCCCCGGCCATTGTCGCGCACGGTCAGGGCGTAATCGGCGTTCAACTCCACCTCGATCCGGCTGGCGTGTCCGGCCACCGCCTCGTCCATCGAGTTGTCCAGAACCTCGGCCACCAGGTGATGCAACGCGCGCTCATCCGTCCCGCCGATATACATGCCCGGGCGTTTGCGGACAGACTCGAGCCCCTCAAGCACCTCGATGGAGGAGGCATCATAGTCCGAGCTGTCCTGAGTGGTGTCCAAAAGATCGTTCATACCGCTGCTCTTTTTTGTTCTTTGGAATAGCATCATAAGCGAGCGCCACCTAGTGTGGAAGATGGAATAAAAGAATAAGGCGCCTGATATGTGGGTAAGACTTTCGTGCCTTTCTATGCTATTTTTTAGCGCGTGCTCAACGCCCGTATACTACAACTCTGTCGACGACATCGTTCAGGCATATACCGACTGGGCTGCAGTGCTGGAAGACAGCGATCACCCTATCGGCAACCAAGGTTCAGACCCGTCGGATGTGCCGCTCATCTTTCAGCTATTTGATGAGCCAGCCCTGTCGACCACCGCACTGCCGGATGACGGCCTGGCGGTACGGATCACGATAGAAAGATGGTTTTTCCCGTCAGAGATCATGATCGTGCGCAGCACTCAAGATGGATATTCCATAACTCAGAAGGTTGCTGTCACAGCGTCGCCAGATGGCACACCGAGATACAAGACACTGACGAAAATGGTACCGGTCGAACGCGCCGCCCTCCTGACCGAAGGCATCGCCGCTTTGGCGTCCTGTCCAAGATCCGAGCCAAAGCAATACATGATGATCGATGGTGTAAAAGTCGAAGTGACTGTCGCTGACGGTGAAAGTTGGACTTTGGAGGTCCGCGAGGGCGAACGCTATTGCAACTCTTCGCAGCATGGTGATTTTCATCCGGCCTGGACCAGTTTCGCATCGCAAGCCTAATCTTTTGCTGGGATACAACCCCTATCATCGCATCAGGCTTGCGGTTGAGGAGGGCGTACCGCTTAACCTTCCGCTTCGCTTATTGGCAGGTCCATAAGAATTGACCAGCGCGGGCGCGTGCACTCAATTCCCCCTCGCCTCGGGAAAAATCCCCTGCTACGGTCACAAATATGCGCGCGATCCTCTTCCTGTCTCTGCTGTTTCTGGCGGCCTGCGGTCGGCCTCTGACCGAGTCCGAAGCGCAGTTTGCCAAATCCATCCACGGTGCCGAGATCGACACCCAGAGGGTCAGGTTTGTACAGGGCGCTTTGGTCGGTTCGATCACCTATCAGCGCGAAAAACGCCCGCAGCTGGCCTGTCGTGAACGGATTTTCCCTGAACCCAAAAAAGAACTGGTGACGGTGGGGCCTGCCGCCATTGCGCTCTACAACAAGGTGTTTTACACCGAACCTTATTATCTCAAGGATTTCATGGCGAATTACCCAGATGAGCTGGACCTGTTCGCGGCGATGATTTTTGCCCATGAGATCACCCATGTCTGGCAATGGCAGAACCGGAAAAAAACCGGCTTCACACCTTGGCGGGCGGGCAATGAGCACGTGACCAGTGATGATCCCTACCTCTTTGATATCTCAACCAAAAGCGATTTTCTTGATTATGGATATGAGCAACAGGCCGGGATCGTTGAGGAGTACGTCTGTTGTGCGGCTCTTGACCCGAAGGCACCGCGCACCGCCCGGCTGAAAGAGATGCTGAGCAGCGCGTTTCCGATGGGCGATCTGGTGATCCCCGACACGGTGCACCTGCCCTGGGACGAGGCCGAAACCCGTGGGATTTGCCGCTGAGGATCGCTGCCCAATCGGGGTCACAATACCGCGCGCTGTCTGAAACGATCTTGTCCCGTCCGAGCCCGGCTCCCTAAATACTCCCGAGATCGGGGGCATCATGTTCATTATCGAAAATCAGCTTATCCTGTTGCTGGCGTTTTTTGCATCAGGCTGTCTTGGCACCGCATTCCTGCTGCGCAAACCAGCCGGGCATCGCGCATGGCTTCTCGCCGATCTGGTCTGGGTCGTGCTGGGCGGGTTTGGCGCTCTGGTGGCGGTTCTGGCGGGCACCTACAAGGCCGATAGCAGTCAGATCGACGTGGCCTTTGCCGCGACTGCCTCTTTTGACCGCGATGCCGCCCGGTTTCGACTGCGATATTGCGAAACTCCTGCCGGAGACGCGGTGGCAGTGCTGTGCGACAAAGCGGATTTTCTATCGGCCTCAACCGCCGAAAACAGCGATCTGCCCCTTTTCATCGCCATCACGGATCAGGTGAGCCCCTTACAAAACCTGCACTTTTTCAGGCCCGCCGAGAAGGGTGCCGTGATGACAGAAACAATGGAGATGGCCAATCAGTTTGACCCCGGGCAATTGTTGGTCTTTGCGGCACAGGACGATGCAACCGCCGCCGCGCTGGCGGATTTACAGAGCACAAATCCCACCATTGCGGCGGATTTCAACATCCTCGCCTCCAGCTATGAGGCCCTGATCGAGCAGGTCAGCACGCTGAAAGACGAATGGGATTATCTGCAACAGAATTCCTATATCCTGCTGATCCAGATCATCGCGATTTGTCTGGTCAGCTTTGCCGCCCCCTTCCGGTTGGGCAAATCTGTGGTCGAGCTGCTGACGCGCTAGTCAAAGCGTTACTCCTGGATGCTTTCCAGATACGCCAGCAGCGCTGCAAGAGGTCGGGGCGTAGGCGTCAGCACACCATCCCCAACATCGACCGGTACGGTATCGCCTTCCAGCAACAGCCCAAATTCCGGCATGGTGTGACCCGGCAGGCCGGTGCGGTCATAGCCATCAATCACCGAAAGCACCCGTGCGCGCGGGAAGACGCCATCAACCGACAACGCTGTCAGATCAGCCGACGCCGGGCGCATCCCGACCGACCAAGGGCCATCTCCTTTACCCGATGCGCCGTGGCATTGGACACAGTTTTGTGCAAACAGCCGCTCGCCTTCGGGTGCCTCGGGCATCGACACCTGTGTGCAGGCAACCACTACAAGAAGCAGCCCCACCCATCCCAAAAACCGCATATCACCTCCAAGGCCAAACAGATTGTCAGTTGCACCCTTTGGTACCCGCAGGCAAAATCTGCGTCAATGAAAGGACGTGCCATGCCAGGGCAATCGCGCTTCAAAAGTCTTGGATGAGAGTTTTCAGGACCTCATTGCTCCAGCCCGCTTTTTTGAATTTGCCGCGATTTGATCCTTTTGCAGGATTGGCCTTGATGATGCTCAAGGCAATCCGCCCCAAAGCGGCAAAGCTGGCTGGCGCGTGATCTTTTCGCGCGCGGTGTCGGTCGTCGTTCATCACCACGTCGAGAGACCAATGCAAGCTGTTCCCAATTTGCCACTGGCCGCGGATCAGTGTGGCGGCCCCCTGAGCCGCGGGACATTTGGAGAGCGGATAAAGCCGTTCGGCGTGACTGGTTTTGTCGCCAACCGCGCGCCTGGAGATGACCGCTCTTCCACACGACCATGATCAGCATCAATTGTGTTATATTCATCAATGTAATCTGTGTCTTCGTCTTCCACGAAAGCCCGGACATCGGCCAACATGCCGCCCTGATTGCCCTTGAGCCGCAGGCAATAATCGCCTCCCTCCCGCACGATCAATTCGCAGGTCCCGCGCTGACAATGCAGTGCGTCTGCGGTGATGGTGATGCTGCGGATATCAAGCATCTCAATCAACTCACGCAGGGCCAGGATCCCGCCACCGCCCCTGGCGCCCTGAGTAATCCCAAGGGTGAGACGTGCCCCATGTGCAAAGGCCGTGACAATGTTCATATTCGATTGCCCGGCGGCCTTGTCAAAGCCGCGTCGCATCTCTTTGCCATCAATGGCGATGGCAGGATGCTCACCGGAGCCAGCCGCAAAGTCGGCGCGAAACTTGTCGAAAAAGGCCTGAAAGCCCGTCGGCTTCATCACGCGAAACAGCCGGGAATACGCGTCATGGCAAGGTATCCCGTGAGGCAACTCAGGAAACCCACGCAGGAATTCCCCCTTCATTTGTCCGAAAGGTTCCATGTCCACCGCCGTATCACCACCGCAAAGCGCGCACAAAAGGCCGATCGTCATCAAATCACGGAACTTGTGGCGCGGAGCATTGCCGCCGCGTGGGTCATCCACCGCATTGAAACAGCTGTCTAATCCTGGCATCTCGAAACCCCATCATCTGATGAAACCTCCAGAATCCAATTCTCGGACACCGTCAAACTTTAAGCGCGATTCCCCTGCGTGCCATGCGACATTTCGGCGAAATATTCGACATTGCAGCCGAGCGCAAAGGCGGACCGGAGGCGGTGGAGGCGCTACTTGAACGCCCTAAATCCCCATTGGAAAGACCTCTGCGTGATTGCGCTATTTGGGGATTTATTGATTTTTGAGCCGGCTTTTGGGTTCCGTCTCTGGATTTGAGGCGGATTGGTTTTGCGGGTTTGGTTTACGCGATTGCCTGGGTTTGTTGGTTGAGAGTTATTTTGTTTGCGGCCTTGAGGAGGTTCTGCGAGATGGCGGCCATGACCATCTGCGCATGGATTTTAGCGACACCAAAGTAGCGCGCGCGGTGTAGACCGAAGAGACGTTTCATCGTGCCAAAGCACTGCTCAACCCGGAACCGACGTTTGGAGATTTGCTTGTTGAAACGTTTCTCGAACTGGCGCAAAGGGCGGTTCCGTGCAGCCTTGCGCATGATGCCATCGCGGTGCTGTCCTTTCAGGGCGGCTCTGTTGGCTTTGCCCGCGCAGGCCTTGTCGGCCAATACGCGCTGCGCACTGGCCCCCTTGATCATCGTTTTGAACTCCGGGCTTTCGCCCGCATTGGCGGGCGTGACATGCACCTTGTCGATGTACCCCTCTTCGTCTGTGCGGGCAAAACCCTTGAAGCCCAGCGTGCACTTTGAGCCCTTCTTCACCCAGCGGGCATCCTTATCTGCGCTGTAGTGCACATCCGGTGTAAAACGCGGAGCAATATTGGGCCACAGAAGCGGCTGCATATCGCAGTTGTAGCGGAGTAAAAGTCCGCCAGTTTGTGCCCTTCGTTTATTCGGAGGGCGGGAGATGTATTCTGTGGATATTTATAGTCGTGTGCGCCGTGCTTGTTTGAAGGACGGTATGTCTGGCCGAGAAGCGGCGCGGTTTTTCAACATGGCGTAATCAGGATCAGCACTCAGTTACCCCTGTTATTCTGGATGCACATGCAATTGAAAAGGAGACTGACCAATGGAATATTTTGCTGGTTTGGATGTGTCCATGGAAGAGACGCATATCTGCATTCTGGATCGTGAAGGGGCCCTTATTCGTGAAGGAAAAGCGAGCTCAACACCAAAAGCGATCGCTGACTTCCTCGCTTCTGGACCACCATGTGCCAAAGTTGTATTTGAAACGGGACGGATGGCACCAATGCTTTACCATGGGCTGACGGAGCTTGGTGTCCCGGTTGTTTGCATCGAGAGCAGGCAAGCATATCAGGCCCTTAAATCTCTGGCCGGCCACAAGACGGACCGCAATGATGCCCGCGGTTTGGCACACCTGGCGCGGACGGGGATTCTACAAGCCGACCCATGTCAAATCACTGTCAGCGCACGCAATCCGGTCGCTGATCGCAGCCCGCAAGAAGCTGGTCGGACAGCGTGTGACGCTCGACAATCAGATCCGCGGTCTGGTCGTCGTCTTCGGCGTGCGGCTGCCACGAGCTTTGTCTCCGGCATTCAAAAACGCGGCGCTAAAAGTTAGCGATGGAGTGCCTGGCCTCCATGCCGCAATTTGCGGACTGTTCGCAGCACGCGAAGCAATCCTCGCGGCGGTTGCAGCCATTGATGGCGACATCAAAAAGATGACCCGCAAATCCGAAGTCTGCCAGCGCCTTATGACGGTACCAGGGGTCGGTCCGATCACAGCATTGGCCTTTGCCGCAGCAATTGATGATCCGTCGCGTTTCAGGAAATCGCGTGATGTGGGGGCGTATCTTGGACTGGTGCCGCGACGGCATCAATCTGGTGAAATCGACTACACGGGCAGCATCTCAAAGCGGGGCGACGTGCGCGTCAGAACGCTTCTCTATGAGGCCGCCAATGTGATGCTGACGCGGTATGCCGCTCCGCTCAAATTGAAGACATGGGCCCTCGCAATCGGTGCGCGCTCAACGATGAGAAAGGCCCGAGTGGCTCTGGCGCGTCGTCTGGCAATCATACTTCATGCCATTATGCGAGACAAAACTGACTTCCAGTCCGCGTAAGGCTTACGAGGCGACAACGAGGATTCCTAAATCAAAGTTCCCATCTGGGACGATGCCCGAGGGAGGGCGTGAGACACGGCGCCGATTCTGTAGCAACAGCCAAGACCAACGGTATGATTGCGGTTTCAACATTGCCGACCCACACCCAGCCAACCCCATCATGAACCTCAGAGTTCGAAGAGAACAAAGGCAACCTCTGACATCAAAAGCAGGAAACTCAGGAAACACGCATTGACAGATTAGAGAACAGCCAAGACCAACGGTATGATTGCGGTTTCAACATTGCCGACCCACACCCAGCCAACCCCATCATGAACCTCAGAGTTCGAAGAGAACAAAGGCAACCTCTGACATCAAAAGCAGTTGAAACTCAGGAAACACGCATTGACAGATTAGAGAACAGCCAAGACCAACGGTATGATTGCGGTTTCAACATTGCCGACCCACACCCAGCCTAACCCCATCATGAACCTCAGAGTTCGAAGAGAACAAAGGCAACCTCTGACCTCAAAAGCAGGAAACTCAGGAAACACGCATTGACAGATTAGAGAACAGCCAAGACCAACGGTATGATTGCGGTTTCAACATTGCTTTTGACCCACACCCAGCCAACCCCATCATGAACCTCAGAGTTCGAAGAGAACAAAGGCAACCTCTGACATCAAAAGCAGGAAACTCAGGAAACACGCATTGACAGATTAGAGAACAGCCAAGACCAACGGTATGATTGCGGTTTCAACATTGCCGACCCACACCCAGCCAACCCCATCATGAACCTCAGAGTTCGAAGAGAACAAAGGCAACCTCTGACATCAAAAGCAGGAAACTCAGGAAACACGCATTGACAGATTAGAGAACAGCCAAGACCAACGGTATGATTGCGGTTTCAACATTGCCGACCCACACCCAGCCAACCCCATCATGAACCTCAGAGTTCGAAGAGAACAAAGGCAACCTCTGACATCAAAAGCAGGAAACTCAGGAAACACGCATTGACAGATTTAGAGAACAGCCAAGACCAACGGTATGATTGCGGTTTCAACATTGCCGACCCACACCCAGCCAACCCCATCATGAACCTCAGAGTTCGAAGAGAACAAAGGCAACCTCTGACATCAAAAGCAGGAAACTCAGGAAACACGCATTGACAGATTAGAGAACAGCCAAGACCAACGGTATGATTGCGGTTTCAACATTGCCGACCCACACCCAGCCAACCCCATCATGAACCTCAGAGTTCGAAGAGAACAAAGGCAACCTCTGACATCAAAAGCAGGAAACTCAGGAAACACGCATTGACAGATTAGAGAACAGCCAAGACCAACGGTATGATCTGCGGTTTCAACATTGCCGACCCACACCCAGCCAACCCCATCATGAACCTCAGAGTTCGAAGAGAACAAAGGCAACCTCTGACATCAAAAGCAGGAAACTCAGGAAACACGCATTGACAGATTAGAGAACAGCCAAGACCAACGGTATGATTGCGGTTTCAACATTGCCGACCCACACCCAGCCAACCCCATCATGAACCTCAGAGTTCGAAGAGAACAAAGGCAACCTCTGACATCAAAAGCAGGAAACTCAGGAAACACGCATTGACAGATTAGAGAACAGCCAAGACCAACGGTATGATTGCGGTTTCAACATTGCCGACCCACACCCAGCCAACCCCATCATGAACCTCAGAGTTCGAAGAGAACAAAGGCAACCTCTGACATCAAAAGCAGGAAACTCAGGAAACACGCATTGACAGATTAGAGAACAGCCAAGACCAACGGTATGATTGCGGTTTCAACATTGCCGACCCACACCCAGCCAACCCCATCATGAACCTCAGAGTTCGAAGAGAACAAAGGCAACCTCTGACATCAAAAGCAGGAAACTCAGGAAACACGCATTGACAGATTAGAGAACAGCCAAGACCAACGGTATGATTGCGGTTTCAACATTGCCGACCCACACCCAGCCAACCCCATCATGAACCTCAGAGGTTCGAAGAGAACAAAGGCAACCTCTGACATCAAAAGCAGGAAACTCAGGAAACACGCATTGACAGATTAGAGAACAGCCAAGACCAACGGTATGATTGCGGTTTCAACATTGCCGACCCACACCCAGCCAACCCCATCATGAACCTCAGAGTTCGAAGAGAACAAAGGCAACCTCTGACATCAAAAGCAGGAAACTCAGGAAACACGCATTGACAGATTAGAGAACAGCCAAGACCAACGGTATGATTGCGGTTTCAACATTGCCGACCCACACCCAGCCAACCCCATCATGAACCTCAGAGTTCGAAGAGAACAAAGGCAACCTCTGACATCAAAAGCAGGAAACTCAGGAAACACGCATTGACAGATTAGAGAACAGCCAAGACCAACGGTATGATTGCGGTTTCAACATTGCCGACCCACACCCAGCCAACCCCATCATGAACTCTCAGAGTTCATGAAAGCAGGAAACTCAGGCAACCTCTGACATCAACAATGCAGAAACTCGGAAACACGCAACAGATTAGAGAACAGCCAACCAACGTATGATTGCGGTTTCAACATTGCCGACCCACACCCAGCCAACCCCATCATGAACCTCAGAGTTCGAAGAGAACAAAGGCAACCTCTGACATCAAAAGCAGGAAACTCAGGAAACACGCATTGACAGATTAGAGAACAGCCAAGACCAACGGTATGATTGCGGTTTCAACATTGCCGACCCACACCCAGCCAACCCCATCATGAACCTCAGAGTTCGAAGAGAACAAAGGCAACCTCTGACATCAAAAGCAGGAAACTCAGGAAACACGCATTGACAGATTAGAGAACAGCCAAGACCAACGGTATGATTGCGGTTTCAACATTGCCGACCCACACCCAGCCAACCCCATCATGAACCTCAGAGTTCGAAGAGAACAAAGGCAACCTCTGACATCAAAAGCAGGAAAACTCAGGAAACACGCATTGACAGATTAGAGAACAGCCAAGACAACGGTATGATCTTGGCGGTTCTCAAATCTGTCGATGCGTGATTGCGGTTTCCATTGGCCGAGCCAACCCCATCATGAACCTCAGAGTTCGAAGAGAACAAAGGCAACCTCTGACATCAAAAGCAGGAAACTCAGGAAACACGCATTGACAGATTAGAGAACAGCCAAGACCAACGGTATGATTGCGGTTTCAACATTGCCGACCCACACCCAGCCAACCCCATCATGAACCTCAGAGTTCGAAGAGAACAAAGGCAACCTCTGACATCAAAAGCAGGAAAACTCAGGAAACACGCATTGACAGATTAGAGAACAGCCAAGACCAACGGTATGATTGCGGTTTCAACATTGCCGACCCACACCCAGCCAACCCCATCATGAACCTCAGAGTTCGAAGAGAACAAAGGCAACCTCTGACATCAAAAGCAGGAAACTCAGGAAACACGCATTGACAGATTAGAGAACAGCCAAGACCAACGGTATGATTGCGGTTTCAACATTGCCGACCCACACCCAGCCAACCCCATCATGAACCTCAGAGTTCGAAGAGAACAAAGGCAACCTCTGACATCAAAAGCAGGAAACTCAGGAAACACGCATTGACAGATTAGAGAACAGCCAAGACCAACGGTATGATTGCGGTTTCAACATTGCCGACCCACACCCAGCCAACCCCATCATGAACCTCAGAGTTCGAAGAGAACAAAGGCAACCTCTGACATCAAAAGCAGGAAACTCAGGAAACACGCATTGACAGATTAGAGAACAGCCAAGACAACGGTATGATTGCGGTTTCAACATTGCCGACCCACACCCAGCCAACCCCATCATGAACCTCAGAGTTCGAAGAGAACAAAGGCAACCTCTGACATCAAAAGCAGGAAACTCAGGAAACACGCATTGACAGATTAGAGAACAGCCAAGACCAACGGTATGATTGCGGTTTCAACATTGCCGACCCACACCCAGCCAACCCCATCATGAACCTCAGAGTTCGAAGAGAACAAAGGCAACCTCTGACATCAAAAGCAGGAAACTCAGGAAACACGCATTGACAGATGTAGAGAACAGCCAAGACCAACGGTATGATTGCGGTTTCAACATTGCCGACCCACACCCAGCCAACCCCATCATGAACCTCAGAGTTCGAAGAGAACAAAGGCAACCTCTGACATCAAAAGCAGGAAACTCAGGAAACACGCATTGACAGATTAGAGAACAGCCAAGACCAACGGTATGATTGCGGTTTCAACATTGCCGACCCACACCCAGCCAACCCCATCATGAACCTCAGAGTTCGAAGAGAACAAAGGCAACCTCTGACATCAAAAGCAGGAAACTCAGGAAACACGCATTGACAGATTAGAGAACAGCAAGACCAACGGTATGATTGCGGTTTCAACATTGCCGACCCACACCCAGCCAACCCCATCATGAACCTCAGAGTTCGAAGAGAACAAAGGCAACCTCTGACATCAAAAGCAGGAAACTCAGGAAACACGCATTGACAGATTAGAGAACAGCCAAGACCAACGGTATGATTGCGGTTTCAACATTGCCGACCCACACCCAGCCAACCCCATCATGAACCTCAGAGTTCGAAGAGAACAAAGGCAACCTCTGACATCAAAAGCAGGAAACTCAGGAAACACGCATTGACAGATTAGAGAACAGCCAAGACCAACGGTATGATTGCGGTTTCAACATTGCCGACCCACACCCAGCCAACCCCATCATGAACCTCAGAGTTCGAAGAGAACAAAGGCAACCTCTGACATCAAAAGCAGGAAACTCAGGAAACACGCATTGACAGATTAGAGAACAGCCAAGACCAACGGTATGATTGCGGTTTCAACATTGCCGACCCACACCCAGCCAACCCCATCATGAACCTCAGAGTTCGAAGAGAACAAAGGCAACCTCTGACATCAAAAGCAGGAAACTCAGGAAACACGCATTGACAGATTAGAGAACAGCCAAGACCAACGGTATGATTGCGGTTTCAACATTGCCGACCCACACCCAGCCAACCCCATCATGAACCTCAGAGTTCGAAGAGAACAAAGGCAACCTCTGACATCAAAAGCAGGAAACTCAGGAAACACGCATTGACAGATTAGAGAACAGCCAAGACCAACGGTATGATTGCGGTTTCAACATTGCCGACCCACACCCAGCCAACCCCATCATGAACCTCAGAGTTCGAAGAGAACAAAGGCAACCTCTGACATCAAAAGCAGGAAACTCAGGAAACACGCATTGACAGATTAGAGAACAGCCAAGACCAACGGTATGATTGCGGTTTCAACATTGCCGACCCACACCCAGCCAACCCCATCATGAACCTCAGAGTTCGAAGAGAACAAAGGCAACCTCTGACATCAAAAGCAGGAAACTCAGGAAACACGCATTGACAGATTAGAGAACAGCCAAGACCAACGGTATGATTGCGGTTTCAACATTGCCGACCCACACCCAGCCAACCCCATCATGAACCTCAGAGTTCGAAGAGAACAAAGGCAACCTCTGACATCAAAAGCAGGAAACTCAGGAAACACGCATTGACAGATTAGAGAACAGCCAAGACCAACGGTATGATTGCGGTTTCAACATTGCCGACCCACACCCAGCCAACCCCATCATGAACCTCAGAGTTCGAAGAGAACAAAGGCAACCTCTGACATCAAAAGCAGGAAACTCAGGAAACACGCATTGACAGATTAGAGAACAGCAAGACCAACGGTATGATTGCGGTTTCAACATTGCCGACCCACACCCAGCCAACCCCATCATGAACCTCAGAGTTCGAAGAGAACAAAGGCAACCTCTGACATCAAAAGCAGGAAACTCAGGAAACACGCATTGACAGATTAGAGAACAGCCAAGACCAACGGTATGATTGCGGTTTCAACATTGCCGACCCACACCCAGCCAACCCCATCATGAACCTCAGAGTTCGAAGAGAACAAAGGCAACCTCTGACATCAAAAGCAGGAAACTCAGGAAACACGCATTGACAGATTAGAGAACAGCCAAGACCAACGGTATGATTGCGGTTTCAACATTGCCGACCCACACCCAGCCAACCCCATCATGAACCTCAGAGTTCGAAGAGAACAAAGGCAACCTCTGACATCAAAAGCAGGAAACTCAGGAAACACGCATTGACAGATTAGAGAACAGCCAAGACCATACGGTATGATTGCGGTTTCAACATTGCCGACCCACACCCAGCCAACCCCATCATGAACCTCAGAGTTCGAAGAGAACAAAGGCAACCTCTGACATCAAAAGCAGGAAACTCAGGAAACACGCATTGACAGATTAGAGAACAGCCAAGACCAACGGTATGATTGCGGTTTCAACATTGCCGACCCACACCCAGCCAACCCCATCATGAACCTCAGAGTTCGAAGAGAACAAAGGCAACCTCTGACATCAAAAGCAGGAAACTCAGGAAACACGCATTGACAGATTAGAGAACAGCCAAGACCAACGGTATGATTGCGGTTTCAACATTGCCGACCCACACCCAGCCAACCCATCATGAACCTCAGAGTTCGAAGAGAACAAAGGCAACCTCTGACATCAAAAGCAGGAAACTCAGGAAACACGCATTGACAGATTAGAGAACAGCCAAGACCAACGGTATGATTGCGGTTTCAACATTGCCGACCCACACCCAGCCAACCCCATCATGAACCTCAGAGTTCGAAGAGAACAAAGGCAACCTCTGACATCAAAAGCCAGGAAACTCAGGAAACACGCATTGACAGATTAGAGAACAGCCAAGACCAACGGTATGATTGCGGTTTCAACATTGCCGACCCACACCCAGCCAACCCCATCATGAACCTCAGAGTTCGAAGAGAACAAAGGCAACCTCTGACATCAAAAGCAGGAAACTCAGGAAACACGCATTGACAGATTAGAGAACAGCCAAGACCAACGGTATGATTGCGGTTTCAACATTGCCGACCCACACCCAGCCAACCCCATCATGAACCTCAGAGTTCGAAGAGAACAAAGGCAACCTCTGACATCAAAAGCAGGAAACTCAGGAAACACGCATTGACAGATTAGAGAACAGCCAAGACCAACGGTATGATTGCGGTTTCAACATTGCCGACCCACACCCAGCCAACCCCATCATGAACCTCAGAGTTCGAAGAGAACAAAGGCAACCTCTGACATCAAAAGCAGGAAACTCAGGAAACACGCATTGACAGATTAGAGAACAGCCAAGACCAACGGTATGATTGCGGTTTCAACATTGCCGACCCACACCCAGCCAACCCATCATGAACCTCAGAGTTCGAAGAGAACAAAGGCAACCTCTGACATCAAAAGCAGGAAACTCAGGAAACACGCATTGACAGATTAGAGAACAGCCAAGACCAACGGTATGATTGCGGTTTCAACATTGCCGACCCACACCCAGCCAACCCCATCATGAACCTCAGAGTTCGAAGAGAACAAAGGCAACCTCTGACATCAAAAGCAGGAAACTCAGGAAACACGCATTGACAGATTAGAGAACAGCCAAGACCAACGGTATGATTGCGGTTTCAACATTGCCGACCCACACCCAGCCAACCCCATCATGAACCTCAGAGTTCGAAGAGAACAAAGGCAACCTCTGACATCAAAAGCAGGAAACTCAGGAAACACGCATTGACAGATTAGAGAACAGCCAAGACCAACGGTATGATTGCGGTTTCAACATTGCCGACCCACACCCAGCCAACCCCATCATGAACCTCAGAGTTCGAAGAGAACAAAGGCAACCTCTGACATCAAAAGCAGGAAACTCAGGAAACACGCATTGACAGATTAGAGAACAAAGATCGTAAGACGATCGCGAAGATGCTGCGCCATGAACTTCCGCCTGGGTATCGTCGGTCGGAAGCGCCTCGGCGGCCAACGCTTGATGGTTATGTTGGTGTGGTCGATGAGATACTGCGCACAGACAAAGCCCTGATCAAAAAGCAGCGACACACGGCCAAGCGCATCTTTGAACGGCTGCGCGATGAGCATGGATATGCCGGCAGCCTGACCACGGTGACCTATTACGTGCGCGAGCAAAAACGGCGCACCAAAGAGGTGTTTGTGCCGTTGTCGCATCGGCCGGGCCATGCGCAGGTTGATTTTGGTGAGACGCTGGGCGTGATCGGTGGCGTGGAATGCAAGATCCACTTCTTCGTGATGAGCTTGCCACATTCTGATGCGGTGTTTGTGAAGGGATATCCAGCTGAGACAACCGAGGCGTTTTGCGATGGCCATGTGTCCGCCTTTGCATTCTTTGGCGGCATTCCGCAATCCATTCTCTACGACAATACCAAGATCGCCGTGGCTCGGATACTCGGGGATAAGACGCGCATCCGCACACGTCGGTTTACGGAACTGCAGTCGCATTACTTGTTTGATGACAAGTTTGGCAGACCCGCGCGAGGGAACGATAAAGGCAACGTTGAGGGCATGGTTGGATACACCCGCCGCAACTTCATGGTTCCCGCACCTCGCTATGACAGCTTTGATGATCTGAACGCACATTTGGAAGAGAAGTGTTTAGCACGTCAGGCCGATACGTTGCGGGGTCACACCCAAACCATAGGCGCACGCCTGATGTCGGATTTGGATGCTCTGATGGGATTGCCCGTCGCAGAATATGAAGCCTGCGATCACGTCAGCACGCGTGCAACGTCGATCTCAATGGTGCGCTATCGCAGCAATGATTACTCGGTGCCAGTAGCCTATGCGCACCACGATGTTCATGTGCGTGGGTTTGTGCATGAGGTTATCATCGGCTGCGGCAATGAGATTATTGCGCGGCACAAACGATCCTACACATCAGCGGATATGGTCTTTGACCCATTGCACTTTTTGCCCCTGCTTGAACAAAAGGTGGGTGCCCTGGATCAGGCCGCGCCTTTGCAGGGTTGGCATTTGCCAGATGTATTTGCCACGCTGCACCGACTGCTTGAAGCCAGAATGGGTAAGCCGGGCAAGCGAGAATACGTTCAAGTCTTGCGCCTTTTGGAGACCTTCGAAATGGATGTTGTGCAAGGCGCAATCCAGCAGGCAATAGATATGGGTGCAATTGGCTATGACGCCGTAAAACACCTTGTACTGTGTCGGGTTGAGAAGCGGCCACCACGATTGGATTTGGACTTCTATCCATACTTGCCCAAGGCCAATGTCGGCACAACACGCCCATCCAGTTACATGAGCTTGATGGGAAGGACCGCGGCATGACCGAAGCCCCTCGGATTCTTCTACGGCATCATCTTAAACAACTGCGACTGCCAACGTTCCAAGGCGAGTATGCCAAACAGGCGCAGCTCTGTGCTGCAGAGAACAAAGATCACATCCACTATCTGGCGCGGCTGTGTGAGATGGAATTGATCGACCGCGAACGCCGGATGATTGAACGGCGCATCAAAGCGGCGAAGTTCCCCAGCACCAAGAGCTTGGATAGCTTTGACTTCAAGATCATGCCAAGCTTGAACAAGCCCCTGACGATGGATCTGGCACGATGCGATTACGTTAATCGCAGGGAGAACATCATCGCGCTCGGCCCGTCAGGCACGGGCAAGACACACATCGCCCTGGGACTTGGGCTGGCTGCATGTCAAAGAGGACTGAAGGTGCGCTTCACAACGGCTGCGGCATTAGTCCATGATCTGATCGAGGCTCAAGATGAGCGGAGATTGCAGCGCCTTCAAAAGCAACTGACCAGCCAGAACCTGTTGATCATTGATGAACTGGGCTTCGTACCGCTCAGCAAATCTGGCGCAGAGCTGCTCTTCGAGGTCATATCCCAATGCTATGAACGCGGCTCCATCATCATAACCTCGAACCTGCCCTTCGATGAATGGACTGAAGTCTTTGGCTCTGAGCGGCTGACCGGTGCGCTACTCGATCGTTTAACCCATCACGTCCACATCCTCGAGATGAATGGCGAAAGCTATCGGCTCAAACACAGTCGCAACAACCGAAAATAACCAGCCCGCAATCACAGTCAGAATAATGCTGGCCTTATGGCCAGCATGCGCTTTGGCACGCTTCAGCTTTGTGACGAGCACGCGTGCAAAAGCGCCACAAAACATCAACCGAAGTGGCCCATTTTTACGCCGCGACATGGACCCATTTTACTCTGCGATTGACAATCCGGGTTCTCCTGTGTGTCGCCTTCTTCGCGATCCTGCGGCGCCTCGATATGGGTCCGCGGGCGGGCGGCGCTCTCTATCAGGGTTGCGTCGATAATCGCCGCCTCGGCTTCCTGGAGCTTGAGGCCGTGTTTCTCGATCTGTCGGCAAACCTCGGCGAGAAGATCATCATAGACACCAGCGTGAACCAATGCATTGCGAAATCGACAGTGGGTGGTCTCATCTGGCACAGGGCCATGTAGATCAAGCCCGCAAAACAGCATGAAATCCAGCCGGACCTTTAAGGCACGTTCAAGCTTCGGGTCCGACAAGCCATGCCACTGACCCACTAACAGGCACTTGAACAAAACAAGAGGTGTATAGCCGGAAGGGCCCAAACCAGACCGTCCAGGACCGCGGTTCAGAATGGCGGAAAACTCACCCCAGTCCAAAAGCGCATCGATCTTGAAAAGCGGGTCTTCAAATCCAATCCGATCCGTCGCTTCACGTAAAAACAGGTCCATATCGCCATCCAAATCCGATTGGCCTAAAGATATCAAAATCTAAAGTTTGGCGGAACCCTGAATTATGCAGAGGTCTTTTGGACCTGGTCAAAATCCCCGAGGATCGTTGGCTTTCCACGATAACGCGCTGCATTTTCCAGGCTGGTTTCAGCTGGAAAGTGATCGAGGCAAAATGGCACGGATTTGAAGACGCATTTGATGGGTTTGATGTGGGCCGCTGTGCATTCATGGATGATGAGAAATTCGATGCGCTGGTGCGCAACACCGCGATTGTGCGCAACCCGATCAAGATTGCCACCGTGCGGGACAACGCCGCCTTCCTGCTCGAGCTGCGCGACGAGGGTGGGGTTGGCAAGGTATTGGGGGAATGGCCGTCACAGGATTTTATCGGCCTTTTGGAGCTGCTGAAAAAGCGTGGATCGCATCTGGGTGGCAATTCGGCGCAATATGCCATGCGGTTCATGGGGCGCGACAGCTTCATGCTCAGCCCGGATGTGACAGCCCGCCTGATTGCCGAAGGGGTGATCGACAAGCCTGCGACCTCCAAAACGGCACTGAAGGCCGTTCAGGCGGCGTTTAACACATGGATGGAGCAATCCGGCCGCTCTCTGACGGAAATCAGCCGGGTTCTGGCGCTGTCGGTTTGATCTGATCTCAGTTCAGCTTGCCCGCCAGTGCATCGTCAATCAGCTGCACGGTTTCCTGCACTCCGTAAAGCGCGATAAACCCACCAAAGCGCGGGCCCTGACTGGCCCCAAGCAGCACTTCGTAAAGCGCCTTGAACCAGTCGCGCAGCGGATCGAACCGATCGCGCCCCACCGCGTAGACGATGGATTGCAGGGCCTCGTCATCCGCGGGGCCATCATAGGCAATCAGCTCGGCGCGCAGGGCTTCCAGCGCCTCACGCTCCGCATCGCTGGCTGCGCGGTACTGCTTCTGCGGGGCGACGAAATCCTCAAAATACTTCACCGCAAACCCGGCGGCCGCATCCATATCGGGATTGGTTTCGGGGCTGGCATCGGGCGCGTAGCGCTGGATGAACCCCCAGAGTGTCTCTTTGTCACGGGCGTGCGACACCGAGGCCAGGTTCAGCAGCATCGAGAACGGCACCACCATCCGGCTTTCAGGCACGTCACCGCTATGGATGTGCCAGACGGGGTTGTTCAACTGCTGGGTCGTGTCCTGCCCCGGAAAGGCGCGCAATTGCTGGTGATACTCATCGACCGCTTTGGGGATCACATCGAAATGCATCCGCTTGGCGGTTTTGGGCTTTTGATACATGAAATAAGACAGCGATTCCGTGGACGCATAGGTCAGCCACTCGTCAATGCTGATGCCGTTGCCGGAGGACTTTGAAATCTTCTGGCCCTTATCATCAAGGAACAGCTCGTACGAGAAATGCTCGGGTGGACGCATGCCCAAAGCCCGGCAGATGGCGTCATAGATTTTCTCGTTGGTGGCGTGTTCCTTGCCATACATCTCAAAGTCCACGCCCAGAGCCGCCCAACGCGCGCCGAAATCCGGCTTCCATTGTAGTTTCACATTCCCGCCTGTCACCGGCAGGGTCCATTCCTTGCCGGTGTCATCGTCAAAGGTGACGGTGCCATTCGCCGCATCCACATGTTTCATCGGCACATACATCACCCGCCCGGTTTCGGGATGCAGCGGCAGAAAGATCGAATAGGTCTGTTGCCGCTCTTCCCGCAGGCTTTTGAGCATAATTTTCATCAGGTCGTCATAGCGCTCGGCGCAGCGCATCAGGATCTCATCAAACCGACCCGAGCGATAGAACTCGCGCGCCGAGATGAATTCATAGTCAAACCCGAACGTATCCAGAAACCGGCGCAGCATGGCGTTGTTATAGTGGCCAAAGCTTTCGTATTCGCCGAACGGATCAGGGACATCCGTCAGCGGGCGCTGTAGATGTTGTTCCAGTATTTCGGGGTTGGGCACATTGCCCGGCACTTTGCGCATCCCGTCCAGATCGTCCGAGAAACAAATCAACTTGGTCGGAATATCGCTGATCACCTCGAACGCGCGGCGCACCATCGTGGTGCGCAATACCTCGCCAAAAGTGCCGATATGGGGCAGTCCGCTGGGACCATAGCCGGTTTCAAACAGCACATAACCCTTCTCTGGGGCACCCTTTTCATAGCGTTTGAGAACGCGGCGCGCTTCTTCAAAAGGCCAGGCTTTCGATTGCATTGCAGCGTCGCGGGTCGCAGACATGGGGGCACTCCGGAGTCAGGGCATCTGGCGAGGATCGCAAGACAACACGCCGCTTCCTATTGCCGAGGGCGCTTACAGTCAATATTCTGCACTGCAACACGTCGCGAAAGGACGCATTATGAGCGAGCAGCTTCCCCACCCTCTCAGCCCACAGGATTGCCTGGTGGCGGTCATGATCGCGGTCTCGGCCTCGGACGAGGATATCCGCACGGCTGAGCTGGTTAAAATTCAGTCGGCGGTCAACAACCTGCCGATTTTCGGGGCCTATGATCTGGATCGGATGCATATCATGGCGCAGACCGTGTTTGATCTGTTCAGCGTCGAAGAGGGGCTTGATGCACTCTTCGGTCTGGTGCGCGACAACCTGCCCGACCATCTTTACGAGACAGCCTATGCGCTGGCCTGTGATGTGGCCGCCGCCGATGGCACCCTGCAAGAAACCGAGCTGCGTCTGTTGGAAGAAATCCGGTATGAGCTGAACATCGACCGCCTGCATGCCGCCGCCATCGAACGCGGCGCCCGCGCGCGGCATCTCAGCGGCTGATACATGCTTCTTATCGGGTGTTGGACCGCCGCTTGAACACTTCTGTGAAAATCACAAAACACCCTAAGGTCGCCACCATCGGGGTGAATGGGCGGTATGGGTGAACTTCTAGCGTTTTTGCTGACCAAAGGCTGGGTCGTGTACGGCCCGGCAGCAACGTTTATTGTCCTGCTCACCCTGACGCCGTTTGGCAATGTCTGGCAAAGCGACGCAGATCGCAAACGCGTCATCGGTAATCTGGCGCAAGGCCGCGCGCGTATGCGCTATGAACGCATCATGCGGCGCGTGCTGGATTGGATTGATCTGCGCCTGTCGCGGGATGAACTTGATCGCCAGCTATCCACGCGCCGTATTGCGTTCAGCAGTGACCTGATCGGGCTTACCATGGTGCTGGCTGTGGCTTATCCCATTCTGTCGATCGTGATCCAGTGGATATGCGGCTTTCCGATGACGCTGGGAACAGTTGAGCTGGCCGAGGCCGGAACCGGCCTGCAACGCGGTTTTGCCGGTGTCTGGCTTCTTACATTCGCTGCTATTCTGGCTGGGGTGGTTCTAAGTGTCTGATCAGAAATGAGTTGAGTGAATTCAACAGGTTGTGATTCTGTTCGGTTGTGAAATTGAACGGAGATCACAATGGCCTGGACTGAATTCACCCGTGCGCAGCATATGCGCGAAACAAAGTGCTATCCAAGTGATTTGACCGATGCGGAATGGAATATCGTGCGGTCATTGTTACCCGGCCGTAACCGCCCTGGGCGTCCGCGAAAGGTGCATTTGCGTCGGGTCTGGAATGCGATTCAGTATCTTGCCGCCGCCGGGTGCGCATGGTCGCTCCTGCCGAAGGACTTTCCTGCGGTCTCGACTGTGCGTTACTATTTCCACCTCTGGCGAGATGATGGCCTGCTGGCCCGGATCAACCGCCACCTGGTCGCGGCCGTGCGCCTCGCGGCAGGCCGCGATGTGCAGCCGACAGCCGGTGTGATCGACAGCCAGAGCGTTAAAACCTCTGAAAACACGTCCCTTTCCGGCTACGATGCGGGCAAGCGGATCAAAGGTCGAAAACGCCACATTATCACTGATACCTGTGGCAATCTGATCGCATGCGAGGTCCATACGGCCAACATTCAGGATCGTGACGGTGCGCCCGGGGTCTTCGCCAGGCTCCGCCGTGAGGCCCCGAAACCGCGCCACATGTTCGCGGATGGCGGCTATGCCGGGCCGAAGCTGCGGGGTGCCCTCGTGAGCCTCGGACGCTGGACGCTACAGATCATCAAGCGCTCCGACACCGCCGGGGGCTTCGAGGTGCTGCCACGCAGATGGGTTGTGGAACGCACCTTCGCATGGCTCGGTCGCTGCCGTCGTTTGGCAAAGGATCGGGAGAAATCCATCGAAAGCGCCGAGGCCTGGCTGCTCATCGCCCACATCAGGCGCGTGACCCGACTACTTGCAACAGATTGAAATCCTTCATCCCATTTTGAATCAGACACTAAGACCCCAACGGCGTTTTCCATTGTTTGTCATCACCATTGGGATCTCATTCGTTGGAATCTGGGGCGCGAGTCAAATCAATTTGCCATTAGAGATCGCATTTGTAATCGCGGTCGCAGTCGCAGTCACAAGCGCAGGCCCATACGCAGGTGCAGGCGCAGTCGCATTCGCATTCATAGCCGCACTGACGGCGCTTCAAAGTCGCCTTGGTGCGAACCCGGCCTGGTGGCTTCTGCACTGCTTATTCTTGTTTACAGCTATGTCCGTGATTGTTCTTGAAAACGACAGGCTCAGCGACACAGTGCCAAACCAAGCTGATCTGTTTGCTATTCTAGACCTGTTTCGCAACAGGTAGATTTCCGCTATTCCAGCTTCACCGAAGCAGTGGAGTTTGCCGGAATGGCCGTACTGAAAGTTTTACGGGCACGTCCAGAGTTGTTTTTCCGCCTTTCGGAATACGTCCGGCGGATTTTGATGCTCCGGTTTGTCAGCTTCACCCGATTTGGCTTGCCGGTGAAGCCGGGCGTTTGTCCCGAAAGAACAGACAACGGGCCATCGGGGGAGGCAGGAAGTATCGGCTGCAACTGGCGGAACAAATGCTTTTGTGCCTGATCCATTACCGCACATACGCCGGCCAGACCTTTGCTGGCCTGCTTTTCGACATTTCCAGCCCTACAGTTTGCCGCCGCGTTCGCGCCATGACGACGGTGATGGCTGGCCATTTCGCCATGCCGGAGCGCAGGATCAAATTATCGACACAGGAAAGAAACGATCTTCTCTATCTTATGATCGATAGTACCGAGCGCCCTGTTCAGCGCCCCGGGACGCCGTCAAGGCGCAGGGCCAGGTATTCAGGAAAGAAGAAACGCCATACAGCGTCGCACCGGATCATTACCGACGACAGGAAAAGGATCCTGGCCGTTGGTCCTGCACAGCCCGGGCGAAAGCACGACAGGCGGATATATGATGAAACGCGCGTGGACAAGCCCCCCGGTGTGCCTGTCCCGGGCGATCCCGGTTATCCGGGAACGTCGCTGGAAGTCCCGCTCAAAGCCTCAAGGAACCATCCCCTTACCAAAGACTACAACACATGGCACGCAAAGCTGCGCATCGGCGCAGAGCATGGAATTTGCCGCATGAAAAAGTTCGGGATTTTTGCCGATACCCGCCGATACCCATCGCAATAATGGCCAGGCGGATATGATCGCAAGGAATGTAGCGGCCCTGGCAAACCTGAATTTGAAAACAGCCTGACCAAATGGGCAGGGATACCTCCGTTCAAAAACAACCGCCCTTATTGCGAATCGAGTCTTCTGTTTCTAGGCCTCTTTCCCATTCTGAACGCGGCGGCCGATTTCGCCTCCGTTGGGCTGACGCGATACCTGCTGCGACAAGGCGTCGAGGGCACCACCAGCCGCAAGGCGGTGATCGACCTTCTGGGCGGCGGCTTGATTTTCGCGGCACTTGGGATGGCCCTGATCAGCTATGTGCATTTTATCCGCTTGCCGGATGGCACCGCCCTTCTGGACCTGCCGGGGGTTTTTGCCGATCTGCAAGACCCTGACACGCGCGGCAATTACGGGTGGCTGGCGTTCATGCTTGCCTCCACCCTGATCCCTACGCTGCTGCATGGTATGGTCGGGGTGTTCACCGTATTGCTCAGCTATCCGCAACCTCTGCGCCTCTGGGTGACCCAGAAACTGGAAAACGGCGGCAACGGATCGGATATCGACGGCTGGCAGGGGGCCGCCGCCTATTGCGCGATGCTGACCCTGTCGATCTGGGTGCCTTTGTGCATTTGTTATTGGCTTTTGCGGATGGACCATGGCGCTGTCTTGGGCCGGGTAATCGACGGATTTGCCATTTATGCCCTTCTGATCGGGGCGATCTGATCCAGAATTCCGACCGGAAAGTCAAAATCACCGTTTAACTCTGTCGGAAAACCGTTCTTAATAGGGCCTGAAGTCAAAAAGGGGGCATGACATGCGCTGCGTTTTTGTGAATATCCGGTGCAAGCCGGGCAGTTCGTACCGGGTGGCCGAGGCAATTGCGCTGCGCGAGGTGCATTCCGAGCTGTATTCGACCAGCGGACCGTTTGACCTGCTGCTCAAGCTGTACATCCCCGAGGCTGAGGATGTGGGCCATTTCATTAATGAAAACCTGCTGGATATCGACGGGATTGAACGCACCGAGACAACGCTGACCTTCAAGGCGTTCTGAGATAAAATAGGGAGAATTAACAAGGCTCAATTAGGGCCTGTTGACATTCGGGGTTCCCATTTTGCCTGAAGTCTGATTCAAGCTTCCAAAATGGAGGTGTTGATGGACGCAAATCGTTTGGCTGTTTCCGATGAGCTTTGGGAGAAGATTGAGCCGCTTATACCGGGCAAGGCAGGCGATCCGGGTGTTACCGCGCGCAATAATCGCCGGTTTATGGAAGCAGTATTATGGCGCGTACGCACAGGGTCCCCATGGCGGGATTTGCCCAAAGAGTTTGGCAACTGGAACAGCCAGTTCAAGCGATTTCGTCGATGGGCCAGGAACGGCGTGTTCGAGAGTCTTTTCAATGCCATGAGTGGCGAGCCGGACCTGGAATATGCCCTTATCGACGGGACGATTGTTCAAGCTCATCAGAAGGCTTCGGGCGCAAAAGGGGGACTCAACACCAGGCTATCGGACGCTCTCGCGGCGGACTGACGACCAAGGTCGTGGCCTTGGTCGATGCGCTCGGTAACCTGTTCCGGTTTCTGCTTTTGCCGGGACAGGCACACGACATGAAGGGGGTCGCTCCTCTGATCAAGGGGGCTTCCTTTGGGGCGTTGCTGGCCGACAAAGCCTTCGACGCCGACTGGCTCCTGCAAGACCTTGATGAGCGTGGCGCAACCGCTGTCATCCCGCCCAAATCGAACCGAAAAGTTCAACGGGACTACGATACCCACATGTACAAGTGGCGCCATCTCATCGAAAACTACTTCGCAAAGATCAAGAAATTCAGAGGCATAGCAACGCGATACGACAAGACTGATACAAGCTACGCTGCCAACTGGCACCTCTGTGCCATGCTCATTGCAACACGATGATTGTCAACAGACCCTAGCATTGATTATGCGTGCCAACCTGTAATAGAACACACCATGAACAAAATTATGGGGTGCGGCACATGGATCATCAGGCTTTTTTGGTGTGGCTCAACGAGATCGACAACCTTTCATCGAAACAACGGGCTGAAACCGGACGGCTCGTTGCCGGGGTTTCGTCGCTGGAAAGCGTGATCGATCTCCTTGAGGCGACTGTTCGCGAGGGGCGTATCTGTCCGCACTGCGCTTCGGGCGGTGCGATCATCAGAGGCCATGCAAGTGGCCTGACGAGGTTCTTTTGCAAAAGCTGTCGCAAAACCTTCAACGCGCTGACCGGGACGCCGCTTGCCCGCTTGCGCCACAAGGACAGGTGGGCAGAGTTTGCAGCTTCCCTGCGCGACGGCGAAACGGTAAAGGCGTCCGACGGGCGTTGTATGGTGGCCGACACCACAGCTTTTCGTTGGCGTCATCGCTTTCTTCAGGCTGTAACGGTCGGTGCGGTCAAGCTGTGCGGGATCGTCGAAGCCGACGGGACGTTCTTTCCGCGCAGCCGGAAAGGGGAGCGTAATCTCTCTCGAAAAGCCCGCAAACGCGGGGGAAAGGCCTCAAAACGCGGATTGTCGAAGGAGCAGGTTCCGGTCCTCGTTGCAGTCGACCGATCAGGCACCACCATCAGTGCTGTCTTGCCTGCGGTGACAGCCGAACATCTCAAAACGGTTCTGCAGCCACGTCTTGATGGGGACGCTCTCCCGGTGACCGATGGCTGCACCGGGTACCCGCCCTGCGCCGCAGAAACGGGCGTCAGCCATGAAAGTCTCAACCGGACCGCCGGAGAACGTGTCCGTGGTGAATTGCACATTCAAACCGTGAACAGTCGGCATGAGCGGTTAAAGACCTTTCCGCGCCGCCATCGGGGTATCGCAACCAAATACCTGGACAGCTACCTTCGGTGGTTCCACCTTGCCGTCCTTCCGAGCCACCAAACGCCGCGCGCGATACTTGCCGCAGCAGCAGGCATCCTGCCTGTAATACGCCACGCATAATCAATGCTAATTGAGCCATTAACAATGAACCTGAAAACATGGATCACAGCGGTCGGGATCGCCGCGATGGCCAGCACCGCAACGGCGGGTAGCCATGGAACGGATGTCAAAGTCGGGATGATCACCACGCTGTCTGGCGGGGGCGCAGGCCTTGGTATCGACGTGCGCGATGGTTTTCTGCTGGCGGCCAAGATGGCGGGCAATGACCACCTGAAGATCGTGGTCGAGGATGATCAGCGCAAACCGGACATTGCCGTGCAACCGGCCGACAAGATGATCCAGTCGGAAAAGGTGGACGTGCTGACCGGCATCATCTGGTCAAACCTCGCCATGGCCGTGGTGCCGTCGGCCACGGCACAGGGCAAGTTCTACCTGTCGCCCAATGCCGGCCCTTCGGCGCTGGCGGGTAAGGGCTTGTCTTATGACTTTCCCTGGGTTTCATGCGAAGTTTGAGTCGAAGCCAGTCACGCCATATATGGCGTGACTGGCTTCGACGGTCGCTGGATCGTGAGGGGCCTGGTTGTAATGAACCGTGCTACAGTTTGATCAGCCACCGTCTTCGCATGAGGCCTGAACGGATACGCAGCAGCTCATGGCTCTGCACGACAGGCACAGGACATCGAAGATAATGAAGGACAGCATCGGGATCGACATCTCCAAAGCGCATTTGGATGTGCATCGGATCAAGACAGGACAACATGCCCAATTCGACAACACCGCTTCCGGCTTTCGCGCGCTCAGGCGCTGGATCGGGAGCGAACAGCCACAAATCGTGGTCTTTGAACCAACGGATGCTTACCATGCCTCCTTCGAGAAGACGTTCCCGGGCAAATTGCCTCTGGTGAAGATCAATCCACTACAGGCCCGCCGCTTTGCCCAGGCGCATGGAACGCGTGCCAAAACAGATGCCGTTGACGCGCGCATCCTGGCCACGATGGGTTCGGCGTTCGATCCGGTACCGGACAGGCCTTACAACAGGAATGAACGTGAACTCAAAGAGTTGCAGATCGCGCGGATGGCCCTGGTCAAGGACAGAACCCGGCTGTTGAACCGTGTGAAAACACAGACTCTGGCGTTCACACGCCGCCAGACAAAAGCACGCCTGACGCAGGTCAAACGCCAGATCGCGGCTCTTGACGATGAACTCGGGACGCGTCTGCGTGATTGTCGGAAAAGGGCGCGCGCACATGATATTCTCCGCTCCATTCCCGGCATCGGCGAGGTCGCTGCCGTCGCCATCCTGGTCGAATTTCCAGAGATCGGAACACTGGACCGCAGGAAGGCAGCCAGTCCGGCGGGTCCCGCACCCATGACGCGACAGTCCGGGCAATGGCGCGGCAAGGCCTTCATTCAGGGCGGTCGTAAATTCCTGCGCGACGCTCTTTACATGCCGACTCTCGTCGCGGCACGCCACAACCCTGACCTCGCAAGGAAATACCAGGCCATGATGGCAGCCGGAAAGCCTGCCAAAGTCGCTCTCACCGCGCTCATGAGAAAACTGATCGAGATGGCAAATGCGCTTGTCAAGGCTGACCGCGAATGGTCGCAAAATTCTCCTTGATCAAGACGGATACTGTAACCCTAACTATTTCAACGTGGCCTGGCAGAATGACAATCTGCACGAGGCGGCGGGCGGTTATGCCACGACAGCAGGCTTCAAAAACACCTTCATTCTGGCACCCAACTATCCGGCAGGTCAGGACGCCCTGACCGGGTACAAACGCACCTATGAGGGCGAGCTGGCTGGCGAGATTTTCACCAAGCTGGGCCAAAAAGACTATGCCAGCGAGATCGCCCAGATCCGCGCATCGGGTGCGGACTCGGTGTTCTTCTTCCTGCCCGGCGGCATGGGGATTTCCTTCCTCAAGCAATATGCCGATAGCGGTCTCGACCTGCCCGTGGTTGGTCCCGCGTTCAGCTTTGACCAAGGCATCCTGCAAGCTGTCGGTGATGCAGCCATGGGTGTGAAAAACACCAGCCAGTGGAACAAGGATATCGACAACGCGGCCAATGCGGCCTTTGTCGAGGCGTTCCAGGCCGAGTATGGCCGCCTGCCCTCGCTTTATGCCTCGCAGGGTTATGAACACCGCCAACCTGCTGCTCTCGGCCATGGCCAAGGCAGATATCTCGGATGCCGATGCTTTCCGCGCGGCGCTGAAAGAAGCGGATTTCGACAGCGTACGTGGTGATTTCGAGTTCTCGGCAAACCACCACCCGGTTCAGGACATCTATGTGCGTGAAGTGATCAAGGAAGGCGACGTTTACACCAACAAGATCGTCGGTGTAGCCCTTGAGGATCATTCCAACGTCTATGTGGGCGACTGCAAGATGTAAGACACTGGGGGCAGACGCTGATCAGCGCCCTGCCCCCGCCGGAGACGCTGTTTCGTGACATTTCTGCTCTTCATCGAACAGGTCCTCAATGGGCTTCAGTTCGGGGTCATGTTGTTTCTCATGGCCGCCGGGCTGACGCTGGTTTTTGGCGTCATGGGCCTGATCAATCTGGCGCATGGGTCGCTTTACATAGTCGGGGCTTTTGCGGCGGCGGCCGTCGCGGGGGCGACAGGATCGTTCGTGCTGGCTTTGATCGCGGCGCTGGCTGCGGCGGCGGCGGCAGGCGCGATTGTGGAACTGGTGGTGATCCGAAGACTTTATGATCGCGACCATCTGGATCAGGTGCTGGCAACCTTCGCATTGATCCTGATCTTTTCCGAAGGCACCCGGTATCTCTTTGGCTCCTTCCCGTTGTTTCTGGATATCCCTGACTATCTGTCCGGCCCCGTCACCCTGCCCGGCGGTATTGAGTATCCTAAATACCGGCTGGCGCTGATTGCCATTGGCCTTGCCATTGCGGCTGGGCTGTTCTGGCTGATTTTGCGCACGCGTCTGGGCATCCGCATTCGCGCAGGCGAGTCAGATCGCGAGATGATTGCGGCCCTCGGCGTCGATATCTCAAAACTTTATACCATTGTCTTTGCCCTCGGTGCGGCCCTTGCCGGGCTGGCGGGCGCGCTGGTCGGTGCCCTGCAATCGGTGCAGGTGGGCATGGGCGAGCCGGTTCTGATCCTTGCCTTTGTGGTGATTGTGATTGGCGGGATCGGGTCCATCAAAGGGGCGCTGATCGGCGCGTTGATGGTGGGGCTGACCGACACACTGGGCGGTATCCTTCTGCCTGCCATGTTCCGGCTGTTCATGGACAATTCGGCGGCGCAATCGACCGGCTCTGCGCTGGCCTCAATGCTGATCTATATCCTGATGGCGGTGGTTCTGGTCTGGCGCCCACAAGGCCTGTTCGGAGCGCGCGCATGAGCCGCGAGACACTGTTTAACACCGCCCTTCTGGCCGGTCTGCTGGCAATCCCGCTTTGGGCCTGGGCTATGGACGAGCCGTTTACCATTACGCTCGCCACCCGCGTGGCTATCCTTGCCCTGGCAGGTGTGGGCCTGAACATCGCGCTTGGCCTTGGCGGGTTGGTCAGCCTGGGTCACGCGGCGTTTTTTGGCGTTGGCGGCTATGCGATGGGCATTCTGGCCAGCCACGCACAGACCTACACACTGCTGATGGAATGGCCTTTCGTGATCGAAGGCACGAACGTGATGCCGGTGATCTGGATCGTCGCTGTGTTGGTCTCGGCTCTGGCGGCATTGGTGATCGGCGTGCTGTCTTTGCGCACCTCGGGTGTTTATTTCATCATGATCACGCTGGCCTTCGGTCAGATGCTCTATTTCTTCTCGATCAGCTGGCCAGCCTATGGCGGTGAGGACGGGTTGTCGATCTATGTGCGCAACGGGTTTCCGGGGCTCAACACATTGGACCCGATCCAGTTCTTCGCGATCTGCTTTGCCCTGCTTGGCACCGCGCTATGGCTCAATGCACGGCTGGCGCGCTCAAGCTTTGGTCTGGCGCTGAATGCCGCGCGGCAAGCGCCTCAACGCGTTGAAACCGTTGGGTTAAGCCCGTTCCGGTTGCGCCTGACGGCCTTTGTGATTTCGGGCGCGATCACCGGTTTGGCAGGCGCGCTTTTTGCCGATCTCAACCGCTTTGTCAGCCCCACGATGTTCAGCTGGCAGACCAGTGGCGAAATCATGATTTTCATCATTCTGGGCGGGGTCGGGCGGCTGTTTGGGCCGGTGGCCGGGGCCGCCTTGTTCATCACGCTGGAGCATTTTCTGGGCGGCCTTTCCGAATTCTGGCACATCTACCTGGGCCTGCTATTGCTGCTAGTCGTGTTGTTTGCACGCGGCGGATTGATCGGGCTGATCGCCGGACGGCAGGTGGCACATGAGTGACGCGGTCCTGTCCACCAGCGGACTGACCAAGCGGTTTGGCGCGGTTACCGCCTGCGACGATGTCAGCCTTGATCTGCACCCCGGTGAAATCCATGCGGTGATCGGGCCGAACGGGGCGGGCAAGTCCACGCTCATTGCGCAGATCTGTGGCGGTTTGCCCCCCGATACCGGTCGGGTCGATCTGTTGGGACGCGATGTGACCGCGCTCAGCACTCAGGCGCGCGCCCAAATGGGGCTGGCGCGCACCTTTCAAATCTCGGCGCTGGCGATGGAAGACACGGTGCTGCAGAACGTTCTGTTGGGCGCGCTGGGGGCACGCGGCAACGCGTTTGGCTTTTTCAAACCGGCCCTTGAAGACCGCGATTTGCGCAACGCTGCCGAGACCGCCCTGACCCGTGTCGGGATGATGGACCTGGCCAGCACCCGTGCGGCGGAACTGTCTCATGGGCAGCGCCGTCAACTGGAGGTGGCCGTGGCGCTCACACTCCATCCCAAAGCCTTCGTGATGGATGAGCCCATGGCCGGCATGGGCAGCGAGGGGTCAAAACAGCTGACCGCGTTTCTGGACGGGCTGCGCGAGGAGGCCCCGATCCTGTTAGTGGAACATGACATGGACGCGGTGTTTGCGCTGGCTGATCGCCTGAGTGTGCTGGTCTATGGCAAGGTCATCGCGACCGGCACCGTGGATGAGATACGCGCCAACCGGGATGTACGCGACGCCTATCTGGGGGAGGACGCATGAGCCTGCTCAGCGCCCAAAACCTTGCAGTGTCCTACGGGGCCAGTCAGGCGTTGTTTGATGTCTCGCTGACCCTTGAAGAAGGCGAAGTGCTGGCCCTGATGGGGCGCAACGGCATGGGCAAGACCACCACGGTCAAGGCAATTTGTCGCATGCTGCCGTTGCTGGGTGGATCACTGGAGTTCGGCGGACAGGACATCGCGCGCCTGCCGTCGTACAAAGCGGCACGTCTTGGCATTGGGCTGGTTCCTGAGGGACGGCGCTGTTTTCCCAATCTGACGGTACAGGAGAACCTGACGGCTGCCGCGCGTGCCGGTCCCTGGGATCTCACACGGGTCAGCGGGTTGTTCCCGCGTCTGGCTGAGCGCCGGGATCAAATGGCCGCCACCCTGTCAGGAGGCGAGCAGCAAATGCTGGTGATTGCCCGCGCGCTGATGACCAATCCAAAGCTGTTGATTCTGGGTGAGGCGACCGAAGGGCTTGCCCCGCTGGTCCGCCAGGAAATCTGGACAGCCATCGCCACTCTGAAATACGAGACCGGACTGGCGATTATTCTGGTGGACAAATCATTGCCCGAATTGGCCCGCGTTGCCGATAAAACCGTGATCCTTCAGCGGGGAAGTACCGTATGGTCAGGTGCGTTTGAAGGTTTGAGCGAAGATATCACGCGGCGCTATATCGGCGTGTGATCAGAGGCCAGGGGAATCGCATGAGTTTCACGGCGCGAGAATTTGAAGCGGGAAGCGGTTGTTCCAGCCAGCCTTTTTCCGCATTCCTCCGAGGGAGTTCTCGCTTTTTGCTTTGTTGAGCAAATTCATTGCGATGTGCCTGATGACGGCGAAGTTGGCGGGTGCGTGATCTTTTCGTATCCGGCTGTCGTCATCGCGGAAGGTGACATCAAGCACCCGGTGGAGGCGGTTTTCAATTCCCCGGTGAGAGCGTACGGCATGGGCAAGGCGCGCGGCGTCTTTCGGCAGGGACGGGATGAAGTACCGCGTTTGCCGTGTCGTCTTCCCGCCACTTTCCCGAAGCGGGACGACGCGGCCAATGCTGACCAACCCCTCCCGATGGGGATGGCGCTTTTTCAACCGGCCGATGGCGTCGCATTGGGTGTATGTTCGCGTTTCAATCCTACCCCTGTCGCCGTCAACCGTCTGTAATGATTCTGTGTTTTCCCGATCCTGTTCTTCAAACCACAGTTTCGCGTCCTCATGGAGAAGCCCCTGATTGCCCTTCGGTGCCGGCACATAGTCAGCACCCTTGTCACGGATTTTGCAGGCGATCTCACGTTGGCGCCCCATCGCATCCAGCGTCACGACCGCGCCCTCCAGGAAGAGCAAATCCAGGAGAACGGGGATGTCCCTGATCCCGTTCCTTTTGTGCGCGCCGGCTTGCTGGCCGGGCACGAGGCGTAGATCGTTACACCGGGCCGGGATCAGATGCAGAGGCGTTTCACCACCGGCCCTTGAGCCTCGCGCTGTCTTGCCGTCAATGGCAACGAGCGTTCCTCCAACGCGCCCGGCCAACCCGGACGCCCACGCGGCAAAGGCTGCGTTGAACTCTTCAGGATCAAGCGCCCGAAACACCGTCGAAAGCGTGTCACGGGAGGGTATGCCATGCTCAAACGTAGCCAACTTGCGCAGGAAACCCGACTTTTCCTCGCCATAAAGGGCAACATCGACAAAACTCCCACACCCCGACACCACTCCGCACAGGCTCAAAAGCGGAATCCCATCAAGTGGATACAACACCTTCGTCTTCTGGCGGGGATCAGAAATCGACGAGGCAAAAGATTGAAACAACACGGTATTTTCCAAAACAGCGCCCTCCAGACATAAACTTTGGAAAACTGAATCAGAGATAGAAGATCAAGGCAAACCAAAAGATGCTATTCATGCGATACCCCTGGATCAGAGGCCCGTCTCTATGGTCACGGTGGAGAATCCCCCCTAAGCTAGAGAACCATGGCAGAACTTCTGATCATCTATCATTCCCGAACCGGGGGCAGCCGACAAATGGCCGAGGTCGCCGCCGACGCAGCCCGCAATGAGGCGACGACCACGCTGTTAAAAGCCGACGAGGCCGGGTCCGACGACCTGCTGCGCGCCGACGGCTACATCTTTTGCGCGCCCGAGAATCTTGCGGCGATATCAGGGGTCATGAAGGACTTCTTTGATCGGTGTTACTATCCGGTGCTGGGCCAGATCGAAGGGTGCCCCTATGCTCAGATGGTCTGCACCGGGTCGGATGGTGAAAATGCAGTACGCCAAATCGCGCGGATCGCCACCGGTTGGCGACTGAAAGCCGTGCAGGAACCGATTATTGTCTGCACTCATGCGCAATCCGCTGAACAAATACTGTCGCCCAAAACCATCGCAGATGAAGACCTGCAGAAATGCCGGGATCTGGGCAGTGCCCTTGCTGCAGGTCTGAGCATGGGAGTGTTCTGACGTCTATCTGGCCAACTTACTGGAGTTAAGCACAAAAAACCGCACCCCAAGGATGGTTTATTTGTTTGCGGGAAGGCGTATTAACCTTAACTATCCGAGTGAAGGTGGGTCGCCCCAACAACTAACAGACCCGCCTGAAAATCGCGTAGTATCCACGTGCCGGGAAGACTATCGCCGCCGGGTCCGACATAGCGTGTACCGCCACTCACTTTCGGCAACGCATTGAGGAGCATTACCTTCTTCTCGAACGGTGGTTTCTTGCGTGTTTTCCCGTCGCCTCACTTCGGTTGGTCAGATGATGATATCGCATCGGCAGATCGGTGTGGGGGAGTGAACCAATCCACCCGTCTGTGCGTATCCCTTGTATGACCGACGATACTCAAAAACCGATTGTCTACTTTGACGGGGCCTGCCCCCTCTGTTCGCTTGAGATCGCGCATTACAAACGGCAGGCAGGTACAGAAAAGCTGACTTTCGTCGATGCATCAGAACCAGGCACTGACCTGGGGAATGGGCTGAACCAGAAGCAGGCAATGGGGCGGTTCCATGTTCGTGACACAGATGGGACGCTGATCTCTGGTGCCGCCGGATTTGCCCTGATCTGGGGCCTGCTGCCGCGTTGGCGCGTTGCGGCGCAGCTCGCTGCGGTTCCGGGGGTTCTACCGGTGCTGGAGCTGGCCTATCGCGCCTTTCTACCCATGCGGCCCCTGCTGGCGCGCAGATTTGGGCGCCGGTTGGCTGCGAACCCATCGGATCACGGGCGTTAAAACGTCAACTGCGTGGATGCGCAGGCGGGGCACTCCTCTGTCATCGCGCCTGTGCGTTATTGGGTGCGCGTAACTTGAGTGTAGGCCAGTTCGATACTCTCGACCGCCAGCTGGTTTTGCATGGCGTCAAAACTGCCAACTGACCATTTGACCGGATAGGCGCCCGAGACCAGCCACTGGGCCAACGGATCGCCGTCTTGACCGAGCAAGGACACGGTCATGTCCTTGGGTTGGATAGGTGCGGAAAAATCATTTTCCAAAACGGATTTACACCATGTTACGATCTGCGACGTGCTTGTGGTCAGGATACGTTTCAGTTTCAGATTAGAGTGTTTGGCGGGCTTGGGAAGCTGATGGACAAAACAGCTCTCGCCACCCTCAGCGACAGAGTCGAGATCTGCCTTCATTTCAAGGCCCGACACCTCCTGACAGGCAAGGGCCACATCCTGATCGCCCGCAAAACGGACGGTGAAATGAAACGCGACGGGAGGTGTGAAATCTGACATGGAGCCAGCCTAACGTGAAATGCAGAGGGTGCCAATCACCCCTCATCTCATCAGCGGTTCACAATCGGACAACGCCGGTCCAGCCAGAAGGCGCATTTGGGCCGGTACGGCCGCTTCACCCATATATATACTCGAAATTCGGCCGAATTTTGCCATTTTTGCGTGCAAAACCATACTGAATTTTCAACTTCCGGGCTTAGAGACTCATCTTATGTCTAACGCAGATTTCCAGGATCGCTTGCAGCGTATTGGTGCGAAGTCGGCGCCGCAGCAGCCGATGGACCCAGGTACAGATCGTCCAAGGCGGCGGAACACGACCAAACCGCGTCCCGGCCGTATCGGTCTTGGCGGGGCGATCATGGTGCTTGGCCTTCATGGTTTGAAATACGCCAACGAATACTATGAGGCACTCCGAGACAGTGACGCAATCGGAACTTTGGCGGGGCTTGGTCTTGGCGGATTGGCGGCCCTGTTGATCGGGGTTATCATTATCCTGCGCGAGATCGCCAGAATGGTTCGCGTATCCTCAGATCCAACCGGGTCTCAGTATCAGGCCGACGAGGCGCACCCTGTTCGTCAGGCGTCAAATAGGATGCGGGTGCTGTTCTCGCTTCTTGGGTTCGCCTTTGGCGCGATCGCTTGCCTCTACATGTTCATGGTGTCGGCGGCTCGCCACTTTGACACAGAAACCGCTCAACTCTTTCAACAGGGGGGCGTGTTCATCGTGTTTTGTTTGACCGCGCTGTCCCTGCTTTTGGATCTGGTCGGGATTTTTCTGCGCGGTTTCGCGCTGGGTCGGGTGCCTGCCTATTTTCTGTTTGGCGGTGTTCTGACCTATTTTGCAGTCCCGATTTTCGGGATAGACATGCTGGAATGGCAAGCGTTCGTCGTCCTGCTGCAATGATCACACCAACCGGACGCTTGGCACCACAGATGGGGTAGCCCAAAGGGCTATTCTGAAACAATCCCGACCTCAGCCCTCATCCCGCCAACGGTTCACAATCGGATAGCGCCGATCCAGCCAGAAGGCGCGTTTGGACAGGCGCGTGCCGGGGGCGGACTGGAAGCGTTTGTATTCCGAGATGTAGAGCAAGTGTTCGACCTGCCTGGCATCTTCGCCGGTGAACCCGGCGGCGATGCAATCCTCGATCGAGCCATCCTGATCGACCAGAATATCCAGAATGCCATCCAGCACCGGATAATCAGGCAGAGAATCGCTGTCTTTCTGATCCTCGCGCAGCTCGGCACTGGGGGGTTTCTGGATCACATTTGGCGGGATCACCTCGCCCTCCGGACCCATCATCCAGTCGCGGTGACGGGCATTGCGCCAGCGGCAGATGTCGAACACGCGGGTTTTATACATATCTTTGATGGGGTTATACCCCCCTGCCATATCGCCATAGATCGTGGCATAGCCTACGGCCACTTCGGATTTATTGCCCGTGGTCAGCAGCATTTCCCCGAACTTGTTGGAGAGCGCCATTAGCAACAGCCCGCGCAGGCGGGACTGGATATTTTCCTCGGTCAGCCCTTCCTCAGTGCCCTCAAACAGCGGGGCCAGCGTATTGGTGATCGCCTGACGCCCCCCGGCAATGGGCACGAAATCATAGCGACAGCCAAGGTTTTCCGCCACGGCCTTGGCGTCACCCAGCGAAGATTGGGATGTGTATTCCGAGGGCAGCATCACACAGCGGACATTTTCGGGGCCCAGCGCATCCGTCGCAATCGTCGCCACAATCGCGCTGTCGATTCCGCCCGAGAGGCCCAACAGCACTTTCTTGAAGCCGGTCTTGCGCATGTAGTCGCGCAAAGACAGCACCATGGCGTGATAATCCTGCTCGAACGCGTCGGGGATATGGGCCAGATCCCCCGGCTCGATCCGCCACCCCTCGGCGTGACGCACCAGATCAAGATGGGCAATCGCCTCGTCCAGCACCGGCATTTGCAGGGCCAGCTCACCCCCGGGGTTGAGCGCAAAACTGCCGCCATCAAACACCTGATCGTCCTGCCCGCCCACAAGGTTGAGGTAGATCACCGGCAGGCCTGTCTCAATCGCGCGGGCCACCATCAGGTTCTGGCGCGTCTCCATCTTGTTTCGATAATAGGGCGACCCATTGGGGATCAGTAGAAATTCGGCCCCCGTCTCAGCCAGTGTTTCGGCCACATCAGGGTGCCAGCCATCCTCGCAAATCGGCGTGCCAATGCGCACATCCCCCACCGCATAAGGACCGCCGATATCGCCGCTGTCATAAATGCGGACCTCGTCAAACACGGTTTCATTGGGCAGGTGATGCTTCAGCACCGTGGCACTGATCGTGCCGTTTTTCAGAATGTAATAGCCATTATAGAGCCCTGCCCCATTCAAGGCCGGCCCCCCAATGCCCAACGCCGGGCCATCGGCGCAATCGACCGCCAGCTTCTTGATCTCGGCAATCGCGGCCTGGTGAAAGGCGGGCTTCATCACCAGATCCTGCGTGTTGTAGCCGGTGATAAACATTTCGGGCAGCGCGACCATATCGGCCCCCGCCTCGCACCCAGCCTCCCACGTCTTGCGCGCCAACGCAGCATTGCCCGCAAGATCGCCGACGGTTGCATTCAGCTGTGCCAATGTCAGGCGGAACGTATCGGCCATGTTCGTCTCTTTCCCAAAGCGTCTTCCCAGCAAGATTTAACAGATCATCAGGCAAGGGAAAGCCGATTACAGCCTTTCACCTGCTTTGCGAAAACCTGCTGATCAAGACATTCCCACAGCACTTCACCGGAAACCCGTTGCCCCGCCCGGCAAGGTCCAATAGATTTCACTTAAACGACCTGCACAGGATTGCAGGCAGGGGGATTATAGCCGGATGATGATGCAGATGTTTGCACGACCGTTGATTTTTGCCTTAACCCTTGGTTTGGCCGGAATGGCCGCGGCGCAGGATGGCGACCTTCAGACCAAGCAATATGACGATGGCGGCATCTACGAGGGCACGTTCAAAAACGGGCTTCAACACGGCACTGGCACCTACACGCTGCCCAATGGCTATGAGTATTCCGGCGAATGGGTGGATGGCGAGATTCTGGGCAAAGGCGTGGCGCGCTTTCCCAATGGCTCGGTCTATGAGGGCGAATTTGCCAAGGGCAAGCCCAACGGCATCGGCAAGATCGTGTTCACCGATGGCGGCACGTACGAGGGCGGATGGACGGATGGCAAGATCACCGGGGATGGCATCGCGATCTATGCCAATGGTGTGCGCTATGAGGGTGGGTTCCTCAACGCCATGCACCACGGCCGCGGTCGCATGGAAAGCCCGGGAGGCTATATCTATGACGGCAATTGGGTGAACGGCATCAAAGAGGGCCTTGGCAAGATCACTTACCCTGATGGGGCCACCTATGATGGCCAGGTCCGGGATGGTGCGCGCGACGGGGAAGGCACGCTCAGCATGCCCGACGGGCTGATCTATACCGGGTCCTGGAAAGATGGTCAGATCAACGGCACCGGCAAGCTGACCCAACCCAATGGAGATATCTATGAAGGCGAGCTGGTCTCGGGCCGCCGCGAGGGGCAAGGTCGCGTCACCTATCAGAACGGCGACATTTATGAAGGTGCCTTTGCCAATGACCAACGTGACGGTCAGGGCACATTCACCGGCACCGATGGATACAAATATGTCGGCTCATGGGTTGCCGGTAAAATCGCCGGGCAAGGCCGTGTGGTTTATCCCGATGGCTCGGTCTACGAGGGCGATTTCCGCGAGGATCTGGCCAATGGCATCGGCAAGATCACCTATGCCGATGGCGCGACCTATGAAGGCAGTTGGCAAGACGGCGTGATCGAAGGGGCCGGTATCGCCACCTATCCCAATGGCGTCACCTATGAGGGCGAATTCAGGAACGCCCGCAACCACGGCCAGGGTGTGATGACCTACGCCGATGGTTACCGCTATGAAGGGGATTGGGTCGACAACCAGCGGCATGGCGAAGGCATCACGACCTATCCCGATGGCACCGTCTATACCGGCGCATTCGTGGAAGGTCAGCGCCATGGTCAGGGCGAACTCGTGAGGGCCGATGGCTTTCGATATGTCGGCCAGTGGGAGAATGGTGAAATCTCGGGCCAGGGCGTGGCCACCTATGTCAATGGCGATGTCTATGAGGGCACGTTTCTGCGCGGCAAACGTCAGGGCACCGGCACGATGCGCTATGCCACCGGCCAAGAGGTCAGCGGCAATTGGGTCGATGGCGCCGAGGAAAGCCAGACCACTCAGGCCGCCGAGCCCGGACCTGACACAGACGACAACGGCGCTGCCACCAGCGAAGAGGCCAACTGACCCTCGATCGCTGGACCAAAAACTGCCATCTCGCGCAAAACGTTCGGCAAACTGGCGCGTTTCCGGAACCATTTCCCCGATTTGAAAACAGCCGGCCGACATCACAACTCTCTAGGGTCTGTTGACAATCATCGTGTTGCAATGAGCATGGCACAGAGGTGCCAGTTGGCAGCGTAGCTTGTATCAGTCTTGTCGTATCGCGTTGCTATGCCTCTGAATTCCTTGATCTTTGCGAAGTAGTTTTCGATGAGATGGCGCCACTTGTACATGTGGGTATCGTAGTCCCGTTGAACTTTTCGGTTCGATTTGGGCGGGATGACAGCGGTTGCGCCACGCTCATCAAGGTCTTGCAGGAGCCAGTCGGCGTCGAAGGCTTTGTCGGCCAGCAACGCCCCAAAGGAAGCCCCCTTGATCAGAGGAGCGACCCCCTTCATGTCGTGTGCCTGTCCCGGCAAAAGCAGAAACCGGAACAGGTTACCGAGCGCATCGACCAAGGCCACGACCTTGGTCGTCAGTCCGCCGCGAGAGCGTCCGATAGCCTGGTGTTGAGTCCCCCTTTTGCGCCCGAAGCCTTCTGATGAGCTTGAACAATCGTCCCGTCGATAAGGGCATATTCCAGGTCCGGCTCGCCACTCATGGCATTGAAAAGACTCTCGAACACGCCGTTCCTGGCCCATCGACGAAATCGCTTGAACTGGCTGTTCCAGTTGCCAAACTCTTTGGGCAAATCCCGCCATGGGGACCCTGTGCGTACGCGCCATAATACTGCTTCCATAAACCGGCGATTATTGCGCGCGGTAACACCCGGATCGCCTGCCTTGCCCGGTATAAGCGGCTCAATCTTCTCCCAAAGCTCATCGGAAACAGCCAAACGATTTGCGTCCATCAACACCTCCATTTTGGAAGCTTGAATCAGACTTCAGGCAAAATGGGAACCCCGAATGTCAACAGGCCCTAGATTGCAGTTCGTCAATGCGCCGCTTACACATCAAATCACCGAAATGCTGACGCTAGGTCAACGAACGGGGGTTTTAGTATCATGCGTGGATTTTCTCTCTGGCTGGCGAAGGCTGGCCTTCTGATTGCCGCGGGCATTTACGTGCCCTACGGCATCCTTGGCGGAGGCGAGCCGTCACTGGACATCCTGATTTTCTGGTGCCTCTTCGGCTTGGCGGTCATTGCCCTGATTGCGGTCGGTGTTGCGCGGTGGAGGCTCTGATATGATCTCGACCACCTTGATCTGGCTGACTGTCGCCGCATTCGCCGTGCTGGGAGGCGTCATCGCTCTGGCCGCCGCCCGGGCAAACTCGGGCACTGCAGCAGATTACTATCTGGGCGGGCGGCATCTCGGCGGGGTGGTCGCAGGCCTCAGCTATGCGGCGACCACATATTCCGCCTTCATGCTTGTCGTGCTGACCGGGCTTACCTATCGCGGCGGGATCGGCGCGCTGGGGTTCGAGCTGATCTATTTCTCGGGCCTGACTCTATTGGTCATTTTCGGCCCTCGCTTCTGGCTGGCGGCCAAGCGCTGGGGGTTTATCACCCCTGCCGAAATGCTGGGTGCGCGCTATGGCTCACGCAATATCGCACGGCTGACGGCGGTGATCAGCCTTGTCTTCCTGATGCCTTACTGCACCACGCAGATGGCAGGCATCGGCCTACTTCTATCCGGGGTGACGGGGGGGTGAGATCACACTCGGCATGGCGATTGCCACTGGGGCCGCCTTGGCGATCTTCTGGACGCTGGTGGCCGGGCTGCGCTCGGTTGCCTGGACCGATGCGGTGCAAGCCGTGGTGATGCTGATCTCCGCCCTTCTGGCCGTAGGCTTTGTTGTCTCGGCGATCGGTGGTTGGAGCAGCTTCGGCGAAAAGGTCATTGAAACAAACGCCCAATGGCTTGATGTGCCCGGCCCCGGCCTCTGGGCGCTGCCGACGTTTATCGCTTTGGCGCTGCCCTGGTTCTTCTTCCCGCTCAGCAACCCACAAGTGAGCCAGCGTCTCTTCGTGACCAAGGACCTTGCCGCGATGCGCCGGATGATCTTCTGGGTGCTGGGCTTTGGCCTGATCTTCACGCTGATCGCGGTGATCTGGGGCTTTGCCGCTTTGGTGCTGAGCCCGGGCTGGAGAACCCGGCGGGAGCCACCCCGGCCCTTCTTTCTGGGGTCAGGGGCGGTGCCGGTGGCGGTCAGCTTGGCTTTGATCATCGGCATTCTGTCGGCAGCGGTCTCGACGCTCGACTCCATCGCGCTGACGCTTGGCAGCATGGTGGCCCGCGATCTGATGCGCCACAAGAAGGGCACAGATGCCCGCCAAATCCTTGTGGGGCGTGTCGTGGTGGTGCTTGTGGTGCTCTTTGCCGCCTACTTCGCCCTGCAACAGGCCAAGATCGTCAGTCAATTGGCCGCTCTCTCCGCCGCCGGGCTGATCGTGACGGTGCCTGCAATCATCGGCGCGTTCTTCTGGCGCGGCGGCACGGCGGCGGGTGTTCTGGCATCGCTGATCGGTGGGGCTGGGACAGCCGTTTACATGGCCATGATCGCCGGTGTCAGCGTGTTCAATCCCATGCTGGCTGGAACCGTCGTCACCGTCACCGTGGTGCTGTTTGTGGGCGTCTCAATGATCACCAAACCACGCCCCGACGCGCTCGATTTTAAGGGCGAGCTGCGCGAAGAGCTGGACAAAAACGGCGTTTGGTAAGCACCCGCGCATAGGGCGTCACCACGGCACGGCCTCGCCCTTCCAGTCAAAGAACTGGCCACTTTCTGCCGGTGTCAGCCCATCCAGCACGGCAAGCAGGTTCTGCGCCGCCTCTTCAGGCGCAACCGCCGGGTGTCGGCCCAAATATTTCACTGTGAACGGCGTGGCCACGGTGCCCGGATGCAGGGCCACACAAATCGCCTTGTTATGCGTGCGTGCCAGTTCAATCGCCGCGGAATGGATCATCTGACTGAGCGCCGCCTTGGCCGTGCGGTACGCATACCAACCGCCCAAACGATTATCTCCGATAGAGCCCACCCGCGCTGACAAGGCCGCAAACACCGCGCGCCGGTCGCGGGGCAGCAAATGCAGGCTATGTTTCAATATCAGCGACGGACCAATGCAATTGAGCGCGAATTGATCGGCCATGGCCGTCGCGCTGATCTGGCGGATGGATTTCTCCGGGGCTGCCCCGTTGATCTCAAGCGCGCCCGTGGCCACAAAGATCAGGTCGTATGGCCCAGACAACGGCGCAAGGGCAGATTGAACCGATACCTGATCCGTTACATCCAAGCCGTCAACCCGGCGCGACAGCCCTGTAACGTCCACGCCGCGTGCCGACAAGGCTGTCGATATGGCCTGCCCGATCCCGCCAGAGGCTCCGATAAGTAATGCTTTGTTCATGGATTGTGAGCTAGAAGAACTGCGCCTTTGGTCAACAGAAATTCAGGGGTTTTCAAGGCACAGCCCCTTGCCTATAGTCTGCCCTCATGATGACACAGAGCCATATCACCACGCATGCACGCCCCGCCGGGGTGTCTGGTGCTGCTCTGATCCTACTCCTAAGCCGCCTCTGAGCGTGCCTTTGGGCGCGACCGCTCAGAGGATGTGCTGTTCCGCGCCCAAGATGCCAACTTAGGGCTACACCGACATGCAAAAGATCAATATCGCCGAGAAACTTGCCCTGTTCGACACCCATTGGGATCCCAAGGTTGTCGCCAGCTACAATGACAACGATGTCATGGTGGTGAAATTTCAGGGCGAATTTCCGTTCCACAAACACGACACCACCGATGATTTCTTTCTGGTCATCGAAGGCGATGTGACAATGGAATACGAAGGCGCTGATCCGGTCAGTTTTGGCCCCGGAGAGCTGGTGATCGTGCCCAAAGGGGTTGTGCACCGCCCACGTGCAGAGCATGAGGCCAAAGTGCTTCTGATCGAACCCAAGGGTGAACCGAATTCTGGTGACAGCGGCGCTCCTGCCGCCGCCAAAAACCATATCTGATAAACGAGAACCGACATGACTGATCAAGATAAAGATAGAGTTGTCATTTTTGACACCACCTTGCGCGACGGCGAGCAAAGCCCCGGCGCCACCATGACCCATGCTGAAAAGCTGGAGATCGCAGGGCTGCTGGATGAAATGGGCGTCGATATCATCGAAGCCGGCTTTCCCATCGCCTCCGAGGGCGATTTCAATGCCGTGAGCGAGATTGCCAAGAACACCCAATCCTCGGTGATCTGCGGGCTGGCCCGTGCCAACCTCAAGGATATCGACCGCTGTTGGGAGGCGGTGAAGCACGCGCGCCATCCGCGCATTCACACCTTTATCGGCACCTCGCCGCTGCACAGGGCGATCCCCAACCTCACGCAGGATGAAATGGCCGACCGCATCCACGAAACGGTCACTCATGCCCGCAACTATTGTGACAATGTGCAATGGTCGCCGATGGATGCCACGCGCACCGAGTGGGAGTATCTGTGCCGTGTCGTCGAGATTGCCATCAAGGCCGGGGCCAGTACGATCAATATCCCCGACACGGTGGGCTATACCGCCCCTGTTGAGAGCGCCGATCTGATCCGTAATCTGATCAACACCGTGCCGGGCGCGGATGAAGTGGTGTTTGCCACCCATTGTCATAACGATCTTGGCATGGCCACGGCCAACAGCCTTGCCGCTGTCGCCGGGGGGGCACGTCAGATCGAATGCACCATCAACGGGCTGGGCGAACGCGCCGGGAATACAGCGTTGGAAGAGGTGGTGATGGCGATGAAGGTGCGCAGCGATATCATGCCCTATTACACCGATATCGACACCACCAAGCTGATGAACATCTCGCGCCGGGTGGCTGCTGTGTCGGGCTTTGCGGTGCAGTTTAACAAGGCCATCGTAGGCAAGAACGCCTTTGCGCATGAATCAGGCATCCATCAGGATGGCATGCTGAAAAACGCCGAAACGTTCGAAATCATGCGCCCCGAGGATGTGGGCCTGACCGAGACCAATATCGTGATGGGCAAACATTCGGGCCGTGCTGCGCTGCGTTCAAAACTCAGCGATCTGGGCTATGATCTGGCCGATAATCAGCTGAACGATGTGTTCGTGCGCTTCAAGGAATTGGCGGATCGAAAAAAGGAAGTCTATGATGACGACCTCATTGCCCTGGTCAATGCCGGGGACGGCGAAGACGACCATCTGGCGATCAAATCCCTCACCGTGGCCTGTGGCACAGGCGGCCCTGCCACGGCAACACTGGTGATGTCAGTGGACGGCACCGAGGGCACGGCAACGCAGTCAGGCGATGGGCCGGTCGATGCCACCTTCAGGGCCGTGCGCGAGTTGTTCCCGAACGCGGCCAAACTGTCGCTCTATCAGGTGCATGCCGTCACGGAGGGCACAGATGCGCAGGCCACCGTGTCCGTGCGTCTGGAAGAAGACGGGCGCATCGCCACCGGGCAATCGGCGGACACCGATACAGTTGTCGCCTCGGCGCGGGCCTATGTAAACGCGCTCAATCGCCTGATCGTGCGGCGCACAAAAACAGGCAGCGATACGCCCGAGATTTCGTATAAAGACGTCAGTTAAGTCATCGCCCGGGCGGCGCAGGCCGCCCGGGATACCAAAACAGCGACGCGCCTCAGGGCCGTGAACTCAGCACCGCCCCAGCAATCGCAAGACCCGCACCCAGAATGGTGGCAATTGTCACCGTGCCCAGCCCAAAGACCGCCAGCAATGTGATCGCCACAAGGGGGGTCAGAAACGCGAGGCTTGAGATGGTAGCGGCCGACCCCGCCCGCGTTGCCTTGTCCCAGAACACATTGGCCAGCGTAAAGGGTCCGATGCCCATCAGAACGATGGCCCCCCATTGCGCCAGCGTGGGCCAATGAAGCGGCTCGATCGCGAAATGGGCGCATAGGGCCGCAACTGACGCCAGCCCCAGGGATGGGCCGACAACGTTACTCTCAACCCGCGCCAAGGATCGGCCCACCGAATAAATCGCAAATGTCAGTGCGCCACAGACCCCAAGCGCGACACCAAACAGATCAAGGCCCTGACCCATCCGCGGAGCAAGGGCAACACTCACACCTCCAAACCCGGCAGCGATGCCCAGGGCTTGTCGCCGTGACGGGCTGCGTCGATGCACAAGCGCTGCTAATGCCACCAGGAAAACCGGCCAGAGGTAATGCTGTAAAACGCGGAGCAATATTGGGCCACAGAAGCGGCTGCATATCGCAGTTGTAGCGGAGTAAAAGTCCGCCAGTTTGTGCCCTTCGTTTATTCGGAGGGCGGGAGATGTATTCTGTGGATATTTATAGTCGTGTGCGCCGTGCTTGTTTGAAGGACGGTATGTCTGGCCGAGAAGCGGCGCGGTTTTTCAACATGGCGTAATCAGGATCAGCACTCAGTTACCCCTGTTATTCTGGATGCACATGCAATTGAAAAGGAGACTGACCAATGGAATATTTTGCTGGTTTGGATGTGTCCATGGAAGAGACGCATATCTGCATTCTGGATCGTGAAGGGGCCCTTATTCGTGAAGGAAAAGCGAGCTCAACACCAAAAGCGATCGCTGACTTCCTCGCTTCTGGACCACCATGTGCCAAAGTTGTATTTGAAACGGGACGGATGGCACCAATGCTTTACCATGGGCTGACGGAGCTTGGTGTCCCGGTTGTTTGCATCGAGAGCAGGCAAGCATATCAGGCCCTTAAATCTCTGGCCGGCCACAAGACGGACCGCAATGATGCCCGCGGTTTGGCACACCTGGCGCGGACGGGATTCTACAAGCCGACCCATGTCAAATCACTGTCAGCGCACGCAATCCGGTCGCTGATCGCAGCCCGCAAGAAGCTGGTCGGACAGCGTGTGACGCTCGACAATCAGATCCGCGGTCTGGTCGTCGTCTTCGGCGTGCGGCTGCCACGAGCTTTGTCTCCGGCATTCAAAAACGCGGCGCTAAAAGTTAGCGATGGAGTGCCTGGCCTCCATGCCGCAATTTGCGGACTGTTCGCAGCACGCGAAGCAATCCTCGCGGCGGTTGCAGCCATTGATGGCGACATCAAAAAGATGACCCGCAAATCCGAAGTCTGCCAGCGCCTTATGACGGTACCAGGGGTCGGTCCGATCACAGCATTGGCCTTTGCCGCAGCAATTGATGATCCGTCGCGTTTCAGGAAATCGCGTGATGTGGGGGCGTATCTTGGACTGGTGCCGCGACGGCATCAATCTGGTGAAATCGACTACACGGGCAGCATCTCAAAGCGGGGCGACGTGCGCGTCAGAACGCTTCTCTATGAGGCCGCCAATGTGATGCTGACGCGGTATGCCGCTCCGCTCAAATTGAAGACATGGGCCCTCGCAATCGGTGCGCGCTCAACGATGAGAAAGGCCCGAGTGGCTCTGGCGCGTCGTCTGGCAATCATACTTCATGCCATTATGCGAGACAAAACTGACTTCCAGTCCGCGTAAGGCTTACGAGGCGACAACGAGGATTCCTAAATCAAAGTTCCCATCTGGGACGATGCCCGAGGGAGGGCGTGAGACACGGCGCCGATTCTGTAGCAACAGCCAAGACCAACGGTATGATTGCGGTTTCAACATTGCCGACCCACACCCAGCCAACCCCATCATGAACCTCAGAGTTCGAAGAGAACAAAGGCAACCTCTGACATCAAAAGCAGGAAACTCAGGAAACACGCATTGACAGATTAGAGAACAAAGATCGTAAGACGATCGCGAAGATGCTGCGCCATGAACTTCCGCCTGGGTATCGTCGGTCGGAAGCGCCTCGGCGGCCAACGCTTGATGGTTATGTTGGTGTGGTCGATGAGATACTGCGCACAGACAAAGCCCTGATCAAAAAGCAGCGACACACGGCCAAGCGCATCTTTGAACGGCTGCGCGATGAGCATGGATATGCCGGCAGCCTGACCACGGTGACCTATTACGTGCGCGAGCAAAAACGGCGCACCAAAGAGGTGTTTGTGCCGTTGTCGCATCGGCCGGGCCATGCGCAGGTTGATTTTGGTGAGACGCTGGGCGTGATCGGTGGCGTGGAATGCAAGATCCACTTCTTCGTGATGAGCTTGCCACATTCTGATGCGGTGTTTGTGAAGGGATATCCAGCTGAGACAACCGAGGCGTTTTGCGATGGCCATGTGTCCGCCTTTGCATTCTTTGGCGGCATTCCGCAATCCATTCTCTACGACAATACCAAGATCGCCGTGGCTCGGATACTCGGGGATAAGACGCGCATCCGCACACGTCGGTTTACGGAACTGCAGTCGCATTACTTGTTTGATGACAAGTTTGGCAGACCCGCGCGAGGGAACGATAAAGGCAACGTTGAGGGCATGGTTGGATACACCCGCCGCAACTTCATGGTTCCCGCACCTCGCTATGACAGCTTTGATGATCTGAACGCACATTTGGAAGAGAAGTGTTTAGCACGTCAGGACGATACGTTGCGGGGTCACACCCAAACCATAGGCGCACGCCTGATGTCGGATTTGGATGCTCTGATGGGATTGCCCGTCGCAGAATATGAAGCCTGCGATCACGTCAGCACGCGTGCAACGTCGATCTCAATGGTGCGCTATCGCAGCAATGATTACTCGGTGCCAGTAGCCTATGCGCACCACGATGTTCATGTGCGTGGGTTTGTGCATGAGGTTATCATCGGCTGCGGCAATGAGATTATTGCGCGGCACAAACGATCCTACACATCAGCGGATATGGTCTTTGACCCATTGCACTTTTTGCCCCTGCTTGAACAAAAGGTGGGTGCCCTGGATCAGGCCGCGCCTTTGCAGGGTTGGCATTTGCCAGATGTATTTGCCACGCTGCACCGACTGCTTGAAGCCAGAATGGGTAAGCCGGGCAAGCGAGAATACGTTCAAGTCTTGCGCCTTTTGGAGACCTTCGAAATGGATGTTGTGCAAGGCGCAATCCAGCAGGCAATAGATATGGGTGCAATTGGCTATGACGCCGTAAAACACCTTGTACTGTGTCGGGTTGAGAAGCGGCCACCACGATTGGATTTGGACTTCTATCCATACTTGCCCAAGGCCAATGTCGGCACAACACGCCCATCCAGTTACATGAGCTTGATGGGAAGGACCGCGGCATGACCGAAGCCCCTCGGATTCTTCTACGGCATCATCTTAAACAACTGCGACTGCCAACGTTCCAAGGCGAGTATGCCAAACAGGCGCAGCTCTGTGCTGCAGAGAACAAAGATCACATCCACTATCTGGCGCGGCTGTGTGAGATGGAATTGATCGACCGCGAACGCCGGATGATTGAACGGCGCATCAAAGCGGCGAAGTTCCCCAGCACCAAGAGCTTGGATAGCTTTGACTTCAAGATCATGCCAAGCTTGAACAAGCCCCTGACGATGGATCTGGCACGATGCGATTACGTTAATCGCAGGGAGAACATCATCGCCCTGGGACCGTCAGGCACGGGCAAGACACACATCGCCCTGGGACTTGGGCTGGCTGCATGTCAAAGAGGACTGAAGGTGCGCTTCACAACGGCTGCGGCATTAGTCCATGATCTGATCGAGGCTCAAGATGAGCGGAGATTGCAGCGCCTTCAAAAGCAACTGACCAGCCAGAACCTGTTGATCATTGATGAACTGGGCTTCGTACCGCTCAGCAAATCTGGCGCAGAGCTGCTCTTCGAGGTCATATCCCAATGCTATGAACGCGGCTCCATCATCATAACCTCGAACCTGCCCTTCGATGAATGGACTGAAGTCTTTGGCTCTGAGCGGCTGACCGGTGCGCTACTCGATCGTTTAACCCATCACGTCCACATCCTCGAGATGAATGGCGAAAGCTATCGGCTCAAACACAGTCGCAACAACCGAAAATAACCAGCCCGCAATCACAGTCAGAATAATGCTGGCCTTATGGCCAGCATGCGCTTTGGCACGCTTCAGCTTTGTGACGAGCACGCGTGCAAAAGCGCCACAAAACATCAACCGAAGTGGCCCATTTTTACGCCGCGACATGGACCCATTTTACTCTGCGATTGACATAATGCACCACATTGGCCTCGGCAGGGCCGATCCGCGAAATCGCCGCAAGGTAAAAGGCATTATTGCCCATCAACCCGATCGCCACGAACACCAACGTGCGCTTGCGAACCGCAAAGAAAGCAGCCGGTTGTTTTTGCCGCCATGCCATCAGATAGGACAATGCAAACCCCACAAAGGCCGACAGCCCCAGCACCAGATAGGGCGGTGCCGGATGGGCAATCGTGGCCAGCGCGGGCCAACTGGCCCAAAGGACAACCGCGCCCGCCACCAGAGAGTAAGTCCGCGCGCACGGCCCTCCCGCGAGGGCGCGAGGGATAACACCACGCCAATCGCCAAACCACCTTGGATGATGCGGGGTCAGTACGGTTTCAAAAGCCATCTGCGTGGTCCTTACAAGGAAACTGCCACAATCAGTGGTGCCCCGGAACGGCATTGGCAAGATCAATCGACAGAGTCCGGGCACGTCGGCTCAAGTGGCGATAAAGCAAATCCTGCGCAGGGTTTCGGTGATTTCCCAGATCACCGCCCCCATTTTTCACAGCTGATCAGGCCCTTACCCATAGAGCACCAATCCAATGAGGAAACATGCGGCGGCCAGTGCCGAGGCCATGGTGCGCACATGGTTCCATAGGGTCCAGTAGGTTGCATAGGTTCTCCAATACCGCTGTGTGAGCGCTCCGTCCGGGGCCATCGCGTCCAGCCGTTGGTTCATCGGAACATTGCCCAGCATCGTCACCAGAACCGCTCCCACCACATAAATCGCACCCCCGGCCACAAACCAGGGCTGCGCCGGGCCGTCGATATAGACAAAGGCGTGAAGGGCCAGTGCGGCGCTGACCGGGACCATGCCCAGAAGACCAACCAGAAAGATCGAGCGGTAAACCTTGCGATTGATCTGTTGCATCGCCTCGATCCCGGCTTGGGGCGTCGTGGCGCATAGCGAACGCATGATGAAATCGGAAAACGCCAGAAAGACGCCTGCGATCAGCGCAAGGATGAGCGCAGCAAGCGTGTAGGTCAGCATCATAGCGGATGTCATTCTATATTCCTTTCAGAGCTTTACACGGCACTACGGCCCAGTGTTTCAGCACGCGAAATCCAGCCGGTGATCTTGGCGGCATCGGCCAGCTTGACCGAGCCGAACTGCAGGATTTTGCGCGGCTTGATCCCGCAAAATGCCAGCACCTGATTGCGCAGAACGCGACGACCGGGCTTGCGATAGATAAACGTGTCCAGCAGCGGCGGCGTGTCCGAGGTGATCAGCGCATCGGCGGTGCGTCCAACCAGCAGCTTGTCCCATTTCATGCCACGACGGTGGTACTTATAGGCAAAGCCCGAGGTCAGCGCCCGGTCCAGCACGGCCTTGGCGCGGGTCGGCATTGCGCCCCACCAATAGGGATGCACGATCAGCACGTGATCCGACCTGGAGAGGTTGGCCTGCCAATCCAACAGGTCTGGCTCTAGCGCAGGCGCATCGGGGCCGTAGCCCTCGAAATGCGGATCGAACTGCATATCCGACAAGTTCATGCGACGCACCTCCGCCCCCTTGTATGTTTTCCTTGCCATCAATCTGCAGCAGATTGATGGTTGCCCGGATGGGATGGCCATCCCATCCGGGCGCTCGATTTGGGTCGTCCTCCCCTTGGCTTTGTGGGCCGCAGGGCAGCTTGACCGGATCGATTCATGGAAAACTGTCAACGGCGGAGTAAAATCCGGCCACTGGGGCGGAGCAAAAGTCGGCCAGTTTGTGGAGTGCGCCTTGGGGCGTGTGGCCACCAATCAGCAAGCACGTTCCAAGGCGCATTGGCCGTCAGGCCGATTGTTCAGTTGTCAGGTTGAAGGGTTGGCAATACGTGCGCGGCTCTGATTGAGGCGGTAGCTTTCGCCGTTCATCTCGAGGATGTTGACGTGATGTGTCAGCCGGTCCGGGAGCGCGCCGGTCAAGCGTTCGGTGCCGAATGTCTCGGTCCATTCCTCGAAGGGCAGGTTCGATGTGATCAGGGTTGAGCCACGCTCGCAGCGCTGAGAGATCAGCTCGAACAGAAGCTCGGCGCCGGTTTTGCTCAAGGGGACGAAGCCCGGCTCGTCGATGATCAGCAGTTTGACCTTGGCCAGTTTGCGCTGAAGCTGCCGGAGGCGTTTCTCGTCGCGGGCCTCCATCATCCCGTGCACGAGAGCTGCGGCGGTTACGAAGGCGACAGGCAACCCTTTCTGGCAGGCGGTCAGCCCCAACCCGAGAGCGACATGGGTTTTGCCGGTTCCCGACGGGCCGAGCGCGATGACGTTCTCCCTGCGCTCGATCCATTCACAGCGCGCCAGTTCCAGCACCATCATCTTGTTCAGACCGGGGATGGCCGTAAAGTCGAAGCTGTCGAGGCTTTTGACGGTTGGAAACTTTGCCGCCTTGATCCGGCGCTCGACCATGCGCCTCTCCCGATCGATTGGTTCCAGCTCGGTCAGCCGGGCTGGATAGCGCACATGATCCAGGCCTTCCGCCGCACAAATGCGCGCTTGCTTGTCATGCTCGCGCAGGAAGGTGGGCAGGCGCAGAGTCTTGAGGTGGTGTGTCAGCGGCAGTTCGGATGCATCCGTCATGCGTCACCTCCTGACAGAAGGCTCATACAGGAAGAAGCCGAGGTGGTGGCGATGTTGGTTCCGGGCAGGAACGGATAGACATCCAAATCCAACCTCGGGGGCCTTCGCTCGACGCGGCACAGGACGAGGTGCTTGATCGCATCGAAGCTGACCGCCCCCATTCGCAGGGCGTCTTTGACGGCAAGATGCAGCACCTCCAGCTCGAACCGTTCCGACAGGCGCAGGACCTGGACATACTCCCTTTTGCCCGCCTTGCCCTGCCGGGCTTCCAGCAAGCGCCGGAGCGTGGCGAAGGCGTCAGGCAGTTCCCAACCCTGCAAGGGCGCAGCCTGATCGAAGGACATGATCCTGCGCTCGATCAGCGGCAGGTAATGCAGCGGGTCGAACACCATGTCACCGCTGTCATAAGAGCGGGGATGATCGGCGATCACCTCAGTGGCGCAACCGATAACGACGCGGATCACGAAGCCCTTGATCCAGACCGCGCGGTGGCCATATGCGACCGGTACCGAGTAGTCGTTACCGCGATACCGCACCACCGATGTCGATGTGACCTGGCCACTTTGCAACTCACAGGCCTCGAAGGGTGCGCCGGGCAAATCCTGCATTGCCGCCGGATCGGCTTGCAGCCGTTCGCCGATGCTGGCCTTGTGTCCGCGCAGGACATCGTCCTGCCGTTTGCGGCATTGCTCTTCCAGGTGAGCGTTGAACGCATCCCGGTCCGGAAAGGACGGGATCGGCACCATGAAGTCGCGCCGCCCGTAGCCGACCAACCCCTCGACCGCTCCCTTGTCGTTCCCCTTGCCGGGACGGCCGTAGCGATCCCGGACCACATAATGCGACAGCATTGCGCTGAACCGTTGGGTTCTTTGCCGGGTGCCGTCCGGCAGGATCCGCGCCACCAGGCAGCGGTCATTGTCATGGAGGATCGACAGGGGAACCGCCCCAAAGAAAGCAAAGGCATGCACATGCCCATCCAGCCAGGCCTCGGTGGTTGCCGCAGGATAGGCCCGGATAAAACACGCATCGCTCTGCGGCAGATCAAAGGCGAAGAAGTGCGCCTTCCGCTCAACGCCGCCAATCACGACAGGCGCTTCACCAAAATCCGCCTGCGCATGCCCGGGCGGATGGCTGAGCGGCACGAACATCTCTTTGCCAGAGCGCTTCCTGGCCCGGACGCAGTCTTTGACGATTGTGTATCCGCCATCAAAGCCGCACTCGTCGCGCAGCCTCTCAAAGATACGCTTTGCGGTGTGGCGCCGCTTGCGCGGACGCGCTTTGTCCTCAGTAAGCCATTGCTCGATCTGGCAGGTGAACGCATCCAGCTTCGGGCGCCTAATCGGCGCTGTCCGCCGATACCCCGGTGGCTCCGAATAGGCCAACATCTTCGCAACACTGTCTCGGCCAATCCCAAAATCCCGGGCAATCCGACGCCCGCTCAACCCATCCTGAAAATGAGCCCGACGCACCTTCAAATACAATTCCACGGTGAAAATCCCCCGGCCCTCCCATCAAACGAAAGGGCAAAAGTGGACGACTTTTACGCCGCCCGCGACAACACAACGACGCCGCTACCGTGGCCGAGTATTGCTCCGCCGATTACACTTGGCCACGCTGGTCGTCAACAAGCTGCACGGGGGTCTGAAGATCTCTGCTGTCAAGGCCCCCGGTTTCGGTGATCGCCGCAAGGCCATGCTGCAGGACATCGCTGTTCTGACCGGCGGTCAGGTGATCAGCGAAGATCTTGGCATGAAGCTGGAATCGGTGACCATCGACATGCTGGGGTCTGCCAGGCGGATCTCGATCACCAGGGATGAGACCACGGTCGTCGACGGCAACGGCGAGAAAGCCGGGATCGAGGCACGTGTTGCCCAGATCCGCAGCCAGATCGAGAAAACCACATCCGACTACGACCGCGAAAAGCTGCGGGAACGTGTTGCCAAACTGGCTGGCGGTGTTGCTGTCATCCGCGTTGGCGGCATGTCCGAAGTGGAAGTCAAAGAGCGCAAGGACCGTGTCGATGACGCGCTGAACGCGACCCGTGCGGCGGTTCAGGAAGGCGTTGTTGTCGGTGGTGGCGTTGCTCTGGTTCAGGGCGGCAAAGCACTGTCAGGTCTGGAAGGCGGGAACCCGGATCAGAACGCCGGGGTCACCATTGTCCGCAAGGCACTGGAATCGCCGCTGCGTCAGATCGCTGAAAACGCCGACGTCGATGGCTCTGTCGTGGCCGGCAAAGTCCGCGAAAGCAATGACGGGACCTTTGGCTTCAACGCGCAGACCGAAGAATATGGCGACATGTTCTCGTTTGGCGTTATCGACCCTGCCAAGGTTGTTCGCACGGCTCTGGAAGATGCAGCTTCCGTTGCCGGTCTGCTGATCACTACCGAAGCCATGGTTGCCGACAAGTCCGAAAAGCCGGGTGCCGGCGGCGCGCCGGGCGGCATGCCGGATATGGGCGGCATGGGCGGCATGATGTAGGCTGCTCTGCCCATCAAAGACAGGGAGGGGTCGCCTTGGGCGGCCCCGTTTCCTGTAGAGCGTGTCGCGTCAAATCGCACCCGTCGGCACTGGAGTTGGATGCATTTTGGAGGCGGCCCCAGGGCCCGGCTTGAAGTATCGTGCGGCGTTCAGCGTGGCCTATGGTGGCGGGCAGCGGGCGAGCGAGCTCACGCATTTGAAGGACGGTGATATCGACAGTGATCGCATGCTGATCCGGGTCGAACAGGGCAAGGGCCGTAAGGACCATCAGGCTTCGAGGATATCCTCGCCACCCTTGTCGCGTTCGCCCTCGGGCATATCAAAATCCAAACCGTGCGCGGCGCGGATTTTATCCTCGATATCATAGGCGATATGGGTGTTTTCTTTCAGAAACCCCTTGGCGTTTTCGCGCCCTTGCCCGATGCGTTCGTCGCCATAGCTGAACCAGCTACCGGATTTCTCGACCACTCCGGCCTTCACACCCAGGTCAAGCAGCTCGCCGATCTTGCTGATCCCTTCGCCATACATGATGTCAAACTCGACCTGCTTGAACGGCGGGGCCACTTTGTTTTTGACCACATTCACCCTTGTGGCGTTGCCAACCACCTCCTCACGATCCTTGATCGCACCAATGCGACGGATATCCAGGCGCACCGAACTGTAGAATTTCAGCGCGTTGCCACCCGTCGTGGTTTCAGGGCTGCCAAACATCACACCAATTTTCATGCGGATTTGGTTGATGAAGACCACGGTGCATTTGGTACGGCTGATCGAGCCGGTCAGTTTGCGCATCGCCTGGCTCATCAGCCGAGCATGCACGCCCACACTGCTGTCGCCCATATCGCCTTCCAATTCGGATTTCGGCGTTAACGCCGCCACCGAATCGACCACGACCATGCTGACCGCGCCAGAACGCACCAGCGTATCGACGATCTCCAGGGCTTGCTCGCCAGTATCGGGTTGAGAGATCAGCAATTCGTCCAGATCGACACCCAGTTTTCTGGCATAGATCGGGTCAAGCGCGTGTTCGGCATCGACAAAGGCGCACACCCCGCCCTTTTTCTGCTCTTCAGCTATACAATGCAGGGTCAGCGTGGTCTTGCCCGAGCTTTCAGGGCCATAAATCTCGACGACCCGTCCTTTTGGAAGGCCCCCTATGCCCAAGGCGATATCCAGGCCCAGCGACCCGGTCGAGGTCGACTCGATATCCTGTGCAGGATTGTCCGCGCCCAGTTTCATAATCGAGCCCTTGCCGAACTGCCGTTCGATCTGGGCCAACGCGCTGTCCAGCGCCTTTTGTTTGTCTGCCTTCGACTTGCTGTCCATTGTCAAAACATCTGCCATTGCCATGAGTTCCACTTCCTTATTCCACACCCGGTTGCGGGCGGCAATCACTGCCTTCGTTCACCTCTTGTTCTACAGTTTATGGAGACAAAAAGAGAACATTTCAAGAAAATTGTTTGTATACTCCTTCGCCTGAATTGGCCTGAGATTTTGAGCCGGGATCAGTTTGTAATCTTTCAGGCCAGGGAACGAGAGCCCCGCACCGGAAAAGGCAAACCGCCAAAACTGTCGGACCAATCCCTGTACACGGCAGTAGGGGTGGTTGAGGGTATCGATTTGTGATTTTCGGAGGGATTATTCAGTTTGCGTAGGAGCATCCCATGATCCGCAAAGCGATCGACACCCTCGCGTTGAAACTATCTGGTGGGCTATCGCTAAGCAATAGCCGCCTTGAAACTCTTTGCCTTTTGGTAGACTCGATTCGCAATAAGGGCGGTTGTTTTTGAACGGAGGTATCCCTGCCCATTTGGTCAGGCTGTTTTCAAATTCAGGTTTGCCAGGGCCGCTACATTCCTTGCGATCATATCCGCCTAGCCATTATTGCGATGGGTATCGGCAAAAATCCCGAACTTTTTCATGCGGCAAATTCCATGCTCTGCGCCGATGCGCAGCTTTGCGTGCCATGTGTTGCAGCTTTTCCGCTCTTTGGCAAGGGGATGGTTCCTTGAGGCCTTGAGCGGGACTTCCAGCGACGTTCCGGGATAACCGGGATCGCCCGGGACAGGCACACCGGGGGGCTTGTCCACGCGCGCTTCATCATATATCCGCCTGTCGTGCTTTCGCCCGGGCTGTGCAGGACCAACGGTCAGGATCCTTTTCCTGTCGTCGGTAATGATCCGGTGCGACGCTGTATGGCGTTTCTTCTTTCCTGAATAACTGGCCTTGCGCCTTGACGGCGTCCCGGGGCGCTGAACAGGGCGCTCGGTACCATCGATCACAGGATAGAGAAGATCGTTTCTTTCCTGTGTCGATAATTTGATCCTGCGCTCCGGCATGGCGAAATGGCCAGCCATCACCGTCGTCATGGCGCGAACGCGGCGGCAAACTGTAGGGCTGGAAATGTCGAAAAGCAGGCCAACAAAGGCCTGGCCGGCGTATGTGCGGTAATGGATCAGGCACAAAAGCATTTGTTCCGCCAGTTGCAGCCGATACTTCCTGCCGCCCCCGATGGCCCGTTGTCTGTTCTTTCGGGACAAACGCGCGGCTTCACCGGCAAGCCAAATCGGGTGAAGCTGACAAACCGGAGCATCAAAATCCGCCGGACGTATTACGGAAAGGCGGAAAAACAACTCTGGACGTGCCCGTAAAACTTTCAGTACGGCCATTCCGGCAAACTCCACTGCTTCGGTGAAGCTGGAATGGCAGAAATCTACCTATTGCGAAACAGGTCTGGTAGTCGGCATCGCGAGTGCAAGAACGGTCAATCTGAGCCATATCAGCGCCGAGATGCCGACAGAGGCCAAGGTGGAAAGCACGTACCGCCGCTTGCAGCGTTTCTTTCAATTTGTTGATCTTGGTGAAGACTGGTCGGCGCGCTTGGTTCAACAGATGCTCGGGCTCTCGGATAAGTGGTACCTGTGCCTTGACCGCACGAACTGGAAGATCGGACGCAAGGATGTGAACCTTCTGGTTCTCGCTGTCGCCACACGTCGCTATAGGGTACCGCTGATCTGGACGGTTTTGGGCAAAGTCGGCAACAGTAACACCGGCGAGCGCATGACGTTGATGACGCGTTATTTTGATCGGTTTGGAGCGGCGAGTGTCAAATACCTCTTGGCGGATCGTGAGTTTATCGGACTGGATTGGTTGACTTTTCCGGTGGCTCAGGACGTTCCTTTCATCATTCGGGTAAAGGCGAACCAGTATGTGACGACATCGGATGGGACACGGCAAAGCCTGGAAGACTTGTTGCGAACGTGCCGAGGGCCGAGATGTTTTTCCGCCCATTTCGGACGCGCAGGGGATGCAACAGCCCTCTGGCTGAACTTTGCCGCCAAGCGCCTCAAGAGCGGAGAGTTGCTCATTCCTGTCACCAACCGGCCTGCGCATCATGCGTTAACAACATACCGCAAGCGGTGGGCCATTGAATGCTTGTTTGCGGAGACTGAAACCCGCGGCTTCAACCTCGAAGATACCCGCCTCACCATCGCCAAAAAACTGAGCCTGTCAGTCGGCGTCCTCGCTCTCGCTGTAGCATGGGCGGCAAAAACTGCATCTGCCAAGCTGGGAACCCGAAAGCGACCCGGAAAATCACACGGGCGGTTCGCAAAATCCATCTTCCGCATTGGGCTCGACGAAATCAGGAGGCTCCTGCGTTTCCATCTAGGCCAAGCCTTCCAAAATTGGCCCAGGGCTAAGCACAAAATCGGGTGAGTCGTGTACAGGGCGGACCAATATCAAATATCCAGCAGGGCATCATAGCCTGCATCCGGAACTGAGCCTCCTCCGACTAAAGTCAGAGGGTTCAGTGGTTCATGAGCGCCTTCGGCGCACGTTTGAATGTTTTTCCGACTAAAGTCGGAGGCTTTAGACCAGATTGTGGAAAGTAAAAATGTGCGCGCAGGCTTTCTCACGGGTGCGTCCACTTTACGGCGACGGCAAATCGCTTCAGGCGCCGCGCGGTCCCCGCATGTGAGGCGGCAGTGTTTTATGAGGCCATGCCAGGATGATGCACGTCCCGATGCAAAACGATACGGGGCGAATTGGGCCGGATTTTCAAGCCGGGATCAGTTTGTAATCCTTGAACGGGACAACGCGGAAGTTGTCTGTGACGGTGTCCCGGAACCCGGTCCATTTTGCCGGTAAGGTTTTTCGGAAGAAATCAGGAATGGCCTCTGTGAACTGATCGAATGTGGCGTAGTGACGATTGTGGGTGACCCATTTGTGCATGACGCCCCGGAGACGTTCAATCGGATTGAGGTGGGGTGCATATGGCGGCAAAAAGTGCAGCTTTACACGGCGTTCAGAACTCTCGAGCCAGGGCTGGAGTATTTTGGCGTGGTGATAGCGGGCGTTGTCGGGAAAGACATGGATTGTCGCCATGCTCGGGTTGTTGCGCTCCGGCTTTTCCAGCATGGCCCGTGTTGTTCGGGCATTGATCTTCCCGCCTTCCACAAAGGTGAACCGGAACGTTTCAGGATCGAGCGCGCCCTGAATATTGAGACGCCTGCGCCCCGATGTTGCCTTCAGGGCCGTCTTTTGCCCCTTCGGGAACCGGCCATGGGCGGGACGGCTCCGATGCTCGGGATGCACAGCATCGGAGAAGACCACCATCCCATCGGCTGCAAGTTCGGTCATCAGGGCCTCATACATGGCGATAAACGCCGCCTGTTTGACTTCGTCCGCCTGTGCCGGAAGCGACAAGGGCTTTTTGTATTCAAACCCGAGGCGGCGCATCAATCTCGCGGCCCCCGAGGGACTGTAGCTCCGCCCGTATTCCGCCGGAACATACGCACAGACCTCGTCTACGTTCCGTGCCGGGTTTTCGGCAAAACGGGCTTTCAAAGCCCGTTCGCGCTCCCCCGACAAATGCCCTTGTCGCTGGCTGTAATCCTTCAAGCCGAAAAACGACAGCCCCGCCCCGGAAAAGGCAAACCGCCACTCCGTCAGAACCGTCGGTCCGATATCCAGAATCCGGCAAACCGTTCCGGCGTCTTCTTCTGCATCCAACAGCAAAAACGCACGGGCACGCTTCCACACGAGTGCGTCCACTTTACGGCGACGACAAATCGCTTCAGGCACCGCGCGGTCCTCGCATGTGAGGCTGAATATCTTATGATGTTTGACCATGCCAGGAGGATGCACGTCCCGATACAAAACGATATGCGGCGAATCGACTCACCGACAAAAATTCTTCAGGTCAATTCAGGCGGAGGAGTATATACTCCTCCGCCTGAATTGACCTGAAGAATTTGTAGAGAGGTTGATTCAATTTGCCGCATGGTCATTCGTATCACAGCATGCACTTTGAGAGCATGAACAAGCCCCACAAAACGGTTTCGCTATCTGCCGATCAGCGCCTGGCCCTTGAGGCCATTTGCCGCCGCCGCAAGGTTGAAGCGCTTGTCTGGAGGCGCGCCCGTGCGTTTCCGCTGTTGGATGCAGAAGAAGACGCCGGAACGGTTTGCCGGATTCTGGATATCGGACCGACGGTTCTGACGGAGTGGCGGTTTGCCTTTTCCGGGGCGGGGCTGTCGTTTTTCGGCTTGAAGGATTACAGCCAGCGACAAGGGCATTTGTCGGGGGAGCGCGAACGGGCTTTGAAAGCCCGTTTTGCCGAAAACCCGGCACGGAACGTAGACGAGGTCTGTGCGTATGTTCCGGCGGAATACGGGCAGAGCTACAGTATCCGTCTTGATCAAGGAGAATTTTGCGACCATTCGCGGTCAGCCTTGACAAGCGCATTTGCCATCTCGATCAGTTTTCTCATGAGCGCGGTGAGAGCGACTTTGGCAGGCTTCCCGGCTGCCATCATGGCCTGGTATTTCCTTGCGAGGTCAGGGTTGTGGCGTGCCGCGACGAGAGCCGGCATGTAAAGAGCGTCGCGCAGGAATTTACGACCGCCCTGAATGAAGGCCTTGCCGCGCCATTGCCCGGACTGTCGCGTCATGGGTGCGGGGCCCGCCGGACTGGCTGCCTCCCTGCGGTCCAGTGTTCCAATCTCTGGAAATTCGACCAGGATGGCGACGGCAGCGACCTCGCCGATGCCGGGAATGGAGCGGAGAATATCATGTGCGCGCGCCCTTTTCCGACAATCACGCAGACGCGTCCCGAGTTCATCGTCAAGAGCCGCGTGTCAATCGCAGAGTAAAATGGGTCCATGTCGCGGCGTAAAAATGGGCCACTTCGGTTGATGTTTTGTGGCGCTTTTGCACGCGTGCTCGTCACAAAGCTGAAGCGTGCCAAAGCGCATGCTGGCCATAAGGCCAGCATTATTCTGACTGTGATTGCGGGCTGGTTATTTTCGGTTGTTGCGACTGTGTTTGAGCCGATAGCTTTCGCCATTCATCTCGAGGATGTGGACGTGATGGGTTAAACGATCGAGTAGCGCACCGGTCAGCCGCTCAGAGCCAAAGACTTCAGTCCATTCATCGAAGGGCAGGTTCGAGGTTATGATGATGGAGCCGCGTTCATAGCATTGGGATATGACCTCGAAGAGCAGCTCTGCGCCAGATTTGCTGAGCGGTACGAAGCCCAGTTCATCAATGATCAACAGGTTCTGGCTGGTCAGTTGCTTTTGAAGGCGCTGCAATCTCCGCTCATCTTGAGCCTCGATCAGATCATGGACTAATGCCGCAGCCGTTGTGAAGCGCACCTTCAGTCCTCTTTGACATGCAGCCAGCCCAAGTCCCAGGGCGATGTGTGTCTTGCCCGTGCCTGACGGGCCGAGCGCGATGATGTTCTCCCTGCGATTAACGTAATCGCATCGTGCCAGATCCATCGTCAGGGGCTTGTTCAAGCTTGGCATGATCTTGAAGTCAAAGCTATCCAAGCTCTTGGTGCTGGGGAACTTCGCCGCTTTGATGCGCCGTTCAATCATCCGGCGTTCGCGGTCGATCAATTCCATCTCACACAGCCGCGCCAGATAGTGGATGTGATCTTTGTTCTCTGCAGCACAGAGCTGCGCCTGTTTGGCATACTCGCCTTGGAACGTTGGCAGTCGCAGTTGTTTAAAATGATGCCGTAGAAGAATCCGAGGGGCTTCGGTCATGCCGCGGTCCTTCCCATCAAGCTCATGTAACTGGATGGGCGTGTTGTGCCGACATTGGCCTTGGGCAAGTATGGATAGAAGTCCAAATCCAATCGTGGTGGCCGCTTCTCAACCCGACACAGTACAAGGTGTTTTACGGCGTCATAGCCAATTGCACCCATATCTATTGCCTGCTGGATTGCGCCTTGCACAACATCCATTTCGAAGGTCTCCAAAAGGCGCAAGACTTGAACGTATTCTCGCTTGCCCGGCTTACCCATTCTGGCTTCAAGCAGTCGGTGCAGCGTGGCAAATACATCTGGCAAATGCCAACCCTGCAAAGGCGCGGCCTGATCCAGGGCACCCACCTTTTGTTCAAGCAGGGGCAAAAAGTGCAATGGGTCAAAGACCATATCCGCTGATGTGTAGGATCGTTTGTGCCGCGCAATAATCTCATTGCCGCAGCCGATGATAACCTCATGCACAAACCCACGCACATGAACATCGTGGTGCGCATAGGCTACTGGCACCGAGTAATCATTGCTGCGATAGCGCACCATTGAGATCGACGTTGCACGCGTGCTGACGTGATCGCAGGCTTCATATTCTGCGACGGGCAATCCCATCAGAGCATCCAAATCCGACATCAGGCGTGCGCCTATGGTTTGGGTGTGACCCCGCAACGTATCGTCCTGACGTGCTAAACACTTCTCTTCCAAATGTGCGTTCAGATCATCAAAGCTGTCATAGCGAGGTGCGGGAACCATGAAGTTGCGGCGGGTGTATCCAACCATGCCCTCAACGTTGCCTTTATCGTTCCCTCGCGCGGGTCTGCCAAACTTGTCATCAAACAAGTAATGCGACTGCAGTTCCGTAAACCGACGTGTGCGGATGCGCGTCTTATCCCCGAGTATCCGAGCCACGGCGATCTTGGTATTGTCGTAGAGAATGGATTGCGGAATGCCGCCAAAGAATGCAAAGGCGGACACATGGCCATCGCAAAACGCCTCGGTTGTCTCAGCTGGATATCCCTTCACAAACACCGCATCAGAATGTGGCAAGCTCATCACGAAGAAGTGGATCTTGCATTCCACGCCACCGATCACGCCCAGCGTCTCACCAAAATCAACCTGCGCATGGCCCGGCCGATGCGACAACGGCACAAACACCTCTTTGGTGCGCCGTTTTTGCTCGCGCACGTAATAGGTCACCGTGGTCAGGCTGCCGGCATATCCATGCTCATCGCGCAGCCGTTCAAAGATGCGCTTGGCCGTGTGTCGCTGCTTTTTGATCAGGGCTTTGTCTGTGCGCAGTATCTCATCGACCACACCAACATAACCATCAAGCGTTGGCCGCCGAGGCGCTTCCGACCGACGATACCCAGGCGGAAGTTCATGGCGCAGCATCTTCGCGATCGTCTTACGATCTTTGTTCTCTAATCTGTCAATGCGTGTTTCCTGAGTTTCCTGCTTTTGATGTCAGAGGTTGCCTTTGTTCTCTTCGAACTCTGAGGTTCATGATGGGGTTGGCTGGGTGTGGGTCGGCAATGTTGAAACCGCAATCATACCGTTGGTCTTGGCTGTTGCTACAGAATCGGCGCCGTGTCTCACGCCCTCCCTCGGGCATCGTCCCAGATGGGAACTTTGATTTAGGAATCCTCGTTGTCGCCTCGTAAGCCTTACGCGGACTGGAAGTCAGTTTTGTCTCGCATAATGGCATGAAGTATGATTGCCAGACGACGCGCCAGAGCCACTCGGGCCTTTCTCATCGTTGAGCGCGCACCGATTGCGAGGGCCCATGTCTTCAATTTGAGCGGAGCGGCATACCGCGTCAGCATCACATTGGCGGCCTCATAGAGAAGCGTTCTGACGCGCACGTCGCCCCGCTTTGAGATGCTGCCCGTGTAGTCGATTTCACCAGATTGATGCCGTCGCGGCACCAGTCCAAGATACGCCCCCACATCACGCGATTTCCTGAAACGCGACGGATCATCAATTGCTGCGGCAAAGGCCAATGCTGTGATCGGACCGACCCCTGGTACCGTCATAAGGCGCTGGCAGACTTCGGATTTGCGGGTCATCTTTTTGATGTCGCCATCAATGGCTGCAACCGCCGCGAGGATTGCTTCGCGTGCTGCGAACAGTCCGCAAATTGCGGCATGGAGGCCAGGCACTCCATCGCTAACTTTTAGCGCCGCGTTTTTGAATGCCGGAGACAAAGCTCGTGGCAGCCGCACGCCGAAGACGACGACCAGACCGCGGATCTGATTGTCGAGCGTCACACGCTGTCCGACCAGCTTCTTGCGGGCTGCGATCAGCGACCGGATTGCGTGCGCTGACAGTGATTTGACATGGGTCGGCTTGTAGAATCCCGTCCGCGCCAGGTGTGCCAAACCGCGGGCATCATTGCGGTCCGTCTTGTGGCCGGCCAGAGATTTAAGGGCCTGATATGCTTGCCTGCTCTCGATGCAAACAACCGGGACACCAAGCTCCGTCAGCCCATGGTAAAGCATTGGTGCCATCCGTCCCGTTTCAAATACAACTTTGGCACATGGTGGTCCAGAAGCGAGGAAGTCAGCGATCGCTTTTGGTGTTGAGCTCGCTTTTCCTTCACGAATAAGGGCCCCTTCACGATCCAGAATGCAGATATGCGTCTCTTCCATGGACACATCCAAACCAGCAAAATATTCCATTGGTCAGTCTCCTTTTCAATTGCATGTGCATCCAGAATAACAGGGGTAACTGAGTGCTGATCCTGATTACGCCATGTTGAAAAACCGCGCCGCTTCTCGGCCAGACATACCGTCCTTCAAACAAGCACGGCGCACACGACTATAAATATCCACAGAATACATCTCCCGCCCTCCGAATAAACGAAGGGCACAAACTGGCGGACTTTTACTCCGCTACAACTGCGATATGCAGCCGCTTCTGTGGCCCAATATTGCTCCGCGTTTTACACACAATCAGGGCGAGGGCCTGTACGACGGGCAGGTCACGGTCGGAAATGGAGTCGATCATCATGCGGCCAAGGCCCGGATAGTTGAACACCACCTCAATCACGACAACCCCGCCCAGCAGCCATGCAATGGTCAAGGCAACGACGTTGATCGCCGGAAGCAACGCATTCGGCAGGGCATGGCGGAAAACCATTTGCCAGTAAGGCACACCTTTCAACGTTGCCATCTGGATGTAGTCGCCGTTCATCACCTCGATGACCGAAGAGCGCACCATGCGCAGAATATGCGCCATCATGACCATGGAAAGCACAATTACCGGCAGGATGATCTCGGGAAAGAACTCTGAAATCGGGGCGTCGGCCGGGGTCAGAACGATGCCAGGCAACCAGCCAAGCCATGCAGAGAACACCAGGATCAACACTGTGGCTGACACAAACTCGGGGATCGTCATGGCAAAGATAGCAGCGGTCGATACGAACAGATCAATTGGGCGATCCCGCCACAAACCGGCCAGAACACCCAGGATGATTGCAAGTGGCACGCCAACCAGAAGGGCGCATGCCGCCAGCAGCAAAGAGTTCCCAAGGCGGACCCCCACCAGTGTGGCAATGCTGTCTTCACCGTTCGCAGACATGCCAAGGTTGCCTTGCAGCGCATTGCCGACCCAGTCGAAATACCGCTCGATCGCGGGCCGGTTCAGCCCCAGATCTTCCCGGCAATTCTCAAGGATCTTGCCCTGTGCTTCGCGTTCGAGGAACGCAGTGCAGGCATCTCCGGGCAGGAATTCCACACCGGCAAAGATGATCATGGATACGATCGCCACGGTGATCAGACCCAGAAAGAGCCGCCGGATGAACATTCGTAACATGGGGTGTCAGCCTTTGAGAGAGAGAAGAGGCGCCCTGCCCAAGAGGGGCAGGCAGGGCGCGGATGCGTTTTACAGATCACTCAACAGTGATCAGATGCCAGCGCACCGCATCGTTCTTGACGGCGTCCAGATTTGAAACACGCGAGGACACACTAACCAGCCGCGTAACGTGATACGGGATCAGCGTGCCGGCATTGTCCCAAAGATGCTCTTGCGCATCGACATAGAGCTGACGCCGCTTGTCAAAATCCAGTTCCCGGCGCGCATCCGCCAGCATCTGGTCGAACGCCGCGTCGTTAAAGTAGGATTCGTTCCACTTTGCCGTGCTCAGATAGATCTCGTGCAGGGCGCTCATTCCAGCGTGTCGCCGCGATGTCCTTTTTCATCCAGACTTGGCTCCAGTAGCCATCGGTCGGTGTTTGCACGACATTGACGCGGATTCCTGCCGCAGCAGCCTGTGCCTGATACGCAACCGCAAGGGTTGGCCAGGTTGGTTCCAGCATTGCCACATGTACATCAATTTCGATGCCATCGGCATATCCCGCTTCGCTCAATAGTGCCTTGGCACCTTCAACATCCTGATCACACGACATATCAGCGCGATACTGGTCGTTGGGCTCAACCGGGTTGTCACACGCCACAACGCCGCCTCCACCAAGTACGAGGTCAATCAGACCCTGACGGTCGGCGACCATCCGCATCGCTTTGCGCACACGCGCATCATCGAAGGGTGCGACATCAGTGCGGAATACCAGCCCTTGCCAGTTTCCGGTGGGAATTTCCTGCACCGAGAATTTGTTGCTCCCTTCCAACATGACACGCTGCTGCGCGGTGATACCACGCTCCATGTCAAGCTGGCCGCCCATCAGCGCCTGCAAACGCGCCTGACCATCCGGGATACCGATAACTTCCATCCGCGCAACGCCGGGTTCACCTTCCCAGTAGTCGGTGTTCGCGACCAGAACCGACGTGCCCTCGGCGTCGAATTTTTCAAGCTTGAACGGACCAGTGCCGATTCCTGTGGTGCCAATCGTGTCACCAGTGCCTTCCGCGATGATCCGCAGGCGATAGTCAATCAACTGCAACGGCATGTCCGCAAACGGCGTGTCCAAAGTGATCTTGACGGTCATGTCGTCGACCATATCCACAGACTGGATCATCTTCACCGCAGAGCGGGCGGGCGAATCCATCTCTGGGTCCAGGACACGTGTCAGGGAATAAATCACATCCGCCGCATCGAAATCGCTGCCATCGTGAAATCTGACGTCTTCACGCAGATTGAACATCCACTCGGTCGCATCGTCATTTGCGCTCCAGCTGACCGCCAGATCCGGCTGTGGTTTGCCGTCAACGCCCGGACGCACCAGACGGTTCATCAGTTTTTCGGTGAGTTGGCGCACCCGGCCTTTTGCGATCGGGTCCAGGCTGGATTGGCCTCCAAACCCAAGTTCATGAGCCTGCCGGAACGTTCCGCTTGGCTCGGCCTGCGCCGTACCCACGGTCGCGATACCCACTGTCGCGATGATTGCAGCGGCTTTCAAAAAGTATTTCATTGGTATTCCTCCCTTACGTCGTGACATGGCTTCAGTTGCGGCCAGTCTCTTGGCGTCCGAGTATCAGGGAAGAAGGGTAGCGCCGACAAACGACAATTTCGCACCCTATAGATAAATTTTTTTCATCTATAGCGTACGATGGGGCCGTCGGCAAACAGTCCTTCGAAGGGGTCTCGTGTAATTCAGGTATGACAATGATTGATTTGTCGTCGTTTTGACTGATTTTCCGCTGATTTTTTGGGAATATTCGGATTTTTGACGGACTCCTCCCGTTTGTCAGGCGGACAGGATCGGGACCTTTTCGACTCCGGGGCGGGTCAGGCGTTTGAGGTTGTGGCCGATCGCCCGCATCGCCACCTGAAACCGCACCTTGGCCTGCCCTTTATATCGCACACGATTTGAACGTTTGGAAAACACCCGCTCGCAAGGCATGCGCAAATGGGCATACCGGCGATCCCTATCGGCATCCTTGCCTTTCATATTGCGCTTTTTGATCGTCGCATTATGGCAACCCTTGCGCTTTGGCGCTGCCTGTGCCGGTTGGGTGCAATACCCTTTGTCGCCAAAAAACCGCACCCTGATCCGGCCAGACATGGCGCACGCCCCGGGCATCCGTCACATTCGCCGGCGTGGCGGCAACCCTGTTGATCAGAGCAGACTGCATATCAACACCGGTGTGCTCTTTGCAGCCATACCGGAATTTGTCCCTGCCCTTGGCCCCAAAGCGCGCCTGTGGGTCCGCGGCCACCTGGTCCGCCGTCTCATTGTTGAACTTTTCCAGGCCCCTGGCGATGGCTTTGTCGCGGTCATCCCGGGTAGATAGCTTCGAGACCGACTTGCCGGCATCAACAAAGGCAAACACCTCGCGGATCAGGCCTGCCTCTTTCAGGCCGTCGCGCAAACGGTTGAACAGGTCCATCAATCGCTTCGTCCCCGGGCGTTGGCGGAAATCGCCGAAGAATGAATGGTCGGGCGGGCGCTCACTCAAGGCAAATGCGCAAAACCACTTGCCCGCCAAATTCTCTCGCATGAACCGTTCCATCCCGCAGTCCGGGAGGTCTTCTGTAAACTGCAAAACAAGCATCCGGAACGCGCGTTCAGCCCCCGGTTCAGGCCGCCCGCGATCCGAATAAAGCGCGACCAAAGGGCCGGACAAAACCGCCAGGTCCACCACCGCCTCAAAACGACGATAGGGGTGATCCTCTGAAACCGGCCCATCCGGTGATGTAAACATCTCAACCTGATTACGACCCATAAAATCCTCCGTTCCAACATCAAAATTCAGTGAATCAGAATCAGAACCACAACTATAAATCCACAAAATAAGACACTTTCCCGACAGGCCCACGATGTACGAATATCACCTATAGATTCCACGCGCCTCTCCAACTGGAAAGTCTTACCGGTTATCCGAATTCTGGCTTGTTTCCAAAAGGTAAGCTTGGGCTTCGGCATCAAGCCAATCGCATACTTGCCGGATTTCGGACTGCTTCCGTGCGCCGGGACGAGACAGCAGATAAAACGACCGTCTGGGTGCAACTTTGATATCAAACGGGCGCACCAACTGTCCTGAATCAATCTCGGGTTGATGCAAAGGGAACTGACCCAAGGCCACACCAAGCCCTTCGGTCACAGCCTGAATGACAACGTTTGTGTCCATGATTGTGGATTCATCTTCGAATTGCAGATCTTCGCACCCGACCAAAGAAAGCCACGGTCGCCATGCGGTATCTTCGTATTGGTGAATGATCGGAAAGCGCACCAAATCCCGGGGGGACGTCAGCCCCCCATCCTATCCAGCAAGAACGGGCTGATCACCGGAGAATACTGAATATCCATCAGGCGCGTGGCCTCCAGCCCCGACCATGTACCATATCCCCAGTCCACCGCGATGCCCGTTAACATCTGCGCACTGCCGGCAATCCGCGGGCCGTGGACCAGCTTGAGATCGATATTTGGATTGTCCTCGCGAAAACGGCCCAGGCGGGGGATCATCCAGCGCGCGCCAAAAACCGGTCCGATGGCCAAAGTGATACGCTGGGCCTTTGGGGTGATCAGACGTACAAGTTCGTGACTGACTTCGTTGAAGGTTCGCGTCAGGACTCCCGAAAGGACTTTGCCTTCGTCTGTCAGGTCAACGGCACGCGCGCGCCGGACAAACAAATTGCATTTCAGATCCTTCTCAAGGCGCCGGATTTGATTGCTAACAGTTGTGGCACTCACGCAGAGCTCTTCGGCGGCGTCCTTGAAACTCAGGCGCCGCGCCGCCACTTCAAATGTTCGAAGTGCCGTAAGTGGTAAATTGCTCCGCTTAATGTTGCGCACGTGCCGCCAATTCCAAGGTTGATCCATGTTCTCTTAACTCTCAGGAGCTTACCTGTCCTTCCCAACTTTTCGAAGTACAAAGTGTCCTGCCTGTGATCGGCATTGCTGCGGCAGCCCTCTGTTTTGGATAGAACGGTTGGGGCCGTTGCATTAGCTAGGGCGTGTTGACGATCATCTCGAATTGATGGCGGCGGAACATATGTAGATCATCGCAGAGAAGCTCGTATCTGTCTTGCAAGCCCGCATGGCGATGCGCTTGAAGTCCTTGATTTTGCAAAAGAAGTTTTCTACGAGGCGACGCCATTTGTAAATTTCCTTGTCGAATTTCCGAGGCTCCAGACGGTTGCTTTTCCGAGCGATCACCGCGTCGGCACCACGCCGGTCCAGTTCATCGAAAAGCCAGTTTGCATCGAATGCCTTATCGGCGAGCAGCGTATCAAATTTGTGGCCTTCGATCAGTTCGGGGACACCGATGATATCGTGGCGTTGACCGGGCATCAGTACGAAATCGACGAGGGTCCCCAGAGCATCGGTCAGCGCAAGGATTTTACTCGTGATCCCACCTCGTGACTTGCCTATGGCCTGACTTCCAGTCCCCCTTTTGCTCCCTGTCCATGTCGGTGAACTTTGATAATTGTCCCATCAACCATCGCGTATTCCATATCAAAACCCTCTGATAATGCACCGAAAATGCGCGTGAACACATCCCGACGCACCCAGTGACGGAAGCGTTTGAACACAGAATTCCAGTTTCCGAACTCCGCAGGAAGGTCACGCCACGGCGCACCGGTTCTGGCGATCCAGAGCACTGCCTCAATGAACATTCGTCCATCGCCGCCAGTTTGGCCAGGGTCGGATTTCTTGCCAAGGCAATGCGGTTCCATCAATGCCCATTGCCGGTCCGTCAGTATCAAACGTGCCATCTTATGCTCCCATGGGTTCGAAGCTTGAATCAGAATTCACACCCAAAAGGAACCCTGATCGTCAACACGCCCTAGCATTTGTTGCGGAGGAACTTGACGTGGCCGACCATGGCTCAACTTCAGTCGGCTTTTTGACAAAGGTGCACTCGCCCTGAACGCCAGATTGCAGATTACAAATGTGTCTGTTTTTGACGGCGCGTGTGATTTCAATGTCGGACAAAGCTGCTTTTGTGATCCGTAGCGATCTGAAACTTCGCCTGAACCCGAGCAATCGCTTTAACGCAGCGTGGTCATTTGCTGACCGATTGTTTCGTCATTTCTGGTCGTTGTAAGTTGTATTGTCAAAGTTCGAAACGTAGGTCAGCTTTGTCCCGCGACCTGTGAATTGGACGTCTAATTCTTGCTGCGGTACACATGAATGACCAGTTCGACTGCTGCACGGCGGCACCACAGTTTTACTCATACAGCATTTCTTCTGCTGCGAGCGCACACAGCCCGACTTGCGAATGCACAGGTCGGGCTCTATCCGACCATTGGAATCCGACGCCCTCACGCCTGCCGCAACCCGGACGGGGTCGTGCCATATTGTCTGCGCATGGCGCGTGTCAGGGCGGCGGGGGAATCGTATCCACAGCGCACTGCAATCTCGGCAACGCTCAGCGCGCTGTCCTCGGACAGTTTGCGCGCAGCAGAAAGGCGCAGGTGGCGGTAGACAGTGCCGGGCGGCGCGCCCAATCGGCTACGGAAGCGGCGGTCGAGCGTGCGCGGCTGACAGGACAGACGATGCGACAGCTCTCCAAGACTGAGCGGTTTCTCAATGTGTTCCCGCATCACCGACAGGCCGCGCCGTACCAAAAGGTCCGTCACAGCCGTACTTTCGTGGCGCAGCGTTACCGGCGGATCGCCTTGCATGAACAGCGCCTCAACATCCAACCGCACGGCCAATCCACCATGTTCGGCAATCAACCCCAGCGTCAGATCAAGTGCCGACATCGCCCCTGCGCAGGTCAGAAAGCTGTCGTCACGCACCACGCGGGCGCGCTCGGCCTCGACCTCCAGGAACCGTTCGGTAAAGGCGTCCAGCAGATCCCAATGCACCGTTGCACAGCGCCCGTTCAGTAAGCCGGCCGAGGCCAGCAACCACGGGGCGGCATCCATCCCGACAACCACACCCGCCTTGGCGGCCACCTGCCGTAACGCACGGCGGGTCCGCGCCGTGTCGTGGCCGTCATGCGCATAGCTGGCCAGCACGAACAGATAGTCGCAGGATGTAAGGCTGCCCAAAGCCGCATGGGGCAGGACCTGCATCCCGCTGGACGAGGTCACCGCCTCGCCGGTTGAGGTCAGCAGCGTCCAGTCAAACAACGCCCCACCGCCAAGCGTGTTAGCAGCACGCAATGGCTCGATACAGTTCGCCAGACACAGGTTCGAGAACTGATCGAACAGCAACACCGCGATGCGGGTGGTGTCGGAGGAGGGCTTTGTCCATTCAGGCATGATTTTTGTCTTTTACGGCAAATTTCTTGACCACGCCAGCGCGCTAGTCTTTTCCAGTCAATCAAAGGGAGGGCACCATGCCACTAGAAATGAACCGCGAGGTTTTCATCACCTGTGCTGTCACCGGCGGCGGTGGCACGCAGGATCGCAGCCCGCATGTGCCCCGGTCCCCCGAACAGATCGCCGACAGCGCCATTGCGGCGGCCAAGGCAGGCGCGGCTGTGGTCCATTGCCATGTACGCGATCCTGAAACCGGCGCGCCCTCGCGCGATCTGGGCCTCTACCGCGAACTGACCGACCGGGTCCGCGACAGCGCCACCGACGTGGTTCTCAACCTCACCGCAGGGATGGGCGGCGATATGATCTTTGGCACGCCCGAAGCCCCCCTGCCGCTGTCGAACAGCAGCGATATGGTCGGGGCCTCCGAACGGGTCGCGCATGTGGCCCAGTGCCTGCCCGAAATCTGCACGCTGGATTGCGGCACGATGAACTTTGCCGAGGCCGATTACGTGATGACCAACACGCCCGGCATGTTGACCGCCATGGGCCAGATGATGACCGATCTGGGGGTAAAGCCCGAGATCGAGGCGTTTGACACCGGCCATCTTTGGTATGCCAAGCAACTGGTCAAAGACGGCGTGCTGGACAGCCCCGCACTGGTACAGCTGTGCATGGGCGTGCCCTGGGGTGCGCCGGATGACCTGAACACCTTCATGGCGATGGTCAACAATGTGCCGGATGACTGGACGTTTTCCGCCTTTGGTCTGGGCCGCACCCAGATGCCTTACGTGGCCGCGTCGGTGCTGGCCGGGGGCAATGTGCGCGTCGGGCTTGAGGACAACCTGATGCTCGACAGGGGCGTGTTGGCCGAGAACTGGCAGCTGGTCGAACGGGCCGGGACCATCATCGAAAACCTCGGTGCCCGTGTGATCGGCCCCGAAGAAGTGCGCGCCAAACTGGGCCTGACCAAACGCGCGCCTAAGGGATGATGCGGGGAATCGCAGTGATCGCGCTGCTGGTTCTGGCGGCATGCTACCCGGATCCCTTTGGCAGGAGTTCTGTCGAACTTCGTGATGAGAAGCGGCAATGCGAAGCCGACGCCGACACATTCATGCGAGGTGGCATTTCGCAAGCGCTTATGTGCTTCAGGGAGACCGAGGATGCCGGGAAAGCCTGCAGTCGTAGCACCGATTGTGAAGGGCTTTGCGTGCTGTCAGACAAGACCGACACGGGCGAATGTGCGGCGGAAACTCCTCAGTTCGGCTGCATTCCCATGTTCGATGACAACGGCGATCAGGTAACAATATGCATCGACTAAGCTGTGCAATCCTGCTCATGTGCCTGCCTGCTGCTACGTTGGGCGACCCGTGGCATGGCATCTGGAGCACAGACCCCGACTGGTGCGTGAACGCGGACCGGATTGGCAGCGTCACGCCTGCGCCAATTGCACTGAGTGCCACAGAAATGCTGGGATATGAAAACAGCTGTGCGATCAACGGGGCCTCAGTCCACCAAGGTCTGAACGCCTAGACGCTGGAACTGGGCTGCCAATCTGAAGGCAGCCTCTACGAAGAAAGCCAGATCGTGATGGTCGATGGTGATACACTCTGGATGTGGTTCGGCGCGGGCGAGCCCGTCTCCTTTACCCGGTGTCCGGAATGACCCGGCGCGTGCTCATCACCGGAGGCGGGTCAGGTATTGGCCTGACCTTGGCGCGGCGGTTCGCGGCAGAGGGCGCGCAGGTTGCCCTTTGTGACGCCGATGCAGGTGCGATTGCACAGGTGCAGGCCGATCACCCCGATTTCATTGCCCGCACCGCCAATGTCGCGGACGAGGCGCAGATGGATGCCTTTCTGGGCGAGGTTGAAACCGCTTGGGGCGGGGTCGATGTGGTCTGCGCCAACGCAGGCACCGGCGGACCTGCGGGTCGGATCGAAGATCTGGATTATGACGCATGGAAAGCCTGCCTTGATGTGAACCTGGGTGGCACCTTCCTGACCTGCCGCTGGGCCGCGCGGGTGATGCGGGTCCAAGGCAATGGATTGATCATTCTGACAACCTCGACGGCTGGCCTGTTCGGCTATCCGCTGCGCTCCCCTTACGCCACCGCCAAATGGGGTCTTGTCGGCCTGACCAAGACTTTGGCGGGCGAACTTGGCCCCGTCGGCGTGCGCGTCAACGCCATCGCCCCCGGCGCCGTGGAAGGCGAACGGATGGAACGGGTTCTGGCCAATGAATCCGCCGCCTCGGGCAAGCCAATCGAAGAATTGCGCCAGACCTATGTCAAAGGCGTCAGCCTGCGCAGTTGGGTCAGTGCCGATGATCTGGCCGATATGGCGCTGTTTCTGGCCTCGCCTGCAGCCAGCAAAATCTCGGGGCAGGTCATGGCCGTGGATGGGCATACCGAAAGCCTGGTGCCATGATCACGCCCGCCGCACCCTGCATTGAAAGCAGTTGTTTGACGCACTGCGCACATCGACAAACGCGATCTTCGGATCGCTCAGCAGTTTTGCGGCGTACCCGGGAATATCTGACGTCGGCACCACCTCGCCGGTGCCATAGACAATCCGTTCGTCCGCCGAATACCCCCGCACCAGATAGCGCGGGGATCGCAGGATATCCGGCAGTTCAGGCGATGGCGTGGCCGCGGCGCACTCCGCCGCACACAGGAAGATCGGACCGGTCTCAGTGTAGGGATTGGTGGTCTCAAATGGCCGCCATGCGAGGATCAGATAATCCTCTCCCTCAGGCGTGTCCCCCAGACAATGACGGCAGGGATAGGCATCGCCCATTGACGGGTGCGTTTCAATCGCCCCGCCATAGGCATCAAAGCCCGCAACCTTTGCGGCCTCAACCTGCGCCGTGGGCAATCCGTGAAATCGGATATTCATATCATGTCTCCTCAGTGATTTGTCGTGATCCTGACGCGGGTGCGCTGCCCTCGCGACCCGGATGTTGCGCAAAGCCGGAAGGTCAGGTCAGATGATCCGCCCGCTCGCCACCGGCCTCGCCCTGTCCCTCTTGCTTGCCGGATGCCTGCAGGCCCCTGCGCCGCAGACCGGCTACCGCGATGCGGATGTGCCGCTATCAGTCACCACGCGCGGTGGGATCGATGCGATGCAGAGCGATTGGATCGTGCGCGGGGCCTTCCCCGACAGCGCCAGCATTCGCAGCGTCACGATTGCCGCGCGCGGCGATGGCAAGACCACGGTTGAGATCACACAACCTGAGTGCGAACCCGAATGCCACATCCTGTCCGGCACATGGCCTGCCGAGCGCATCGCCCAGAACCGCCTCCGCCTTCTGACCGACAGTCGAGAGGACCCCGAACTGTGGGTGATCTGGATGGACGAAGGCGTGCGCACCGCTGTGGTTGGCACCCCGGATGGCATCGCGGCCTTCATTCTGGATCGCAAGGCAAAAGGCGGCGATGACCGGATCAAGGCCGCCCGCGAGATACTGGATTTCAATGGATATGACATCACCCAATTGGTGATGCGCTAGGGAGAAACCGATGAGCAAGACAGCAGCAATCATTGGCGGGGGGGTGATCGGCGGCGGCTGGGCCGCGCGGTTTTCCCTGAACGGGTGGGACGTGAAGGTCTACGACCCCGACCCCGAGGCCGAACGCAAGATCAACGAGGTGATGGCCAATGCCCGCCGCGCCCTGCCCATGTTGGTGGACATGCCGATGCCCGCGCCGGGCGAAGTCACACTGTGCGCCACGCTGGAAGAGGCCGCGACAGGCGCTGCGCTGATTGTCGAGGCCGTACCGGAACGGGTTGAGATCAAGCACAAGGTCTATGCCCAGATCGAAGCGGTGAACACAGATGGCATCATCGCCTCGTCCACCTCAGGGATCATGCCCACCGACCTCCAATCGCAGATGGCCCATCCCGGCCGCCTGATCGTGGCGCATCCGTTCAACCCGGTTTACCTGTTGCCGCTGGTCGAGCTGGTAGCGGGCGAGAAAACCGATGCCGCCCATATCGAGGCCGCGAAAGGGATTTACAGCAGCCTCGGCATGTATCCGCTGCATTGCCGGGTCGAGATCGAAGGCTTCCTGTCGGACCGTCTGCAAGAGGCGCTGTGGCGCGAGGCGCTGTGGTTGCTGCATGATGATGTGGCCACGGCGGACGAAATTGACGCCGCCATTGCCTATGGCCCGGGCCTGCGTTGGGCCCAAATGGGCACGATGCAGACCTTCCACCTGGCCGGGGGCGAAGGCGGGATGCGCGCCATGCTGGCGATGTTCGGCCCTTGCCTGAAATGGCCATGGACCAAGCTGATGAATGTGCCCGAACTGACAGATGACTTCGTGAACAAAGTGGGCGATCAGTGCGAGGCGCAAGCGGGCGATCTTGGCCCCCGCGATCTGGAACGCATCCGCGATGACAACCTGATCGGCATCATTCGCAGCCTGAAACAAAACAACTGGGGTGCCGGATCGGTGGCCAAGGCGCACTCCAATGCACTCCGCCCCGAGATGGCCGAGGCCAAGCCGCTGCGCAGTCAGGACCGTGTGATCCCGGTCAATTGGACCGATATCAACGGCCACATGAACGAAGGGCGCTATGGGCAATTGTTCAGCGACGCCGCCGAAGAGGTCATGGCCTATGTCGGCGCGGATGAGGCCTATGTTGAGGGTGGGTTAAGTTACTTCACCGTGGAAACCACCGTCAAATACATCGCAGAAACCCACGCCGGTGAGCGCGTGCATGTGGACAGCACCGTCACTGTGGGCGAGGGCAGAAAGCTGCGGTGCTTCCACGAAATGAAGCGGGCGTCAGATGGTGAGCTGATGGCCACCTGCGATCAGTTCATGCTGCATGTCTCGCTTGAGACCCGCCGCACCTGTGACCCCGCCGATCACGTCAAAGCCAAAGTCGAGGCGCTGGCCGCCTTGCATGCCGAGGAGTAGCCCGATGCAATTCGGAATGACCGAAGAACAGCAGATGATCATCGACACAACGCGCAGCTTTGTCGAGAACGAGATTTATCCGCACGAGTTGGAGGTGGAACGTACCGGCCACTTGCCTATGGAGCTGATCAAGGAAATCCAGGGGAAGGCGATGGAGGCCGGGCTTTATGCCGCCAACATGCCCGAAGAGGTGGGTGGTGCCGACCTCGATACCCTGACCCGGCTGATGTATGAGCGCGAGCTGGGCCGCGCAAATTATGCGCTGCACTGGACCTGCGTCGCGCGCCCGTCAAACATCCTTCTGGCCGGGACGGATGAGCAAAAGGACAAATATCTCTACCCCTGTATCAAGGGCGAGAAATGGGATTGCCTGGCCATGACCGAGCCGGGCGCCGGATCCGATCTACGCGGGATGAGTGCTACGGCGCGCGAGGATGGCGATGACTTCGTACTCAATGGCACCAAGCATTTCATCTCCCATGCCGATATCGCCGACTTTTCGATCGTGTTTATGGCCACGGGTGAAGAGGACACCCCGCGCGGTAAGAAAAAGCTGATCACGGCGTTCTTTGTCGACAAGGGCACGCCCGGCTTTACCGTGCGCGAAGGGTACCGGAACGTCAGCCACCGCGGCTATACCAACGCCGTGCTGGAGTTTGACGATTGCCGCCTGCCCAAATCCGCCGTTCTGGGTGAGGTACATAAGGGCTTTCAGGTCGCCAATGACTGGCTGGGTGCCACCCGCCTGCAAGTGGCTGCCACCTGCCTTGGCCGGGCCGAACGCGCGCTGCAACATGCGGTGGAATACGCCGCCGAGCGCAAGCAATTCGGCCAGAAGATCGGCAAGTTTCAGGGCATTTCCTTCAAGCTCGCCGACATGGCGACCGAACTGAAGGCGGCTGAGCTGCTGACCTGGATGGGCGGCTGGAAATTTGATCAGGGCACCGTGACGGAAACCGATATGTCCATGGCCAAGCTGAAGGCCACTGAAATGTTGGCGATGGTGGCCGATGAGGCAATCCAGATCCATGGCGGCATGGGCCTGATGGATGAACTGCCGTTGGAGCGTATCTGGCGCGATGCAAGGGTCGAGCGCATCTGGGAGGGCACCTCCGAGATTCAGCGCCACATCATCAGCCGCGAGCTTTTGCGGCCTCTAGGGGGATAAGAGAATAATGCCTTCGGCGAGGATATTTGGAGCAAGAAGAAAGGGAGGCCTGCAAGAGACCTCCCCGGAAAGGCATTGCCTTCTCCTTGCACGGCCATCGGCGTCCCCGCCTGTACCGCTCTGCCAGATTGAAGGGCCATGGTTAACATCTCGTTTCCAAGGTTTCTTCTTGCCAGAAATATCCTCGCCGAAGGCATAAAGACTCTTAATCAGGACCCCACTATCATGCCCGATCTGTCCCGTCTTTTTCGCCCACGTTCCGTTGCCGTCATTGGCGGTGGGGCATGGTGTGCCTCGGTGATCGAACAATGCCGCAAGATGGGGTTTGACGGCCCGGTCTGGCCCGTGCATCCCAAACGCGATGAGGTAGGCGGCGTGGCGGCATTCGCCCATTTGGAGGACCTTCCGGGTGTGCCCGATGCCACCTTCATCGGCGTGAATCGCAATATCACCATTGAGGCCGTGCGCCTGTTGTCCGACATGGGCGCAGGCGGCGCGGTGTGTTTTGCCAGTGGCTTTCGCGAGGCTCAGGCCGAAACCGGCGATGGCGCCAGCCTGCAGGATGCCTTGCTCGAAGCGGCGGGTGAGATGCCCATTGTCGGACCCAATTGCTATGGGTTCATCAACTATCTGGACGGCACGCTGCTGTGGCCTGATCAGCACGGCGGAGAGCGATGTGAGCGCGGCGTTGCGATCCTGACCCAAAGCTCGAACATGGCGATCAACCTGACCATGCAGACCCGTGGGTTGCCACTGGCCTATGTGGCGACGGCCGGCAATCAGGCGCAGGTGGGGTTGTCGGAAATCGGTCAGACCTTGCTGAACGACGAACGGGTCACGGCCCTGGGGATGCATATCGAAGGCATCGGCGATCTGCGCGCATTTGAGGCGCTGGCCAAAACCGCCCGCGACCTTGGCAAACCAATCGTGGCGCTCAAGGCAGGGCGCTCGGATCAGGCACAGGCGGCGGCGATTTCGCACACGGCCTCGCTGGCCGGCAGTGATGCAGGGGCGCGGGCCTTGCTGGCACGGTTGGGGATCGCCCAAGTGGGCAGCCTGACAGCCCTTCTGGAAACCCTGAAACTGCTGCATCTGGCAGGGCTTTTGCCGTCGAATCGCATTGCCTCGATGTCCTGTTCAGGGGGAGAGGCCAGCCTGATGGCGGACACGGCACTGGATCAGGCGGTGGAGTTTCCACCTCTGGACACAGCCCAGAAAACCGCGTTGCGCGAGGCCCTCGGGCCGATGGTGGCGCTTGCCAACCCGTTGGATTACCAGACGTTTATCTGGACAGACGTGGATGCGATGACCCGCACCTATTCGGCCATTCTGGGTGGAGAACCGGTGGATATGGGCTGTATCGTCTGTGATTTCCCGCGCCCGGATCGCTGTAATCCCTCGGCCTGGGATTGCGTGCTTGAGGCGGGTGAGGCCACCCAACGCGCGACAGGCAAACCGCTCGCGATCCTTGCGACCCTGCCCGATGCCCTGCCCGAAAGCTTTGCGCAAAGATGTATCGACGCCGGGCTGATCCCGCTGCAGGGCATTGACGACGCGCTCAGCGCGATTTCTGCGGCTGCGTGGTTGGGGCAAACCCGGCATGATCCGGCCCCGCTGCTGTTGCCAGGCGCGACGAGCGCAAGCGATGTGATGAGCGAAGCCGAAGCGAAATCGGCCCTCTCGGCCCATGGGATGCCCATCCCCGGCGCGGCCCATGCCAGCGGCATCGAAGAGCTGCGCACTGCGATGAAAGGTCTGACCCCGCCCCTGGTGCTCAAGGCCGAAGGATTGGCGCATAAGTCGGATATGGGCGGCGTAGTCTTGGGGTTGCACTCGGAAGCCGAGGTGATCGAGGCCGCCGCGACCATGCCCTCGGATAGTTTTCTCATCGAAGAGATGATTACCGGCACGGTGGCCGAATTGCTGATCGGGGTGGTCAAGGACCCGGCACATGGCTTTGTGCTGACGCTGGCCATGGGCGGGGTGATGACCGAGCTGATGCAGGACAGCGCCTCGCTGTTGTTGCCCACGACCGAGGACAACATCCGCGCCGCCCTGTCCAGCCTGCGCATGGCCCCTGTTCTGGCAGGCTATCGCGGCAGACCCGGGGCGGATATCGACGCGATTGTCCGTGCCATCCTGTCGGTGCAGGCCTATGTTACCGAAAACGCCACCCGGCTGGAGGAGGTCGAGATCAACCCGCTGATCTGCACCCCGACACGCGCCGTGGCCGCCGACGCATTGATCAGGATTCACCGATGAGCAAGTTATGCCGAAGAGGTCGACCTTGCGCCCGGCATAGACTGGCGCAAATCCGCGCGCTGGGTGGAAAGTAGCGACCGCGTCACCTCGTCCGGGGTGAGTGCCGGGATGGACATGACCCTTGCCGTGATTGAGAAACTGGTCGACCGGGAGATCGCGGATGATGCCGCGCTCAAGGCCGAATACATCCGCAACCGCGACCGCGATAATGACCCTTTTGCGATAGAGTAGGAACCTTACAATGTCCGACAGCCCCATCAAGACCGAGCGCCGCGGTGCGGTATTGCAGGTCACGCTGGACCGGCCCAAGGCCAATGCAATTGATCTGACCACCAGCCGGATCATGGGCGATGTTTTCAAAGAGTTCCGCGATGATGACAGCCTGCGGGTGGCGATCATCACTGGTGCGGGCGAGAAATTCTTTTGTCCCGGCTGGGATCTGAAAGCGGCCGCGGACGGTGATGAAGTGGATGGCGATTACGGTGTGGGCGGCTTTGGCGGCTTGCAGGAATTGCGTGGCCTGAACAAACCGGTGATCGCCGCCGTCAACGGGATCTGCTGTGGCGGGGGCCTGGAATGGGCGCTGAGCGCGGATATCATTCTGGCCGCCGATCACGCCAGCTTTGCCCTGCCCGAAATCCGCTCGGGCACCGTGGCGGATGCGGCCAGCGTAAAGCTGCCCAAGCGTATCCCCTATCACATCGCCATGGAGATGTTGCTGACCGGGCGCTGGATCGACGCCGAAGACGCCGCGCGCTGGGGTATGATCAACCGCATCGTGCCTGGGGCTGATCTGATGGCCGAGGCGCACGCACTGGCCGATCATCTCGCCTCGGGGCCACCGCTGGTTTACGCCGCGATCAAGGAAATCGTGCGCGAGGCCGAGGACATGACCTTTCAGGATGCGATGAATCGGATCACCCAGCGGCAATTCCCGACGGTCGATGTGCTTTATGCCTCGGAGGATCAGTTGGAGGGTGCACGCGCCTTTGCCGAAAAGCGCGATCCGGTCTGGAAGGGCAAATAACTCACAGCCCCCGCCGGATCAGGTTCAGCCCGGCAATCAGCAGCACAAACAGGGTCAGGCGGCGGAATGTGGCCTGATCCAGCCGGTCATGGATCTGCAGCCCCAACAGCATCCCCGCCATGGACGGGATCACCAGCATGACCGACAAAGGCAGTGTTTGCAGCCGCAGCACGCCCGAGCCGATATGCGCGCTCATCAGGGCCAGGGCACCCAGCGTATAGATCACCCCCTGAATGCGCACGTGATCGCGTTTTTCGGTTTCCTGCGCGGTCAACATCGCCACCGTTGCGGGGCCCCAAACGCCCGAGATGCCGCCGAAAAACCCAGCGACTCCGCCGATCATCGCCTCGGTTTTCTGCCCGTGCCCTTTTGGCAGGCGCAAGGGCCGTCCCATCAGGCCAAGGCCCGCATAGATCACGATCGGCACCCCGATCAGCAGCAACATACCCTGTGGGCTAAGCACCCGAACCAGCTGCGCACTGAGCAGCATAACCACCAGCCCGACCCACAAAAACACCTTATATCGTTTGACCGCATCCCATGCCGCGGCCACCCCGTGACGCAGGGCCTGCCATGCATTGGTGGCCAGTGTCGGCAGGATCAGCCCCGCCAGGGCAAGCTCCGGACTCATCACCGAACTCAGGCCCGAAATCAGGATCATCGGCATGGCAAAACCCACCACACCTTTGACAAACCCCGCACCGAGGCCCACAAGAAAGGCAAAGCCCCATATCCAGAGGGGGTGTGAGGCCAGAAGCGCGTCCATCCCTCTTCTTACCACCTGCGGCTAGCTCTGCATCCCGAAAATTCAAGGCGCAACTTTCGGACAAATTTGCGCACCAACCAGCATTATAGTCGCGCTGCAACTGCGAAATAGCTAGAAGACAGCGATGTTAAAACAGGATATGATTCATGGCACATAACGGACAGGACGTGGGTATGACAAAGGCAATCCTTTTGGACGATCTTCTGACGCTGACCGGTACGGCCATTGCCCCCGCCGAAGCGGTTCTGGAAACAGCCAAGACAAAGATCAAAGATATGGTCGTGGTCGAAGGCCGCGTTTCGGGTGCCGCCGTTGAGGCCAATCAATGCGCCGCGCACGGGCTGGCGTGGCTGGCCACTTACGTTGAATCGCTGCGCCAGATGCAGAACTGGGCCACCCGGCTGGACGCGGATGGCAAGTTTGGCGAGGTTGAACAGCTGATCCACCAGATCGCTTTTGGGGAATACCTCTGGCAGATCTATGGCGGCATCCAGATGAACCAGGGCGAAATGATCCGCCTGCAGGATATGGGGCTGGATCAGGACGACATGCGCGGGCTGATGGTGCCCGAGGTGATGACCCTGACCCAAGGTGGCAACACCCAGGCCGGCCGCACGCGCCTTGTCGAGCTGATGCAGGAACGCAGCGCCGAGATCACCGTGGGGGCCAGCGGCCTTGACGAAGAACTGGAAATGATCCGCGAACAGTTCCGCCGCTATGCCGTTGAGAACGTTGAGCCTTACGCGCATGACTGGCACCTCAAGGACGAGCTGATCCCGATGAGCGTGATCGAGGAACTGGCCGAGCTGGGCGTTTTCGGCCTGACCATTCCGGAAGAGTATGGCGGGTTTGGCCTGTCCAAAGCGTCGATGGTTGTGGTCTCGGAAGAGCTGAGCCGGGGGTATATCGGTGTCGGCTCGCTGGGCACACGCAGCGAGATCGCAGCCGAGCTGATCCTGTGCGGTGGTACGGACGCTCAGAAGGAAAGCTGGCTGCCGAAACTGTCGAGCGCCGAGATTTTGCCAACTGCTGTCTTCACCGAACCCAACACCGGTTCGGATCTTGGCAGCCTGCGCACGCGCGCGGTGAAGGACGGCGACGATTACCGCGTCACCGGCAATAAAACCTGGATCACCCACGCCGCGCGCACCCATGTGATGACATTGCTGGCACGCACCGATCCCGACAGCAAAGATCACCGTGGCCTGTCCATGTTCCTGGCCGAAAAGACGCCGGGCACAGATGAAGCGCCCTTCCCTACGACAGGGATGTCGGGCGGTGAAATCGAGGTGCTGGGCTATCGCGGCATGAAGGAATACGAACTGGCGTTCGACAACTTCCATGTGAAAGGCGAAAATCTGCTGGGCGGCGAAGAAGGCAAAGGTTTCAAACAGTTGATGGAAACCTTCGAATCCGCGCGCATCCAGACAGCGGCCCGCGCAATCGGCGTGGCGCAATCGGCGCTGGATGTATCGATGCAATATGCGATCGACCGCAAACAGTTCGGCAAATCCCTGATCGAGTTTCCCCGTGTCAGCAGCAAGCTGGCAATGATGGCAGTTGAAATCATGGTTGCGCGTCAGCTGACCTATTTCAGCGCCTGGGAAAAAGATCACGGACACCGCTGTGATCTTGAGGCGGGCATGGCCAAACTTCTGGGCGCGCGCGCGGCCTGGGCGGCTGCCGACAATGGCTTGCAAATCCACGGCGGCAACGGCTTCGCCACCGAGTACAAGATCAGCCGAATCTTATGTGATGCACGCATCCTCAATATCTTTGAAGGGGCTGCCGAAATTCAGGCGCAGGTGATCACACGGCGTCTGCTGGGATAGGCCTCAGTTAAGAACAGCAAGGCGGCACGCGGTGTCGCCTTGCGCTTCACCCATCTCTTTTAATGGTGTCGGGCACTTGGGGCCCGGTGTTTAGATCTACATTCAACCAATAACCCGGCGATCGCCACCACTGTGCCTGCAAGGGTCAGGGATTTGTTGTTCTGCGCCATAAAGACCGAATTACTCCGACGTGCCGATCTGCACGACAACAGGCTCCAACCCACCAATCTCGCCGCGCAAAGCGCTGCCCGGCTGTACGGGGCCAACACCGGCAGGTGTACCAGTAAAGATCAGATCGCCGGGGCCAAGGTGGTAGAATTGGGAGAGGTGGGAAATCACTTCAGGCACGGACCAAACCATGTCTGCCAGGTGCGCCTTTTGCACAATTTTGTCGTTGTGAAACAGGCGAATGGATTGATCCAGGGGCGCACCAAAGGCGTCTGCCGGAGTGATCGGTGCCATGATGGCGGCGTTTTCAAAATCCTTGCCGAGGTCCCAGGGGCGTCGTTTGTCTTTTGCGGCGGCCTGCAAATCACGACGGGTCAGATCAATACCACAGGCATAGCCATAAACCGAGTTCAGAGCGTCCTCCTTACGCACCTGAAAGGCCGGGGCACCAAGAGCGACAACAAATTCCATCTCGTAATGCACATCATGAGAGCCAAGAGGATAGGGGATATCTGCCCCGCTGAGGCACAGCGCATGGGCGGATTTGGTGAAATAGAACGGCGCTTCGCGATCCACCTCGTTGCCCATCTCGGCGGCATGGGCGGCGTAGTTGCGCCCGACGCAGAAGATGCGGCGCACCGGATAGCCCTGATCGTGGCCCGAAATCGGAACCAGCGGGGGGGGGGAAGCTATGGAGAATACTGGTGTGAGCGCCATATCAGTGTGTCTTTCAGAACTGAGGTTTATGCGAGTTATGAGTCTGTAAGCGCCGCGATGTCAAAGCAAACTGGCAGGTGGCAAATCCCTGCGCTATGACAGGCCATGCAATTTCGACGATACGCCCTTTATGTCATGGCCGATGGCACGGCATTGGCCCGGTTTGGAGCATCCTGGCTGGGTTGGGATGCGGCGAAAGGCGTTCCCGCTCCGCACCCTCAGACCGACTTGCCCATCGAGAACATCACCAAGACCCCCGGGAAGTACGGGTTTCACGGCACGGTGCATTGGCCTGTCGCCCTGAGTGATCCAAGCGAGACGGATCTTGCGCAGTTAAGCAAAACTGTCGCGGAATTCTGTACGCATCGCGCGCCCATTCAACTTGAGGGTCTGGAACTGGCGCGGCTGGGACGATTTCTAGCGCTTGTTCCGACCGGCAATGACGCCGCGTTGAAAGACATGGCCGCCGACCTGGTACGCCTTGTGCACCCCTTTTGTGCGCCAGCAACCAAGGCCGAGATCACCCGCCGCCGCAGGGGCCATCTGAGTGCGGTGCAGGACGCGTTGCTGGCGCAATGGGGCTATCCCTATGTGATAGACCAGTTCCGCTTTCACATGACCCTGACTGGCAGATTGCCAAAGGCGCAATTGCCCGAGGTCGAGGCGGTTTTAAACAGGCTGTTGCCCCCGGTTCTGCCGCGGTCGTTCGCAATAGATGCACTCAGCCTGATGGGAGAGGACGGCGAGGGCCGTTTTCACGTCATCGAACACTTGCCCTTTGGCGGACCTTAGCGCGCGAACCGCAACAAGGCCACGCCAGTCAGAGTGGTGGCCGTGGCGATGACTTTCAACAGGTTCAGCGGCTCTTTCAGAACCAGAACCCCGATCAACAGCGCAAAGACAATACTGGTTTCGCGCAAGGCTGTGACCAGCGCGATTGGGGCCTGCGTGAAGGCGTACACCACCAGCGCATAGGCCGCGAAGGAGGCCGCGCCGCCGATCACCAGTGTGCGGGTCTGGGCCAGCGCCTTTGTGGTCAATCCGGGGCGCATCAGGCGGGCCAGACCGGCCAAAACAACCGCGTTCCCCACTGCCATCCAGCCATAAAACCCAAGTGAAGTGCCCGCGATCCGCGCACCAATCCCATCGGCCAGCGAATAGGCCGCGATAAAGCCCCCGGTGGTGAGGGCCAACAACGCTGCCTTACCCTGAAACAGCCCATCGGCGCTGCGCACCATGGAAATGCTGGCGATGCCAATGGCAATGATCGCAATCGCGGCCAGTTCCATTCGCTGAAAACTGACCCCAAGAAACAGCGCCGAGGCGGCGGTGACGATCAGCGGCGCGACCCCCCGAGCAATCGGGTAGACCTGTGTCATGTCGCCCAACCGATAGGCCCAGGTCAGAAAAATCTGATACCCTAGGTGCAGTGCCACACCCAACACCAGCCACGGCAGACTGGCCGCTGCGGGCGACGGGGCGACGGCCAGACAGGCCAGCCCGGCCAGCCCCTGCCCAAACACCACTGCGGTCATGCTGACCACCTTGTCGGCCCCGCCTTTGAGCAGTGCGTTCCAGACCGCATGAAGTAACGCTGCCAGAAGAACGATCAGAAAGATTGTGCCTGTCATTTCAAACCCTTGGTGTAGTGCGCCAACCGTTGCTCCAGCGTGCCGGTATGCAGCTCGATCAGGTGGTTGTCTGGCGTGTGAAAATACAGCGAGCGCCCCTCGCCCGTGACCCGTGGGCGCGGCGGGCGCAGGTCCAGACCCAGCGCTTCGATCCGGGCCTGACGGTCCTCGAATTCCTCTTCGGTGATCTGGAAGGCGATATGATTATAACTGCGCGCGGGCAGAGGATCGCCCTTCATGGTCGCCACCCAGACATCGCCGATCATGAAAAACCGCTCTTCGGAGAGCGAGAATTGATCGTCCCCGCTGTCATAAATGCACCGCGCGTCCAGAACCTCCTCCAGGATCGCCTGCATCCGGTCCAGATCGGCGGTGATAAGGGTGATACGCGACAGGCCCTGAGACATGGCCCATGCATAGCAACCACAGGGTGCGACCAAAAGGGGGGATTGATGCGACTACCTTGCAGGCGTAATTGAAGGCATGAGCCAAACAACCAAACAACGCCTCAGCCGCGACACTTGGATCACCGCCGGGTTCAAGGCCCTTGCCATACGTGGCCCCGAGGCATTGAAGGCCGAACCTTTGGCCCGCGATCTGGGCACCACCAAGGGCTCGTTCTATTGGCATTTCAAAGATGTCCCCGACTATCAATCCGCCCTGCTGGACACCTGGGAGGCCAAGGCCCTGCCACCTGAGGACGAGACCGGATTGCCCGTGCCGCGATTACGCCGTCTGGCAAGCTGGCTGGGAGAGGCAGACGCCGAAGAGGCCGCGCTGCGCGCCTGGGCCAAGGGCGGTGGAGCGGCGGCACGGGCTGTGACCCGTGTCGATGCGCGGCGGTTGCAGCAGATCAGCGCATTGTTGCGTGAAATTGGCATCGCCAACCCTGAAATGGCGCGGATTCTCTACGCCGCCGGAGTGGGGATGCGTGAGATGCAGGACAGCGACTCAGCCCCGGGCGCGGATGCAATGGGATCGCTGGTCGATCTGATCCTGGCGTTGAGGTGAGAGATGCGCGCGTTTGCCTTCTCCCTTTGTGCCGTTTTGACGCTTGGTGCCTGCAAGTCAGATGAGACGATCTCCGGCCATGGCGGAGCCGGGCAGGTCTGGACCCTGCAAGAGATTGATGATCAGGCGTTTACCGCGCAGGCTACGCTGGAATTTCCCGAAGAAGGCAAGATCAGTGGCCAGGGGCCCTGTAACCGCTTTACCACCACGCAATCCGTACCCTACCCGTGGTTTGAGGCTGGCCCAATCATGGCCACCAAGATGGCCTGCCGCGACCTGGCGGCTGAACAGATGTTTTTCTCCGCATTGGCTGAAATGACCCTGTCGGAAGTGGCGAACGGCACCCTGATCCTCGGCAATGACGCGGGCCGCGAGATGATCTTCACAGCGCAGCCGTAAAGCGATCCACAAACCGCTGACGCGCGGCGGGCAAGGGTTTATTGCCCAACTCGGGCGCAAGCTGGGTTTGCAGGAAATGCCCTGTCAAACGAAACCCTTCGGCGATTTCAGAATCCGGCGCCGGTCCATGGCCCAACAGGCAGGCGGGCAACGGCAACAGGCGGCTGGCCCATTCCCCCGCCCCTCGGGCAGACACGGCCCGACCAGTGCGCGGGGACACAAAACTGAGATCATTGGCCCCTGCCCCCAGCACCGCACACCCGCTCAGATCAAGGCCAAATCCCATCTCGTCCAGCAACAGAAGTTCCCATTTGAGATAGGCCAGCGGCCACAGGTCGGGCTGGCCCAGCAGGTCCAGCAACGCCTCGGTATGGGCATAAAGCCTTGGATGCGCCTCGCGCTCGGGCAGGGAAAACAGCAACAGGGCCGTGACAGTATTCAGCCCGGCCAGTGACATCCGATCCCCCAGCGAGGCGGCGGCGCGTGAGCGGATCAACTCGGGCGCAAAGGTGCCCAGATGATCCTCAAGCCGGGCGCGCCAGGCCAGATCAAGCTGCGCGCCGGGCTGCAACACCGGGGCCAGCTTGCGCGAGGAACCACCGCGCACCACCCCGGCATGACGCCCGTGTTCGGGCGTAAACACCTCAATGATCGCGGCGTTTTCGCCATGCGTGCGGGAGGCCAGCAATATGCCCTGATCGCGCCATTCCATGGGGCTGCTCTTTCCTCGTCTGATTGGTCTGTGATTGCACACCAGAGTGGCCCGCAGGACAAGCCCGGATAATCCAAAAGGTAAGGAAAGACATAGGTGACAAGCGCGCAAGGCTGGTGTTTCATAGGGTCATTGAAAAACGCGATTATGGCACGAGGGGGTTTTGACATGGCTGGGTTCAAATCAGGTATTGCAGCGCTGATGACGGTTGGCGGGTTGGCATTGGGCGCCGCACACGCGCAGGCGCAATCGAATGACAACGTGATGATCGTCTTTGACGGGTCAAATTCCATGTGGGGTCAGATCGACGGCGTTGCCAAGATCGAGATTGCCCGCAGTGTGATGGAAAACCTGCTGGGTGGCTGGACGGACGAACGCAGCGTGGGTCTGATGGCTTATGGGCACCGCCAGCGCGGCGATTGCAGCGATATCGAAACGCTGATTACCCCCGCCCCCGGCACCGCGATGATATTCTGAACCGGATCAACGGGATCACCCCCACCGGCAAGACCCCCCTGACCGATGCGGTCGAACAGGCCGCGCGCGCCATGTCGTATGAGGACACCCCCGCCACCGTGATCCTGATTTCCGACGGGTTGGAAAGCTGTGAGCGGGATCCTTGTGCACTGGCTGAGGCGCTTGAGAAAGGCGGCGTGGGCTTTACCGCGCATGTGGTCGGCTTTGGCCTTGGCGGGGATGCCGACACCGCCTCGCTGTCCTGCATTGCCGAGAAGACCGGCGGCGAGTTTCTGTCGGCCGCCAATGCCGACGAATTGGGCCAGGCGCTGAGCGCTGTCGCGGTGGCCGTCGCCGAAACGCCCGAGCCCGAACCGGTGGTGGAACCCGAACCCGAGCCGGAACCGGAGCAACCCGAAGTGGCCGTAAACGGCCCCGAGACGGCGATCAAAGGCTCGATATTTGATGTCACATGGGAGCCGACAGTCGCTGCGGATGACTATATCACCATCGTGCCCTTGGGCGCAGACGGGGGCAGCTATGGCAATTACCAGCAGGTGCGTGACAAGACCTCCGTCAACCTGCGCGCCCCCGCCGATGTGGGGATTTATGAGCTGCGCTATGTCCAGAACGCTGACAGAGTAACACTGGGCCGCACCACGATTGAAATCACCGAACCCGAAGTGACGATCAGCGGTCCCGAGCGCGTTGTCACCGGCGAGGCCTTTGACATCACCTGGACCGGGACAGTCGCAAAGGACGACTATGTCGCCATCGTGCCGATGGGCGCGGATGAGGGCACCTATGGCAACTACAAACAGGTGCGCGACAAAACCGAGGCGCGTCTGAAGGCACAGGCCGAGACCGGCATGTATGAGCTGCGCTATATTCTGAACGAAGGGGCCAGGACGCTGGCCACCCAGATGATCGAAGTCACCGAACCTGAGGTCACGGTCAGCGGGCCGGACACCGCGCTGGCCGGATCGCTCGTGCGCGTCAACTGGACCGGGACAGTGTCCAAGACCGACTACATCGCCATCGTCCCGGTCGGGGCCGAGGAAGGCACCTATGGCACCTATCAACAGGTGCGCAACAAGACCGAGCACGATCTGATCATACCCGGCGATACCGGCCTTTACGAGGTCCGTTACATCCTGCGCGAGGGGGCAAAAACGCTGGCCAGCCAGATAATCGAGGCGACCGAGCCAAGCGTGACCCTGACCGCGCCCGATCAGGTGCGCATCGGCGATGAGCTGACGGTGGGCTGGTCCGAGGCAATCAATGCCTATGATTACATCAACCTCGCCCCGATGGGCGCGGCGGATGATAGTTTCGACACTTATCAGCAGGTACGCGACAAAGGTACGACCAGGCTGAACGTGCCCGAGGCCGAAGGCATCTATGAATTGCGCTATATGCTGAAGGCCAACAACCGGGTGATTGCCCGCCAGATGATTGAGGTGCTGGGCGCGGATGCTGCGCTCAACACCGGGGCCAGCCTGAGCGCGCCTGAAAGCGGCGCAGCCGGTTCCGTGATTGAGGTCAGCTTTGAGGTCGCAGCCGACAGCGCCGATCAACGGGTGACACTGGCCAAGGCGGATCAGGCAATTTTCACCTGGGTCAGCGCAGTCAAAATCGACCGCACGGGTGCGGTACAGATCACCCAGCCCGACGCGCCCGGCATATATGAGCTGCGCTATCTCGACCTGAGCAATCAGGCGGTTCTGGCGCGTCAGACCATTACGGTGGAGTAAAGCGTTCCGCCAAAGACCTGAAACACAGCATCTGGCGGCGCGCTGAGCAGGATAAGAGTGTTGCGCGCCTCGCCTTTATCTGGTGCTCCAGATTAAGGGCATGGCGCTTTAGCTAAGTATCAAGGCCGGGCTGATCCAACAGGTGACGCCCGGCGCGATCCTCGACCTCGATCACCCAAAGATCCGGATCAAAGCCGCGCTGTTTGGTGATCGCAACGTCGACGTCCGCTTCGGGACCCTCGGCAAGCGACACCCACTGGCGATCCCCGCTCATCAGATTGAACGAGCGCTGAAATGCCTGCGCGCGCCCATCCAGCGTGTTCAGCTTGACCAGAACGGCCCCCGCCGTGTCATCCCCATGGGAGGTCACAAAAGCCGGAATATCCGCCAACCTCAGCCGGGTCAGATAGGCCTGCACCCAGAATTCTGAGGTCAGGCGACTCACCCATTCCCATCCTTAAAGTTCAGGCCCATTTCGGAATACCGCTCAGCCTCGTCCTGCCAGCCGGGTCGCACTTTCACCTGCAGGAACAGATGGATGCGTCGGTCCAGAAACTCTTCCAGCTCTTCGCGTGACGCTTTGCTGACCGCCTTGACCGTCTCGCCCTTCTTGCCCAGAACGATGCCTTTATGACCATCGCGGGTGACATAGATCACCTGATCAATCCGGGCCGATCCATCCTTGCGCTCTTCCCAGTTCTCGGTCTCAACTGTTAGCTGATAAGGCAGTTCCTGATGCAGACGCAGCATCAGCTTTTCGCGGGTCATTTCCGAGGCAATCATCCGCAAGGGCAGATCGGCAATCTGATCTTCGGGATACAGCCACGGACCCTCAGGCAGTTGCTCGGCCAGCCAGCTGCGCAGCGCCTCCACCCCATGCCCCTTTTCAGCGGAAATCATGAAGGTCTCAGCGAACTCAAAGCGATCATTCAGATCTTTGGTCAGACCCAGCAACACTTCGGATTGCACCCGGTCAATCTTGTTGATCGCCAACGCCACGCGCCGCCCTTTGCCCACATCGGGCAGGTTTTCCAGAATGCGCTCGGCCCCTTCGGTGATGCCGCGATGCGCCTCGATCAGCAACACGATGACATCGGCATCCGCCGCCCCGCCCCAGGCCGCGGCCGCCATAGCGCGATCCAACCGGCGGCGCGGCTTAAACAAGCCCGGCGTGTCGACAAACACAAGCTGTGCATCGCCTTCAATCGCCACACCGCGAATGCGCGCACGGGTGGTCTGAACTTTATGGGTCACGATCGACACTTTCGCCCCGACAATCCGATTGAGCAGGGTGGACTTGCCCACATTGGGTTCGCCAATCAAGGCCACAAAACCAGCGCGTTTGGTCATACCGTCTTCCTGTTTTTCATGAGACCTTGGCCTACCCTATCCGCGCCCAAGTCGCCAGATGCTTCTTCTTGCCAGAAATATCTCGGGGGTTTGGGGGCTGGCCCCCAACAAACAATAAAGCGTGGCAAAGCCACTCCGTCAGGACGCGTCCAGTTGATCCAACAACGCACGGGCGGCCGCCTGTTCCGCTTGACGTTTCGACCCAGCAATGGCCGTCACGGCTGCGCCATTGTCCAGCCGGGCTTCAATGGTGAATTGCGGCGCGTGATCGGGGCCGGACCGGGCGGTTTCCACATAAGACGGCGGTTGCAACCCACGCGCCTGCGCCCATTCCTGAAGCGTGGTTTTGGAATCGCGCGCATCGTCCTTGACCGAGGACACTCTCGCGCCCCAAAGGCGCAGGATCATGGACCGCGCGGTCTCAAACCCGGCATCCCGGTAAACGGCGGCAATCACCGCCTCCATCGCATCGCCCAGCAGAGCCTGCTTTCGCCGTCCGCCCGACATCATCTCGGAGCGGCCAAGTTTCAACACCGCACCCAGATCAATCTCGCGCGCCACCTCGGCACAGGTTTCCTTGCGAACCAGCGCGTTAAAACGCGGGGCCAGCTGGCCTTCGGTGGCATCCGGGTCCAACTCCAGCAGCGCCTCGGCCATGACCAGCCCCAGCACCCGATCCCCCAGAAATTCCAACCGCTGATTGTCCCCTCGCGTCGGCGAGGACATCGAGGCATGGGTGATCGCGCGCACCAACAGCTCGGGCTGGGCAAACACATGGCCCAGGCGAATCTGAAACCCTGCAAGCTCGGCCGACAGTTTCATCTCAATGCCACCCAATAGCGCCCGGAGCGCCAATTCCAGACCTGCAACAACCCCGTGCCCGCTGATGAAAAAATCACCCGGGCCGCGCGACCGGTGATGTTCTCGCGCGGGATATATCCCAACCCGCCAGAGGCCACAGGAATGCGCGAATCCGATGCATTATCGCGATTGTCACTCAGGAAAAAGTAATGGCCCTCAGGCACGGTGTAGATTTCGGTGTTGTCCAGCGGCTGGGCTGCGATACCCAGAATGCCATAGCTGTAACTGCCGGGCAACGCCTCGCTCAGCAGAGTTTTTTCGCAAGCCGCGCTCTCACTTTCTGGTGCGTTGGTACAGCGCGGAATCACCCCTAACGGCCCTTGCGGACCTGCCGGTTCGCTAAAAACACCGGTCTCTATTTGCTCCAGTGGCGCGCCGTTCAGATGCACGACACCTTCAACAAACTGGACGGTATCGCCCGGCAGACCGGTCAGCCGTTTGATATATTCGGGTTCACTTCCGATACGGCGGAAGATCAGGATGTCCTCCCGGGCCGGCTCGGCCACGCGCACCACGGCAATGAAATCGCCAACCAGAAGATTGGGTTTCATCGACGAGGCCGGAATGGAATAGGGTGCCCAGAACACACGCGAGAGCATCAACGCACCAAAGCCAAGCGCAACGGCAAAGCCAAGACGCGAATACCCGGTATCGTCGACCCGGTCGATTTCCTCACCCGGTTTGAACACCAGGGTGATGATCAGCAACAGGCCGACAACCGGCAGTATCGCGACCCAGATCAGCCAGCCTGACCAACCGACATCCCGCAAGCGGCGGCGCGTATGGCCCAGCCAGATGGGCAGCGCCATGGTCAGCAGCACAAAAACAGCCGTGTTTGATCCGCTGAAATTGCGCGTGACCGGCATCAGTGACACCAGCGAAATGAGAACAATCGTGACCAGCAAGAATGGCAAACGGGCGGTTTTGCCCGACCAGTCAAACCCATGCCTGGTCAGCGCCGGTGGAGTCAGCGCGGTGCGCGCGCCGGTCACTCTAACCCCTTGAAAAAGCGATCACTCCGCCAGGTCCAGAAGAACAGCATCGAGCGACCCGCAGACGAGAACATGACCCGCCCTGCCCGACCAATCAGGTTTTCATAGGGGACAAACCCAACGCCGCCCACCGCCTGTGGAAAGCGGCTGTCGGTGGAGTTATCGCGATTGTCACCCATGAAAACGTAATGCCCCTCAGGCACTGTGAACACATTGGTACGGTCCGAGCGTTGGCGGGTGATATCCAGGATATAGTGGCTATGCCCATCCGGGAAGGTTTCGCGCAAGCGGGTCTTGTTGCAGTCCGCCCCTTGGCCGACCACCCCATTGGCACAGCGCGGGCGTACGCCCATCGGACCTTGCTGGGCAAATTCTTCGGTAAACGTGCCGGCCTCTTCCAGTTTCACAGCCGTGCCATTGAGATGCAAAACGCCATCAATCATCTGCACCTTGTCGCCCGGCAGACCCACCAGCCGCTTGATGAAGTCAGTGCCATTCACCGGGTGGCGAAAGACGATAATATCCCCGCGCTCAGGCTCGCCGCCCATGATCCGCGTGTTATCGCCGTCCAGCCAGCCGCAGATGTCCTTGGCGTCGATATCAAGACCCACCGCCGGGATGCGGATCGTTGGGCAGGAGGCGTAGGAATAGCCATAAGCCAGCTTGTTCACGAACAGAAAGTCGCCCACCAGCAGCGTGTCTTTCATTGATCCGGAGGGAATCCAGAAAGGCTGAAAAAACACCGTACGGAAGATACCAGCGATCACCAGCGCCCAGAAGACGGTTTTGATCGTCTCCCAAATCGCGTTGCCCTTTTTCTCTTCCGAGGCCATTCATTTTCTCCGGGGTGTTAATGCCTGCGCTACATGCGGTGGCGGGCGGGGGGTGTCAAGCGTCGGGCGGCGTCGAGGTGCCAATCGGGCGCGCTTCGATCAACACAAAGGCCTGCGCCCAGGGGTGATCATCGGTCAGGGTGACGTGGATGACGGCCTCATGGTTCTCTGGCGTCATCGCCGCCAGGCGATCTGCCGCCCAGCCGGTCACCTCCATCACGGGCTGTCCGGTATGCAGATTGCTAACGGCCATGTCCTTCCACGAAATGCCCATGCGCAAACCGGTGCCAAGCGCCTTGGAGCAGGCTTCTTTTGCGGCCCAGCGTTTGGCATAGGTGCCCGGTGTATCCGCCCGGCGTTCGGCCTTGGCCTGCTCGATCTCGGTGAAACCGCGGTTGCGAAACCGGTCGCCGAACCGCTCAAGCGTGCCCGCAATCCGCTCGATATTCGCCAGATCAGTGCCGATGCCAAGGATCATCGCGTAAAGGCCGAACGGATCAGTGCAAACCCAGCCAGCGAGAACAGCGCCGCACTGATCCCGTCAATCCAGCGGCGGAACCGGCGGTAGGCCGCCATCATGCCCCCCAGCGAAAAAATCAGCGAATAGCTGAGGTTGTTGAAGAACGCCACGACGACGCAGACCAGCGTGGTCAGCACGACCGACAGGGTGGATCCAGAAGGATCAAGCCCCATTGACAGGGCCGCCATCCACGCAATCACTGATTTCGGGTTGGAGAGGTTCAGGATAACCCCGCGCCAGAACCAGCGCCCTGCCCCCACCTGCGCCATCTCGGGTGTGCCGGGCGTGGTAGCCGAGCGGGCCGAGGACCACGCGAGATAAAGCAGGTACAGCCCACCGATCAGTTTCAGCACCATCAGCGCCCCTGCCGAGGCCTGCAACAGCGCGCCCATGCCAGTGGCTGCAAGGACACCCCAGAACACCAGTGCCACGCTGAGGCCCAATCCGTAGATCACGCTGGGCCTGCGCAATGGCGGCGTTCGACAGGTTGGCAGGGCCGGGTGAGGCGGCGACGATCCAGAATGCGAGGCCGACGGCCAACAAGGTGGGAATGCTGATCATGCGGGCCTCCTGTCAGGGCTAGTCACTGCACCCGGGCGTCAATATGGCCAGTGGCCTGATTGAGCGTGAACATCAGGATCGCGGGCACAAAATCGACCCCTTCAAACCGGGTGATATTCATCTGAAACACCAGACCGACCTTAGCATCATATTGGGCCTCAAGACTGCTGAAATCAGCCCCGGCAAACCCGATACCGTCGCTCAGGCCCAGTGTCGCACATTGCCGCGCGCCGACCTCATCATAGGGCGGCGACAGGATCAGGATGTGAAAGGCCCCGGCAGCGGGTTCAACCGTGTCCAGCAGGGCCAGCCGGACCGCACCATTGGCGAATGTGGCGGTATGTGCCTCCCACGGTTCAACAATGCCATCGGCGCGCGTGGCCCAATCGCAGGGGACGGCCTGTTGCGCCGCAACCGGCGAAGCCAGCATCAGCGCGGCAATGAGGGCCTTTATTAAATCTCTCCCCGACTGCGCATCAGGCTGAGTTGATTCCCCGCGCCAATGCCTGCAAAGATGCGGTTAAAGATCAGATACCCGCCCGCATACAGCCCCAGCAGGACCAGAAACTGCTGTGACAAGGGCGCGGCGATGGCCAGCTTGCCAAATTCAGGGGCCATCCCACCGGCCAGATAAGCCAGCGCAACGTTCAGGCCCGTGGCGATCCAGGTAAAGCCCCAGATCTGGGCCGAGCCGGGTTTCGCCCTGGCGTTGCGGGCAAATTGCTGCCCTTCGATCAGCGCGGCGATCATTGCGGGCACCATCAGTTGCGCGCCTGATTCCAATGTGCTGTCCACCTGGGTGTTCAGCAGGCTGATCAGGACAGCCGCACCCAGTGCCACGGCCAGAAACACAATGCCATAGCGGATGTAATTCATCCCGCTGAACGGCCATCAGTGGCGCGCGCGGCGTCCATCAGGCTGCGCATATGGCGGACCGCCGGGTCGAGGCCCATAAAGATAGCCTCACCAATCAGGAAATGGCCGATATTCAGTTCCATCACCTCGGGGAAGGCGGCAATGGGCTGCACGCTGTCATAGGTCAGCCCGTGCCCGGCATGGACCTCAAGCCCAAGGCTGTGGGCGAATTGGGACATCTCGCGCAGGGCGGCATATTCCCGGTCACGATCAGCCTCGCGTCCTTCGGCATGGGCGTCGCAATAAGCGCCGGTATGCAGTTCGATCACCTCGGCCCCAATGCGGTGGGCGGCCTCGATCTGGCGCTTGTCGGCGGCGATAAAGATTGACACGCGGCAGCCCACGTCGCGCAGGGGCGCGATGAAATGGGCCAGGCGGTTTTCCTCGCGCGCCACTTCCAACCCGCCTTCGGTGGTCTTTTCCTCGCGCTTTTCCGGCACGATGCAGACCGCATGGGGTTTGTGGTGCAGGGCGATGTCCTGCATTTCCGGCGTGGCGGCCATCTCAAAGTTCAGCGGCACGGTGAGGACCTCCATCAGCCCGTCGATATCGCGGTCCGAGATATGGCGGCGATCTTCGCGCAGATGGGCGGTGATGCCATCGGCGCCGGCCTCTTCGGCGATCTTGGCCGCGCGCAGCGGATCGGGATAAGCCCCCCCACGCGCGTTGCGGACAGTGGCAACGTGATCAATGTTTATCCCAAGGCGCAGGGTCCCAGACATGACGCGTCTCCTTTTGCGTAAGCCGACTCGAAAAGCAGGGTAGTGGATTTCGCAGGCAAGGCGAACCCGTTTTCCAAGTAGCCGTCCCGAGGTCAGGGTCAGACGCGAAACTGCGCCATCGCGCCCTCGTCAAACGTGAGGCCTATGCCCGGCGCGGTGGGGCGGTGTATTTCACCCTCAGTGACAGGCATCCTGCCGGTGCAGAAATCATCCAGCGCCATATCAAACAGCGGGAAATGCTCGGTCAGCCCAAGATTGGCAATGCCCAACGCCGCATGAACAACCGCCGCCGTCCCTACCGTCATGCTGTTGGCGTTATGGGGAGAGACCGTAACAAATGACGGCTCGGCCATTGCGGCAATGGCCTTAGAGGCTGTTCCAAAAGTAGTTGAGTGATATCAATTGTTTATGATTCATTGGTTTTGAAAGAACCTAGAGGATCCCATGACGTGGACAGACATCACCCGCGCGGAGCATAGGCGTAAAACGGGCTTTTATCCAAGCGATTTAACTATGGAGGAATGGGCGCTTGTTCGGCCCCTGTTAGCTGCCGCGAAGCGAGGTGGTCGCCCTCGCAAGACGAATCCGCGCCGTGTTGTGAACGCGATTATGTATATGGCGACCACGGGATGTCAGTGGCGCATGATCCCGCGGGATTTCCCGGCGGTCTCGACTGTGCAGAACTGTTTTTACGACTGGCGCGACAACGCTCTGTTACACCGGATCAACCATCTGTCAATGATGGCGGCGCGCGAATTGTCGGGCCGTGAGGCGAGCCCCACTGCGGGCGTTATTGACAGCCAGAGCGTAAAAACAACGGAAAGCGGCGGCATTTCAGGCTTTGATGCGGGCAAAAAGATCAAAGGGCGCAAGCGTCACATCGTGACAGACACGCAAGGTTTCCTGTTGCCGATCCTTGTTCACGCCGCCGATATACAGGATCGGGATGGTGCTGTGGATGGTCTCAAAGCACTGCGCATCCGCTTCCCGCGGCTGGGGCACATCTTTGCGGACGCAGGATATGCAGGGCCAAAGCTTCGGGATGCTTTGGCCCTGCAGGGAAAATGGACATTGGAGATTGTCAAGCGCCCTGACAAAGCCGAGGGGTTCGTTCTTCCACCACGAAGACGGGGTGTCGAGCGAACATTCGCGTGGCCGGGACGTTGCCGTCGTTTGGCAAAAGATCGGGAGGCAACCGTTGAAAGTTCCGTAGCATGGGTTTTGGTTGCCGGTATTCGTCTCTTGACAAGGCGGATAGCAAGGCATTCTGTTCAAACATAAGCTTTTGAGTCAGACTCTGAAGCTCAAGCAGGCCCGAAAGGCAGATATCCGGGTTGACAATATCCACGGCGCGCGCGGCAAACAGGCCGGCAAAATCCTTGCGGGTGGCAAGTGTTTCGCCGGTCAGCACAAGGTCATAGGGCTCTAACGCTGTGGCCAGCATGATCGCGCGAGCCGGGCTGGCGTGGCGCCAGAAATCGACGGCCAGACCGATATCAGGCCCAACCGCGCCGCGCACCGCCGACATCACGGCGATGCCTTCGGCCACGGTGCTGTCATGTTTGAAAGGATAAAGCTTGATCGCCGTGTAGCCATCAGCGACCTGACGCATTGCCATTTCGGCAAATCCATCGGGTGTCTGGGGGTGGGGAGAATAGATATTGGCGTAAACCGGCACCGTGTCGTGACAGGCCCCGCCCAGCAGTTGATAGACCGGCGCGTTCAGGCGTTTGCCCAGGATGTCCCACAGAGCGATCTCGATCCCTGCAAAGACGCTGTAGACATCCGGTCCGGGCATCTGCAGGCCAAACGCGCCGAACGCGTCACCCAATACCCCCGGATATCCCCTGCAGGTCGCCCGATCAGCCAATCGCCAACCGCGCGAACCATGGCAATCAGCGCCGATTCGCGATGATTGAGAATGTGGCATTCGCCCCAGCCGATCAGGCCTTGGTCTGTTTGCACACGCACCAGTAGATAGGGTTTGTGCGACCACCAGGGATGGGGGGTCGTGTCGGCGGGAAAGAAATAGGGGTCTATTTGGGCAATGCAATCCATCATCGCGCGATGGTATCGCCGGGGTGTCGCGGTGATCAACTCTTAAACACGCGCCCCTTAGCAGGGGTTGGAACCCGGCCTGATTCCAACTGCAGGGCTAGCCCTAGAATTCGACGCCTTTTTGCGCAACGACACCGTCTTTGAAGGGGTGTTTCAGCAGCAACATCTCGGTCACCAGATCAGCGGCCTCGATCAGTTCAGGCTTGGCATTGCGACCGGTCAGGCAGACATGGGTCATCTGCGGTTTCTGGGTCATCAGGAAATCGACCACCTCGTCGATATCCAGGTAGTCATAGCGCAGGGCGATGTTGATCTCGTCCAGCAGCACAAATTCGATCTCAGGATCAAGGATCTGTTCCTTGGCGATCCGCCAGCCGTTTTCAGCCGCCGCAATGTCCCGTTCGCGGTCCTGTGTCTCCCAGGTAAATCCCTCGCCAGACACGAAAAACCGGCACTCATCGGCACAGCGTTCGCGCAGGAACGTCTTTTCGCCCGTCTCCCAATTGCCCTTGATGAACTGCACCACGGCACAGGGCATTCCATGGGCGATGCAGCGCATGATCATCCCGAACCCTGACGAAGATTTGCCCTTGCCTGATCCGGTATGGACCATGATCAGACCCTTTTCTTCGGTCTTGGTTGCCATCATCTTGTCGCGCGCGGCCTTGATCTTGCGCATCTTTTCATTGTGGCGGGCGTTGGTGTCTTCCATGGGGATTCTCCGCAAGTAATGGCTTGGATCAGAATGTGCACCGTGCGTCGAAAACGGCAAGCCTTATTCCGTCTCACCCTTGGTTTTGGCCTTGGCCTTGACGGCGGCTTTGTCCTTGAGCGCGGCAAGCTTGGCTTTCAATGCGCCCTTGCGGCGGTTCTGATAGGCCTTGATCAACGGCAAGGACAGGTAATAGCCCAGCAGGCCAAAAACCACACCCGGGATCAGACCGCCCACAAGATAGGGCAGAAACACCTCGTTGAAGAACAGGCCAAGATGGCTCCAGTCGGTTTGCTCATGGGTGAAAATGGCCTTGAAATTATGCCACAGATCATCCCCTGCATCGACAAATTTGCCGCCCAGAGAGCGGTGCACTTCATCCTCGCTCAGTCCGTTCAGGCCCAGCAGGAAATACCCTATGTTCAACGACAGGGCACCAATCGGCAGGAAGGTCAGCGGGTTGCCAAAGAAGGTCGACAAAAGCGAGGCGACGATATTGCCGCGCATCAGTTTGGCGATCAGGGCCGCAACCACGAAATGCAGCCCGAACAGCGGTGAGAAGCTGACAAAAATGCCCGCAAAGATGCCCCGCGCAATCCTCTCGGGCGGATCAGGCAGGCGGTGCAGCCGGTGTTTGACATAGTGAAACCCACGCGCCCAACCGCCTTTTGGCCACAGGAAATCTGCGGCGGCTTTGTACCAGGGCCGTTTGTCTCGGCGTTTGAATACCACCCGGGCGCTCCTAGCTTTCGGTCTTTTGGGCGTTTCCGGTCCGTTCGGGATCGCGGTAACGTTCGATTGCGGCCACATCGCTTTCTGCTTCCAACATCGAGATCACGCTGTGCAAATGCTCAGCGTCACGCAGTTCGACATCGACAAGCAGGTGGTAGAAATCTGGTTTGCGGTCCACGAATGTCAAATCCGAGATATTGGCCTTCTGCTCGCCAATCAAGGTGCAAATGCGCCCCAGCACGCCTGCGTCATTGCCAATGGTCACTTCAAGCGTGACGTCATAGATCGCCGGGTGGGGGCCGTCATGCCAGTGCAGATCCATCCAGCGATCGGGCTGATCCTCAACCATGGTGAGCGTATCACAGTCAATCGCATGCACCACCACGCCACGCCCGCAAAACGTGATTCCGACAATCCGCTCGCCCGGCAGCGGCTGACAACAGCGCGCCCGGTCAAAGCTTTGATCCGCGGACAGGCCGATCACCGCCATATCGCTGGCAATGGCATCGCCCTCGTCCGGGGTCAGATCGGGATAGACAGAATGCAACACCTGGCGCGCGGTCAGCTCGGCACTGCCCAGACGGGCCAGCAATTCATCGGCATCCTGCAGGCGCAGGTGTTTGGCCGCCGTTTCAAGTGCCTTGTCGGTGGCTTTCTTGCCAACATGCTCAAACCCGGCGCGCGCCAGTTCGCGACCCAGTTTGATGAACCGATCCCGATCCTGTTCCCGCAACGCCCGGCGAATGACCGAACGCGCCTTGCCGGTCACCGCGATACCCAGCCAGGTGGATTGCGGGGTCTGACCATCGGCGGTAATGACATCAACCGATTGCCCGTTCTTGATCCGCGTCCACAGGGGCACGCGCATATTATCGACCTTGGCCCCCACGCAGGCATGGCCGATGCGGGTGTGGATGGCATAGGCAAAGTCAATCGGCGTCGCCCCACGCGGCAGTTTCACCACCTCGCCCTTGGGGGTGAAGCAGAACACTTTGTCGGCATACATCTCCAGTTTGACCGCTTCGAGGAACTCGGCATGGTCCTCCTCGGCGTCGAACTGTTCGGTGAGGCCCGCGACCCATTTGACCGGGTCCACCGCGAAGGGGTTTTCGCTGCGCACACCGTCGCGATAGGACCAATGCGCCGCCACCCCGGATTCGGCCACATCATGCATCGGTCGCGTGCGAATTTGCACCTCGACCCGCTTGCCATCGCGCCCCGACACCGTGGTGTGGATCGAGCGATACCCGTTGGATTTCGGTTGGCTGATGTAATCCTTGAACCGCCCCGGCACGGCCCGCCAGCGTTGGTGAATCGCGCCCAGCACAGCATAACAATCGCGATCCGTGTCGGTGATGATGCGAAAGCCATAAATGTCCGACAGGCGGGAAAACCCGATGTCCTTCTCCTGCATCTTGCGCCAGATCGAATAGGGTTTCTTGGCGCGGCCCAACACTTCGGCGTGGATACCGACCTTGCCAATCTCATGCTCCATATCCGCAGTGATCCGGCCAATCACATCGTCCGAGGCCTTTTGCAGCGTGATAAAGCGGCGGATGATGCTGGCGCGGGCATCGGGGTTGAGCACGCGAAAGGCCAGATCCTCCAGCTCTTCGCGCATCCATTGCATTCCCATGCGGCCCGCCAGCGGCGCGAAGATATCCATCGTCTCGCGTGCTTTCTTGATCTGCTTTTCGGGGCGCATCGCCTTGATCGTGCGCATGTTGTGCAACCGGTCGGCCAGCTTGACCAAGATCACCCGCATGTCCTTGGACATCGCCATGAACAGTTTGCGAAAATTCTCGGCTTGTTGGGTTTCGGTGCTGGAGAGCTGCAGATTGGTCAGCTTGGTCACACCATCGACAAGATCGGCAATCTCACCGCCGAACTGCTCGGCCACCGTGGCGTAAGAGGCACGCGTGTCCTCAATCGTGTCGTGCAGAAGGGCGGTGATGATGGTGCTGTCATCCAGCCGCTGCTCGGCCAGAATGGCGGCCACGACAACCGGATGGCTGAAATAGGGCTCGCCGGAATGACGGAACTGACCCTCGTGCATCTCGCGGCCATAGGCATAGGCCGCGCGCATCAGCGCCTCGTCAGTCTTGGGGTTGTAACTGCGGATCAGGCCAATCAGGTCTTCAACGGCGATCATCTGGCTCCGATCCCTCTTGCGGGGGTGGGCCTGACTTAGCCCTGACCCTGTGCTTCCATCAAAGCGCGCAGCAGCTTTTCTTCCGACATATCGTCATCTGCGAGCTTGTCGGCTTCGGCACCGCCACCCATCAGCAGGGCCATGGAATCTTCTTCCGGCTCGTCCACTTCGATCTGGGTCTGGTTGCTTTCGATCAGGCGTTCGCGCAGATCGTCTGCCGATTGAGTTTCATCGGCGATCTCGCGCAGGGCCACAACGGGGTTTTTGTCGTTGTCACGATCCACGGTGATCGGCGATCCGACCGAGATTTCGCGCGCCCGGTGGGCAGCCAGCATCACAAGGTCAAAACGGTTTGGAACCTTGTCTACGCAATCTTCGGTGGTTACACGGGCCATGGGAACTCCGGTCAGGTTGGTGTCAGAAGCCTGTTACCTAATCGCTGATATCGGGAATGACAAGCAATTATTGGCCTTTTGAGTCCTCACAAGGGTGTCACCGCCGCGACTTCGTCAGCAGGCAGGTTTGACAGCATCTTAGCCACGCTCTGCCCCAGGATCGGATGGGTCCAGCCGGGCGCAATATCCGCCAGCGGAACCAGCACAAAGGCCCGGTCCTGAAGGCGGGGATGTGGCAGGATCAGTTGATCCGGCGTCGTCGCAATCTGATCCTCAGGCGGCAGAGTGCGCCACCGGGCTTGAATGTCCGCATCTGGCAAAACCGTATCGCCCGCCGCGATCAGATCCAGATCAAGCGTGCGCTGCCCCCAGCGGGCAATCCGCTGTCGATCAAATGCCGCCTCAACCGCGTTCAGCCGGGTCAACAGCTCTTGCGGTGTGCCCTCAAAACTCAGCACGGCGGCTGCGTTGACATAATCCGGCCCCGCCCCCGCAGGAAAACAAGGCGTTGCATAAAACCGGCTGGCGGCTGTGACCGTGATTCCGACCTCGGCCATCTGATCCAGGGCTGCCGCCAGAGTGGCCGCAGAGTCACCTGCCAAGGACGGCATGTTTCCGCCCAGAGCGATCAGGAATTCTTGAACTACCACAGGGCCTACCTATCCTTTTGAATCAACCGAAAGCGGTTGCGAATTACGACGGAATACATAGGTTGCCTTTCAGGATGGTTCGAATGCACTTCACTCATGCATTACTCATGCATTTTTTAAGGTCGGACATTCCTGCAGAATTTGGAAGGATTATTAGATGTTTTACAAAGACGAACGGCTCGCGCTGTTCATCGACGGCTCTAACTTGTACGCCGCTGCGAAGTCTCTTGGGTTCGATATCGACTATAAATTGCTCAGATTCGAGTTTATGCGTCGCGGCAAATTGCTAAGAGCTTTCTACTACACGGCGCTGCTAGAAAATGACGAGTATTCGCCGATTCGCCCGCTTGTGGATTGGTTGGATTACAACGGCTTCTCCATGGTGACCAAACCGGCCCGGGAATATACCGACAACCAGGGGCGTCGGAAGGTCAAAGGCAACATGGACATCGAACTGGCGGTGGATGCCATGGAACTGGCGCCGCATGTCGATCATATCGTGCTGTTCTCGGGCGACGGTGATTTCCGTCCGCTGGTGGAAAGCCTGCAACGTCAGGGCGTCCGGGTTTCGGTGGTCTCGACCATCCGCAGCCAGCCCCCGATGATCTCGGACGAATTGCGCCGCCAGGCCGATAACTTCATCGAGTTGCAAGACCTCAAAGATGTGATCGGCCGCCCCCCGCGCGAGCCTCATCCCGAACAGGAAAGCGCCTACGAGACGCAAGTTTAAAGCGTTTCACAAAACATATCACCTTTGTGGGCGTTTCGCCTCGGGTGCGTGCCTCAAATTTCAGGCACGATGTTTTAAACCAGATGCCGGGGCCCGGTGCCCCGGTTTCTTATCGCGCCTGCTTACAGATCGCTCAGGGTCGTCAGCATGACCCTGGCAACACCCTGCGCCCAGTCTGCATAGATCGCCGGACCGGGGTGAAACCCATCATCAGCCATGCCCGCCGGATCAAGCGAGACCTCAAGCGGAATGAAGGTGGTATCGCTGCGTTCGGTCGCAATCTCGCGCAGAGTTGCATCAAAGAGGGCCGCGCGATCGCCCAGCACATCATTCAGAGGCCACGGCAGCAATGGAAAATGCCGAACCGGGGGCAGACCGGACAGGAATATCCATCGCGCGCCGAACTCGACCGTGAGCAGATTCAAAATCCGGGTGTAGTTGCGCCGCCAGGTGGCCATCGAGACCCCGTTCTTGGTATCGTTCACCCCAAGTGAGATGAACACGGCGTCGCAGTCCTGTCGCGGTAGCGCCTGCAAACTCTCAACTGTGCTGGCCGTTGTCGCGCCGGACCGGGCGCTTAGCCGCCACTCCACCGCAAAAGCTTGCGCCAGCTCTCGTTCCAATGGGCCGGCCAATGCCTCGCTTTGATGCACCGCCCCGACACCCGCCGCCGAACTGTCGCCGATAATCAAAAGGCGCAGGCGTGGCCCCTTGCCCAGCTTGCCCCGGCGCGGTCCGTCCGGTTCGGGCAGCCGTGTGGCGCGCGCCGAGACCCACAGGGCCTGTGGCAGCAGAACGGGGGACAACAGAAGCGTTTTGAGACTCATGCCGGTATTTTATCAAAGCTGAATTCGGGAGGGAATCATAGCGCCGCGTCGGCACACATTTCGTTGCTTTAGGGCGCACCTGCGCTAAACTCGGTTGCATGACGCAGACATCTCTTAAGATTGACACCCAAACCCCCGTGCTGGTCACCGGTGCCTCCGGCTATGTGGCCGGATGGATCGTGCATGATCTTCTCGCGGCGGGCGTCACCGTGCATGGCACGGTGCGGGATCCCGAAAATAGCGCGAAAACCGCAAATCTGACCGAGATGGGCGCGCGCCTGCCCGGCACGCTCAGACTGTTCAAGGCTGACCTTCTGGATCCCGGCAGCTTTGCCGAGGCGATGGTTGGCTGCGGGATCGTGTTTCACACCGCCTCGCCTTTCACCGTGGCTGTGGATGATCCGCAGACCGACCTCGTTGACCCGGCATTGAACGGCACGCGTAATGTGCTGGAACAGGTCAACCGCTCTGCCACCGTCAACCGCGTGGTTCTGACCAGTTCGGTTGTGGCGATGTATGGCGACATTGCGGATATCATCGAGGATCACGGCGGCACCCTGACCGATTCAGCCTGGAACACCACTTCATCGCTGAATCATCAGCCTTATGCGTTTTCCAAGCTATTGGCCGAGCGTGAGGCATGGCGCATTGCCGACGCGCAGGACCGTTGGAAGATGGTCGTGATCAACCCATCCCTGGTGATCGGCCCGTCCGTTGGCCCCGCACCGACCTCGGAAAGCTTTTCGATTGTAAAGGCGTATGGCGATGGGCGCACCAAAACCGGCGCGCCGAGGATGAACTTCGGCGTCGTGGATGTACGCGATCTGGCTCATGCCCATCTGGCCGCCGCCTATCTGCCGGATGCAGCGGGGCGGCATATCATCAACGGCACCGTGACAGATATGGCCGAGATGGGAATGCTGCTGCAGGATCGGTTTGGCGCAGACTATCCGGTCCCACGCAGGGCGATGCCCAAATGGCTGTTCTGGCTGGTCGGACCCATTCTGGCCCCGATCACGCGGTCGTTCGTGACACGCAATGCGGGCCATCCGTTTGCGATGGACAATTCCAAAAGCATCAGCGCCTTGGGGCAAACCTATCGTCCCCTGAAAACCTCTATTGAAGAGATGTTCGCCCAGATGGCCGAGCGCGGGAGTTTTGGTTAACGCACCAGATGCAACTGCGCGTCGGCGACCCGGATGTTGACGGCAGCGCCCCAGTCGAAGCCCAGATAATCCTGCTCGATCCCGTCGGCAAAGATTACACCACCCTCGTTGATGCGTGACACCATGCCCAGCGACGTGTCCTGATCAATCACACCCGAACGCAGGCTGTCGCCCGAGGTCCGGCTGGGCCACGGCTCGCGCGAGAAGAAGGCGGCCTGAGGGGCTTGAGCGTTAATCGCATAATCCACATGGGTGGCCGCCATGATCGACCGCGCCCAGCCACTCAGCCCGGTGCCCGTGGCGACGATCATCCCCGACGACGACTGAAATTCATTCTCTCCGCCAAAGGCCAGTTCATAGCGCGCGCTTTGATGCGAGCGGTGGCCGATAAACACCTCGTTCAACGCCAACAGGCTGTCACCGCCCTGCAATTGAGCCTGGACCATGGCGCGGGCCTCGGTGTCGACATCCCCTGCCCCGGTGCGCATCAGCAAGTTCGGCAAGGCACGCAAGGCGTGTGGCGTCAGAACCCCCTCACCCATATCCGCCGATGGGGTGACGCCGATCACTGGCTGCCCGTCGAGGTATTTGGCAAGGTTGGCCACCAACCCGTCCTGCCCCAAAGCAACGATCACGTCGTTGGGGAAAAACAGAAACCGGTTGAGATCTTCCCGCGACACTTCGGCAAAAGACCATTCCGCCGGAACAGCGGCCTTAGCGGCGGCGATAGCATCGCTTTGAATGCGATCCCGCGCCTCGACCTCGTCAAAGCTTTGCCCGCGAGAGGACAGGCAAAACTCGACCTGACCCCGCGTCCCGTGCCGGGCCAGCAAGGCTGACAGATCGGTCTCGCGCGTGATCAGAACGGCACGGGGACGCAGGGTGCTCATGGTGTTAACCCTACTTTGCGGGCGGTGGCGCGGTTAAGGCGCGCACCTGCTGGACAAGACCGGCCAACATATCGGGGCTGATGGTGATGCTGTCGATCCGCTCCAGCTTGGTCGCGAATTCACGGGTGGCCAAGGCATAAAGCGCGGCAGAATCGACCTGGGCGAGGGCTGCCATGCGCGCCTTTTCCATATCGGCCTCGGCCTGTTCCACGGCGCGGATGCGGGTGGATTCGGCCTCGGCAGCGATCACCTTGGCCTCGGCATTGCCTTCCGCTGCGATCTTGGCGGCAGCGGATTGCGCTTCGGCCTCGGCACGGGCGTTGGCGTCTTCGCGGGCGATCAGCTCGGCCTTGCGCGCGGCAAGCTCGGTCTGGGTGTTGAGCTCGTTTTCCGCAATGGCGCGTTCTTTTTCCACCGCCAGGGCGCGACGATTGAACGTCGCCTCATCGGCCTTTTGCTGCAAGCCCTCGAAGGTCGGGGCCTGCAAGGCACGGGCCAGTTCCGAACTGGGCGACAGGCCCGCGACACGCACGGCAATCACCTCAATCCCCATATCGGCAGGGGTTGGATCGCTGGCAAAGCCGACGTTCAATGCGGCTTGCATCGGGGCCAACCCGGCCTCCAAAACCGCGCGTACGCCAAGCGGTTGCAGGTAGCTTTCGGAAAACTGCCGCGCCAATCCGTCAGGACCGAGCGGATGTGATCCTCGGGCTTGCCCTGCGACTTACCCGATTTGAGATCGAGCGCGAAATCAATCCGGTCTGAAAGGCGGGCGGCGTCCGCCACGCGCCACAACACGGTGCCTTGTACGGCCAAATCCTGATAGTCAGTACTTTGCGATTTGACCAAAAACGCCAACTCGCGATCCGCCAAAGGCACCTCGATGATCGACGCCCCGCGCGGATCGAACCAGAACGACAACCCGCGTCCTTCGCGGCGCAGTTTCCCGGCGCGGTAGTGGCGCACGTGACTGGAGGCCTCGGCGCGTAAGTGGCTGGCAAATGGGTATCTTTTGATCTGCGCCATGATTATTGCCCTCCTTTCGGGTCAATTTCATAAAGCTCGGCCGGGCGATATGCCCCGCCGGTTTGCCGCGCGCCGGTGGGGCGCAGGGCGTGCCTGTCCAATAGCTTGCGCCGGAAGGCGGGCTTGGTCAGGGGGTGGTTCAGGATCGCCTCGTGGACCTGCAGCACGTCCAGCAGGGTGAAGCGCGGGGGCAGGAAGGAAAAACCAAGCGGTGTGTAATCCAGCTTGCCACGCAGGCGTTTGACCATGTCACCAAGGATGTCGGCGTGATCAAAGGCCAGCGTGAACTGCGCACCGTCTGCGTCAAACACTTCAGCGATGCCACCAGTTTCACCCAACCAATCCACGGCCGCGCGGGCAAGTGTCAGCGCAGGGTTCTGCGCGATGCCTTTAGCCAAAGCGTCGGCGGTGGTGATCGCAAGATAGACCACGCTGATCACATGCCCACGCGGGTCACGGCCCGGGGTGCCATAGGTGGCAAGCTCTTCAAAATGTACGTCTTTCAGGGCGGTTTTATCAGCCAGCACGCGGGCCACGGTGTCCTCAAGCGACGTATCGCGATGCACGAACCCGCCCGGCAAGGCCCAGTCGCCACCCATCTCGGCCCCGTCCTCGCGCCGGATCAAGGCACAGTGCAACGCGCCGTCCTGAACACATAAGAGAGCAAGGTCGACCGCTACAGCTGGGTGGGGAAAATCGAAAATGTTACTCATGGCGGAGGTCTCTTTTGTTATTATCAATATAGTTATTACTAGTATGATAATTAATCAAGGCGCCCTCTGCGATTTTTTGCCCGATCCTTTGCCTCTGGACGATCCGGGGGCGAGACACTACCTCTGGACCCAGACAGGAGAGAGTATGACCAAACCGCCCCTCACCCTTTATCTGGCAGCACCGCGTGGCTTTTGCGCGGGTGTGGACCGGGCGATCAAGATCGTCGAAATGGCGCTGCAGAAATGGGGGGCGCCGGTCTATGTGCGCCATGAAATCGTGCACAACAAATTTGTGGTCGACGACCTGAAAGACAAAGGAGCGGTGTTTGTCGAAGAACTGAATGAATGCCCAGTGGACCGCCCGGTGATTTTCTCGGCCCACGGCGTGCCCAAATCCGTCCCGGCCGAGGCCGAACGGCGCGAGATGGTGTTTGTCGATGCCACCTGCCCGCTGGTTTCAAAAGTGCATATCGAGGCCGAGAAGCATCACGATAACGGCTTGCAGATCATCATGATCGGCCACGATGGCCACCCCGAAACCGTCGGCACGATGGGGCAACTGCCCGAGGGCGAAGTGCTTTTGGTCGAAACGGTCGAGGATGTGGCGCATGTATCGGTGCGCGATCCCGAGCAGTTGGCCTTTGTCACCCAAACCACCCTGTCGGTGGATGACACCAAGGATATCGTCGCGGCGTTGCAGGCGCGTTTCCCAACCATCAAGGGCCCGCACAAAGAAGACATCTGTTACGCCACCACCAACCGCCAGGAGGCGGTCAAGGAAATGTCCAAATATGCCGAGGCGATGCTGGTTGTCGGCGTGCCAAACTCGTCCAACTCCAGACGTCTGGTCGAGGTGGGTGCGCGCGCGGGCTGTTCTTATGCGCAACTGGTGCAGCGTGCGAGCGAGATCGACTGGCGTGCGCTGGACGGGATCACAACCATCGGAATCACCGCCGGCGCATCGGCCCCGGAGGTCATCATCAACGAGGTGATCGACGCCCTGAAAGCGCGATTTGACGTGACCGTCGAACAGGTCGAGACCGCGCAGGAAAACGTGCATTTCAAGGTGCCCCGCGTGTTGCGCGAGCTTGCATGATCAGGGGCGTGCCGCACACGGCGTGGCAGTTGGGGCTGTTGGGTCTGATCCCGATGGTCTGGGGCGTGGCCGAGATTTACCTGCCATTTTTCGCGGTTTCACCGAAGACTGGTTAAACAACTGGTTCTATGCCCCCTACGCCACGCTGCGCTATGCCGGAATTATTCTGGCGTTTATGTCGGGCGTCCTTTGGGGATTTGCCGCGCGCGCGCCGGGCACCAGCGCCGCAATGGGCTAGCTGGCGGTGCTTCCTGCGCTCTATATGTTCCTGTTTGTCTTTGGCGGCACACAGGAAGTCGCGGTCAAGACGGCCGTCGGTTTCGTACTGGTGCTGGGGCTTGATTACATCTTCTGGCGACAAAAAATGACACCGGCCTGGTGGATGCGCCTGCGCGTGGGGCTGACGGCGATTATGGCCGCCTGCCTGCTGGCGATCGCCGTGGCACCGGACGCATTGCTGTTCCCACCCCGTTGACACCACTGCGTGGCTGTGGCCTCTCTGAGCCGAACCAAGGAGAGCGCCCCATGAGCCTGCAATTTCTGATCACCGCCCTTGTCGTTGTCCTCGCCCCCGGCACCGGCGTGATCTACACGCTGGCGATTGGTCTGGGTCAGGGGCGGCGCGCGGCGATCTGGGCCGCGTTGGGATGCACCCTTGGGATTGTTCCGCATCTGGCCGCCGCGACCCTTGGGTTGGCAGCCCTTTTGCACAGCTCGGCGCTGTTGTTTCAGGTGGTGAAATTCGCCGGTGTCGCCTATCTGCTTTATCTGGCCTGGCAGGCGTTGAAATCAGACGGGGCGCTGGCGGTGCGGCCTGAAAAAACCGCCGAAGGTGGCTGGATCACGGCGCGCTGCGGGGCGCTGATCAACGTGCTGAACCCCAAATTGTCGATTTTCTTTCTTGCCCTTTTGCCTCCCTTCCTGTCAGGCAATCCCGCCACCGCCACCGCCGAAATGGCCATGCTGGGCGCGGTGTTCATGGCGATGACCTTTGCGGTGTTCGTGCTCTACGGCGTCTTTGCGGCGGCGGCGCGTGACCGGCTTTTGGCCTCAGACCGCATCATGCGCTGGCTCAACCGCAGCTTTGCAGCGATTTTTGCCGCCCTGGGCGCGCGACTGGCCCTGGAGCGCGCCGGATGAATATCCCCCGCGCGCCATTATTGCTGGGTCTGGCCGGACTGATCCCGTTCCTGTGGGGGGCGATCACCGTGCTGGCCCCCGATCTGGGTCTGTGGACCGCGCGAGCCCTCAGCCCACGCTTTGCAGGGCCTTATGTGGGTCTGTTTTACGGCGCGATCATACTGGCCTTCATGTCCGGCATCCTATGGGGTTTTGCCACCAAACTGCAGGGCGCGCAGGCCACGACCGGTTATGCCCTGTCGATCATCCCGGCGCTTTGGGCCTTCCTGATGACCGGGGGCGGACCGACCAGCGCGGGTATCTCGCTGATGGTGGGGTTTGTCGGGCTGTTGGGCCTTGACTGGCTGTTTTGGACCTATGGCGTGGCCCCGGAATGGTGGATGCGCCTGCGCGTGATGCTGACCACTGTGGTTCTGATCTGTTTGGCAATAGGAGTATTCGCATGAGCGCGGATGACACGACACTGGGCGTTTATGCGCAAAAAGCGGCGGATTATGCCGCGATGACCACCAAAGCCGCAGAAGACCCGGCGCTGATCGCCTTTACCGGCGGGTTGCCAAAGGGCGCACGGGTGCTTGATCTGGGCTGTGGGCCGGGCGGAGCGGCGGGCGCGATGGCCAAGGCGGGGCTGGTGGTGGATGCCACCGATGCCGTGCCTGAAATGGTGGTCATGGCCGAGGCGCTTGAGGGCGTAACCGCCTGGCAGGCCAGCTTTGACGAGATCGCAGGCGATAACCTTTACGATGGTATCTGGGCCAATTTCAGCCTGTTGCACGCTCCGAAAGCAGATATGCCCCGGCATCTGGCGGCCCTGCGCCGCGCGCTGAAACCCGGCGGGCTGTTTCACATCGGCATGAAAACCGGGACGGGCGAGAAACGCGATCCTCTGGGGCGGCATTACGCCTATTACACCGAAGAAGAGTTATGCGGTCTGCTCAAAGACGTCGGCATGACACCATTTTCCACCGCAACCGGCGCCGAGAAAGGCCTGGACGGGGTTGAGGCGCCCTGGGTGGTGATTGCCGCCCATGGTTAAGCTGGTCGCCTATACGGACGGGGCCTGTTCGGGCAATCCCGGTCCCGGAGGCTGGGGCGTGTTGATGCGCGCCATGCAGGGCGACGCTATCGTCAAGGAACGCGAGCTGAGCGGTGGCGAGTCCGACACCACCAACAACCGCATGGAACTGCTGGCCGCCATTCACGCACTGGAAACGCTGGAACGTGCCAGCACGATCACCATCATCACCGACAGCGCCTATGTGAAAAACGGCCTGACCGGATGGATTCATGGCTGGAAACGCAACGGCTGGAAAACCTCGAACAGGAAACCGGTCAAGAATGTCGAACTCTGGCAACGTCTTGACGAGGCGCAGGCGCGGCACGACGTGACCTGGGAATGGATCAAGGGGCACGCAGGACACGAGGGCAATGAGCACGCGGATGAACTGGCCCGGATGGGCATGGCACCGTTCAAACCCGGCAAGGACGTCTCATGAGCCTGCTGACAGTATTGGACTATGCCTCGGTCCTGATATTCGCGCTGACCGGCGCATTGGTGGCCTCGCGCGCGCAATTGGATATCGTCGGATTCGCCTTTGTGGCCTGCCTGACGGCGGTGGGTGGGGGCACCATGCGTGACGTTCTGTTGGACCGGAATCCGGTCTTCTGGGTTGGCAATCCAAATTACATTCTGATTGCCTGTCTGGCCGCAATTCTGATTTTCTTCACCGCCCATCTGGTGGAAAGCCGCTATCGCTGGCTGTTGTGGCTGGACAGTTTTGCACTGGCCGTGGCCGTCCCGGCCGGCGTCGGCGTTGCGCTGAGCATGTTGCAACCCATGCCGATCGTCATTCTGATGGGTGTGGCCACCGGCTGTTTTGGCGGCTTGATGCGCGATGTTGTGCTGGGCGAGGTGCCATTGGTGCTGAAACAAGGTGAGCTTTACGTGACCGCCGCCTTTGGCGGAGCCTTGGCCGGGGTGCTGACCGCCGACTTTTGTATCAGCCGGTCCTTGGTCTGTTCGTCTGTGCGGGCGTAACATGGACGCTACGGGCCGGATCACTGGTTTTCGGCTGGAGACTGCCCGTTTACAAGGCACGCCCGCCAAGAAATTAGGCATGTGCGTTACCTGCCTAAAGGGGCGGCATTTAGCTTCGGAAATTCTGTTTTTTCATCGCCACATCAAAAGATTACAGTTTTCCGCGCAAGCGCAGCATTTTGAGCTGATTTCACGCTGCAATGCGGCATTATGAGATCACTCCGGAGCGATTGCGGCCAATACCTCCTCCCATTGTTCGCGATCAAAAAAACAAGACCAACAGGGGTGGCTGAGTGGGTTCCCTGCTCAGCCACAACCTTTTTGGCACCGCGATCGGGCGCAGCTATTTCTTTTTGAGATAGGTCTTGTAGAACCAGATCAGCAGCAATGCGCCAAGAATAGCCCCGACGAATCCGGCCATCAGCCCCATCACCGCCAGCAGGAACTGCAAAACCAGACCACCGATCAACGCCCCGCCAATACCGATCGCCATGGTGGTGACGATATCGGTTTCCATCTTCATCAGCCGCGTTGCCAGAAACCCGACCGCAGCCCCAATGATGATCAGGAAAACAATGCTCATCTCTTGCCCCCTTACCGCCGACCGCGCCAATGGGTGGGCACGATAATCAAGGCCCCCACCGACGACAGGGTCGCGTCAATGCTCGGCGCGCCAAACTTGATGCCAAACATGATGCGAATAAAGTAAAACAGGAACGCCCCGCCCACGCAAATGATGATCGACTGCAAAATCCCGTTGCGGGTGAAGCCGGATTTCTCGCTAAGATAGCCCACGATCCCGGCGATCACGACGGTGCCAAATAGGACGAGGAACATCAGGTTTCACCTTTCATGTAAACGCAGACCCCTTGGGCACAGCTCGTCCACGTAAAAACTCTTGCGCATCCTGCGCGCCGCGCCCGGCCCGTTGCAAGCGCAAAAGCTGTACAGCTCCCTTGCCACAGGCAACGGTCAACGCATCATCCAGCGCCCGCCCCGGCGCACCACAACCCGAAGACAGGCGGGACTTCAACAGCTTGACCCGTTCGCCGTCCAGCTCGGACCATGCCCCCGGAAAGGACGAAAGGCCGCGGATATGGGCATCCACCTCGGCCGCAGTCCAGGCCCAGTCCAGCCGCGCCTCGGATTTGTCGATCTTGGCGGCATAGGTCACGCCCTCATCGGATTGAGGCGTGGGCGACAAGTCTGGCAACTGGTTCAAAGCCTTGATAACCAGCGCCGCGCCCATGGCCGACAGGCGATTATGCAACTCTCCGGTGGTTTCTTCAGCTTCAATCGGTGTGGCCTCGCGCAGCAAAACCGGGCCGGTGTCCAGCCCGGCCTCCATCTGCATGATGCAAATGCCGGTCTGGGCATCCTGCGCCATGATCGCGCGATGTATCGGTGCCGCCCCGCGCCAGCGCGGCAAAAGCGAGGCATGGATGTTGAGACACCCATGGTGCGGCGCATCCAGAACCGCCTGCGGCAGGATAAGCCCATAGGCCACCACCACGGCGATGTCGGCGTTCAGAGCGGCAAACGCGGCCTGTTCATCGGCACCTTTCAAGCTAACCGGATGATGGATGGGCAAACCCAGCGCCTCGGCCCGCGCGTGCACAGGCGTGGGGCGGTTTTTCTTGCCACGGCCCGCCGGACGGGGCGGCTGGCAATAAACAGCCACGACCTCGTGCCCGGCCTCGACCAGCGCCTCCAGCACCGGCACCGAAAAATCAGGGGTTCCCATGAAAACGATCCGCATTCCACCCTCCGTAGGGCGGGGTTTACCCCGCCGCACCCCCCAGTTTACGCGCCTTGCGCAAAAGCATATCGCGTTTCACTTTCGACAGGTTGTCGAAATACATCCTGCCGTTCAGATGATCGATCTGATGTTGCACCGATGTGGCCCAAAGTCCGACAAAATCACGATCTTCCGTCGCGCCATCCTCGGCCAGAAACCGAACGGTTACGGCGCGGGGGCGTGTGATTTTGGCCGACACGCCCGGCAGGTTCGGGCTGGCCTCGGTATGGTCACGCGGTTCGATGCTGGAATGCAGAATCTCGGGGTTGGCCATGCGCACCGCCTCGCCGCGTTTATCAGACGCATCCACCACCGCCAGACGCAACATCACGCCGATCTGGGTCGCGGCAAGGCCGACGCCCGGCATCGCCTCCATCGTGTCGATCATATCGGTCCAGACGGCGCGGATTTCGTCGGTGATCTGATCCACCGGCTCGGCAATTGTACGCAGACGCTTGTCCGGCCAAGGCAGGCAAGGGCGCACGGCCATATCTCAGGCCCGCGCCTGTTCGCGCTTATATTTCTGTGACTTACGGGTCATCATCTGGCGGCGCATCGGCCCCAGATAATCTATGAACAGCTTGCCGTTCAGATGGTCCAACTCGTGCTGCGCGCAGGTGGCCCAGAGGCCGTCAAACACCTGTTGATGTTCTTTGCCATTCTCATCCAGCCAGCGCATTTCCACCTCGGCCGGGCGGGTCACATCAGCGAATTGATCGGGGATCGACAGGCAGCCCTCTTCATAGGTGTTCTTTTCATCTGAAGAGGCGATGATCTCGGGGTTGAACAGCACCATTGGTTGCGCCTCGACCCCATCCTCTTTGACGCAACCCATCACGAACATGCGCTCCAGCACGCCCACCTGCGGGGCGGCAAGGCCAATGCCCGGCGCGGCATACATTGTTTCCAGCATATCCCTGGCCAGCGCGCGCAAGTCATCCGACAGGTCCGGCACGGGGGCGCAGACCTTTTTCAGGCGTGGATCAGGGTGGATCAGGATCGGTCGTTTCATGGGATGTCATTTAGGACAAGGGCGGGCGTTTCGCAACGGCTCTTGCACCCGGACGCCAATCGGATAGCGTGCGCGCCAGCACAAGGAGACCCGCAGATGAGCTTTGACGATGTGATCAACCGCTTTGGCACCCATTCGGACAAATGGGACATGATGGAGGCCAGGTTTGGCGTGCCTGCCGAGGATGGCATTGCCATGTGGGTGGCCGATATGGATTTCCGCCCACCCGCCTGTGTTGGCGACGCGGTGCAGAAGATGCGCGATCACGGGGTCTATGGCTATTACGGTGATGAAACCGCCTATCGCACCGCGATCCAGTGGTGGATGAAGGAACGCCACGGCTGGATGATCGCGCAGGACACGATTTTCAGCACCCATGGGTTGGTCAACGGCACGGGCCTGTGTGTCGATGCCTATACCGATCCGGGCGACGGGGTGATCCTGTTCACGCCGGTCTATCATGCCTTTGCGCGGGTGATTAAATCTGCCGGGCGCGAAGTGGTGGAATGCGCGATGATCAACAACGCCGGGCGCTATGAGATGGATTTCGATGCTTATGATGCCCAGATGACGGGCACCGAAAAGATGGTGATCCTCTGTTCACCACACAATCCCGGTGGGCGGGTCTGGACCCGTGAAGAGTTACAGGGGGTGGCCGATTTCGCCAAACGGCACGATCTGATTCTGGTGTCGGACGAAATCCACCATGATCTGGTGATGCCTGGGCAGAAACACATCGCCATGCCGCTGGTCGATGACAGTATCCATGAGCGATTGGTGATGATGACGGCCACCACCAAGACCTTCAACATCGCAGGCAGCCATATTGGCAATGTGATCATCGCTAATCCTGAGTTACGCGCCAAGTTTGCCAGCCGGATGGCCGCGCTTGGCCTGTCGCCCAACTCGTTCGGTATTTTCATGGCCGAAGCGGCCTATACGCCCGAGGGCGCGGTCTGGGTCGATGATCTGGTGGCCTATCTCGATGGCAACCGGCGGCTGTTTGACGAGGGGGTCAATGCGATTCCCGGCCTTGCCTCTATGCCACTTGAGGCCACCTATCTGGCCTGGGTCGATTTCTCAGGCACCGGTATGAGCCGCGCGGATTTCACCAATCGGGTGGAAAAAACCGCGCGCATTGCCGCCAATCACGGGCCGACATTTGGCGCGGGCGGCGAAGACTTCTTGCGATTCAACATCGCCACACCGCGTAGCGTGGTGGCCGAAGCAGTGACACGCTTACAAGATGCATTCAGCGATCCTCAGTGATCTGACGGGCCGTCCAACAAGGCGACCGGCGCATCAGGCGCGCGATAGAAATCAAGCGGCTGTTCGCCTGTTACATCGGTCATCCGCTTGTATTCAAAGCGCAATTCACCGTGTTCTTCTTCGGACGCAATGATCAGGCAATGCGATAACAGGCGCGCGCCGTCATAGAGATCCACTGTCAATCGCAGAGTAAAATGGGTCCATGTCGCGGCGTAAAAATGGGCCACTTCGGTTGATGTTTTGTGGCGCTTTTGCACGCGTGCTCGTCACAAAGCTGAAGCGTGCCAAAGCGCATGCTGGCCATAAGGCCAGCATTATTCTGACTGTGATTGCGGGCTGGTTATTTTCGGTTGTTGCGACTGTGTTTGAGCCGATAGCTTTCGCCATTCATCTCGAGGATGTGGACGTGATGGGTTAAACGATCGAGTAGCGCACCGGTCAGCCGCTCAGAGCCAAAGACTTCAGTCCATTCATCGAAGGGCAGGTTCGAGGTTATGATGATGGAGCCGCGTTCATAGCATTGGGATATGACCTCGAAGAGCAGCTCTGCGCCAGATTTGCTGAGCGGTACGAAGCCCAGTTCATCAATGATCAACAGGTTCTGGCTGGTCAGTTGCTTTTGAAGGCGCTGCAATCTCCGCTCATCTTGAGCCTCGATCAGATCATGGACTAATGCCGCAGCCGTTGTGAAGCGCACCTTCAGTCCTCTTTGACATGCAGCCAGCCCAAGTCCCAGGGCGATGTGTGTCTTGCCCGTGCCTGACGGGCCGAGCGCGATGATGTTCTCCCTGCGATTAACGTAATCGCATCGTGCCAGATCCATCGTCAGGGGCTTGTTCAAGCTTGGCATGATCTTGAAGTCAAAGCTATCCAAGCTCTTGGTGCTGGGGAACTTCGCCGCTTTGATGCGCCGTTCAATCATCCGGCGTTCGCGGTCGATCAATTCCATCTCACACAGCCGCGCCAGATAGTGGATGTGATCTTTGTTCTCTGCAGCACAGAGCTGCGCCTGTTTGGCATACTCGCCTTGGAACGTTGGCAGTCGCAGTTGTTTAAGATGATGCCGTAGAAGAATCCGAGGGGCTTCGGTCATGCCGCGGTCCTTCCCATCAAGCTCATGTAACTGGATGGGCGTGTTGTGCCGACATTGGCCTTGGGCAAGTATGGATAGAAGTCCAAATCCAATCGTGGTGGCCGCTTCTCAACCCGACACAGTACAAGGTGTTTTACGGCGTCATAGCCAATTGCACCCATATCTATTGCCTGCTGGATTGCGCCTTGCACAACATCCATTTCGAAGGTCTCCAAAAGGCGCAAGACTTGAACGTATTCTCGCTTGCCCGGCTTACCCATTCTGGCTTCAAGCAGTCGGTGCAGCGTGGCAAATACATCTGGCAAATGCCAACCCTGCAAAGGCGCGGCCTGATCCAGGGCACCCACCTTTTGTTCAAGCAGGGGCAAAAAGTGCAATGGGTCAAAGACCATATCCGCTGATGTGTAGGATCGTTTGTGCCGCGCAATAATCTCATTGCCGCAGCCGATGATAACCTCATGCACAAACCCACGCACATGAACATCGTGGTGCGCATAGGCTACTGGCACCGAGTAATCATTGCTGCGATAGCGCACCATTGAGATCGACGTTGCACGCGTGCTGACGTGATCGCAGGCTTCATATTCTGCGACGGGCAATCCCATCAGAGCATCCAAATCCGACATCAGGCGTGCGCCTATGGTTTGGGTGTGACCCCGCAACGTATCGGCCTGACGTGCTAAACACTTCTCTTCCAAATGTGCGTTCAGATCATCAAAGCTGTCATAGCGAGGTGCGGGAACCATGAAGTTGCGGCGGGTGTATCCAACCATGCCCTCAACGTTGCCTTTATCGTTCCCTCGCGCGGGTCTGCCAAACTTGTCATCAAACAAGTAATGCGACTGCAGTTCCGTAAACCGACGTGTGCGGATGCGCGTCTTATCCCCGAGTATCCGAGCCACGGCGATCTTGGTATTGTCGTAGAGAATGGATTGCGGAATGCCGCCAAAGAATGCAAAGGCGGACACATGGCCATCGCAAAACGCCTCGGTTGTCTCAGCTGGATATCCCTTCACAAACACCGCATCAGAATGTGGCAAGCTCATCACGAAGAAGTGGATCTTGCATTCCACGCCACCGATCACGCCCAGCGTCTCACCAAAATCAACCTGCGCATGGCCCGGCCGATGCGACAACGGCACAAACACCTCTTTGGTGCGCCGTTTTTGCTCGCGCACGTAATAGGTCACCGTGGTCAGGCTGCCGGCATATCCATGCTCATCGCGCAGCCGTTCAAAGATGCGCTTGGCCGTGTGTCGCTGCTTTTTGATCAGGGCTTTGTCTGTGCGCAGTATCTCATCGACCACACCAACATAACCATCAAGCGTTGGCCGCCGAGGCGCTTCCGACCGACGATACCCAGGCGGAAGTTCATGGCGCAGCATCTTCGCGATCGTCTTACGATCTTTGTTCTCTAATCTGTCAATGCGTGTTTCCTGAGTTTCCTGCTTTTGATGTCAGAGGTTGCCTTTGTTCTCTTCGAACTCTGAGGTTCATGATGGGGTTGGCTGGGTGTGGGTCGGCAATGTTGAAACCGCAATCATACCGTTGGTCTTGGCTGTTGCTACAGAATCGGCGCCGTGTCTCACGCCCTCCCTCGGGCATCGTCCCAGATGGGAACTTTGATTTAGGAATCCTCGTTGTCGCCTCGTAAGCCTTACGCGGACTGGAAGTCAGTTTTGTCTCGCATAATGGCATGAAGTATGATTGCCAGACGACGCGCCAGAGCCACTCGGGCCTTTCTCATCGTTGAGCGCGCACCGATTGCGAGGGCCCATGTCTTCAATTTGAGCGGAGCGGCATACCGCGTCAGCATCACATTGGCGGCCTCATAGAGAAGCGTTCTGACGCGCACGTCGCCCCGCTTTGAGATGCTGCCCGTGTAGTCGATTTCACCAGATTGATGCCGTCGCGGCACCAGTCCAAGATACGCCCCCACATCACGCGATTTCCTGAAACGCGACGGATCATCAATTGCTGCGGCAAAGGCCAATGCTGTGATCGGACCGACCCCTGGTACCGTCATAAGGCGCTGGCAGACTTCGGATTTGCGGGTCATCTTTTTGATGTCGCCATCAATGGCTGCAACCGCCGCGAGGATTGCTTCGCGTGCTGCGAACAGTCCGCAAATTGCGGCATGGAGGCCAGGCACTCCATCGCTAACTTTTAGCGCCGCGTTTTTGAATGCCGGAGACAAAGCTCGTGGCAGCCGCACGCCGAAGACGACGACCAGACCGCGGATCTGATTGTCGAGCGTCACACGCTGTCCGACCAGCTTCTTGCGGGCTGCGATCAGCGACCGGATTGCGTGCGCTGACAGTGATTTGACATGGGTCGGCTTGTAGAATCCCGTCCGCGCCAGGTGTGCCAAACCGCGGGCATCATTGCGGTCCGTCTTGTGGCCGGCCAGAGATTTAAGGGCCTGATATGCTTGCCTGCTCTCGATGCAAACAACCGGGACACCAAGCTCCGTCAGCCCATGGTAAAGCATTGGTGCCATCCGTCCCGTTTCAAATACAACTTTGGCACATGGTGGTCCAGAAGCGAGGAAGTCAGCGATCGCTTTTGGTGTTGAGCTCGCTTTTCCTTCACGAATAAGGGCCCCTTCACGATCCAGAATGCAGATATGCGTCTCTTCCATGGACACATCCAAACCAGCAAAATATTCCATTGGTCAGTCTCCTTTTCAATTGCATGTGCATCCAGAATAACAGGGGTAACTGAGTGCTGATCCTGATTACGCCATGTTGAAAAACCGCGCCGCTTCTCGGCCAGACATACCGTCCTTCAAACAAGCACGGCGCACACGACTATAAATATCCACAGAATACATCTCCCGCCCTCCGAATAAACGAAGGGCACAAACTGGCGGACTTTTACTCCGCTACAACTGCGATATGCAGCCGCTTCTGTGGCCCAATATTGCTCCGCGTTTTACAATCCACCCGTCCGCGCAGATTCGGGGCCGTTTCGCCATCCAAGGCAAACCCACCCTCCCAGCTGCGCAAAACCGGGTAGATGGCATCATCCACCTGAATACGCATCCGGCTGGCGCGTTTCAGCGCCGCCTTGCGGGCCGCATCCAGCCCGGCCTGTACCTCAGGCGGTAACCTGTACCTCAGGCGGTAAAAAAAGTCGACATTGGCGTTTCCCCAGTTCCAATACGATTCTCAATAACAAATAAATTGAAAAGACCTCTGCATAATTCAGGGTTCCGCCAAACTTTAGATTTTGATATCTTTAGGCCAATCGGATTTGGATGGCGATATGGACCTGTTTTTACGTGAAGCGACGGATCGGATTGGATTTGAAGACCCGCTTTTCAAGATCGATGCGCTTTTGGACTGGGGTGAGTTTTCCGCCATTCTGAACCGCGGTCCTGGACGGTCTGGTTTGGGCCCTTCCGGCTATACACCTCTTGTTTTGTTCAAGTGCCTGTTAGTGGGTCAGTGGCATGGCTTGTCGGACCCGAAGCTTGAACGTGCCTTAAAGGTCCGGCTGGATTTCATGCTGTTTTGCGGGCTTGATCTACATGGCCCTGTGCCAGATGAGACCACCCACTGTCGATTTCGCAATGCATTGGTTCACGCTGGTGTCTATGATGATCTTCTCGCCGAGGTTTGCCGACAGATCGAGAAACACGGCCTCAAGCTCCAGGAAGCCGAGGCGGCGATTATCGACGCAACCCTGATAGAGAGCGCCGCCCGCCCGCGGACCCATATCGAGGCGCCGCAGGATCGCGAAGAAGGCGACACACAGGAGAACCCGGATGTGCACTACAGCGCAGATAAGGATGCCCGCTGGGTGAAGAAGGGCTCAAAGTGCACGCTGGGCTTCAAGGGTTTTGCCCGCACAGACGAAGAGGGGTACATCGACAAGGTGCATGTCCCGCCCGCCAATGCGGGCGAAAGCCCGGAGTTCAAAACGATGATCAAGGGGGCCAGTGCGCAGCGCGTATTGGCCGACAAGGCCTGCGCGGGCAAAGCCAACAGAGCCGCCCTGAAAGGACAGCACCGCGATGGCATCATGCGCAAGGCTGCACGGAACCGCCCTTTGCGCCAGTCCGAGAAACGTTTCAACAAGCAAATCTCCAAACGTCGGTTCCGGGTTGAGCAGTGCTTTGGCACGATGAAACGTCTCTTCGGTCTACACCGCGCGCGCTACTTTGGTGTCGCTAAAACCCATGCGCAGATGGTCATGGCCGCCATCTCGCAGAACCTCCTCAAGGCCGCAAACAAAATAACTCTCAACCAACAAACCCAGGCAATCGCGTAAACCAAACCCGCAAAACCAATCCGCCTCAAATCCAGAGGCGGAACCCAAAAGCTGGCTCAAAAATCAATAAATCCCCAAATAGCGCAATCACGCAGAGGTCTTTTGAATGAATTGTGTTAAAACCCGCTTACCGAAGTAATTTTCATGCATCCGTTACACTTTTGCAGTCATTTTGTTACGCATGCGATCACGCGCTGATCTGTGCGGCTTTGCACTGATACTGCGCGCGCGTCTGGGATGGTCTGCCGGGCTGCTTTGTCCTACCTGCTTTTCAACGCGAAATGAGGAGCCTGGCATGGGACAATTGGTAGACGGCGTCTGGACGGATCAATGGTACGACACCAAATCGACAGGTGGCGCGTTCAAGCGTGACACCGCGCGGTTCCGCAACTGGATCACCCCCGATGGCAGTGCCGGGCCCAGCGGTGAGGCGGGATTTCCGGCCGAAAGCGGGCGCTATCACCTCTATGTCTCGCTGGCCTGCCCCTGGGCGCATCACACGCTGATCTTTCGCGCCCTTAAAAGGATTGGAGCCACATATTGGGGTTTCAACCGTGCATCCAGACATGCTGGGCGAGGGCTGGGAATTTGGTGACGATTATCCCGGTGCCACGGGCGACACGCTTTATGGCCTGCCCTATGCCCGCGATATCTATGTGAAGGCTGACCCGACGATTTCAGGCCGTGTGACCGTGCCGATCCTGTGGGACAAAGCCCGTGAAACCATTGTGTCAAATGAGAGTTCCGAGATTATCCGGATGTTCAATTCCGCCTTTGACGGTCTCACCGGCAACAGCGATGATTACTGGCCCGAGGCGATGCGCGGTGAGATCGAAGAGGTCAATGCGCGCATCTATGACACGGTGAACAATGGTGTCTACAAGGCCGGGTTTGCCACGTCTCAATCTGCGTATGACGCCGCCGTCGGACCGCTGTTTGACAGTCTCGACTGGCTGGAAGATCGGCTGAGCACCCGCCGCTATCTGATTGGGGATCGCCTTACCGAGGCCGATTGGCGGCTGTTCACAACGCTGATCCGCTTTGATCTGGTCTATCATCTGCATTTCAAATGCAACCGGGTGCGGATCGTGGATTATCCCAACCTCTGGGGCTATTTGCGTGAGTTGTATCAGTGGCCGGGCGTGGCCGAGACGGTGAATTTCGACCACATCGTGCGGCACTATCACTACAGCCATGAAACCATCAATCCACACCGGATTATCCCGACCAACCCGGTTCTGGACTTTGATGCACCGCATGGGCGGAGGTGAGCGAGGCGCCGTCGATAGCCATCTCAGGTCATTCCAAAAGCGGCCTTTAAGGTCGCGAAATGGCAAGCAAGCGCCTCATCCTGGCAGGACGATCAAACCAGCCAGGGAGGACAGCCATGAACACCCATTACCGCGACACCCGCAAGATCGACCCTTCACGGGGCACCACGCTGGGCGACAACACGCCTAACGACAATGACCGGATTGAGATCGGACCGACGCAACTGGCGTTTCGGGAATGGGAAGAGGCGGACCTGATCCTGCCCGACCTGCAAGCCATGCGCCACCATCGCTGGACCCGCCTGACCCGGCATATCGTTGATCGCGATTATGCCGGCATCCTGCTGTTTGACCCGCTCAATATCCGCTATGCCACCGACAGCACCAATATGCAGCTGTGGAACACCCACAATCCGTTCCGCGCCCTGCTGGTCTGTGCCGATGGCTATATGGTGATGTGGGATTACAAGAATTCGCCTTTCCTCAGCACCTTCAATCCTCTGGTCAAAGAACAACGCAGCGGTGCGGACCTGTTTTACTTTGATCGCGGTGACAAGGTGGATGTGGCCGCTGACATCTTCTCGAACGAGGTACGCATCCTGCTGGACGAACACAGCCCCGGCAACAAACGGCTGGCCGTGGACAAGGTCATGCTGCACGGGCTGCGCGCATTGGAATCCCAAGGCTTTGAGATCATGGAAGGCGAAGAACTGACCGAGAAGTGCCGCGCGATCAAAGGCCCGGACGAGATTCTCGCGATGCGCTGTGCCAATGATGCCTGCCAGAAATCCGTCAAGGCGATGGAAGATTTCGCCCGTGAAAACGTGCCGAAAGGTGGCGTCAGCGAGGATGACATCTGGGCCGTTTTGCATGCCGAAAACATAAAGCGCGGCGGCGAATGGATTGAAACCCGGCTGCTAACCTCGGGCCAGCGGACAAATCCGTGGTTCCAGGAATGCGGCCCGCGCATCACCCGGAATAACGAGATCATCTCGTTTGATACCGATCTGGTGGGCAGCTATGGCATCTGCATTGATATCAGCCGCTCTTGGTGGATTGGCGATGAAGCCCCCCCGCCCGAGATGGTATATGCCATGCAGCACAGTGTCGAGCATATCCGCACCAACATGGAGATGCTGAAACCCGGGGTGATGATCCCCGACCTGATCGCCAATTGTCACAAGCTGGACGACAAGTATCAGGTGCAGAAATACGGCTGCTTCATGCATGGCGTCGGGCTGTGTGATGAATGGCCCTTGATCGCCTACCCGGACATGGCCGTGCCGGGCGCGTTTGACTACGCGTTGGAACCGGGAATGACGCTCTGTGTCGAGGTGCTGGTGGGCGAAGTGGGCGGTGCGTTTTCCATCAAGCTGGAGGATCAGGTGCTGATCACCGAAGACGGCTATGAAAACCTGACCACCTACCCGTTTGATCCGGCGCTGATGGGTGAAATCTAGCTAGGGTCTGTTGACAATCATCGTGTTGCAATGAGCATGGCACAGAGGTGCCAGTTGGCAGCGTAGCTTGTATCAGTCTTGTCGTATCGCGTTGCCATGCCTCTGAATTCCTTGATCTTTGCGAAATGGTTTTCGACGGGATGGCGCCACTTGTACATGTGGGTATCGTAGTCCCGTTGAACTTTTCGGTTCGATTTGGGCGGGATGACAGCGGTTGCGCCACGCTCATCAAGGTCTTGCAGGAGCCAGTCGGCGTCGAAGGCTTTGTCGGCCGGCAACGCCCCAAAGGAAGCCCCCTTGATCAGAGGAGCGACCCCCTTCATGTCGTGTGCCTGTCCCGGCAAAAGCAGAAACCGGAACAGGTTACCGAGCGCATCGACCAAGGCCACGACCTTGGTCGTCAGTCCGCCGCGAGAGCGTCCGATAGCCTGGTGTTGAGTCCCCCTTTTGCGCCCGAAGCCTTCTGATGAGCTTGAACAATCGTCCCGTCGATAAGGGCATATTCCAGGTCCGGCTCGCCACTCATGGCATTGAAAAGACTCTCGAACACGCCGTTCCTGGCCCATCGACGAAATCGCTTGAACTGGCTGTTCCAGTTGCCAAACTCTTTGGGCAAATCCCGCCATGGGGACCCTGTGCGTACGCGCCATAATACTGCTTCCATAAACCGGCGATTATTGCGCGCGGTAACACCCGGATCGCCTGCCTTGCCCGGTATAAGCGGCTCAATCTTCTCCCAAAGCTCATCGGAAACAGCCAAACGATTTGCGTCCATCAACACCTCCATTTTGGAAGCTTGAATCAGACTTCAGGCAAAATGGGAACCCCGAATGTCAACAGGCCCTAGAACGTCGCTCATCTTTATACGATGCCGGAGACTCTCTGGATCCTGTCGAGCTAGGGTTTCTTGACCCTATCTGATCCCGCTGACTTGTACTAACTATCTGTTATGAATGCGGTAAAGGATGAACGAAGCGAATTGACCGCCTCCCATCCAGCTGTTCAGCGCGGCAATGTGCGGATTTCGAACCTCACGGTGATCAGCGCCTCACCTTTGTTGCCGGGACCGGCTGCAAATGGCGCGCCTTGCCTTAACAGTTCGGCGATCGGCACAGCGTTTACACCCGGATGCGTCGCTGGGCGGGCGCAGGCGATGATGCACCCGGCATTGGACAGCCCCTTCGCTTGACGATATGCAGGGCCAAACCCGGTGTACGCGGTGTGAGGGCAGAGATATGGCAGACAGACTTTTTGGCACCGACGGCGTGCGCGGACAGGCCAACAGCTGGCCGATGACCGCCGAGCTGGCGTTGAAACTGGCCACTGCCGCAGGGCGCCATTTCCGCCGTGACAAACAGGAACACCGGGTGGTGATTGGCAAGGACACGCGGCTGTCGGGCTATATGATTGAAAACGCGCTGACCGCCGGGTTCACCAGCACGGGCATGAATGTGTTTCTGCTCGGTCCGGTGCCGACGCCTGCGATTGGCTATCTCACGCATAGTTTGCGGGCCGATGTGGGGGTGATGATTTCAGCCAGCCACAATCAGGCAACCGATAATGGCATCAAGTTTTTCGGCCCTGACGGCTTCAAACTCAGCGATGAGGCGGAAGAGAAAATTGAACGCCTGATGGCCTCGGACGTGCCCCTGGCCGCGTCGGAAAACATCGGTCGGGCCAAGCGGTTCGAGGATGCGCGTGGACGGTATGTGGAATACGCCAAGACCACCTTTCCCTCGGGCCGTCGTCTGGACGGGCTGCGCATCGTGATTGATTGTGCCAATGGCGCGGCCTATCGCACGGCCCCCTCGGTCTTGTGGGAATTGGGAGCCGAGATGATCCCCATCGGCGTTGAGCCCAACGGGTTCAATATCAACAGCGAGTGTGGCTCGACCCACCCCGAGAACTGCGCCGAAGCCGTGCTGCACACCGGAGCGGATATTGGCATCTGTCTGGATGGAGATGCCGACCGGCTGATCATTATCGACGAACACGGACAGGTTGCCGATGGTGATCAGATCATGGGCCTGATTGCCAGCCGCTGGGCCAAAGAGGGGCGTCTGGCCGGGGACACTCTGGTGGCCACAGTGATGTCGAACCTCGGCCTTGAACGGCACTTAAACGATCAGGGCATCGCCCTGAAACGCACGGCTGTCGGAGACCGGTACGTGGTCGAGGCGATGCGCGCGGACGGTCACACGCTGGGCGGTGAACAATCGGGCCATATCGTGATGACCGATTATGCCACCACCGGCGACGGGCTGATTGCTGCGCTGCAATTCCTGGCCGCGATGGTTGAGACCGGCAAGAAGGCCAGTGAACTGGCCCGGGTATTTGATCCGGTCCCCCAAAAACTGATCAATCTGCGCTATACCGAAGGCACGGCCCCGATGGAAGCCGATGAGGTTCAAAGCGTGATCGCCCGCGCCGAGACCGAGCTGGGCAGTGATGGCCGCCTGCTGATCCGCAAATCCGGCACCGAACCATTGATCCGCGTGATGGCCGAGGCCATTGATCCCGCCCTGCTGGACAAGGTGCTGGACGATGTTGTCGGCGCCGTGAAGCGGGCGATCTGAGAACGCTTATGTCTGAATCCACCAAACCCAAACGCGGCCCCCTTTATTCTGAGACGGATCGCGGCAATATCCGCTGGTTCTGGCGGCGCTATATGCGTGACAAGGTCAAATGGGTCGCCGTGATCCTGCTGATGCTGGTTTTGCAGGGGCTGATCTATCAACAGTTTCTGGCCAATACGGAAAGCGGGCTGCGGGTGATCTTTGAAAGCGGGTCGATCAGCGATTTGCTGTGGATTTGCTCGGTGGTGTTTGGACTGTTCATGGCGCGGGGCCTTCTGGCCTATCTGGTCAGCATCGTCACCGTCCGGATCAGTAATGAAGCCATTTACGAGATGCGCGCCGATCTGATCGCCCATCTGATGGCGCTGGATCTTGCCTATTTTGAGCGTACCAAATCCGGCGAGATTCTGCAGAAAGTGGTGACGCAGACCCAGGCTCTGGGACTGTTCGTGTCCCTTTCGGTGTCCAACGCGGTGCGGGATGCCATCACCGTGGTGATCGTTGCGGGGTATCTGATCTGGAAGAACCCGCTGCTGTTTCTGTCCGCCGTTGTGGTCCTGCCGTTTATCATCTGGATGATGAATGTGATCTCGGAAAAGGTGAAACAGGGGCAGGCCGAGGCCGAAGAGGCATTGGGCAACTACATGAACGGCATCGAGGAAACGGTGCATGGCATGCGCACCGTTAAGATCGCCAGCCAGGAAGAAATGGAGACCGGTCGCCTGCTGCACAGCACAGACAAGCTGCGTTCGCTCGTGGCGAGGGTGCAGCGGGTGCAGGCGCTGGCCATGCCGTCGATCGATTTCAGCTCGGCTTTTGTCTATGTGCTGGTGATCGGCGGCGGTGGCTATATGGTGCTCAGCCCGGATTTCGATGTTGATGGCGCAGCGATCATCACCTTCCTTCTGGGCATGGTGATGATCTTTGATCCCGCCCGTCTGCTGGCGCAGTTCTTTGGCGGGTTGCAGGCCAATCTGGTGCTGCTGGATCGCATCAGAAGCCTCTACAAAGAGGTGCCAACCATTCAGGACAACCCGGGTGCTGTCGAAAGTTTTGACACCGGCGCAGATATCGTGCTGCGCGATGTCGGTTTTTCCTACAGCGCCGATCAACCCTTGTTTGACGGGCTGAACATGACGTTCGAGGGCGGCAAGATGAGCGCCATCGTCGGTGCCACCGGATCAGGCAAAACCACTATCCTGTCCTTGCTGTCGCGGCTTTATGATGTCGAGGCTGGTCAGATAACAGTCGGGGATCAGCCAATTGACGGGTTGAAAGTATCCGCCCTGCGTGGTGCGTTTTCGGTGGTGGCGCAGGATATCGTCATCTTCAACGCCTCAATCTGGGACAATATCCGCTACGTGAACCCCGATGCCAGCGACGCCGAGGTCTGGCACGCCGCCGAAAACGCCGAAATCGCCGATGTCATCCGCCAGCGCGGCAACGCTCCGGTGGGCCCCAAAGGCGCGCAGCTGTCTGGTGGGCAAAAGCAACGTATTGCCATTGCACGGGCATTTTTGCGTGACGCGCCTATCCTGCTGCTCGATGAGGCGACAAGCGCACTGGATCAGGCCACCGAGGAACGCATCAAGCGTGCCCTCGCCCGGCTGACCAAGGACAAGACAACAATTGTCGTGGCACATCGGCTGTCGTCAATTTCCGACGCGGATCAGATTTTTGTTCTGGAAGGCGGCAAGCTGGTCGAGGCTGGCAAGCATGACGATCTGCTGAACGACGACAGGCTTTATGCGCAGCTTTATCAGGCGCAGAAACAGGGATATGTGAAGCGTTGAAGCGCAGCCCGTTCAGGGTGAAGCCGTCTTGGCCCTGATGGCTGGTATGCGGACAAGGACTAAGCCGCTCTCGCGGCATTGGCGCGTGTGGCTAACGGACGACAACTTCACTGATGCCGCGCATTTTGCGATGTGACTGATCTGACTGACGATTGAGCTTTCTCAATTGGACAGGAGGTTCCCATGACACAGGAGAAGATGAGCCCGCTGCGTGCGCGGATGATCGAGGACATGCGTATTCGCGGGATGGCGGAGACGTCACAGAAAGCCCATATCCGGGCGCTCAAGGATTTCACTGCATTTCCGGGGCGCTCACCGGACACCGCGAAACCGGAGGAGTTGCGCGCCTGTCAGCTTCATATGACGGACACTGAGGTCACACCTTCGCTCTACAACGCCCGGATCACAGCGTTGCGGTTCTTTTTCGGCATGACGTGTGATCGCGAGGACATGAAGAAGTACATGCAGTTCCGCACCGAGCCGCGCAAGCTCCCGATTGTTCTGAGCATCGAGGAGGTTTCGGCGGTTCCGGCGGCGGCACCGGGACCGGGTATGAAGTATCGGGCTGCTTTGAGCATTGGCTGCGGTGCCGGTCTGCGCGCCTCCGAGGTGACCAACCTGAAGGTCCGGGACATCGACAGTGACCGCATGCTGATCCACGTCGAGCGGGGCAAGGGCGGCAAGGACCGGGACGTGATGCTGTCGCCATCTCTGCTGGAGTTGCTGCGGGCCTATTGGCGCGAGGCCCGTCCGCAAGGCCGACTGTTCCCGGGTCAAAGCCGGGTCGAGCCGATGTCACCCCGTTCGTTGAACAGGGCTTTCAACTCGGCAAAAGCAATGGTGGGGATAAAAAAGCCTGCGACGCTGCATTCGCTCCGGCACAGCTTCGCGACCCATCTTCCGGAGGCTGATACGGATGTGCGGGTAATACAGGTGTTGCTTGGCCACGCCAGGCTGACCACGACGGCGCGATATACCCATGTCGCCGCCAAGACACTGCGCAACGTCGCCAGCCCATTCGAGCATATCCGGGATGTGGCCTGACGGATCGGTCAGCGTGCCGCGGCACGCGCTGGAGGTTGCAGACATCTTTCGTGCGCATGGTCCAGCCTACCGGCGGGCCAATGCAGGGCATCTGAGCCTCTCGCAGCTCAAGGTGATGTCATCCATTGAGGCTTGCCGGACGGAAGCGCTCGGCGGGCATGTGGCGGCTTGCACCAAATGCGATCACCAACACATCGCATACAACAGTTGCAAAAACCGGCATTGCCCGAAGTGCCAGGGACCAGCCGCGCGTGACTGGATGGCGGCGCGGGCAGATGATCTGCTGCCGGTGGAGTATTTCCATCTGGTCTTCACCTTGCCAGCCGAGATCGCCCGGATCGCTTTTTGGAACAAAAAGGCCGTCCACGGCCTGCTGTTCAAAGCATCGGCAGAGACGGTGACGACCATCGCCGCCGATCCCAGGCGTATGGGTGCCCGCGTCGGTATGACCAGTGTGCTCCACACCCGGGGACCGGCAATGACGCACCATCCCCACGTCCACATGATCGTACCAGGAGGCGGGCTCTCGCAAGATGGCGTCCGTCGGGTTGGCTGCAAGCCTGGGTTCTTCCTGCATGTCCGGGTGCTGTCCAGACTGTTCCGTCGGCTGTTCATCGAAGGTCTGATCGCGTTGCATCGGGCGGGAGAGCTCGCCTTCTTCGGCGATCTGGCCGGGTTGGCAGACGTTGATGCATTTGCCGCCTGGCTTGCGCCGTTTCGCAAGTCCGAATGGGTGGTCTATGCCAAACCGTCCTTCGGCGGACCCGAAGCCGTACTGGCATACTTCAGCCGCTACACGCATCGGATTGCCATCTCCAACAGCCGCCCTGTCAGCGCTGATGCCCGAACCGTGGTGTTCCGCTGGAAAGACTGCCGGATCAAACGTGGAGACCGTATGAAGGTCATGCGGCTTGATACGCACGAGTTCTTGCGCCGGTTCCTCATCCATGTGCTCCCAGGCGGGTTCCACCGCATTCGTCACTACGGCCTGTTGGCCAGCGCAACCCGCAAAAGCAACCTTGCCAGGACCCGCACGTTGCTCGGCGCGCAACCAGCAATGCAGCAAGACGCATCCACCGCCGATGTCATCCCGATGACATTGCGGGAGCCATGCCCCGACTGCGGCGGGCGGATGCGCATCATCGAGACCTTCCGGCGCGGGGAGCTTCCACGGTCTCGTGCTCCACCACGGAGGCAGGCCGCATGACCGAAAGCCTGTCCATCCCGTCCACCCCAGACTGAATTGCCCCGGTTTTACCGGAGAGTAAAACACTCTACAGGTGATCCATATGACCAAGAAGAAATACAACCCCGCCTATCCTGCCGAATTGCGTGCCCGTGGTGTTCGGCTTTTTCAGGAACAACGCAGTAATTACACCGGTGATACAGCCGCTTGGCGGGCGACAGCGCCTGAACCGGGATGCTCAACGGACAGCCTGCGCAAATGGTGCCGACAAGCGGAACGGGATGCTGGGCAGCGCGACGGTTTAACAACGGCAGAGAAGGATCGTATTAAAGAACTGGAACGCGAGGTTCGTGAACTTCGTCAGGCCAATGAAATCCTGAAGAAGGCGTCTGCATATTTTGCCCAGGCGGAGCTCGACCGCCCCTTCAAGCGATGATCGCCTTTATCGAAGAGCATAGAGTGATCCACGGGGTCGAGCCGATCTGCAGGGTTCTGCCGATTGCCCCATCTACATTTTATGCCCGTACGACCGTTGCCCGCGATCCTGATCTGGCATCGGACAGGGCCAAACAGGACATCATCGACCGAGAGAAGATCAGGGAAGCCTTTGATGGCAGTGGTAAACGATATGGCGCGCGTAAAATCTGGCATGAACTGCGCCGGACGGGTCATGATATCGCGCGCTGCACAGTGGAACGTCTGATGAAAGCTATGGGAATACAGGGCGTTGTGCGCGGTCAAAAGCCAATCACCACCAACCCTGACACCTCTCGGCCATGCCCGGACGACAAAGTCAATCGCGACTTCACAGCCCGGATGCCAAACCAGCTCCGGGTCAGTGATTTTACCTATGTCTCAAGCTGGCAGGGCATGGTTTATGTTGCCTTCGTGATTGATGTCTTCGCTCGTAAGATCGTCGGTTGGCGCGTGTCCACGTCCATGACGACCGGCTTTGTGCCGGACGCTTTGAACCAGGCAATCTATCAGCGCGTTCCTTCCGGGGATTTGGTGCACCATTCGGACCGTGGGTCGCAATATCCATCCATTCGCTACACCGAACGACTGTCCGAGGCCGGCATCGATCCATCCGTCGGAAGTGTTGGCGACAGCTATGACAACGCCCTGGCCGAAAGCACAATTGGCCTGTTCAAAACCGAAGTCATCGACTTCATGGGGCCATGGAAATCTGTCGGACAGATCGAATGGGAAACCCTGAAGTGGGTCAATTGGTACAACACAAAACGCCTGCACAGCAAAATCGGATACGTCACGCCACAAGAAGCAGAGGAGAATTTCTATGAAGCCTTGATCGAAGCTGAAAAAGCAGCCTAATATTTGAAACAACAACCCTCCGGTAAAATCGGGGCAATTCAGACCGGTTGCTGCGGCAATGTCGGCCAAGCCACCTCGTCTGCAGCGCCCCGACAGGCCGCGCGAACGACGCAAAAGGACATCCATCCGAGGCAAATCCTCTGGCAAAACTCGGAGACGACCGGCCTGAACCCCCAAGCCGGTGCGTCCGTGACAGTCAAAGACAAAGCCAACCGCACTCTTTCCCCATAGATAGCACCTAGCCCCCGCGGCTTCCTCCCTGAGAGGTTTGTCAACACGGGCCACAGTCAGACCGTGCCGAAACCCCGCGCAATGACCCGCGTCGAAAAACCTTCATCATTGCAGACACCTAACCCGAATTATTCTTGAGGGGTTGGTGATGGTAGCGCACCCTTTTGGAAAGCTGTATTTTTATGCTGTCGATGCGAAAAAGCGCAGTTTTCAGGAGCCACACCTCACCATGAAGCGGTTTACCCCGGCCGCGCCGGTTTTGTCACCCGTGAATGGCAAGCCTGTGCCGCTCAATTTCGACGGCGCGGAGATGAGTTCCGATGCCGGCCTGGCGCTTTTGCGGGAGGTGGAACGCCGGCACGACATGGCGGGTCTTCTGTCGTCCTGCCTCACGGACCTGCGCGATCCCGGGAAGGTCAGGCATAGCCTGGAGGACATCATCCGTTTCCGGATCATGATGATTGCGGCGGGGTATGGGGATGGCAATGACGCCGCTGATCCGCGCCATGACCCGTCCTTCAGGATCGCGCCCGAGCGCAACCCGGAGACGGGTGCGGCGCTGTGCCCGCAGCCCACAATCCCGCGGATGGAAAACCTGCCCGACGTGCGTGATCCGATCCGGATGGCACGCAGCATGGTTCGTTTCCATCGCCAATCCTTTGCGCGTGTGCCCGGGCAGATCGTGCTGGACATCGACGACACTTTTGACGCGGTCCACGGGCACCGGCAGTTGCGCCTGTTCAACTCATACCATGATGAATATGGCTTCCAACCCATCGTCGTCTTCGATGGTGATGGACGGTTGGCCGGGGCCTTGCCGCGCCCGGCGCGCCGCCCCGGGGGGGCGGAAAGCGCCGCACATCTGCGCCGCTTGATCCGGGAGATCCGCAAGCACTGGCCCAGGACCGGGATCCTGCCGCGCGCGGACAGCCATTATTGCGGGCCAGAGGTTCTGGACCTGTGTGACCGGCCGGGCCTGCGCCATGTCTTTGGCCTGAGCCGCAATGCGCGCCTTCAGGAGGAGGTTCAGGCGTTGGAGGCATCGACGGCAACCCGATATGCGCGCAATGCCGGCCAGAAGGTCAGACGGTTCAAAACATTCGCCTGTGCGGCTGGGTCCCGGTCAAAAGCCCGCCGCGTGGCAGCCCGTGTCGAGGTCAGTTCCCGGGGGCGGGACACTCGTTACATCGTGACCAATCCCGACGGCGGGCGTGGCAGGCATCTCTGCGGGAAAATCTATTCTGCCCGTGGTCAGGCCGAGAACCACATCAAGGGATGGAAGACCCATCTCGCCTCGGACCGTACCTCCTGCACCAGGGCGTCAGCCAATCAGATGCGGCTTGTGCTGCATGGCTGTGCCTGTTGGATCTGGTGGACACTCCGGGCCGCTTGTCCAAAACGGTCCCGATGGCGGCATGCCCGGTTCGATACCCTGCGCCAGCATCCGGTCAGTCTCGCGGCAACCATCGTCGAGAAAAAAACCGGGATCGTGATGACATTGCCGGCTTCATGCCCGCGCAAGTCGCTGATCGGCCTGTTGCCTGGGGCACTGCCGCCGCCTCACCCTGTCTGACGCTGATCAACACGCCCCGCCCACACAAAAAACCAACCGCCAAATTACCAAACCGCCAGACAGGAGCGCCCGATGCAAAATCAGGGCGAAGATCAACCATGCCGCATCAAATTGGAAGGGTTGCCAACAAAGCATCAGGTGCCAAAACAGGGCGCTCGTGAATTTTTGCGGCTAAAACTACGGTTGAGACAACTCGTCTCACTTTTTTGCAAAATCGCTTTTTCTGGTCTTACTCACGACCCGCACCTGGCCCTATCCAGCGGCGCTGCTTCCCTATGATATGATCAAATGATTCTGGCATGCCCGCGCGTCGGGCCTTTTTGGATGGAGCACGCTCATGGACGGCAAGGTAATGGACAACGACATTTCTCATGTGGTCGAGGCGGATCGCGCCCACGTGTGGCATCACCTCAGCCAACACGCCGCGTGGAACGGGGAAAAGCCAACAGCCGACCCTAAAATCATCGTTGAGGGACGCGGAATGCGCGTCTGGGACCAGAACGGCAAAGAGCATCTGGATGCGGTTTCGGGCGGTGTCTGGACCGTTAACGTTGGCTATGGCCGTGAACGGATCGCCAATGCCGTGCGCGACCAGTTGATCAAGCTGAACTATTTCGCAGGCTCCACCGGATCGATCCCCGGCGCGATGTTCTCGGAAAAGCTGATCTCGAAAATGCCGGGGATGAGCCGGGTTTACTATACCAATTCGGGGTCTGAGGCGAATGAGAAGGCGTTCAAGCTGGTGCGTCAGATTTCGCACAAGCTGTACGGTGGCAAGAAGCACAAGATCCTCTACCGCGACCGCGATTACCATGGCTCGACCCTGGCAACGATGTCTTGTGGCGGGCAGGACGAGCGCAACGCGCAATACGGCCCCTTCGCCCCCGGCTTCGTGCGTGTTCCGCACTGCATGGAATACCGCGCGCAGTGGGATCTGAGCGGCGAGGAATACGGCATGGCTGCGGCCAACGCGATCGAAGAAGTGATCTTGGCTGAAGGCCCCGAAACCGTCGGCGCTCTGTGTCTTGAGCCGGTCACCGCCGGTGGTGGCGTGATCACCCCGCCCGAGGGCTACTGGCCCCGCGTGCAGGAAATTTGCCGCAAGTACGATATCCTGCTGCACATCGACGAAGTCGTCTGTGGCGTTGGCCGGACCGGCACATGGTTTGGCTATCAGCATTACGGGATCGAGCCTGATTTCGTGACCATGGCCAAGGGTGTTGCCTCGGGGTACGCAGCGATTGCCTGCTGTGTCACCAACGAGCGTGTGTTTGACATGTTCAAAGACGACACCACCGATCCGCTGAACTATTTCCGCGATATTTCCACCTTCGGCGGCTGCACAGCCGGTCCGGCGGCAGCGCTGGAAAACATGGCGATCATCGAGGAAGAAGACCTTCTGGGCAACACTGTCGCCATGGGCGATTACATGCTGGATCAGCTGAACGCGCTGAAAGACAAGCATGCGGTGATCGGCGATGTGCGCGGCAAGGGCCTGTTCCTGGGGGCTGAACTGGTGGCAGATCGCGCCAGTAAAGAGCCTGCGGACGAGAAACTGGCGCAGGCCGTTGTGGGCAATTGCATGGCGCAGGGTCTGGTGATTGGCGTGACCAACCGCTCGATCCCGGGATTCAACAACACGCTGTGTTATTCGCCTGCTCTGATCGCCACCAAGGATGATATTGATCAGATCATCGACGGCACCGACAAAGCCCTGACCGCAGTCTTTGGTTAAGTTTTTCGCGCACCCTGCCCTATGGTGGGGTGCGTGATATCACACATGTGGCCCAACCCCATCACTCTTCGCGGCACCCATGCGGTGCTGGAACCGCTGAACCATACCCACGCAGATGCGCTGGCCCTGGCGGCGGAGGGTGTGCAGGGGTTGTGGTACACGATGATCCCCTCGCCCGCAGGCGTTCCCGCCGAGATTGATCGGCGACTGGCGCTGCAAGACGCCGACACCATGCTGCCCTTCGCCATTCTGAACAGTCGGGCTATGGCGGTCGGCATGACCACTTACATGAACATCGAGGCCGCGCATCGGCGGGTCGAAATCGGCTCGACCTGGTTGGGTAAATCCACCCAGCGCGGCCCGGTCAACACAGACTGCAAGCTGATGTTGCTGACCCATGCGTTCGAGACGCTGGACTGTATCGCGGTCGAGTTCCGCACGCATTTAATCAATCACCAATCCCGCCGGGCGATCGAACGCCTTGGTGCGAAGCTGGACGGGGTGCTGCGCGCGCATATGATTATGGACAACGGCACCCTGCGCGACACGGCTGCCTATTCGATCACCGCGCCCGAATGGCCCACGGTCAAGGCCAACCTGACCTAGAAACTGGCGCAGCCGCGGGGCTGATCCATACGCCCATACACTCTTTGGAAGCTCCGATACCCCTTGGGCACGTGATCTGACGGGGTACGGCCCTTTTGGCTTCAGACGGAGCGCAGTTGATTTTTCTCGACTTTGTATACGTTATGTATACACTTCGTATAACCAAAGTGAGTCGTTATGTCCAAAGACAAGAAAACCCTCTGCCTCGAAGACCTGCGTAGCCGTATTCTCAGCCAAGAGATCGCCCCTGGGTCCGACCTGGACGAGGCCAGCCTGTGCGATCAATACGGGCTGTCGCGCACGCCCATGCGCGAGATTTTTCAGCGCCTGAGCGGCGAAGGCTATCTGGTGCAGGAGCAGAACCGGGGCGCGAAAGTAACCTCGATGGACCTCGGCACGTTACGGATGTTCTTTCAGACCGCCCCGCTGATCTATGCCAATATCGCCCGGCTGGCTGCCGAGAACCGGCGCAGTGATCAACTGCCCGCGCTGAAGGAAATCCAAACCGCCTTTCGTCGCGCCAATGAGGCGGGCGATGCAGGACAGGCCGCCCTGCTGAACCACCACTTTCACGAACAGATCGGGCGGATGTCGCACAACCCTTATCTGCTGACCTCGCTCAACCGCATGCTGATCGACCATACCCGCCTCAGCCAGACGTTTTACCGCCCCGCCTCGGACGAGGACACCAGCCGCGTCATCAAGGCAGTGGAGCAACATGACACCATGATCGAGGCCATCGAAATGCAGGACCCGGCCCGCGCGGTCGAGTTAACGATTGATCACTGGAACCTGTCACGCGACCGGTTGGAGCGGTTTGTTCAACCCGACCCCCTCCCAATTGACGTACTTCAGATGAAGGATCGCAAATATGCAGTTTGAAGGAATATGGACCCCGGTCATCACGCCCTATCATGACGATTTCACCGTCAATGAGGATGCGTTGGCCGAGGTGATCGAACATCTGATCGCGGGCGGAGTGCATGGCATAATCGCCGCAGGTACAACAGGTGAGTATTATGCGCAGGATTTCGCGACCCGCAAACGGCTTGCCGGACTGACCCATGAGATGATCAAGGGCTGGGTGCCGATGGTTGTGGGAACCGGAGCCTTGCGCACGGAAGACAGCATTGAATATGCCAAAATGGGCAAGGCCGTTGGAGCCGATGCCATACTCGTGGCCACCCCGCCCTATTCGGTGCCCACCGGGCGCGAGATCGCCCTTCACGCGTTGGCGATTGATCGGGCCGTCGACATGCCGGTGATGCTGTATAACTATCCGGGCCGGATGGGTGTGAACATGGACGAGGAAACGCTGGATCGCCTTGGCCGGTCGCCCAATTTCTGCGGGATCAAGGAAAGCAGCGGGGACATCAACCGCCTGCACATGATCGCGCGGGATTATCCGCATCTGGGCCTGCTCTGCGGGATGGACGATCAGACGCTCGAATTCTTTGCCTGGCGCGCGCGCGGCTGGGTCTGTGCCGGGTCTAACTTTGCCCCCGAGGCGCATGTCGCCCTCTACACGGCCTGCGTTCTCGAAGGTGATTACACCAAGGGCCGGGCGATCATGAGCGCGATGATGCCCCTGATGCGGGTGCTGGAGCAGGGCGGCAAATTCATTCAATGCATCAAACATGGGGTAACGATGCGCGGCATCCAGGCCGGGCCACCTCTGAAGCCACTGCATCCATTGAACAAGGCTCAATTAGCATTGATTATGCGTGGCGTGCTACAGGCAGGATGCCTGCGGCGGCGGCAAGTATCGCGCGCGGCGTTTGGTGGCTCGGAAGGACGGCAAGGTGGAACCACCAAAGGCAGCTGTCCAGGTATCTGGTCGCGATGCCCCGATGGCGGCGCGGAAAGGTCTTTAACCGCTCATGCCGACTGTTCACGGTTTGAATGTGCAATTCACCACAGACACGTTCTCCGGCGGTCCGGTCGAGACTTTCATGGCTGACGCCCGTTTCTGCGGCGCAGGGCGGGTAGCCGGTGCAGCCATCGGTCACCGGGAGAGCGTCCCCATCAAGACGTGGCTGCAGAACCGTTTTGAGATGTTCGGCTGTCACCGCAGGCAAGACAGCACTGATGGCGGTGCCTGATCGGTCGACCGCAACGGGGACCGGAACCTGCTCCTCCGACAATCCGCGTTTTGAGGCCTTTCCCCCGCGTTTGCGGGCTTTTCGAGAGAGATTACGGTCCCCTTTCCGGCTGCGCGGAAAGAACGTCCCGTCGGCTTCGACGATTCCGCACAGCTTGACCGCACCGACCGTTACGGCCTCGGGAAAGCGATGACGCCAACGAAAAGCTGTGGTGTCGGCTACCATACAACGCCCGTCGGACGCCTTTACCGTTTCGCCGTCGCGCAGGGAAGCTGCGAACCCTGCCCATCTGTCCCTGTGGCGCAAGCGGGCAGGCGGCGTCCCGGTCAGCGCGTTGAAGGTTTTGCGACAGCCTTTGCAAAAGAACCTCGTCAGGCCACTTGCATGGCCCCTGATGATCGCACCGCCCGAAGCACAGTGCGGACAGATACGCCCCTCGCGAACATTCGCCTCAGGGAGATCGACCACGCTTTCCAGCGACGAAACCCCGGCAACGAGCCGTCCGGTTTCAGCCCGTTGTTTCGATGAAAGGTCGTCGGTCTCGTTGAGCCACACCAAAAAAGCCTGATGATCCATGTGCCGCACCCCATAATTTTGTTCATGGTGTGTTCTGTTACAGGTTGGCACGCATAATCAATGCTAATTGAGCCTTGAACAAAGACGATAAACGCGCCTTGGAAGAGGTGATCCGCACGCTGGACACGGCGATTGCCGCGATTGAGGGAGAGACCAAATGAGCGAGCTTCTTACACGCGAAGAATATCAGGCGATTGCCGCTGATCTGGACTTGCCCAAGACCCCCTTTGTGGACGGGAAGTTCCGCAAGGGCACCGGGTCCATGATGGAGACGGTGAATCCGGCCACCGGTGATGTGCTGACCAAGATCAGCACCGCAGGCCCCGAGGATGTGGATTTCGCCGTCAGGAAAGCGCGCGAGGCGTTTGATCGCGGCGAGTGGTCCCGCGCGCATCCATCCGAGCGCAAGAATGTTCTGATCCGACTGTGCAAGCTGATCACGCGGCGCCGCCACGAATTTGCGGTGATGGAAAGCCTTGAGAGCGGCAAACCGGTGTGCGATTGCGAGCTGATCGACATCCCCGAGACGATCCACACGATCAAATGGCATGGTGAACTGATCAACAAGATTTACGATCAGACCGCCCCTGTCGGGGACGACGCGATTTCCATGATCGTGCGCGAACCTTTGGGTGTGGTGACGGCGGTGCTGCCGTGGAACTTCCCCTTGCTGATGATGGCGTGGAAGATCGGGCCAGCGCTGGCAGCGGGCAACTCGGTGATTGTGAAACCGACCGAGCAAACCAGCCTGACCGCGCTACGTCTGGCCGAAGTGGCCCATATGGCAGGCATCCCGCGCGGTGTCTTGCAGGTACTGCCGGGCGACGGGCCGTCCGTGGGCGAACCGCTGGGGCTGCATATGGATGTGGATATGGTCAGCTTTACCGGCTCGACCGAAACCGGCAAACGCTTCCTGCGCTATGCGGCGGACCGCAACATGAAAGAGGTCACGCTGGAATGCGGCGGCAAGAACCCCGCCGTGGTGCTGGAAGATGCCGAGAACCTCGATCATGTGGCCGAACATGTGGTCAACGCAGCCTTCTGGAATATGGGAGAAAACTGCTCGGCCTCTAGCCGGTTGATCGTGCACAAGGCGGTCAAAGCGCCCTTGATGGAGCGCGTGCTGGCCCGTATCCGCGATTACAAAACCGGCGATCCGCTGAATCCGGCCAACCATCTGGGCGCGCTGGTGGATGACGCGCATTGCAAGAAGGTCAGCGGCTATTTGACAGGCAAGGCGTTGACCGGGGGCAAGGCTAAGGGCAATTTTGTTGAGCCGACCGTGTATGTTGAGCCGACCGTGTATGAGGTCAAGAAAACCGACAAACGCGCGACCGAGGAAATCTTTGGCCCGGTCCTCAGCGTGATCGAAGTGGCGTCAACCGAAGAAGCAATCCAACTGGCCAATGACACATCCTACGGGCTGGCGGCCTCGGTCTTTACCGCAAATGTGCGCACCGCCATCCGCGCCGCGCGCGAGATCAAGGCAGGCACCGTGACGGTCAACTGTTACGGTGAGGGCGATATCAGCACGCCATTCGGGGGCTACAAGCAATCAGGCTTTGGCGGGCGCGACAATGGCATCCACGCCCATGACCAGTTCACCAACGTCAAAACCATCTGGGTCGACCTGAGTGACCCCAAGGACGGGGATGACGTGGGATGATCAGTAATCTGCTGTGGTCTCGCCAGCTCGTGAATGGAGCGCAAGAGAAGGTAAAGGTGGCAACGGAGCACAGTGACTTCACGAGAAAAGCTTGGTTTTCAGACGCTGTTCTTTTGTCGCAATCCCTCAGCAAAGGAGATCGGTCAGTACCGCTTGAGGCGATGGCACTTGTCAATGCAGGAGAACAGACCGGATTCCTCACTGTACAGGGCAGTGTCACCCAAGAGCTTTGGCAGCGCATGTCTCACTTCGGGTATGGTACGTCGAAACCAGTAGAAAAGGTGCCAGGGGCTCGTAATTTCACTCCGAACCCAAAGGCATTTGGCTTGATGGTGAGTTTTCTGATGGCGACACAGGTCGACGTGATGACCCGCCGTTCTGTCAAAAAGGTATCTGCTGCGCTGTCTCGAGACTATCAAAAGTGGTCCAAACTGCAGTGGTCCAAACTGCCCCGTGATGGAATGGTACAGTTGAGGATAGCTTTTGATCGGCAGCAGCCCATAACCGCACCTCCGAAAGAGAAGAATACGCTTTTTAACGAATTTATGCGGGCGGGTGTTGTTGGCAGTCCAAACGATACCGAGTGGCCCGTTACCAATCTTGGGATGACGAACATGCCGTTTATATTCGACCACCTCATCTTTCAGAAAGACGAGTATCTCAGAAAGGCCAATGCATGAGTATAGACGCAGTCGGCACAACAAGGCGCGGGCGCGGGGTCCGTAAATCGGCCCGGCAGGCACATGATTTCACCATGCTGCCTGCGCTCAAGCGGGGTATCCCGCTGACCGAACCGATGGACAGCGAACAGATCGCACGGATTGATACAGCCTCGATGGATATTCTGGAAAATGTCGGCGTGGTGTTCCGCGACGACATCGCCATTGAAGACTGGAAACGCGTCGGCGCGGATATACGTGACGGCGACCGGGTGCATCTGGATCGCGACCTTGTGCGCGAATTGATCAGGACCATCCCCGAAACCTTCACCTATCATGCGCGCAACCCGGCCAATAACCTGCCGTTCGGCCGCGACCATGCGATCTTTGTGCCGATGACGGGCGCGCCGTTCCTGCGTGATCTCGATGATGTGCGCCGCAACCCGACAATGGAAGACCTCAGCAACTTCCACAAGCTGGCGCATATGCTGCCCGCGATGCACAGCTCGGCGCATCACATCGTGGAGCCCTATGATCACCCAATCAGTCAGCGGCACCTGCGCATCACCTATTCGTCGATGAAGCATTCTGACAAGACCTTTATGGGCATGACCACCTCGCCCAAGAACGCCGAGGACGTGCTGGACATGTGCGCGATCCTGTTTGGCGAGGAGTTTCTGGAAACCCACCCGGTGGTCACCGGCAATTGCAACGGCAACTCGCCACTGGTCTGGGACGAAACCATGCTGGGCGCGATGCGCGCCTTCAACCGGCGCAACCAACCGGTGCTGTGCTCTCCTTTCGTCTTGGGCGGGGCCAACACGCCTGCATCCGTCGCCCCCACCGTGGCACAGCTGAATGCCGAGGCGCTCAGCGCGCTGGCCTATACGCAGGTGGTGCGCAAAGGCTGTCCGGCGATCTACGGTCACTATCTCAGTACGGTCTCAATGAAGTCCGGCGCGCCGATGGCGGGCACGCCCGAGATTTCGCTGATGAACCTGATGATTGGACAGATGGCCCGGTTTTACGGCGTGCCGTGGCGGTCCTCCAACACGCTGGGCGGGGCCAAGACCTTTGACGCGCAGGCAGGGTATGAATCCGCCACCACGCTGATGGCCCTGCAGATGGCCGGGACCAACTATATGTGGCATTCGGCCGGGTGGAACGAGGCCGGAATGCACTGCTCGATGGCCAAGTTCGTGGTGGATGCCGAGCAATGCGCGATGGCCTACCGCATGGCCGAGGGCATCCGCTGGGATGATTTTAACGAGGCGGTTGCCGCCGTCGGCGATATCGGCCCCGGCGGGCATTACCTGGGCCATCCGCACACGTTGGAAAACTTCCAGCGCGCGTTTTTCATGCCTGAACTGTTTGACAACAACTCGATCGAGCAATGGCAGGCCGAGGGCGGCATCGAGGTGACGGAACGGGCCTTGACCTACACGCGCAACCTGCTGAGCTCTTACGAAGAACCCAAGCTGGATGAAGGCGTGAACGAAGCGCTGCTGGAGTACATCGCTCGGCGCGAACGCGAAATTCCAGCGGCTGATGCTCTGAATCAGGACCTATAACATGCAGATCCACATCAAACCCGGACGCCCTGATCAGTCATCAGACCGCATTGCCGAGTTGATCTGGTCGACCGATCCGGTTTTGATGAATTTCATGTTTGGCGAGATTTCGGTCTTTCAACGCGCCACCGCGCAGGAATGGCCATCGAAGGCAGGCATTCTGTGTCACAAGCAAGCCTTCGTTGCCGAAGCCGGTGACAAGATTGTCGGCCTTTGTATCGGTCATACAACCGAAGAATACGGCCCCAATTTCGAGGCCGCACAGCGCATCCAATCCGAAGCCCTTGGAGTTGCGGAAGGCGCGCATATTCAGCAAGCTTTGACATGGATGGACCGGCTGTTCCCAGACCCTCAAGACGGGTCCTTCTACGTTCTGGAACTGGCTGTGAGTGACGATGCGCAAGGTCAGGGGTTGGGACGCAAACTGCTGTCAAACGCTGTTGAGCGCGCCCGTCAAACGGGGTGTAAACGTCTCGCTCTGGATGTTTCAGCCGATAATCCTGGGGTGGAGTTTTACCTCGGGCTGGGCCTGACGACCGAAATTGAAACGCGCGTGCCGTTCCTTGCAGATAACCACGGGGTGGGCACCCATCTGCATATGTCAGCACCAATTGATGCATTGGATATCGCTGCATGACGTTCGCATTGGGCCTTCATTGCGACCTTTCAGGAAAGGATGGCTGAGGATGCGTATTGCTGAGCTGCACATCTATCAACACGATCTGCCGGTCAAGAACGGCCCCTACACCATGGCCAATGCCGAGGTCTGGGCGCTCACAACCACACTGGTGCGTATGGTATCCGATACCGGGCTGGAAGGCTGGGGTGAAACCTGTCCAGTCGGTCCCACCTATGCCGAAAGTCATGCTGGGGGTGCCCGCGCCGCGCTTGAGGCGATGGGCGAGGGATTGATCGGGGCCAATATTGCGCCGCTCTCGCTACACCGGAGCATGGACGATCTGCTCAACGGCCACCGCTATGCCAAGGCGGCGGTCGATATCGCGGGGTATGATCTGCTGGGTAAAGCGACAGGATTGCGCGTTGCCGAGCTGTTGGGTGGTGTCGCGACCGAGCGGGTGCCCTCCTACTACGCCAGCGGCGTTGGCAGCCCGGATGAGATCGCGCGTCTTGCCAAAGACAAGATAGACGAGGGCTATCCTCGCCTGCAAATCAAGGTCGGTGGGCGCCCTGTCGAGATTGATATCGAGGTGATCCGCAAGGTTTGGGAGGTCACGCAAGGCCGCGTGCGGCTGGCGGTGGATGGCAACTGCGGCTGGACCACGCGCGATGCGCTGCGGGTCAGCCGGGAATGCCCCAACATCCCATTTATCATGGAACAACCCTGTGACACGGTGGACGATCTGCGCAAGATCCGCGCGCAGGTCAGCCACGGCATCTACATGGACGAAAGCAGCGTTGATCTGGCCACTGTAATTGGCGCGGTCGGCGGCAATCTGGTCGATGGATTCGGCATGAAGGTGACGCGGATCGGAGGCCTGCAACGCATGGCGGTCTTCCGCGATATCTGCGAGGCACGCAATCTGCCCCATACCTGCGATGACAGCTGGGGCGGCGATATCATCGCTGCCGCCTGCGCCCATATCAGCGCAACCATACGGCCTCGTTTGTTAGAAGGTGTCTGGTTGGCACAACCCTATATCGATGGGCATTACGACGCTGACAACGGCATCAGGATCGAAGGCGGACATATCGCATTGCCCGATGGCCCCGGTCTGGGGCTGACTATTGATGCCGCGCAATTCGGCGCGCCGGTGGCGTCGTTCGGAGGATAGGCATGGGTAACGCACGGCCATATCTGGACCTTGCCGACCCGGGGTTTTCGACCCGTGGCGCAGACATCATCGCCGCACGCGATGCCAACTGGTGCGCCGAGACGCCCTTTGGGATGGCGGTGCTACGCTATCGGCAAGTGGGTCAGATCCTGCGCGACCGTCGTTTTCGGCAAGGCAGCTACAACTGGCCCGACACTGTTGGGATCAACGGCAGCTTTGCCGATTTCTGGTGCAATTCCGTGATTGGTCGCGAGGGCGTGGATCATCAAAAACTCCGCGCGCTGGCGGTGCCTGCGTTGAGCGAGGATTACGTGCTTGGCCTTGTGCCCGCCTTTGATGAGATTGCTCGGGACCTGTGCGATGGCTTGCGCGCCAAAACCACCTGCGAATTCCAATCCGAGTTTTGCGAACCGTTTTCCGGGCAGGCCATCACCACCCTGCTTGGGATGGAGCGCGAGCGTTGGCCCGAGGTTGCTCATGACGCCGCCGATCTGGGGCTGGCGATGGGGGTAGAGGCAAAACAGCACGAGCCCAGATTCAACGCCGCCTGCGACCGGCTTTATGCTCTGGCCGACGAACTAGTGATGCGCGTGCGGCGCGACAAGGACGAGGCCAGCTATGTCGCCCGCATGGTCGCCGAGTTTGATCACAATGGCGATTGCGCCCATGACGAGTTGCTCAACACCATCGTGATCTCGATTTTTGGCGGCGTCGACACCACCCGCGCGTTGCTGGGTCTGGGTCTGTCGCTGTTCATCGACCACCCGGCGCAATGGCAGGCCTTGCGCGCGGATGAGACGCTGATCCCGGCGGCGATTGAAGAATTCATCCGCGCCCGTCCCACCACGACATGGGCCACACGAGAAGCGTTGGAAGATGTCGAGATGGAGGGTAGCACAATTCCCAAAGGCACGGTGGTGCATCTGCTGGTACATGCCTCGGCGCGTGATCCTGAGGTGTGCGACGATCCGGGCTTTGACATCATCGCGAAACGCCGCCGGCATTTCGGTTTTGGTGGCGGCGCACATCATTGCATCGGGCATTTCGTGGCCCGCACCGACATTGCCAGTGCCCTTGCGGCCCTGCGCAAGACGTTCAAGACGGTGGCGTATGATGGAGTACCTGACTGGCTGCCTGACAGCGGCAATACCGGCGCGCACCGTTTGCCCATCAGCTATGAGGTGACTTCATGAGATTTGAAGGACGCAACGCTTTGGTCACGGGGGCCGCAGGCGGCATCGGACGGGTTTTGGTGGCGATGCTACGGGCCGAAGGTGCTAAAGTGGCGGTCAGCGACCGTGACAGCAGCAACGTGGTGGCCGACGCCCATCTGGACGGTGCCTTTTGTGACACCTTACCGGGGCGGGCGACCGAGGCAATGGGCGGGTTGGACCTGCTCTTTAACAATGCCGGCGTCATCACCCGAGGAGACATCACCGAGGCCAGCGATGCCGATTACGCCCTGACCATGGGCGTGAATGTCGAGGCCCCGTTCCGCATTTGTCGCGCCGCGACCCCGATCATGGCACAGGCTGGCGGCGGGGCGATTGTGAACACATCCTCCTGCTGGGGCTTGCGCCCCGGACCGAACCACCCGCTTTATGTGATGTCCAAGGCCGCGATTACCTCGCTCACCCAATGTCTGGGCCGCGATCACGCGCATCAGGGCATCCGGGTGAATGCGGTCTGCCCAAACGAGGTGAACACGCCAATGCTGCGCTCGGGCTTTGCCAAGCGGGGGTTTGACCCGGATAAAGCGGTTGAAGAGCTGAACACATCCGTGCCCATCCGCCATATTGCCGAGCCGGAAGAGGTGGCCGATGTGGTGCTGTTCCTCGCCTCAGACGCGGCACGCTACATGTGCGGCGCATTGCTTGAGGTTAATGGCGGGAAACCGGTGACATGAGCCGGTTTGCAGGACAGGTCGCGCTGGTGACGGGGGCTTCAAGCGGAATGGGGCACGCCACGGCACAGCTGTTGGCCGACGGCGGCGCTCGGGTGTTTACAGCCCAACGCGGTGCGGCGGGTCACGAGGCGATTGTGGCTGACTTTGCCGATCCAGATGCACCCGAGGCGGTGATAGCCCACATACAGGACAAAGCTGGACAACTGGACATTCTGGTTAACAATGCCGGTGTCATGCGCGAAGGCACGGTTGAAGAAACCCCGCTGGACGACTGGCATCTGCAAATGCAGGTCAACCTGACCGCCCCATTTCTGCTGATCCGTCACGCCATGCCGATGCTGCGCAAGGGTGGCGGGACGATTGTGAATGTTGGCTCAATCGAAGGCTTGGGATCGAACCCGCGTCACCCGGCCTATTGTGCCTCCAAAGCTGGCCTGCATGGGCTGACCCGCGCCGTGGCGATTGATCACGGGCCTGACGGGGTGCGCTGCAATGCCGTGGCACCGGGCTGGATTGATACACCACTGAACGAGGATTTCATCGAGAGCACGCCTGATCCTGTGGCCTTCCGCGCCCAGATCGGACGCATTCATCCAGTTCGGCGCACTGGCAGCCCCGAGGATGTGGCCCGGCTGATCTGTTGGTTGGCCTCGGATGAGGCGGCATTTGTGACCGGTCAAATCCACACCATCGACGGGGGCCGCACGGCCCAGTTGAGCCTGCCATGACCATTACCCAGATGCCCTGCGATCCCGGCCCTGCGGGATGGAACGCCATTCTGCCCCCGGCCGAGGGTGCCACTGTTCTGGACACAAAGATCACCGCCGACTGGCTGGTAATCGGCGGTGGGTTTGCCGGGTTGGCCGCTGTTCGACGGTTGTCTCAGCTTCATCCAGATGCGCAGATCGTACTGCTTGAGGGCAAACGCATTGCCGAGGGGCCCGCAGGGCGCAACTCGGGCTTCATGATTGATCTGCCGCACGATCTGTCGTCCGATGATTATGGCGGCGCGCTTGAGGCCGATATGGCCCAGACCCGTGCCAACCGCCATGCAATCCGGTTTGCCCAAGACATGGCGCAGGAATTTGGGCTGAGCGACGAGGCCTTCACCCTTTCGGGCAAAACCAACGCAGCGGCCAGCGACAAAGGACACCAGCACAATCTGGATTATGCCGCGCATCTGAGCAAAATGAACGAGCCGCATGAATTTCTGGACGCATCTCAGATGAAGGCTCTGACCGGTAGCGACTATTACCAAAGCGGGCTTTACACGCCAGGCACAGCGATGGTCCAACCGGCCCTTTTCGTGCGCGATGTGGCCCGTGGCCTCAGCTCGAACCGCGTGCAGATCTATGAGAACAGTCCCGTGACAGATCTGACGCGACAGGGCGACTGGTTGGCGAGTACTCCGAAAGGTGCTGTGACGGCACCCAAAGTGATCCTGGCGGTGAACGGGCATGCCAACAGCTTTGGCCATTTCAAGGGGCAATTGCTGCATGTCTTTCTGTATGCCTCAATGACCCGCGTGCTCAGTGATGACGAATGCCGCCGTCTGGGCGGTGAGGTGCGCTGGGGGCTGACCCCCTCTGATCCTTTGGGTAGCACGGTGCGGCGGATTTCCGGCACCGGGGGGGTCGCATTGTGGTTCGTAACCGAGCGACTTGTGATCCGGGGCTAAAGATCAGTGACGCCCGGGTACAGGCGATGAGGCGCACGCATGACGCCTCGTTTGCGGCGCGGTTCCCGATGCTGAAAGACGTGGGGATGGAGTATCGCTGGGCTGGGCGGCTATGCCTGAGTTGGAATGGCGTACCGGCCCTGGACGAGGTGGATGAGGGGCTGTTTTCGGCCTGTTGTCAGAACGGGCTGGGCCTTGCCGAGGGCACCTTGCACGGGATGATGATGGCCGAGCTGGCCTCGGGTGTTTCCTCGGACATGCTGGATCAGGTGATGGATCACGACGCCCCGCGACGCTTGCCCCCACGACCGATGACATGGCTGGGCGCGAATGCCGTGATGCGCTGGGGCGAGTTTAAAGCGGGACGGGAGTTTAAAGCGGGACGGGAGCTGTAACCGGGGCTTCAATCGCGCCGCTTAGGTCAACACGGCCTTCACTCCACGCAGCCGCAGTGCGTTTGTGACCACAAAGACCGAGCTGAGCGCCATTGCCCCAGCCGCCAGCATCGGCGACAGCATCATGCCACTCAGCGGATAAAGCACGCCGACGGCCACCGGGATCAGCGCCACGTTATAGGCAAAAGCCCAGAACAGGTTCTGGCGGATGTTACGCATGGAGCGGCGCGCCATATGACGGGCGTTGACCACACCCGAGAGATCGCCCGAGATCAACACCACATCCGCTGTTTCAATCGATACGTCAGTGCCGGTGCCCACAGCGATGCCTACATCCGCCTCGGCCAGTGCAGGCGCGTCGTTGATGCCATCGCCGACAAAGGCGACCGGGCCGTGAGCGGCACGCAGCGCCTGGAGCGCGTCAACCTTGCCGTCGGGCATAACGCCCGCCACCACATGATCGATCCCCAACTGATCCGCGATATGCCGCGCACTGGTGGCAACGTCGCCCGAGATCATGGCGGTTTGCAGCCCTTCGTCATGAAGCGCCTCGATCACAGCGGCGGAACTGGGTTTCAACTGATCCGACAGCACGATATGCGCGACCAGCCTGCCCTCAATCGCGGCAAAAACCTGCGTACCGGGTGTGGCGTCCGGCGTCAGCGTGGACATCTCGGTCCCGCGCTCTTTCATCAACGCCTCGGTCCCGATCAGAACAGACTGGCCGTTGACCTGTCCTTCAACCCCCTGTCCTGGCAATGCGCGAAACCCGGTGGCGTCCGGGATATTCAACCCTTCGCCCAAGGCCTCAATAGCGCGGGCGGTGGGGTGTTCGGATTGCCCCTCAACCGCAGCAAGCGCGGCCAGAACCTGATCACGCGTGATCTCTTCCGCCAGAGTCGAAGCGGCCACTGACGGGCGTCCTTCCGTCAAGGTGCCGGTCTTGTCAAAGGCGATCACGGCCACTTCGGACAGGCGTTGCAGCGCCTCGCCCTTGCGGAAAAACACACCCAGTTCGGCCGCTCGGCCCGTGCCAACCATAATCGACGTTGGCGTGGCCAGACCCATCGCACAGGGGCAGGCGATGATCAGTACCGAAACGCCGGCCACCAAAGCAAAACTCAACGTGGGGCCAAAGATCAGCCAGACCGCCACCGCCAGTATCGCAATCATCAGAACAACAGGTACAAACCGGGCCACAACCCGGTCGGCCAGCGCCTGAACCGGCAATTTCGCGCCTTGCGCCTGATCGACCATGCCGATGATCCGGCCCAGAACCGTGTCAGCCCCCACATGCGTGGCACGGTAGCGGAGCGCGCCCTGGCCGTTGATCGTGCCACCGATCACCGTATCGCCATCGACTTTGGCCACTGGTGCCGGTTCGCCGGAAATCATGCTTTCATCCACATGGCTGGAACCTGACAGCACCGTGCCATCTACCGCGATCCGCTCGCCCGGGCGCAGATGAACAATGTCGCCGGGCAGCACGCGGTCAATGTCCAATTCGGCAATCTCACCATCGCGTTCCACCCGGGCGGTCGTGGGTTGCAGGGCGACAAGCGCCTCAATTGCCGCCCCCGCACGGCCTTTGGCCCGCGCCTCAAGCCAGCGGCCCAGCAGGATAAGGGTGACGATGACAGCCGCGGCCTCAAAATAGACCGCGCGCGAAGTGGCAGGCAAAAGGGACGGCGCAAACAGCACCACCGTGGAAAACGACCAGGCCGCGAACGAGCCGAGGGCAACAAGGCTGTTCATTTCAGGGCGCGCCTTGAGCAAGGCAGGCACGCCGATGCCAAAGAACACCCGCCCCGGCCACAGCAGGACCAGAGTGGTCAGCACAAACTGCATCAACCAGATATTTTGCAAGCAAAAACTGCGATGCAGCCAATGATGAAAGGCCGGGAACAGATGTCCGCCCATTTCGGTGACAAATACCGGAAGCGTCAGGGCGGCCGCAATCAGTGTGGCGCGCAAGGCGGTCGCGGCTTCAATGCGCGCGCGCGTGGTTGGTGAGGTCGCAGCCTCGCCCTTGGCCAATGCATGCGCGGGATATCCAGCCTCGCTCGAGGCAGCAGCAAGGGTGGCAGTATCAACCCCGTCACCCGCATCCACGAGGCCGGTACCAGTGGCATAGTTCACCGCCGCCGCGCGCACGCCGGGAACGGCGGCCAAGGCCCGTTCGGCCCGGCCCGCGCATCCCGCGCAGTGCATTCCCTGAATTTCCAGTTTGACGCTTGGCATTTTTGGGGCCTTTTCCGGCGGACATCGTCAGGTCAGATAGAATATGTTCAGAGCGAAAAGTTCAAGGGGCGGTGGCGCTCTGGGCGTCACATCTCGCCCGCGGAGGCACCTGTCGCCTTGTCGCTCCCGGCGGGGTCAACCGCCTCTCATATCAGAAAACGAAATCACCGGCGGTCAGGCTGGTCAGGCTGACATTCTCCAAGGTGATCGTGTTGCCGTTTCCGTCATTGATAATGGTATGGCTGCCGCTTTGCGTCATGTGGCTGACCTGCAGGTCTGTGAAGCTGATGATCGCCCCGACGCCGGACAGGTCAATATACTCGCTCGTGTTCGCCACGTCGAAATCAGCGATTGTGTCGTTGCCAAAGCCACCTGCAAAGTGAAATTCATCCGCCTGCGTGCCGCCGTGAAGCGAGTCGTCCCCTGCACCGCCATTCAACGTGTCATACCCGGAATCCCCGGTCATCGAGTCGTTGCCGTCCCCGCCGTAGAGCTCGTCTTCGTTGTTGCCACCCCGCAGGGTATCCGCCCCCGCCTCGCCCCGCAGGGTATCCGCCCCCGTCTCGCCCCATAGGGTATCATTGTTGTCCAAGCCGCGCAGACTGTCATCGCCGGTGCCGCCATAGAGCGTATCGCGCCCGGTATCGCCGAGCAGGATATCATCGCCATCGCGCCCCCACAGCCGGTCATCGCCGGTGCCGCCGTAGAGGGAGTCGTCTTGCGTGCCGCCATCCAGTTGATCGTTGCCAGCACCGCCGTTCAACATGTCATACCCACCATGACCCGAAAGAGTGTCATTGTAGTTGGCTCAATTAGCATTGATTATGCGTGCCAGCCTGTGACCTGTGACAGAACACACCATGAACAAAATTATGGGGTGCGGCACATGGATCATCAGGCTTTTCTGGTGTGGCTCAACGAGATCGACGACCTTTCATCGAAACAACGGACTGAAACCGGACGGCTCGTTGCCGGGGTTTCGTCGCTGGAAAGCGTGATCGATCTCCCTGAGGCGAATGTTCGCGAGGGGCGTATCTGTCCGCACTGTGCTTCGGGCGGTGCGATCATCAGGGGCCATGCAAGTGGCCTGGCGAGGTTCTTTTGCAAAGGCTGTCGCAAAACCTTCAGCGCGCTGACCGGGACGCCGCTTGCCCGCTTGCGCCACAGGGACAGATGGGCAGGGTTCGCAGCTTCCCTGCGCGACGGCGAAACGGTAAAGGCGTCCGACGGGCGTTGTATGGTGGCCGACACCACAGCTTTTCGCTGGCGTCATCGCTTTCCCGAGGCCGTAACGGTCGGTGCGGTCAAGCTGTGCGGAATCGTCGAAGCCGACGGGACGTTCTTTCCGCGCAGCCGGAAAGGGGACCGTAATCTCTCTCGAAAAGCCCGCAAACGCGGGGGAAAGGCCTCGAAACGCGGATTGTCGGAGGAGCAGGTTCCGGTCCCCGTTGCGGTCGACCGATCAGGCACCGCCATCAGTGCTGTCTTGCCTGCGGTGACAGCCGGACATCTCAAAACGGTTCTGCAGCCACGTCTTGATGGGAACGCTCTCCCGGTGACCGATGGCTGCACCGGCTACCCGCCCTGCGCCGCAGAAACGGGCGTCAGCCATGAAAGTCTCGACCGGACCGCCGGAGAACGTGTCCGTGGTGAATTGCACATTCAAACCGTGAACAGTCGGCATGAGCGGTTAAAGACCTTTCCGCGCCGCCATCGGGGTATCGCGACCAAATACCTGGACAACTGCCTTCGGTGGTTCCACCCTGCCGTCCTTCCGAGCCACCAAACGCCGCGCGCGATACTTGCCGCCGCCGCAGGCATCCTGCCTGTAACACGCCACGCATAATCAATGCTAATTGAGCCTTGTAGTTCGACCCAGCGAGCGTATCATCCGTGACCGATTGATCATCTCCGGTCAGGTGAACGCCAGCGCCGCGTGTGAATTCAAGCTGAATGACTTCGTAGGGGCCGAGTTCATAAATCAGATTGCCAGCCGCATCAAAAAGATCGCTCCGTGGCACCGCCAGTAAAACGCCATTGGCGTCAGCATCGGTCGGATTGTCTTGGGGATTCACACTGATTACGGTGCCGTGGACATGATATCCGGCACTTACAAAGTGTTGAAAATTTGCACTAATCTGAATGTCGCTGTCCACACCCGAGGCAAAGTAGATGACCGTTTTATTTTCCACAATCTGGTATAAAACCTCCGACTTTAGTCGGAAAAACATTCAAGCGTGCGCCGAAGGCGCTCATGAACCACTGAACCCTCTGACTTTAGTCGGAGGAGGTTCAGTCTGACTTTCATATCTGAATATGTTTGCAATGGCGTCTCCGCCCGCGTCAAATATAGTGTAGTCACCATACTCAAAGTGTTCGCCGCCGTTGGGATCGACAAGCCGTGTTCCACCCAGTGCATCTTTCATCATTCGAAATAGAAGCCCTGTAGGTGTCAACGTATCCTCGTGCCGCTCCGACAGGCTTCCGTTTCCGGTCCCCAGAGCCTGAGTGGTCCACACCAAAGCAAAATCAACACCCGCGCTTATCATTGACGCAAACGTGCCCAGAAATATCGGAAGACGTTCGAAGCCTGTAATACCAGCGGCCTTAATGTCTGACTCACTTTTGTGATTTCAAATTTACTGCATTTCTGAATCAATGGCCTCCAGAAGCAAGGAGGTGCTCATGGGTGGGGCAGTCAAGATTACGCGCACAGATATGTCCGCGCAAGATTTGCGTTGTGCTGCAAAGCGAACCAGGGATGGTCGTGTTGTCCGTCGAATACTCGCCATAGCGCTGGTGCTTGACGATGTGGATCGCGCAACAGCGGCCCGTAGCAGCGGTATGGATCGCCAAACTCCCAGAGACCGGGTGCATCGCTACAATGCAGAGGGCCTTGGTGGGCTTTCTGATCGGTGTGGCAAGGGTGCAAAACCACGCCTGTCCCTGGAGCAACAGGCGCTGTTTGTGGCTTGGGTTGAGGCTGGGCCTGACCCGGCAAAAGATGGCGTAGTGCGGTGGCGCTGTGCCGATTTGCAGGTCCGCGTTGAAGAAGAATTCGACGTAAAGCTACATGAACGTACGATTGGCAAGTATCCAGCCAGGCATGGTTTTCGTCGCCTTTCCGTGCGCCCGGAGCATCCCGGAACTGATCCCGCTGCACAGCAGGCTTTTAAAAAAACTTTGCCAGCCTCATAGCCGATACCCTGCCAAAACATGCAAAGGGGAAGCCGCTTGAGGTATGGTTCCAGGATGAAGCCCGCGTCGGGCAGCAAGGAACCCTCACCCGCAAATGGGCCAGGCGTGGAACCCGCCCGCGCGCACCACGTGATACGCGCTGCAAATGGAGCTGTATCTTCGGCGCAGCCTGTCCTGCCTGTGGCACGGCGGCTGGGCTGGTCCTGCCTTACGTCAACGCCGAAGCAATGGGGCTGCATCTCGATGAGATCGCAAAGACAATCGCACCCGGCGCACATGCCTTGCTCATCATCGACGGGGCTGGTTGGCACGGAGCAAAATGCTTGCAGGTGCCAGATAATACTACACTCGTAAAACTGCCCCCATACTCACCGGAATTGAACCCAATGGAAAACGTTTGGGCCTATCTGCGGTCGAACAAACCCGCTGTCTCTGTCTTCGACACATATGAAGAAATCCTCGAAAAATGCGCCCGGGCCTGGAACTTCTTTGCGAACGACCCTGAACGCATAACTTCAATCACAGATCGAGAATGGATAAAGGTCAATTAATTGGGCCGTTGGTATCATTCCTGTCCGCAAAGCGAACCTCACTCCCACAGCTGCCGGTTCTAGGCCCCCGCCAACCGCGTTACTTCGCGGTGAAATGGCAGGGCATCGCCGATATCCGAATGATCTAACGCGCGCGCATAGCGGTGACCGGCATGGTCATGTCACCAGTGATGCAGATATTGCAACCGATGCACTCACGAATGTCCGGGATCGGCAAGGCGCGCGCTTGAGCAGGATCGTTGGTGAGGGTGCGGTCGGTTTCGCCGAGACGGCCAGAGGCACCTCTTTGGTGTAAAGGTTGGGCCGTTCACGCCGGAGTAAGCCTGTCGGATACCCGCCAGCGCGCCATGTTCCTTCATCGCGTCTGACATGCGGTGAAGAGCGGGGATATCGGCATCATCCCACAGGCGCAGCTCGATATACGGGGTGATTTCGGAGGCGTGATGCATCTCGCATTGTTCGGTGAACATCACGCCCCCTCTGATCGAGCGCAGCCCCGTCTTTAAGGCAGCCGCGCCAACGCCATGTTCATACCCGGGATATGATCATTGGTGATCAGTTCGGCGCAATGCTCCATAAAGGCCCGCACACTCAGAACCCCCTCGGCCCCGGGCGAGGTGACCAGCCCCAGATGCATCGCCCGCAAATCGCCAGTCAGCGGGATGAACCGCAATTTGCGCCCATCCGGCGCGCTGTCGGACATGGGGCGCACGTTGGCAATCGCATAGCCATAGCCGTTGGCCACAAGGCTGCGCATCACCGCCATATCGCGGGTGCGTTCGATGATCTTTGGCTGTACATTGGCGCGCTCAAAAACCGACAGGAAATAGCTGGTGCTGATCGGCAAATCCAGCAGGATCATCGGGTGATCCTTTAGCTGATCGACTGACACGCCAGACAGATCGGCCAGCGGGTGATCTTCGTCCACCATGGCGTAGGGTGGCAATTCGGCCAGTGGCGCAAAGGTCAGATCAGCGGGGATATCAATATCATAGGTCAGGGCCACATCAATCTCGGCGCGGCGCAGCAGGTCGAACAGCTCGGCCTGATTACGCTCGGTCTGGCGTATTTGAATGGCAGGATACTTGGCCTCAAACTCGCGCCTGAGCGACGGCACAACAAGCTGCGCAAAGGTCAGCAGGCAGCCCACGGCCAATGGTCCCTGCACATTGCCCTGAATGTCACCTGCCAGGCGGTGCAGCGCGGCAGATTCGGCCAGAACGGTCTTGGTCTGCTCCATGAATTGTCGCCCTGCCTGGGTCAGCGACAGCCCGTGCGCGTGTTTGCGCACAAACAGCCTGAGGCCGAATTCCTTTTCCAGTTGCGACATCGCTGCCGAGATCGACGGCGAGGACACATTGACCTTTTCAGCCGCCAGCGCGATCGACCCCGCCTCGCCGACGGCGACGAAATATTCCAACTGACGAAGGGTGAAACGCAAAGGCATTTGCGAATTATTGTTTCAAACACGCGTCCAAGCAAGCGTTGAGTTCACTGAACCTCCTCCGACTAAAGTCAGAGGGTTCAGTGGTTCATGAGCGCCTTCGGCGCACGTTTGAATGTTTTTCCGACTAAAGTCGGAGGCTTTAGACCAGATTGTGGAAACTAAAGCGAAATCAATTGCCCCCCAAACTTAGGAAATTCCTAACCGATGGCGATCAGGCAACGCCCGCCAGCACAGTGTCAATGGTCCGGCCCAGTGCATCGAAGGCGTCTGACAATTCATCCTCTGTGGCGATGAAGGGCGGGGCCAACAAGACGTGATCGCCGTTACGCCCATCGCGCGTGCCGGGCATGGGATAGCAGACCAGCCCTTCGGCAAAGGCCGCTTTCTTCAACTTGCCGACAATACCAAGCTTGGGATCAAAAGGCGTTTTGCTATCGCGATCCGCCACCAGTTCGATGCCCCAAAGAACCCACGCCCGCGGATATCACCCACATGGGAGTGCTGGCCAAACCGTTTGGTCAGAGCGTCGTGTACAAAGGGTTCCATCCTGCGCACCCGACCGGGCAGATCATTGTCCAGCAGTTCCTGCACCACAGCGAGGCCCGCGGCAGTGGCGACCGGGTGACCAATATAGGTATGCCCATGTTGGAAAAAGCCTGTGCCATCCTGCACAGCCTTATAGACCTCAGCAGTGCACAGCATCGCGCCAATCGGCTGGTATCCAGCGCCCAGGCCCTTGGCGATACACAGGATATCGGGAACAACGTCGTCGGCGTCACAGGCAAACAGATGCCCGGTACGACCCATGCCACACATCACTTCGTCCAGGATCAGCAGCACGCCGTATTGATCGCAGATCTCGCGAATGCGGGTGAAATAGCCGGGTGCGCCGGGGACCGCCCCCATCGTGGCACCCACCACCGGTTCGGCCATGAAGGCCATCACCGTGTCAGGACCAAGGCGCAGGATTTCATCCTCAAGCGCCTGCGCGGCACGCTGGCCATAGTCTTCAAGGCTCTCGCTGCCGCGCGCTCAGCATATTCAAAACAGGGGTCGATATGGCTGACGTCAATCAACAGCGGGCTGAACTGCTGACGTCGCCATTCATTGCCCCCCGCCGCCAATGCGCCAAGGGTGTTGCCATGATAGCTTTGCTTGCGGGCGATCAGGTGACGGCGTTGGGGTTCGCCCTTTTCGACGAAATACTGCCGCGCCAGTTTTATCGCCGCTTCGGTCGCCTCGGACCCGCCCGAAACGAAATAGACCCGGTCGATATCTCCGGGCGCGTTTGCCACTAGTAGATCGGCCAGCTGTTCGGCAGGATCGGAGGTGAAAAAACCGGTATGGGCAAAGGCCAGTTGATCGACTTGGGCCTTGATCGCATCGCGCACGCGGGCATTGGAATGCCCCAGGCAGGACACCGCGGCCCCGCCTGATCCGTCGAAATATCGCTTGCCGGTCTCATCGATCAGAAAGCAGCCGTCGCCGCCTGTGGCGGTGGGCATCTGGGCATGACAATGGCGTGGAAAAACGTGGCTCATGGGGGCCTCCGGGTTGGACGCCTCTTTGAACCAGATGACTCTGACGTTGACAAGAAATCAAACAAATGGAACGCTCTTCTCTCAACACGCCATAGGGGAACAGTGTTTGATCTCAACGAGCTATCAAGGGCTTGCCGTAATTTCTAAGGGCAAAGCCAGTAAAAGCCGCAGCCAGACCTCCCCCCAGGCCAGGACAAAATAACAGAGCTACAATAAGAGATTCGCGCCTGCGATCGCTCTCGCAGCCGCTGATTCTACCACCAGAACATCAAACCAAAGGGAGAGATCGATGTTTTCCAAGTTCAAATTCACCCTCGCAGGGGCAGCTGTTGCCGCGATGATGGCTCCGGCAGCCTACGCCGAAGAGTTCATCACAATCGGCACCGGCGGTGTCACCGGCGTGTACTATCCGACAGGGGGGGCGATCTGCCGTCTGGTCAACAAGGGCCGTAAAGATCACGGCATCCGCTGCTCGGTCGAATCCACCGGTGGCTCGGTCTACAACATCAACACCATCCGCGAAGGCGAGCTGGAATTTGGTGTGGCCCAATCTGACTGGCAGTACCACGCCTATAACGGCACCTCGAAGTTCGAAGACGCGGGCCCGTTTGAAGGTCTGCGCGCCGTGTTCTCGGTCCACCCCGAACCCTTCACCGTTGTGGCCCGTGCCGATGCCGGGATCAGCAGCTTTGAAGACCTCAAAGGCAAGCGTGTGAACATCGGCAACCCCGGCTCCGGTCAGCGCGGCACGATGGACGTTGTTCTGGAAGCAATGGGTTGGAGCGTGGATGATTTCGCCCTAGCGTCCGAACTGAAAGCGGCCGAGCAATCCGCCGCCCTGTGTGACAACCAGATTGACGCGATGATCTATACGGTTGGTCACCCCTCGGGCTCGATCCAGGAAGCAAGCACGGCCTGTGACTCGGTTCTGGTGAATGTCACCGGCGAGGCGATTGATGGCCTGATCGACAACAACTCGTTCTACCGGACCGCCACCATCCCCGGCGGAATGTACCGTGGGTCGGACAATGAAACGACCACCTTCGGTGTGGGCGCTACGTTTGTGACCTCGGATGCGGTATCGGAAGATGCGGTTTACGCGGTTGTCGCGGCTGTCTTTGACAATTTCGATGACTTCAAAAAGCTGCACCCGGCATTCGCCAACCTGAAAGCCGAAGAAATGGCCACAGCCGGTCTGTCGGCCCCGCTGCACCCCGGTGCGGCCAAATACTATAAAGAAAAAGGCTGGATCGAATAATCCAATTGCCTGATGCGGGGGCGGTGCGCTGCCCCCGCAACTCTATTCCAATAAACGGGCGACAAAGCCCAACGACGCCGCCCAAACAATGCGGCACTCAGGGAGACAGTGACGATGGCCGAAGACCAAAAGGGCGGCCGCCCTCTTAGTGAAGAAGAACTTCAAGAACTTGTCGCCTCGTCCGACGCTGGCGCACGCAACCCTGCCGGATCGGTTGGCATGTTGCTGGCGATTGTCGCTGTTGTCTGGTCGGTGTTTCAGGTGCTTCTGGCCTCGCCCATCGCGCCTTATGTGCTGCCCGGCGATCTGATCAACAACTCGCGCCAGATCCATCTGGCCTTTGCGATCTTCCTGGCCTTCATGGCTTATCCGGCGCTGAAATCCAGCCCGCGCAATTACATCCCCATTCAGGATTGGGTGATGGGCCTCGTGGCGGCGTTTATCGCGCTGTATGGCTATTGGTTTTACGACAAGATCGTCAATGCGGGCGGTCTGGCGGATGACACCGACAAATGGGTCGCCCTTGCCGGTCTGATCCTGCTGTTCGAGGCTGCGCGCCGTGCGCTGGGTCCGGCCATGGCCATCATCGCAACGATCTTCTTGCTTTACGTCTTCTTCGGCTCGTCTGACGCAGTTCCCGATGTTATCCGCTGGAAAGATGCCTCGCTTAAGAAAGCGATGAGCCATATGTGGATCACCTCCGAGGGTGTGTTTGGCATCGCCTTGGGCGTCTCAACAAAATTCGTTTTCCTCTTCGTTCTGTTCGGCGCATTGCTGGATAAGGCAGGGGCCGGGAATTACTTTATCAAGATGGCGTTCGGCGCGCTGGGACACCTGCGTGGTGGTCCGGCCAAAGCCGCCGTTGTCGGCTCGGCCGCGACCGGCCTGATCTCGGGATCAAGCATCGCCAACGTTGTCACCACCGGCACCTTCACCATTCCGCTGATGAAGCGGGTGGGCTTCTCGTCCGAGAAGGCCGGCGCTGTCGAGGTGGCGTCCTCAGTTAACGGTCAGATCATGCCGCCTGTCATGGGGGCTGCGGCCTTCCTGATGGTGGAGTATGTGGGCATCTCTTATGTCGAGGTGATCACCCACGCGTTCCTGCCTGCCGCGATTTCCTACATCGCGCTGGTCTACATCGTCCATCTTGAGGCGGTGAAGAACAACATGCCGACGCTGGGCAACCGCGTCGTGAACATGGGCAAGACGATCGGCGGTATGGCGATCTTTTTCGTCGGGTTTGCGGGGCTGTGTTACGGCGTACAATTCCCGGTGGGCTGGATCACCAGCCTGTTACCCTCCTCGGGGCTGATCCTGTCGGCGCTGATCTTTGTGGTCTATGCCGCGCTGCTGTATCTGGCGTCGGGTGTCGACGATCTGGAACCCGATGATCCCAATGCCGCCGAGGTGGAATTGCCCGTGGTGGGCGAAATCTACAAATCCGGCCTCTACTACATGCTGCCGATCATCGTGCTGGTTTACTTCCTGATGATCGAACAGAAGTCACCGGGTCTGTCGGCCTTCTGGGCAACCATGCTGCTGTTCGTGATCCTGCTGACACAGCGCCCGCTCAAGGCGATGTTCCGCGGGGAAAGCGACACCTACAACGCCTTCCGCAACGGGGTTGTTGACCTCTGGAACGGGCTGATCGACGGCGCGCGCAACATGATCGGCATTGGCCTGGCAACCGCCACCGCCGGGGTGATCGTGGGCACCGTGACCCTGACCGGGGTTGGTCAGGTGATGGCCGATCTGGTCGAGTTCCTGTCGGGTGGTAACCTGATCCTGATGCTGATCATGGTCGGCCTGCTGTCCCTGATTTTGGGCATGGGCCTGCCGACCACGGCAAACTACATCGTGGTGTCGTCGCTGATGGCCGGTGTGGTTGTGGAACTGGGCGCGCAATCCGGGCTGATCGTGCCGCTGATCGCGGTGCACCTGTTTGTGTTCTACTTCGGGATCATGGCGGATGTGACGCCCCCTGTGGGGCTGGCCAGTTTTGCCGCCGCCGCCGTTTCCGGGGGCGATGCGATCAAGACCGGGTTCACCGCGTTCTTCTATTCCTTACGCACCGTGGCGCTGCCTTTCGTGTTCATCTTCAACACCGATCTGTTGTTGATAGATGTGACGTGGATGCAGGGGATAATCGTGTTCATAGCGGCAACCATAGCGATCCTGGTCTTTACGGCGGGCACAATGAACTACTTCCTGACCAAGAACCGCATCTACGAAAGCATCGCTTTGATCGCGGTGGCGTTCATGTTGTTCCGGCCTGACTACTTCATGGACCGCCTCCAGCCGCCATTTGCGCAGATCGAACCCACCCAGGTGGTCAGTGCCGTCGAGGCCGCTGAACCCGGGCAGGAACTGCGCTTTGTGGTCTCCGGCCCCGATTTCGATACCGGCAACATGAAGGACATGTCGCTGGTGGTGCCCGTTGGCGAAGGCGAGGACGGCGCCAGTCGGCTTGAGGCGATGGGCTTTACCACGCTGGAAGAAGACGGGCTGATGAAGATGGAAGAGCCGCTGTTTGGCGCACCCATCGCCGATCAGATGGGCAGCTTTGATTTCTACGCTGACGAGGCGGTTCGGATTTCCGAAGTGAAAGCCCCGCAGGCGCAGATGCCCAAGGAACTGGTCTTTATCCCGGCCCTGGTCCTGCTGGGCCTGATCGCCCTGCTGCAACGCGCGCGGATGAGCAAAGAAGGAGTACCGGCATGAGCATGAAAACCGTTCTGTGTGCTGTGGATATCAGCAACTCAAACCGTGATCTGGGCGTGCTGCAGCAAGCGGCCCGTCTGGCGGCAATGGATGACGCCCAACTGGATGTCATCACCGTGGTGCCGGATTTCGGGATGAGCGTGGTCAGTGGTTTCTTTGACAAAAGCCACCATGATCATGCTTTGGAAGAAGCCAAGCGCCTGCTGAACGAAATGGCGACCGAGGCGCTGGGGGCCGAGGCCAATGCAAAGCTGCGCCATCTTGTTGGCACCGGCAACGCTTATGAGGAGATCCTCAAAGTCGCAGAGAGCGACAAGGCCGACCTGATCGTGATCGGGGCGCATAAGCCCGATTTCGCGGATTACCTGTTGGGGCCAAACGCCGCGCGGGTGGTGCGCCACTCCAAATGCTCGGTCTACGTGGTGCGTTAAGCGCGGTGCAGCACTGGCCCCTAGGCGATCTCGTCTCTGGGCCAGAAATCGGCTGTCCTTTTGGTGAAGGGAATGCCTGCAAAATCAGGCGAGGTTTCCCCCGGTGTTGCCACCTGAATGATCTGTGAAGCGATCTTTTGGAACGGTGCGTAGAAGTGCAACAGTGATTTGACCGTCACCAATCGACTTCTTTGCCAGTTCAATGCCCATCTGCTCGAACGCTTCGGGGTGATAGACCTGCGTGCGCAGATCATTGACCAGAATGTCCACATCCTGACCCGCGCGTAGCCAGACCATCGTGCCCAAAGGCTCAAGGCCCTTTCCAAGGTGCTGCCCAAGGCCCGACCGGATGCGTTGCACCCGTGCGATCAGGTCAACAGGATCGCCGGATTGCGCGCAGGCTTTCCCCCCCTAGCCGCAGTGTCAATTCGCCCCCTTCCCCGGCATCTTCACAAATCCGCACAACCATCGGATCCCAATAGATACCCGTAGCGACGTTTCCCAGCCCCCGGTCCAGAAGCGCACGCAGCATGAAGGTGGAATCGCCCGGTGCCCCGGCTCCGGAATTGTCACCCATATCCGCCAGAACCACAGGTCCGTTCGGTGACATGGTGGCCTGCTCCAGAGCCTCGTTCAAAGGCACCGCCTTGCAGGATACCTCATTGCGCAGATCAAAGAACGTATGGCCAAGGCGTGTGGCATGGTGTTGCGCCAACACAGGGTCGCCATCCGTCACCACAAGTGTTTGCGCCCCGACATCCGCGACGTCCCCCCAGGGAAACCCATGGATCAGCGACACGGACAGGATACCCGGCTCGGCCTCTAACGCAGTCATGCGGTCCACGAAATCCGGCATTGTGCCTGTCTTGGTCAGATACATGTTAATCATACCGCAGTGATGGCGGCGCATGACCGGCTCAAGGACGCCAGTGGCGGTTTGATGGGCCAGATCGAACAACTCTTCCGCGCGGTCACTCGCATCATCATGCGGGTATTCTTTAAAACAGAGGATCAGGTCGCAGGCCTCCATCATGGTATCGGTCAGGTGGCAGTGCTGGTCCAGTGACATACTCCCCCGCCCTAGAGTTTTTTGAGACACCGTTCAAGACATGACCCAAGGGGATGATTGAGGTGTATCATGACGGAACAAAGGAAGGTTGAGCGCGAAGGATCCGGAGCTGCGGAGACTTCACATATCGCAGCGGATCCGGCTCCGGCCCGGCGCCGGAGACTTACGGCTACACGCAAGCAAGAGGCCGTTCCGCGCGTTCTTCGCGGCGAAGATGTTGAATTGGTCGCACGTTCGTTTGGTGCGACAGCTGCGGATGTCAGCGGTTGGCGGGATGCATTTCCCGAAGGAGGGTCATCAAACCTGAAGTCCCGTCCGCGCGACGTGCGCGATGAGGGGATTGACCGTCTGCGGGCCAGGGTGGGTGAGATCACCATGGATAACGAACTTCTGTATGAGAAGATCGCGAAGATGGAGGCGGGCCACCCTTTCGGGCGCCGGAGGTCGAAATGTAAAACGCGGAGCAATATTGGGCCACAGAAGCGGCTGCATATCGCAGTTGTAGCGGAGTAAAAGTCCGCCAGTTTGTGCCCTTCGTTTATTCGGAGGGCGGGAGATGTATTCTGTGGATATTTATAGTCGTGTGCGCCGTGCTTGTTTGAAGGACGGTATGTCTGGCCGAGAAGCGGCGCGGTTTTTCAACATGGCGTAATCAGGATCAGCACTCAGTTACCCCTGTTATTCTGGATGCACATGCAATTGAAAAGGAGACTGACCAATGGAATATTTTGCTGGTTTGGATGTGTCCATGGAAGAGACGCATATCTGCATTCTGGATCGTGAAGGGGCCCTTATTCGTGAAGGAAAAGCGAGCTCAACACCAAAAGCGATCGCTGACTTCCTCGCTTCTGGACCACCATGTGCCAAAGTTGTATTTGAAACGGGACGGATGGCACCAATGCTTTACCATGGGCTGACGGAGCTTGGTGTCCCGGTTGTTTGCATCGAGAGCAGGCAAGCATATCAGGCCCTTAAATCTCTGGCCGGCCACAAGACGGACCGCAATGATGCCCGCGGTTTGGCACACCTGGCGCGGACGGGATTCTACAAGCCGACCCATGTCAAATCACTGTCAGCGCACGCAATCCGGTCGCTGATCGCAGCCCGCAAGAAGCTGGTCGGACAGCGTGTGACGCTCGACAATCAGATCCGCGGTCTGGTCGTCGTCTTCGGCGTGCGGCTGCCACGAGCTTTGTCTCCGGCATTCAAAAACGCGGCGCTAAAAGTTAGCGATGGAGTGCCTGGCCTCCATGCCGCAATTTGCGGACTGTTCGCAGCACGCGAAGCAATCCTCGCGGCGGTTGCAGCCATTGATGGCGACATCAAAAAGATGACCCGCAAATCCGAAGTCTGCCAGCGCCTTATGACGGTACCAGGGGTCGGTCCGATCACAGCATTGGCCTTTGCCGCAGCAATTGATGATCCGTCGCGTTTCAGGAAATCGCGTGATGTGGGGGCGTATCTTGGACTGGTGCCGCGACGGCATCAATCTGGTGAAATCGACTACACGGGCAGCATCTCAAAGCGGGGCGACGTGCGCGTCAGAACGCTTCTCTATGAGGCCGCCAATGTGATGCTGACGCGGTATGCCGCTCCGCTCAAATTGAAGACATGGGCCCTCGCAATCGGTGCGCGCTCAACGATGAGAAAGGCCCGAGTGGCTCTGGCGCGTCGTCTGGCAATCATACTTCATGCCATTATGCGAGACAAAACTGACTTCCAGTCCGCGTAAGGCTTACGAGGCGACAACGAGGATTCCTAAATCAAAGTTCCCATCTGGGACGATGCCCGAGGGAGGGCGTGAGACACGGCGCCGATTCTGTAGCAACAGCCAAGACCAACGGTATGATTGCGGTTTCAACATTGCCGACCCACACCCAGCCAACCCCATCATGAACCTCAGAGTTCGAAGAGAACAAAGGCAACCTCTGACATCAAAAGCAGGAAACTCAGGAAACACGCATTGACAGATTAGAGAACAAAGATCGTAAGACGATCGCGAAGATGCTGCGCCATGAACTTCCGCCTGGGTATCGTCGGTCGGAAGCGCCTCGGCGGCCAACGCTTGATGGTTATGTTGGTGTGGTCGATGAGATACTGCGCACAGACAAAGCCCTGATCAAAAAGCAGCGACACACGGCCAAGCGCATCTTTGAACGGCTGCGCGATGAGCATGGATATGCCGGCAGCCTGACCACGGTGACCTATTACGTGCGCGAGCAAAAACGGCGCACCAAAGAGGTGTTTGTGCCGTTGTCGCATCGGCCGGGCCATGCGCAGGTTGATTTTGGTGAGACGCTGGGCGTGATCGGTGGCGTGGAATGCAAGATCCACTTCTTCGTGATGAGCTTGCCACATTCTGATGCGGTGTTTGTGAAGGGATATCCAGCTGAGACAACCGAGGCGTTTTGCGATGGCCATGTGTCCGCCTTTGCATTCTTTGGCGGCATTCCGCAATCCATTCTCTACGACAATACCAAGATCGCCGTGGCTCGGATACTCGGGGATAAGACGCGCATCCGCACACGTCGGTTTACGGAACTGCAGTCGCATTACTTGTTTGATGACAAGTTTGGCAGACCCGCGCGAGGGAACGATAAAGGCAACGTTGAGGGCATGGTTGGATACACCCGCCGCAACTTCATGGTTCCCGCACCTCGCTATGACAGCTTTGATGATCTGAACGCACATTTGGAAGAGAAGTGTTTAGCACGTCAGGACGATACGTTGCGGGGTCACACCCAAACCATAGGCGCACGCCTGATGTCGGATTTGGATGCTCTGATGGGATTGCCCGTCGCAGAATATGAAGCCTGCGATCACGTCAGCACGCGTGCAACGTCGATCTCAATGGTGCGCTATCGCAGCAATGATTACTCGGTGCCAGTAGCCTATGCGCACCACGATGTTCATGTGCGTGGGTTTGTGCATGAGGTTATCATCGGCTGCGGCAATGAGATTATTGCGCGGCACAAACGATCCTACACATCAGCGGATATGGTCTTTGACCCATTGCACTTTTTGCCCCTGCTTGAACAAAAGGTGGGTGCCCTGGATCAGGCCGCGCCTTTGCAGGGTTGGCATTTGCCAGATGTATTTGCCACGCTGCACCGACTGCTTGAAGCCAGAATGGGTAAGCCGGGCAAGCGAGAATACGTTCAAGTCTTGCGCCTTTTGGAGACCTTCGAAATGGATGTTGTGCAAGGCGCAATCCAGCAGGCAATAGATATGGGTGCAATTGGCTATGACGCCGTAAAACACCTTGTACTGTGTCGGGTTGAGAAGCGGCCACCACGATTGGATTTGGACTTCTATCCATACTTGCCCAAGGCCAATGTCGGCACAACACGCCCATCCAGTTACATGAGCTTGATGGGAAGGACCGCGGCATGACCGAAGCCCCTCGGATTCTTCTACGGCATCATCTTAAACAACTGCGACTGCCAACGTTCCAAGGCGAGTATGCCAAACAGGCGCAGATCTGTGCTGCAGAGAACAAAGATCACATCCACTATCTGGCGCGGCTGTGTGAGATGGAATTGATCGACCGCGAACGCCGGATGATTGAACGGCGCATCAAAGCGGCGAAGTTCCCCAGCACCAAGAGCTTGGATAGCTTTGACTTCAAAATCATGCCAAGCTTGAACAAGCCCCTGACGATGGATCTGGCACGATGCGATTACGTTAATCGCAGGGAGAACATCATCGCGCTCGGCCCGTCAGGCACGGGCAAGACACACATCGCCCTGGGACTTGGGCTGGCTGCATGTCAAAGAGGACTGAAGGTGCGCTTCACAACGGCTGCGGCATTAGTCCATGATCTGATCGAGGCTCAAGATGAGCGGAGATTGCAGCGCCTTCAAAAGCAACTGACCAGCCAGAACCTGTTGATCATTGATGAACTGGGCTTCGTACCGCTCAGCAAATCTGGCGCAGAGCTGCTCTTCGAGGTCATATCCCAATGCTATGAACGCGGCTCCATCATCATAACCTCGAACCTGCCCTTCGATGAATGGACTGAAGTCTTTGGCTCTGAGCGGCTGACCGGTGCGCTACTCGATCGTTTAACCCATCACGTCCACATCCTCGAGATGAATGGCGAAAGCTATCGGCTCAAACACAGTCGCAACAACCGAAAATAACCAGCCCGCAATCACAGTCAGAATAATGCTGGCCTTATGGCCAGCATGCGCTTTGGCACGCTTCAGCTTTGTGACGAGCACGCGTGCAAAAGCGCCACAAAACATCAACCGAAGTGGCCCATTTTTACGCCGCGACATGGACCCATTTTACTCTGCGATTGACACTGCACCGACTGCTTGAAGCCAGAATGGGTAAGCCGGGCAAGCGAGAATACGTTCAAGTCTTGCGCCTTTTGGAGACCTTCGAAATGGATGTTGTGCAAGGCGCAATCCAGCAGGCAATAGATATGGGTGCAATTGGCTATGACGCCGTAAAACACCTTGTACTGTGTCGGGTTGAGAAGCGGCCACCACGATTGGATTTGGACTTCTATCCATACTTGCCCAAGGCCAATGTCGGCACAACACGCCCATCCAGTTACATGAGCTTGATGGGAAGGACCGCGGCATGACCGAAGCCCCTCGGATTCTTCTACGGCATCATCTTAAACAACTGCGACTGCCAACGTTCCAAGGCGAGTATGCCAAACAGGCGCAGCTCTGTGCTGCAGAGAACAAAGATCACATCCACTATCTGGCGCGGCTGTGTGAGATGGAATTGATCGACCGCGAACGCCGGATGATTGAACGGCGCATCAAAGCGGCGAAGTTCCCCAGCACCAAGAGCTTGGATAGCTTTGACTTCAAGATCATGCCAAGCTTGAACAAGCCCCTGACGATGGATCTGGCACGATGCGATTACGTTAATCGCAGGGAGAACATCATCGCGCTCGGCCCGTCAGGCACGGGCAAGACACACATCGCCCTGGGACTTGGGCTGGCTGCATGTCAAAGAGGACTGAAGGTGCGCTTCACAACGGCTGCGGCATTAGTCCATGATCTGATCGAGGCTCAAGATGAGCGGAGATTGCAGCGCCTTCAAAAGCAACTGACCAGCCAGAACCTGTTGATCATTGATGAACTGGGCTTCGTACCGCTCAGCAAATCTGGCGCAGAGCTGCTCTTCGAGGTCATATCCCAATGCTATGAACGCGGCTCCATCATCATAACCTCGAACCTGCCCTTCGATGAATGGACTGAAGTCTTTGGCTCTGAGCGGCTGACCGGTGCGCTACTCGATCGTTTAACCCATCACGTCCACATCCTCGAGATGAATGGCGAAAGCTATCGGCTCAAACACAGTCGCAACAACCGAAAATAACCAGCCCGCAATCACAGTCAGAATAATGCTGGCCTTATGGCCAGCATGCGCTTTGGCACGCTTCAGCTTTGTGACGAGCACGCGTGCAAAAGCGCCACAAAACATCAACCGAAGTGGCCCATTTTTACGCCGCGACATGGACCCATTTTACTCTGCGATTGACAATCCGTGACCCGCACAATATCATTTTGCGGCAGCGTATAGTGGAACACCACCGCCACCAGCACCCAGAAGGTGATCCAGAACGCCCATTTGAGGTAAACCATAGCCGCCCCCGATCAGTGAAAATTGGTCAAATAGATGATGATGCACATCGCAGTGAACGGAACCACATAGACCCCGAGGATCAGCTTGCGCCGCAAAGAACCGTCATACTCCTCAAGCCCCTTGTCGATGTAGGCCTCAAGATTGCCGGGTTGCCCTTCTTCCTCCCACCACTCGCGCAGCTTGCGTTTGCGCACTGCGCGGGAATAGAAGGACAGACAGACGTAGATCACCGTCAAAACGACAAATCAGATCACCATCAGGCCGCCCAGGGCAAACATCGTTCAGTTCCTCCTTACCGGACCCCAGGGGCCGACGCGGTCAATCAGGGCCTCGATCTGGGCATCACTGCGCACGGCAGCAGCTGGTTCTTCCATAGCATCCTCATGCCCGAACAGCGCCTCGCGCGCACCCAGTTTGTCCACCTGATACTCGATATTCAGATGGTCTACCACATAGTCCCTCTTCTCGTCACTCCAGGTGCCATAGAGCTGATAGAAACGTTGCTTGTGACAGATGAATAGTTGGCGAATGTCTTTCGGGGAGAGTTCGGCCAGCATCATGTTGACCAGATCGGCATCCGGGTGATCGGCGGCGCGCAGGGTGTAGAAATAGGCCGGGTCTTCGGATGTGATCCGCGGCCAGCGCCCCTTGTTCTGGGCCCAGTTGATCAACTCATTCAGTGCGTGGAATTCGGACGGCAGCTTGTCAGCATGTTGCCGGGCCAGACGGCGCATGTCTGATCGTGATCGACGGCGCAGGGTGATCCCCTCATCGGCCAGTGCATCGACCAGAATGAAATCCATCTTCTGGCGCAGCACGGCGGCGTCGATGCCGCGCGCCTTGACGATGGGTTCCACCAGCCCGTTCAGTTCCAGGAAATTGGCCAGCCGGTTGCGGTTGATCAAATCAAACACATACTCGATCGGCATCTCGCCCACCGAGTCCTTGGGCGCCACGGTGATCACCCCGGGCAGTTCCAGCGACTGGAACAGATAGACGCCGCCAAAATGCTCGGTCCAGTAATTGCGCTGCTCAAACTCCATATGAGACAGCTTGACCGGATTGCGCAGCACATCGCCGGTTTGCCCGGCCAGTTCGATCATCTCAGCGATCAGCACATCGTCAAACCACGCGTCGTCGTCGTTGAGGAAGGTGGCGACCTTGCCATCCAGCGCCTCGGCCTGCCGGACCGCGCCGTTGGTGGTGTCGGCCTCGACGGTGATCTTGCGAATATCGAAAAGGCGCGCTGGCGAGGACAGGTCATAGACCGAATTCACCAGTTCGCCCGCCACCGCATCCCGCGTGGTCAGGGCAAACAGCGCGCTTTCATTATCCTCAATAAACTGGCGCAGAATGCCCCGCGAGGTTGAGAATTTGGCGTTTAGCAGCGGCGCGGTTTTCTGATGGGTCGACAGCAGAATGAACTGCCGGTTCACGCCCTGATGGTTGAGGTAAAGATGATCCTGCAATTCATGCCCCACCTCGGGGGAATAGCCCGAGATGTCGATATAGAAATCGGTGAGCGTGGTGGTCTTGCCGGTCAGATGTTCCAGCGCGCGGTTATACCGCTCCACCAGAGCGGGGCTGTCCACATGGACCAGATTGCCAAACATGAGGCCGGATTTGATGAGGCGTTTCATATTGAGAATTCCAAAGATGGGCGATGCAAATCCTTTTTTAATGGCTCAATTAGCATTTATTATGCGTGGCGACCTGTGATAGAACACACCATGAACAAAATTATGGGTGCGGCACATGGATCATCAGGCTTTTTTGGTGTGGCTTAACGAGATCGACAACCTTTCATCGAAACAACGGGCTGAAACCGGACGGCTCGTTGCCGGGGTTTCGTCGCTGGAAAGCGTGATCGATCTCCTTGAGGCGACTGTTCGCGAGGGGCGTATCTGTCCGCACTGCGCTTCGGGCGGTGCGATCATCAGAGGCCATGCAAGTGGCCTGACGAGGTTCTTTTGCAAAAGCTGTCGCAAAACCTTCAACGCGCTGACCGGGACGCCGCTTGCCCGCTTGCGCCACAAGGACAGGTGGGCAGAGTTTGCAGCTTCCCTGCGCGACGGCGAAACGGTAAAGGCGTCCGACGGGCGTTGTATGGTGGCCGACACCACAGCTTTTCGTTGGCGTCATCGCTTTCTTCAGGCTGTAACGGTCGGTGCGGTCAAGCTGTGCGGGATCGTCGAAGCCGACGAGACGTTCTTTCTGCACAGCCGGAAAGGGGAGCGTAATCTCTCTCGAAAAGCCCGCAAACGCGGGGGAAAGGCCTCAAAACGCGGATTGTCGAAGGAGCAGGTTCCGGTCCTCGTTGCAGTCGACCGATCAGGCACCACCATCAGTGCTGTCTTGCCTGCGGTGACAGCCGAACATCTCAAAACGGTTCTGCAGCCACGTCTTGATGGGGACGCTCTCCCGGTGACCGATGGCTGCACCGGGTACCCGCCCTGCGCCGCAGAAATGGGCGTCAGCCATGAAAGTCTCAACCGGACCGCCGGAGAACGTGTCCGTGGTGAATTGCACATTCAAACCGTGAACAGTCGGCATGAGCGGTTAAAGACCTTTCTGCGCCGCCATCGGGGTATCGCGACCAGATACCTGGACAGCTACCTTCGGTGGTTCCACCTTGCCGTCCTTCCGAGCCACCAAACGCCGCGCGCGATACTTGCCGCAGCAGCAGGCATCCTGCCTGTAATACGCCACGCATAATCAATGCTAATTGAGCCTTTTTAATCGTTCCCATTCGCGTTTCAGAATTGCTTTAAACAAAGCTTGCAATTCGATTAATTCGTCTGACTTGAAATTCTGACTTTCTTCCAGGTTGGATACTGCTGCATCTAAAGCTGCTCTCATCGCCGTTAACAGCTTATGGTAGTCTTCGTCCTGCTCACTAACCCTCAGCATGATGCGGCACTGCAGCGCCATCAACTTGGGCTGCCCAACACTATATTTTTCGTTGTACGTTGCCAAAGCAGTAACGTAATCAGCAGCATCTTCGCGCAGATTGTCGATCCAAGCTAAGCGAAAATCAGCAAGCTTCATTTGTTCTTGGGACTGCAATGTAGACCTTTGAGCGGCCAACGCTCTTCTGGTTGAGTAACGCGCGAAGAAATATGCAATAAATGCCGAAAACAAGGGAATAGCCACTGAAAGCACCAGTAACTCGTGGGTCTCAAGCCAAACGCTTATAGAGTTCAGACTTTCACTCACCTCTTACCCTCCAAATATTTCCGCTTCGCCTCTTCCATCCGACCCATGTCGCGGATCATGTCGGCAATCGCCACCTCGTCCGACTTATCCGCATAGCGGAACTCGGAATCGGCGTAGCGGTTGATCTCTTGTATCACCATCTCGATAGTGATCGGCTGGCGCAGCTCCGAGATCATGCCGAGTTTCTCGTCATAGCTCTTGAACAGGAACAGATCAGGCTCTTCCATCCATTCATCGGGCAGCTCAAAATCCATCGCACGCACCTTCACCGCGTCCGTGATGTTCTTGATCGCGCGCCCGGTAAAGCGGTCATCGGCCTGTTGGATACCCTTGAGATAGGTGCCCATCTTGGCAATCGTGTCCAACTCGCCCAGCTCACCCGCGACACGGTCCCAAACGTTCAACAGCCCCTCTTCATGCGGTTTACCGTGCGAGGCGAAGGAGGCCGCGACGGCCTTCTTGATTTCCTGCGCGGCGAACACCTCATGATCACCCAGCGGGATATCGTGGTTCTTGCCCATCAGCAGGTGCAGGATGTCGATGTAATCCTCGCGGGTCTGCGGGCCATCGACCAGAAACGCGCCCCGGCGCGTTGGCGCAGGGCGTCATCGACATTCTCAGGGTAGTTCGAGAACATCCCAAAGGTGCAATTGCCGCGCACAACGGTGTTGGCGCCCGAAAAGCTTTCCATCAGAACGGCGGTGATTTCCAGTTGCCCGGCGCTGGACTGCCGGTCACCGCGTTTGCCCGCCAGTTGGTCGATATCATCCACCGTGCCAAAGCCGATCACCGTGGGATCAATCACCGTGTTGATGAAATCCTTGGCGTTCTGGCCCGATTTGCCCTGATAGCTGTCGATGCTTTCCGTGCTCAGGTTGGAATAGCGGAACGGGTAGCCCGCGTTGTTGCAATAGTCGTTGATCAGCCCCGCCATCATCTGGATCAGCGTGGTTTTCCCGGTGCCCGGCTTGCCATCGCCCATGAAGGTAAAGATGAAACCGCCCAGTTCGGCGAAGGGGTTGAGGCGGCGGTCAAAGTCATAGGCCATCAGCATTTTGGACAGCTTGAGCGCCTGATATTTGGCGATGTGATTGCCGACAACCTCGTTAGGTTTCTTGAACGTCATGGTCAGCGTGGTGGATTTCGCCTTGGCAGAGGGGGTGAGGCCCTGCACGGTGAAATCATCTGCCTCGACCTGCCAGGTGGCCCCGGTGAAGGCCCCCAGACGGCCCGCGTTTTGGGCGCGCAAGCTGACCTTTTCCATCAGTTGTTCGGCAAAGGCGGCCACTGTCGCCACAAGGCGGGCATCGTGACTGGCGTGTTTGGCGATGTCCTGATCCATCTCCCACAGGGCACCGTGCAGGGCCAGTTGGGCGTTGTCGGTCAGAACCTCGTCGACCTCGCCCACTTCGACAGAAACCTCCGAACCATGCGGCCCCAGCAGAAACGCGGTGGCATTGCCAAACACATGAAGCACGGCCAGTGCCTCGGCCCCAAGCAATTCGGTAAACTCGGTCTTGCGATCCGCAGGCAGAGACCCGGCCAGATTGGCGCGGCGCAGATCGGCCAAACCGGTGGCCTCGGCGTAGTTTTCACCCAGCGCCGAGGCAATCGCCAAGGCGCGCCTCAGCGAATGCATCACCGTGGCCTGCAAGGGTGAGACCAACGGATCATCGCCATCCGCCGCCCCGATCCGGTCGATCAGGTGTACGCCCTCGGCCCGCGCGGTCGAGCGTGTCACCAAGCCCGGCGTGGTGCTGCGAAACCGCCGTCGCGTGCCCACGCCTGACGATTTCTCGGTCTGCGCTACCTCGCCCTGTTTGGCGATCCGGGGGGTGTGATCAAGCCCGTCCAACATCGCCACGGCGGCATCATAATGCTTGGCGATATCCTCTTCGCGCAATTCCATCGTGTCGGCGGTCAAGCTCATTTCAAACGTCCTTCAATCTTCATTTTGCCAAAAACACTCACTCAATACCTCAACACCTTGCCACCCGGACTGACTGCAAACTTGGTCACCGAGGCAAAACCCGGCGGGTTCTTTTCGGCCAGCACCTGGTAGGGGCGTTCGGGCAGGATGATGGCGCGCTCCATACGCGTCGCCCCGGTATCGGCGCCATGCCCCGAGAAGGGATCGAGGGCAAACACCTCGCGCTCGACCGACCCGAACCAACCCGACGGCTCTTCGATCACCCGTTCGCTTTCCAGCACCTCGTCGGTCCAGGCCAGCGCCCAGTCCTGTCCCTTGGGCGCGCGCGCCTCGGCAAGCACATCGCGCAAAGGCCCGGATTGGCGGGTGAAGCTGTGCGAATACATCGGACCCAGATGCAGGCGGCGCAGGCGCTTGGGGTGGAGATCGTCAAACGCCTCGTCAAACCCCTTGGCGATGGTCAGCAGTTTCAGCCCGCCCAGGGATTGCCCCATCATATGGGCCTGCACTTCGGGCCAGCGGCTGCCATCCTTGGGCAGCGAGGTGCGGCCTATGTCCTCAAGCTCCATCAGGTAGATCGTGGGCAGGTTGACCTGGCTGTCATAGACCGCCCAATGCAGCAGATAGCGGCGGCGATCATCCAGCCCCCTCAACCACAGAATCTGCGGATCATTACGTGCCCAGAACAGATGCCCCTTGATCAGCTCTTCGTAGTAAAGCCTCTGGGACATGGCAAATTGCAGCTTGGTTGGAATCTATCGCTGGCTGATGATCTGCTCGACCATCTGCTCTTTCAACTGACCGGTGCCCGGCAGGTTTTCCAGATGTTGACGCGCTTGCTGTGCGTCATTGGCCATGACCAGCAATTCGTTGAACACCGGAAAGCCGCTTTCATGGGTGTCCATCGCCAGCGAGCCAAAGAAATGCCCGGTGTCGCGCCCGACCAGCAGGTATTTCATGGAAAGCGCGCGGAACGTATAGGCGATGCCCTGCACATAGGTGGTCAGGATTTCCACCTCGTCCTTGTTCAGATCCCCCTCGGCCTGCATCACGGCGGCAACGCGGTTGAGATAGCTGGTGATCTTCTCGAACTTGGCAAAGTAGCGGCGACTGGCAAAAACATCCTGCAGGGCCGCGTGATCCTTGTTGGGGGTGTGGTCGGTCATTTGGCACCTTTTGCATCAAGGGCGGCCCGTTCGGCCATATCGGCGCGCAGGGGGATATTCGCCTGTTGGCCCAGCACAAGATCGGCCAGCCTGTGATCGGTGGCATCAATGGCGCGGTGCCAGGATTGACGGGTGTCGCGCTTCGCAAAGATCATGGCCGCCAGATCGCCCAATGACAGGATCAGGCCCAGGGTCACACTCAACATCCAAAGCAACGAAATCGCAGCAACCGGGAACATCAGCGCCGAGGCGATCCCGGCGAACGCCGCCAGCGCCGCAGCCTGCATCAACGCCTCGCCCCAGCTGACATCCAGCACAGCCCGGCCAACGGCGGCACAAATCAGCCAGACAGTCACAAAGATCAGGATCAGCGCCCTACCCGTGATGCGCAGCTTGGTGGATTTGCCTTTCGTCATCACCGGATGGCGTGGGATCGGACGGTACCCAGAGCGGCGCCGGGCAATATCTGCTGCATGATGGATCAGATCAATGATCATGAACCCGGCCACAATCGCGCAAAGCAACGGCGACCACCAATAAGCCAGCGCCGCCACACCGCTATAGATCAGCACGCGAACGCTCCATCCGCCCCAACTGGGGATGGCGGGTTGCACATCATTCATTCTGTACTCCCGGCATTATCGTCCGAAGCTCTCTGGCCAGCATAACAAAGGTGGGTTCGCTCTGCCTTCAAAACAGCGACGCCGCCAAAGCACGCGCGGCACCGATCGAACTTGGTACAATAGCGGTGCGAGGCGAAGATCTTGCGCAGAGCGGCGCGATCTTTGTTGGGGGTGCTCATGGCCTATTCCAGGGAAGCGGGCCAAGCCAAGCTTCAAGCCGAATCGCCCACATAGTAAAGACAGGAAAAACCGCCCAATCCCTAAACACACGACATCAAGCCCGGCCAAAATTTGAAGGACAAAATATGTACCAAAGATCAAACCGGCGCTGAACGATCCAACAATCAAGGCCAGCCCAATTGGCAAAAGGACACTTGCCAATTGGATCACATCGCGACGGTGAAATCTGCTGAGACGAGGCACCATCTGTCGCAGTTACGCCCCATATAGATTCTTGTCGTGTTTATCGATGATCTTGCCAAAGCGGCGGGCAAAGCGTTCGTCGGCTTTGGCCTTGGCCTCAAGCACCTCGCGGGCAAAGACCATGTGATCTTCGTGCGCTTCCATCATCTCTGCCATGCGTTGGTTGGTGGCGGCCCCAATGCCGGCCATCGCCGATTGCGCCTCTTGGTCGGCCTGCACACCGATCTCGTTGATCTGGTGGGCGACGTCCTGCTGCTGTGCAGTTTTCAGCGATTTGGTCAGGGCATCGTACAGAACCACACGTTGCTTGGTGTCGGTCTGCAGCTTGTTGATCAGCACCATCTGCGTTGCGGCCTGATTCTGCAGCGAGTCGACCTAGGTCTTGCCCTTTTCGATGTAGCGTTCCAGCGTTTGGGATTTGGCCAGTTTAACCTGCTCCTGCTGAACGCTTTCGTTATATTTCGCGTTCATCTCGGCCAGTTCGGTTTCCAGCTTGGTTCGGGCGGCGGCGTCTGTTTCGTTGGCGATCTTGTTCTCCAGCGCGATGATATCCGGATCCATCGCCGAGATATCGCTGCGCAGGGTTTCCAGTTCGCCCACGGTAAATTCACGCTCGTCCAGCGTTTCGGTCAGATTGTCCTGTACCTTGACCTTCTGCTCTTCGAGAACGGCCAATTGCCCCTCCAGAAGCTGCGTGATCACGTCAGATTTTGAAATCAGGTCCTGCAGTTTGTCGTCGATATTGGCCGTGCGGATGCGATCCTGACGCATGCTATCGGCCTTGTGCTTGGAAAAGATGCCCACCATGCTTTCCCAACCGGTCTTGGTGCGCATCTCGTCGAAATCCTTCGAGAAGGCAGCGGTGACGTCGTCCAGCCCCATGATCAGCTCGGCGATATTGGCGTTCATCACCTCGGTGTGGGCATGAACATCCTCAAGCGTGGCGTTTTCGATATCCATCATCGCGTCATCGCCGCTTTTGATCTTGGCGCGCGCGGTTTCGATCCGGCTGGTCAGTTCAGCGATTTTCGACTGTGCTTCTTCCACCTGAGTCTGCGACTCGCGAACCTGTTGATCCAAATTGGCCATGCAATGCGTTCCTTTCGACAAAACAACTTTTCTTCATCAATATATGCACTTGTCGTCCCGAGTCTAAGTGCAATTGCCGGAAAACGCTGCAAAATAAGGGTATCTGCGGGGTTTTCCGACCCTCAAAACAAAGTTTACAGGGCCACCCGGGGCGGTGCAACAAGGATGCAAGCCCAAGGCTCTGCTGCAAAGGACACCCCGTTATGACCACACCACCCGGCAAATCCCGAGCCCGCGACCTGGGTCTGCCTTTTCCCGGACAGCCCGGTCCGCTGAATGCCATCACGGATGTGGCCGGAATCGAGGTGGGGCTGCACACGCTGCGCGACCCCGCAAAGGGGCTGTGCACCGGGGTCACCGCCATTCTGCCGCGCGGCAAGGCGCGCACGCCCCGCCCGGTGCGGGCCGGGCAGTTTACCCTGAACGGCAATGGCGAGATGACCGGCACGCATTGGATTCACGATGCCGGGTCTTTTCTGGGGCCGGTTGCCAACACCCATAGCGTGGGGATCGCGCATCATGCCACCACCCGTTGGATGATCGACACCTATGACAGCTATTTCCGCGACGAACACGCCTGGGCGATGCCGGTGGTGGCGGAAACCTATGATGGGGTGCTGAACGACATCAACGCCATGGCAGTCACGGCCGAGCACGCCCGAACCGCCCTTTATACCGCCAAGCCGGGACCGGTAGCCGAAGGCGGCACGGGCGGTGGAGCGGGGATGATCTGTTATGAGTTCAAGGGCGGCACGGGCACGTCCTCGCGGCGGGTTGAGATTGGCAGTCAGACATACACCATCGGTGCTTTGGTCCAGGCCAACCATGGCATCCGCCCGTGGCTGAACGTGTTGGGCAAGCCGGTAGGGCAGATCATGACGGAACATCGGCTGTTGGAACAGGAAAGCGGGTCAATCATCGTAGTGCTGGCCACGGATGCACCACTCTCGGCCCTGTCGCTGCGCCACATCGCGCGCCGTGCGGCCCTTGGGATCGGGCGGGGCGGATCGCCCGGTGGCAACAATTCGGGCGATATCTTTCTGGCGTTCTCGACGGTTGACGATGGGCCGTTGCAGCCGGACCCGCCCGCTGTGCTGACCCGGACCGAGCTGAACAATGACAGTCTGGACCCGCTGTACATGGCGACTGTCGAAAGCGTGGAAGAGGCCGTGATCAATGCGCTGGTCGCAGGCGAGGATACGCCCACGTTCAAGCCCGCTGGCCAAATCTGCAAAGGGTTGGATGGGCAGGCCCTTGCCGCTCTTTTCACCGCCGTAAACTAAAGCTGTTCCGAGGCAGTGGCCAGCCCTTCATGAATTTGGGCATGGATGCGCGCCGCGGCGATGCCCAAGGGGTGATCGCGCGAGGTGATCATGACCGGTTCGTGATAAATCGCCGGGGTAAATGGCCGCCAGACCACCCCATCCGACAGCGCCGCCTTGCCGTTGACCGGATCGACGATGGACACGCCATCGCCCGCCGACACAAGGTTGCGGGCAATGGCATAAAAGTAGCTGGACGCACTGCGGCGCAGGGGGGCCTCGGCCTGGGCCATGACCTGATCCAGTTGACGGTCAACCGGGTGATCACCAGTGACCCCGATCACCGGGCGGGTCAGCAGCAAGTCCGGAGTGATCACATCATGCACGGCCAGCGGATCATCTTGGCGCAGGATACACACACATTTCATCCGAAACAGCTGTGCACTCAACCCCGCCACCGGCACCGGCGCATCAATCAGGCCGATATCCACCTGACGGCTGGTCACCCATGACGCGATCTGACGGGACGAACACACTCGCATCTCGATGAAGGTACCGGGATACTCGCGCTGAAACTGCGCCACCATCTGAGTGTCTGATTCAAAATGGGATGAAGGATTTCAATCTGTTGCAAGTAGTCGGGTCACGCGCCTGATGTGGGCGATGAGCGGCCAGGCCTCGGCGCTTTCGATGGATTTCTCCCGATCCTTTGCCAAACGACGGCAGCGACCGAGCCATGCGAAGGTGCGTTCCACAACCCATCTGCGTGGCAGCACCTCGAAGCCCCCGGCGGTGTCGGAGCGCTTGATGATCTGTAGCGTCCAGCGTCCGAGGCTCACGAGGGCACCCCGCAGCTTCGGCCCGGCATAGCCGCCATCCGCGAACATGTGGCGCAGTTTCGGGGCCTCACGGCGGAGCCTGGCGAAGACCCCGGGCGCACCGTCACGATCCTGAATGTTGGCCGTATGGACCTCGCATGCGATCAGATTGCCACAGGTATCAGTGATAATGTGGCGTTTTCGACCTTTGATCCGCTTGCCCGCATCGTAGCCGGAAAGGGACGTGTTTTCAGAGGTTTTAACGCTCTGGCTGTCGATCACACCGGCTGTCGGCTGCACATCGCGGCCTGCCGCGAGGCGCACGGCCGCGACCAGGTGGCGGTTGATCCGGGCCAGCAGGCCATCATCTCGCCAGAGGTGGAAATAGTAACGCACAGTCGAGACCGCAGGAAAGTCCTTCGGCAGGAGCGACCATGCGCACCCGGCGGCGGCAAGATACTGAATCGCATTCCAGACCCGACGCAAATGCACCTTTCGCGGACGCCCAGGGCGGTTAGGGCCGGGTAACAATGACCGCACGATATTCCATTCCGCATCAGTCAAATCACTTGGATAGCACTTTGTTTCGCGCATATGCTGCGCACGGGTGAATTCAGTCCAGGCCATTGTGATCTCCGTTCAATTTCACAACCGAACAGAATCACAACCTGTTGAATTCACTCAACTCATTTCTGATCAGACACTGAGGCAGGAAATTGATCGACATCGCGCCGTTGGTGGCAATGATGATCCCCCGGTGGTGCCCGAGCGGATATCGTCTGAGCGTTGTTCGATTCGCGCCAGCGAATCCAGCCCGCGCCGCACCTCGTCATGCAGCAGTGTCGCCTCGTTGGTTGGGGCAAAGAACCCGCAGTCGCGGTGAAACAGCCGATACCCCAAATCCTCTTCCAGATTGGACAGCGCAATACTGACCGCAGGTTGCGACAGGTTCAACCGCTGCGCGGCCCGCGATACAGACCCGGCTTCGATCAAGGCGTTGAAGACTTCGAGATGGCGCAGCTTGAGGCGCATAGACCGACTCACCTATATAAAAAAATCGAATACAAGTATTCAGCATATTAAATTGATAAATTCAAACCCCCTGACTACCGTCGCTTGAACGGGGGTATCGCCACCCTCGCACCGATGGGGGGATTGATGGCGCGACAGAGCACGCAGATGAACGGCAGCTCGGTCTGGCAAGAAGGCTGGTCCGACCAATCCTATTGGCTCGATGGCATGGGCCCACAGCCCGATTTGCCAAATGACCTGCCGGATCAGGCGGATGTGGTGATTGTCGGCTCGGGCTACACCGGGCTGAACGCCGCGATTGAAACCACGCGTGGTGGCAAATCCACCCTAGTGCTGGAGGCCGGCATTCCCGGCTTTGGCTGTAGCACCCGCAATGGCGGTCAGATCAGCACCTCGATCAAACCCTCGCTGGACAAGCTGACGGCCAAATATGGCACCGAGCGGGGCACTGCGGTCCGCCAGGAAGGCGAGAATGCGCTGGAGTGGATTGAAAAGCGCATCGTGGCCGAGAAAATCGACTGTGATTTCCGCCGGGTGGGCCGTTTTCACGGTGCGCACAGCCCGCAAGCCTTTGACGAGCTGGCACGCGATGCGGAAAAGCTGCACAGCGCCGAAGACATCGAGGCCTATGCTGTCTCCCGGTCCGAACAGATGGGCGAATTGGGCAGTGACAATTATCACGGCGTCGTCGTCTATCCGCGCCATGCCGCCATCGATCCCGCGCGTTACCATCTGGGGTTGTTGGCCTCGGCCATGACCGCAAGGGCCGAGGTACGCGGGAACTGTGCCGTCACCGGCATCACCCGTCGCCCCATAGGGTTTGAGGTGGAAACCGAAAAGGGCAAGGTCCGCGCCGGTCAGGTGATCGTGGCCACCAATGGCTATACCACCGGGATCACCCCCTGGCTGCGCCGCCGGGTCATCCCCATCGCCAGCTATATCATCGCAACCGAAGCCTTGCCGCTCGAGTTGATGGATCGCCTGTCCCCCAAGGACCGGATCGCCAGCGACACCCGCAAAGTGGTCTATTACTATCGCCCCTCGCCTGACCGGACGCGCATCCTGTTCGGCGGGCGCGTTTCGGCTAACGAGACGGACCCGCATATCAGCGGCCCGCGCCTGTATGAGGATATGTGCCGGGTTTTCCCGGAGCTGCGCGGCTATCAGATTTCGCATTCCTGGATGGGCACCGTCGCCTACACGTTTGACGAACTGGCCCATACCGGCACCCATGACGGGGTGCATTACGCGATGGGCTATTGCGGCTCGGGCGTTTCGATGGCCAGTTATCTGGGCATGCGCACCGGCCAGAAGGTTCTGGGCCTGAAGGAAGGTCAAACCGCGTTTGACGACCTGCCCTTCCCAACCCGGCCGCTCTACACCGGCACGCCTTGGTTCCTGCCCCCGGTCGTGGCCTGGTACCGCTGGCGCGACCGGATGCAGTACGAACGCAACATGGCTGCCGGATAGCAGAATCCCTGCTAGACAAAGGACAACCGGGCGGCTGCATCGCCACAGTGCCCGGATCGCGACAAAGGCGACAGATACCAACAGAGGAGATGAATATGAAAAAGACAGCTACTCTCACCGCGGCCGGAGCCCTGATGGCCACCGCGGCCTGGGCGATGGACAAGGAAATCACCATCGCGTCCTGGGGCGGGTCCTACCAAGAGGCGCAAAGCAAAGCGCTGTTTGAACCCGCCGCAGCCAATACCGGAATCAAGGTCAATCAGGAAACCTATGGCGGCATGTCAGATGTCCGTCTGCAAGTGTCCTCGGGCCAGGTCTCGCTGGATATTGTGGTCAGCGGATCAGGCGGGGCTGCGCGGGCGGCAGCAGAAGGGATTCTGGAGCCACTGGATTATGATATCATCGACGTCTCGACCTTCTATCCCGGTCTTTACAACGACTATTGCGTCGGCGGCGATGTGTTTTCGGTGGTCGGGGCGTGGAACACCAACACCTATGGCGAGGACGGCCCGCAGAACTGGGCTGATTTCTTTGATACCGAGAAATTCCCCGGCACCCGCGCCTATCGCGGCAAAGTTTCGGGCGCTTTAGAGCCTGCGATTATGGCCGACGGGGTCGCCATGGAGGATGTCTACAGCGTGCTGGATTCCGAAGAGGGGATCGAACGTGCCATTAACAAGATCCGTGAGCTGAAGCCCAATATCGCGGTCTTCTGGTCCTCCGGCGCGCAACAGGCGCAACTGATGAAAGACGGCGAAGTGGATATGACCACGGGCTGGAATGGGCGCTTTGACAACGCCAAGAAGGATGGGGCCAAAGTGTCTTACACCTTCAATCAGGCGCTGTTGGACTACGACTGTTTTGCAATCCCCAAAGCTGCACCCAACAAGGACGTGGCGATGGAGTTCCTGAACGAAATCTCGAAGGCTGAGTATCAGGACGATCTGCCCAAGTGGATCACCTATGGCCCGACCAACAAGGCGGCTTATGAAACCGGTGAGATCTCGGCTGAAATGGCTGCCAGCCTGCCTTCGTCGCCTGAAAATGCGGCCAAGCAACTGCCTATTTCGCTGGAATGGTATGCGAAATGGGAAACCATCGCCGAAGAGATGTATCAGGAAATGCTGACTGAGTGATTGGCAGATTTCGATACACTGGCTGCGGGCGATACCAGACGCCCGCATCCCCAATATGACAGGGACGATACTTTGACCAACACTTCGCAAGACGCGCTGCCAATCACGGTGCGCAATGTCACCAAAACTTACGGCAAGGTTTTTGCGCTGGATGACGTCTCTCTGGATGTCAAAAGCGGCGAGTTCCTGACCCTGCTTGGCCCGTCCGGGTCAGGCAAGACCACGCTATTGATGGTGCTAGCGGGCTTCACCCGGCCCGACACTGGCAGCCTGAAATTCGGCGATGAGGAAATGATCCGCAAACCCCCGCATCTGCGCGATCTGGGCATGGTATTTCAGAACTATGCGCTGTTCCCGCATATGACCGTCGCGGGCAATGTGGGCTATCCCCTCAAGCTGCGCAAAGTGGCCAAGGTCGAGATGGATGACCGGGTGGAAAAGGCCTTGGATACCGTGCAGTTGGGCGGGTTTGGCGACCGGCGGATTGATCAGCTGTCCGGCGGGCAGAAACAGCGCGTTGCCCTGGCCCGCTCGATCGTGTTTGAGCCGCGCATTCTGTTGATGGATGAACCCCTGTCAGCGCTGGACAAGAAGCTGCGCGACCGGATGCAAATCGAGTTGCGCCACCTGCACGAACAACTGGGTATGACCACCGTCTACGTGACCCACGATCAGCGCGAGGCGCTGACCATGTCGGACCGGATCGCAGTGGTGAACCATGGCCGCATCATGCAGCTGGCCACGCCACAGCAACTGTACGAGCAGCCCGAGAACAGCTTCGTGGCCGATTTCATCGGCGACAGCACGTTCCTGAACGTGTCCCGCGAGGGCGACGCGCTTGTGGCCGCCGGTGTCGCGCTGAAAACAACACGCCCCGTTCCGGATGCCCCCGAGCTATCGCTGATGCTGCGCCCCGAACGGGTGAGCCTGCTGGAGGGTGAGGCTGGCGAGGCCAATGTCTTTGACGCCAAGGTGACCGAACTGGTCTATCAGGGCGAAAGCTTCCTGCTTTATGCTAGGCTGGCCGACGGCACAGAACTGGCTGTGCGCGGCGCGATGCGCGCAGGCACGTTCCAGACCCTGCCTAGCGTTGGCGACACGGTGAAGCTGACGCTTGATCCGGCAGATACGGTGATCATTGCCGGGGGTGATGCCTGATGGCTGTCACCGACATCAACGCAGGCGGGCTGCGCCGGGACGAACGGCTGGAACGCTGGCGGCTTTTTGGCCTGTCCTCTCCGGCGCTGCTGATTGTTCTGGTGATCTTGGTGATCCCGACAGGCTGGCTGTTCTACGTCAGTTTCATCGGCGCCGATGGCAGTTTTTCGATGGAAAACTACGAGCGGATGATCAAGCGCAAATCCTATGCGCGGATATTCCAGACCACGTTCGAGGTGAGCCTGCTGACCACGGGCCTGTGCATCCTGATCGGCTATCCACTGGCCTATTTCATGTCACAGCTGCCGACCAAATGGGCCAACCTGTGCCTGATCACCGTGCTGCTGCCGTTCTGGACCTCGCTGTTGGTGCGCACCTATGCGTGGCTGGTGCTGCTGCAAAAGCGCGGGCTGGTGAATGACTGGGCGATTGGTCTGGGCCTGTGGGACGAGCCGGTCAAGATGGTGCACAATCTGAACGGCACGCTGATCGGGATGGTACATATCATGCTGCCCTTCCTGATCCTGCCGGTCTACGGTGCGATGCGCGCAATTGACCGCGATTACATGAAAGCCGCCTCAAACCTCGGGGCCAGTCCGACAAAGGCATTCTGGACGGTGTTCCTGCCGCTCTCGACGCCGGGTCTTTTTGCCGGGGCGCTGATGGTGTTTATCCTGTGCCTTGGGTTCTTTGTCACACCAGCGGTGCTGGGCGGAGGCAAGGTGATCTTGGTGTCGATGAAGATCGTCTCGAACATCGAGTTGTTCGTGAACTGGGGCGCTGCGAGCGCGTTGGGGGTTGTCCTGCTGGTGCTGACGGTCGCGGTGCTGTGGATTGCCTCGCGCTTTATCCGGCTGGAGCAGATGACCGGCGGAGGGGGACATTGATATGATTGGATGGCTTCGCTCTCCGGCGTCGGAAACGCAGGTGACCCATGGTGGGCGGATGTGGCTTTACGTGACATCCGTAATCACCATGATCCTGCTGGTGATCCCGACCTTCATCGTCATTCCGATGTCCTTCTCGGACAGTCAGTATCTGGAATTTCCGCCCGAGACCTGGTCGCTCAGGTGGTACAGGAATTACTTCGGCTCAGAAGAATGGATGAAAGCCACGGCCACGTCGCTTAAGGCTGCGGTACTGACCATGTTGGTGGCAACGCCCATCGGCGTGCTGGCTGCTTATGGGCTGCACGCTTCGAAAGTGCCGTTTATCCGGGTGGCCTTTGTTTTGCTGATCACCCCGATGATGGTGCCTGTGGTTCTGATCGCGATTGGCGCGTTTTATGCCTATGTGAAACTACAGATCCTCTACACGATGACGGGTCTGGTTCTGGCGCATACGTTGCTGGCCATTCCACTGGTGGTGATCGTCACCGGCTCGGCTCTGAAAAGCTATGACATGAACCAGGAGAATGCCGCCCGGTCGCTGGGCGCGCCCCGCTGGAAAGCGTTTGTGACAATCACCTTGCCGCAGATCCGATTTGCCGTTGTCACCAGCGCGCTTTTGGCGTTCCTTACGTCCTTCGACGAGGTGGTGATCGCAATGTTTGTATCCGGAGGGGATAACCCAACACTAACGCGCAATATGTTCAACGCGCTGCGCGATCAGATTGATCCGACAATTGCATCGATCTCGACCATCATGATCGGGGTGACGACGTTGATGATGGCGCTCGCGGTGATCTTTGGCCGCGACAAGACCGGTAAGTAATATCCGATGGCGTACGATTATGTGATCGTCGGCGCAGGCTCGGCGGGCGCAGCACTGGCCGCGCGGCTGAGCGAAGACGCCAGCATCCGTGTTCTGCTGCTTGAGGCAGGCGGGCGCGCGCGCCACCCTTGGGTCAACATTCCCATTGGGTATGGCAAGACCTTCTACGATGCGCGGTTCAACTGGAAATACACAACAGGTCCCGAGCCGCATCTGAAAGGCCGCCCGATGTACTGGCCCCGCGGCAAGGGGCTGGGTGGGTCGTCTGCAATCAACGCCATGGTCTATGTGCGCGGACATAAGGCAGATTTCGATGGATGGGGGCCGGGCTGGCAATGGGGCGATATCGAACCCGCATTTCGCCGGATGGAAGACTGGCAGGGTCCTGACAATCCCGCGCGCGGTGCTGGCGGGCCATTGAGCATCAGCGACATGTCGGACGCCATGCACCCCCTGACCCGCGCCTTTATCGAAGCGGCGGGCGAAGCTAGGCTGCCGTATAATGCCGACTACAATGCGGAGCAGATGGACGGCGCCAGCTATTACCAGATCACCACGCGGGGCGGTCAACGCGCCTCGACCGCGCAGGCCTATCTGAAACCAGCAGCGGGACGCCATAATCTTCGGATCGAGACCGGCGCGATGGTAGAACGGGTCCTGTTCGAAGGCCGCCGCGCAACCGGTGTCGCATATACCCAAAACGGAGCGCCCCACACCGCCCATGCCAGCCGCGAGGTGATCCTGTGTGGTGGGGCGATCAACACACCGCAACTGCTGCAATTGTCGGGCATCGGCCCCGGTGCACTGCTGCAGAAGGTGGGGATTGATCTGCTCCATGATGCGCCCCATGTCGGTCAGAACCTGATGGATCACATTGGCGTCGATTTCCTGTTTTCCGCCACCCAACCCAGCCTGAACCAGGTGCTGCGCCCATGGTGGGGCAAGGCGCTGGTGGGTTTGCAATACATGCTGACGCGCAAAGGGCCGCTTGCGATGAGCCTGAACCAAGGCGGCGGGTTCGTGCGGCTGCAGGACGGTGACGGCCCACCCGATCTGCAACTCTACTTCTCGCCCCTCAGCTACAGCCGCGCGCCTGCCGGTGTGCGCCCGTTGATGAGCCCCGATCCCTTTCCCGCCTTCCGGCTGGGCTTTAACCCCTGCAAACCGACTAGCACCGGGCATGTGGCACTGCGCTCACCCGACCCGATGGAGGCCCCTGAGATGCGGGGCAATTATCTGGCCACGGATGAGGATTGCGCAATGATGATCCGTGGCTTCCGCCTGATGCGCCGGATGGCCATGGCCCCTGCCCTGCAACGGATCACCGATCAGGAACTGGAACCCGGCCCCGATATCGAAAGCGACGCCGATATTCTGGATCACATCCGCGGCTACAGCTGGACCGTGTTTCACCAATGCGGCACCGCCAGGATGGGCGACGACCCGGCGCAGTCGGTTGTCGATCAACGCCTGCGCGTGCATGGTGTGGATGGCCTGCGCGTCGCCGATGCCTCGATCTTCCCGACAATCCCGTCGGGCAACACCAACGCGCCGACCATCATGGTGGGCGAACACGCATCCGATATCATCCTTAAGGACGCCAGATGAAACTGAACTCAATCGAAACCTTCACCAATGAATTTGTCGGCTTTGTGCGCGTCACGATGGAGGACGGATCACAAGGCTGGGGGCAGGTCTCGACCTATCATTCCGACATCACCTGTCAGGTGCTGCACCGGCAGGTTGCGCCTTGGGTTCTTGGGCAGAACACAACCGATCTGGATGACCTGCTGGATATCGTGGCCGAACGCGAGCATAAGTTTCCCGGCTCCTACCTGCGCCGGGCCATGGGTGGGCTGGACACCGCGATCTGGGATATGCGCGGCAAACAGGCGGGCAAGCCGGTGGCCGAATTGCTGGGCGGCAGCGCAGGCACGATCCGCGCCTATGCGTCGTCAATGAAGCGCGGCATTACCCCGGCGGATGAAGCGACGCGGATGAAACGCCTGCGCGACGCCCACGGCTTTGACGCCTTCAAAGTGCGCGCCGGAGCCGAGGTAGGCCGCAATGTCGATGAATGGCCGGGACGCACCGAAGAGATCATCCCCACCATGCGCCGCGAGATGGGCAATGACGTGGCGCTGCTGATCGACGCCAACAGCTGCTATTCGCCCGACCGCGCGATTGAGGTGGGCCATATGCTGCAAGACCACGGATTTTCGCACTACGAGGAACCCTGCCTCTATTGGGAGATGGAACAGACCAAACAGGTCACCGACGCGCTGGACATTGACGTGACGGGGGGTGAGCAGGATTGCGATCTGCCCACATGGAAACGGATGATCGACATGCGCGCCGTCGATATCTTTCAGCCCGATATCCTGTACTTGGGTGGGATCAGCCGCACTTTGCGTGTCTGCCGGATGGCTGAGGCCGCTGGCTTACCGATCACACCCCATTGTGCCAACCACTCGCTGGTCACGCTGTTCACCATGCACCTGCTGCGCGCCATTCCGGGGGCGGGCAAATATCTGGAGTTTTCCATCGAAGAGGCGGATTACTATCCGTGGCAATACGGGCTTTACACGCATGATCCTTACCGGATCGAAGACGGCCATGCCCGGGTGACAGAGGCCCCCGGCTGGGGGATCGAAATCAGCCCCGATTGGCTGGCCCGATCCGATTATCAGATCAGCAGTGCCGAAGGGGCATGACCAGCGAGGCCGCTAATATCGTCGGCCTCTATCGGCGTCACGCAAAAGCGTGGGTTGAGCAACGTGGGCAGCGACTGGTTGAACGCAAGTGGATTGAGAAATTCACCGCCCTGTTGCCCCCGAACGCCTCGGTTCTGGACCTTGGATGCGGATTTGGCAACCCTATTGGGCGATACCTTCAGGGGAATCGCATGAGTTTCACGGCGCGAGGATTTGAAGCGGGAAGCGGTTGTTCCAGCCTGCCCTTTTCCGCATTCCTCCGAGGGAGTTCTCGCTTTTTGCTTTGTTGAGCAAATTCATTGCGATGTGCTTGATGACGGCGAAGTTGGCGGGTGCGTGATCTTTTCGTATCCGGCTGTCGTCATCGCGGAAGGTGACATCAAGCACCCGGTGGAGGCGGTTTTCAATTCCCCGGTGAGAGCGTACGGCATGGGCAAAGCGCGCGGCGTCTTTTGGCAGGGACGGGATGAAGTACCGCGTTTGCCGTGTCGTCTTCCCGCCACTTTCCCGAAGCGGGACGACGCGGCCAATGCTGAGCAACCCCTCCCGATGGGGATGGCGCTTTTTCAACCGGCCGATGGCGTCGCATTGGGTGTATGTTCGCGTTTCAATCCTACCCCTGTCGCCGTCAACCGTCTGTAGTGATTCTGTGTTTTCCCGATCCTGTTCTTCGAACCACAGTTTCACGTCCTCATGGAGAAGCCCCTGATTGCCCTTCAGGGCCAGCACATAGTCAGCACCCTTGTCACGGATTTTGCAGGCGATCTCACGTTGGCACCCCATCGCATCCAGCGTCACGACCGCGCCCTCCAGGAAGAGCAAATCCAGGAGAACGGGGATGTCCTTGATCCCGTTCCTTTTGTGCGCGCCGGCTTGCTGGCCGGGCACGAGGCGTAGATCGTTACACCGGGCCGGGATCAGATGCAGAGGCGTTTCACCACCGGCCCTTGAGCCTCGCGCTGTCTTGCCGTCAATGGCAACGAGCGTTCCTCCAACGCGCCCGGCCAACCCGGACGCCCACGCGGCAAAGGCTGCGTTGAACTCTTCAGGATCAAGCGCCCGAAACACCGTCGAAAGCGTGTCGTGGGAGGGTATGCCATGCTCAAACGCAGCCAACTTGTGCAGGAAACCCAACTTTTCCTCGCCATAAAGGGCAACATCGACAAAACTCCCGCACCCCGACACCACTCCGCACAGGCTCAAAAGCGGAATCCCATCAAGTGGATACACCACCTTCGTCTCCTGGCGGGGATCGGAAATCGACGAGGCAAAAGATTGAAACAACACGGTATTTTCCAAAGCAGCGCCCTCCGGACATAAACTTTGGAAAACTGAATCAGAGATAGAAGATCAAGGCAAACCAAAGGATGCTATTCATGCGATACCTTCTGGACAATGGGTTTCATGTGCGTGGCATCGACAGTTCGCCAGACCTGATCGCGATTGCCAAAGACTCTCTGGAAACGGGCAGCTGGAGCGTTGCGGATATGCGTAGCCTGAACCTTGGCGAGCAATTCGACGGCGTGCTTGCCTGGAACAGCTTTTTTCACCTGACACCCGACGATCAGCGGGCAATGTTTGACATCTTTCGTCGGCACAGTGCCAAGGGGGCTGCCCTTATGTTCACCAGTGGCCCTGCGCATGGCGAAGCGATTGGCACGTTCGAGGGCGAAACTCTGTACCACTCAAGCCTGGATACAACCGAATATTGGAGCCTTCTTGGCTGCCATGGCTTTGACGTGATCGAGCACGTGATCGAAGATCCGGATTGTAACGGGCAGACGGTATGGCTGGCATGTGCGCTGGGTCAGGCGAATATAGTCGGCAATCCCTAAATCGCGAGCGTTTGACGCGCGAGCCCACTTGGCATCACAAGAAAGCTTCGTTATGAGCCAAGCTCCCGGTCGCAGCCTACCCGGGTAACAAAACAAGGGTACAAAATGAAGACTATCGTGATCTGCTCCGGCGGTCTTGATTCTGTTTCGCTTGCGCATATGGTCGCGCAGGAACAGACATTGACCGGCTTGGTGTCCTTTGACTATGGCCAGCGCCATCGCAAGGAACTCGACTATGCCGCCCTGTGTGCCAAGCGCCTTGGCGTTCCACATGATCTCATCGACCTGCGCGGCATTGGGGCGGCCCTGACAGGGTCGGCCCTGACCGACGACATTGCCGTTCCCGATGGCCATTATGCCGAAGAAAGCATGCGCATCACTGTCGTGCCGAACCGCAATGCAATCATGCTGACCGTGGCATTCGGTGTGGCCGCCGCGCGCGGCGACAGGGCCGTCGCCACCGCCGTGCATGGGGGTGATCATTTCATCTATCCTGAATGCCGCCCGGCCTTCACCGAACGTTTCGAAGCCATGCAGAAGGCAGCCCTCGACGGGTACGCCGATGTATCGCTATACACCCCGTTCGTGCATCGCAGTAAAGCCGACATTGTAACGGAAGGTGCGCGTTGTGATACGCCATTTGAGCTGACCTGGTCCTGCTACAAAGGCGGCACGCACCATTGCGGTCGTTGCGGCACCTGTGTTGAGCGGCGCGAAGCGTTTCATCTGGCAGGCGTTGCTGACACGACGCGCTATGACGATCCTGACTTCTGGATCAAAGCCACCGCCGGAAAGGACGGTTGCTGATGTATCGGATCACCAAGGAGTTTCACTTTTCCGCGTCCCATCAACTGTCACATCTGCCTGACGATCATCAATGTGCCCGCCTGCACGGACACAACTATATCGTCGTGGTGGAACTGGCTGCCGCAAAGTTGAATCCCGACGGTTTCGTGCGCGACTATGGCGAACTGAAGCCCTTCAAAACCTATATCGATGACACGTTCGACCATCGTCACCTGAACGATGTGATGACCGTTGCCTCCACCGCTGAGAACATGGCGCGGCATTTCTACGACTGGTGCGTGGCACGGTGGCCTGAAACGAGTGCCGTCAAGGTCAGCGAGACGCCCAAGACATGGGCCGAGTATCGGCCATGAGCAGGTTAAGCATCGCAGAAATATTCGGCCCCACGGTCCAGGGCGAAGGCGCGCTGATCGGAGAGCCCACAGTTTTTGTGCGCACAGGCGGCTGCGACTACCGGTGCAGCTGGTGCGACAGCCTTCATGCTGTGGACACGGCCTATCGACATGATTGGGCGGCGATGAGCACGGATGCGATGTGGGCGGAAATCGTGCGCCTGTCAAAGGGGCGGCCCCTCACGGTGTCCTTGTCGGGCGGCAATCCAGCCATTCAGGATTTCACCCAACTGATCGCGCGCGGTCACGGCGAGGGCTATCGCTTTGCCTGTGAGACGCAAGGCTCCGTGGCGAAGCCCTGGTTTTCTGACCTCGATACTTTGGTGCTCAGCCCAAAACCGCCATCCAGTGGCCAAAAGGTGGACTGGGATGCCTTTTATGCCTGTCTTAGGGCCGCCGAGGGCGCCGCAAACATAGTCATGAAAATCGTCATTTTTGACGAGGCCGACTATGCGTGGGCGCGCGGGGTGGCGGACAGATATCCCGCGCTGCCGCTTTATCTTCAGCCGGGCAATCCAGAGGTCGATCCCGGGGTGCCGGTTGATCCGCAAGGGCTTGCCGATCGTCTGCTTTGGCTTGTGGACAAGACAATGAATGACGGCTAGTTCGAGCCGAGAGTCTTGCCGCAGCTGCACGTCCTGCTTTGGGGAAACAAACGCGGGGTCTGACCCGCATCAAGGAGTCATCATGGAAACGATTTACAGTGATCTGACACAATTGGGTGACCAGACCGAATTGCCCGCCACACCCGAAGACGCGGTGCTTGAGCGGGTGGAAAACCCGCAGGCCGACATTGTCTATTGCGTCCGGTTCACGGCACCGGAATTCACATCCCTGTGCCCGATGACGGGCCAGCCCGATTTTGCACATCTGGTGATCGACTATGTTCCGGGCCAATCGCTGGTGGAATCAAAATCGCTCAAGCTGTTCCTTGGCGCATTTCGCAATCACGGCGCGTTTACGAAGACTGCACGATCTCGATTGCACGACGCCTTGTTGATATCCTTGATCCACAATGGCTGCGGATCGGAGGCTATTGGTACCCACGCGGAGGTATTCCCATCGATGTGTTCTGGCAGACCGGTGCAACGCCTGAAAATGTCTGGATACCGGATCAGGGTGTCCCCCCTTATCGCGGAAGAGGGTGACGTATCGGCAGGGGTGTTGGGCAAATCTGATGAGGCTCGGCGCTGTCAGTTACCTGTCAGCCAGACCTGCCTCATTCCTCTTTCATCGGAACCACTTCAAGGTCTTCTTCGGGCACATTCAGGGTCGACCATGTGTCATCTGTAGCGGGTGCCGGAGGGGTCTCGCAGGCGCGTCTGTGGATATTCACCTTAGCGATGAAATTGGCCGAAATGGGGGCTGTGACGAACAGGAAAGCCATGATCAGCAACTCGTGGATCGAGCCTTCGCCGAAGGTCCAGAAATACAGGATCGCGGCCAGCATCAGCGATCCGATGCCCATCGTCCCCACCTTGGTCGGCGCATGCAGACGGGTCATGGAATCGTTGAACTTGAGCATTCCAATGGCACCAACCATGGCAAAAAATGCCCCCAGCAAAAGACAGATGGTGATGGCATATGTGGCGATGATTTGCAGCATCATTCGATGATATCCCCCCGCAGCACAAACCGCGCATAGGCTACGGTTGAGACAAATCCCAGCATCGCGATGATTAGCGAGACCTCAAAGTAAATCCGCGTGCCCTGCGAAATGCCCAGCAAAACGATCAGGCCGATGGCATTCACCACCATCGTGTCCAGCGCCAGAATGCGATCCCCGGTTGTGGGGCCAATCACCAGCCGGATCATCGACATGCCCTGCGCCAGTGCCAGCGCAACAAAGGCGATGTAGACCGATGTGTACATGATATCTGAGGCAAGGCTCATACGAAAATCTCCTTCAGGCGGACCTCATACCGGGTTTTGATCTCATCGCGTACGGCGTCGGGATCATCGGTGTGCAACACGTGCACCAGCAGGCTGTGCCCGCTATCTGACAAATCCGCCGACACGGTGCCCGGTGTCAGGGTGATGGTGCCGGCCAGCACGGTGATGGCCTCGGGTTGAACCAAATCCAGAGGAATCACAATCCAGGCCGGGCGCAGTTTGGAATTAGGCTTGGTCAGCACAATCCAGGCGACCTGAATATTGGCGACCATGATGTCCCAGATCACCATGAACGTGTAGAGGCTCATCCGGCCGATGCGGAACCCGCTGGGTGTATCGGGCCACCACACCGAGGTCCCCCAGGGGATGATCACGCCCAAGATGACGCCAAAGACAACCATCCCCGCCGAGACCTCGTTTTGAAGCAAGACCCAGACCACGGCCAGCAGCAGGGTCAGCAAGGGGTGAGGCAGCAACCAGCGAACCGCTTTTCTCATGTCAATAACCCTCCGCCGGTTTGCTCATCTTGCCGGGTGTCTCAAGCACTTTAGAAATATACCGCTCGGGTGAGAAGAGCTGCTTGGACATCACCGTGGTGTAGGCATGCACCTGCCCGGCAAAAACCGTATGCGCGATCAGCAGGCTGAGCAGCCCACCCACGGCCACATAAGACAGCACAGCCGGACGGGTGACATCGGCATCGGCCTCGGCATCCTCAGGCGTGTCACTGTCATGGGCTTTCCAGAACACCACACTGCCCGCACGACCAAAACCAACAATGGCAATCAGGCTGGAGCTTAGAACAACCGTCCAGATCAACGGCATCTGCGACGAGGCATAACTGGCCTCAAGCACCATCAGTTTCCCCACGAAGCCCGACAGTGGCGGCAGACCCGCCATGGCAATCGCCGCGGCAAAGAACAACCCGGCGGTCAGTGCGCCACCGGCCACGGGGCGGGCAACGGTCAGGTCAACATGCGCGCGGCCTGTGCGCACCAGATCGACGATCAGGAACAATGTCGCGCCCGCCAGCGTGGAATGCACGATGTAATAGACCGCCGCCGCGATGCCTTCGGGCGTGAACAGCGAGATGGCAACCATCCCCATCCCCATAGAACCGATCACCGAGAAGGTCACCAGCCGGTCCAGTTTCTTGGCACCCAGCACACCGATCATCCCGATCGCAAGCGAGATCAGCGCGGCGGGCATCAACCACACCTGATGCAGCCCGGCCGTGACCTCAAGATCAGGCGGGAAGGTCATGGTATAGACCCGGATGATCGCATAGGCGCCCACCTTGGTCATGATCGCAAAAAGTGCAGCGACAGGTGCCGGTGCCTCGGCATAGCTGGAGGGCAGCCAGAAATGCAGCGGTACAAGGGCCGCCTTGATCGCAAAGACCAGCAGCAACAGCACGGCGGCGACGCGGATACCGACGGTTTCTTCAGCCCCGATCATCTGTGCCCTCACGGCCAGATCGGCCATGTTCAGTGTGCCCGTCTCGGCATAGATTGAGCCCAGGGCAAACAGAAACAGGGTCGAACCGATGAGGTTGAACAGCACATATTGCACCCCTGCCCTCAGTCGGGCGTTGCCACCTGCATGGATCATCAGACCATAAGAGGCGATCAACAACACCTCGAAGAACACGAAGAGGTTAAACAGGTCCCCGGTCAGAAACGCGCCCATGATGCCCATCAGCTGGAACTGGAACAGCGCATGGAAATGCCGCCCCCGGTCGTCCCAACCGGAACCGATTGCGTAAAGCAACACGAACAGCGCCAACACGGCAGTCAGCAACACCATCAGCGTCGACAGTCGGTCGCCCACCAGAACGATGCCGAGCGGGGCCGCCCAATCACCCAGTTGGTAAAGGATGACCGAGCCATCTGTGGTTTGCCAGGCCAGCGAGGCCGCAATCACGATCAGCGCCAGCACGCCAACCACCGAAAAGACCCGCTGAATACCAATATGATACCGCGCGGCCAGCACGATGAACGGAGCCAGAATGGCGGGCAGAATAATCGGGAGGACGATCCAGTGGCTCATGCTTGATCCTCCGGCTCGGGCCTCTCATTGACCAGATCGTCCACATGATCATCGTTCGAGCCAAGATAGGCCCCCAGCGCGATCATCACCACCACCGCTGTCATCCCGAAGGAAATCACGATGGCCGTCAGCACCAAGGCCTGCGGCAGCGGATCGGTATAGGTCGTCGCGTCGGTCAGGATGGGCGGTGCCCCCATGACCAACCGCCCCGAGGCGAACAGAAAGACGTTCACCGCATAGGTCAGCAACGAAATACCCAGGATCACCGGGAAGGTGCGCAGGCGCAGGACAAGATAAAGACCAGCGGTCGTCAGAATACCGATGGCGGTTGCAACCAGAAGTTCCATATCACACGCCCTCCTTGGTCTGAGGACTGTCGGTCGATGGATCGTCCCGCGACGGATCAATATCCATCGCATAATCGGTATCGGGCACTTCCATCCGTCTGGCCAGCCGCGAGAAGCTTTCCAATGACAACATCACCGCCCCCACGACACAGAGGAAGACGCCAACATCAAACAGCGCAGCCGTGGCCAGCTCAAACTTCTCAAAGGGCGAGATGCGCACATAGGTGAAGTCGCTGGTCAGGAAGGGTTTGGTCACAAACCACGATCCAATGCCCGTGAAACCGGCAATCAGCACGCCCGTGCCGATCACCCCGTGATAGGGATAACGCAGCCGTGCCGAGGCCCAGTTAAAGCCACTGGCCATATACTGCATCACCACCGCGATTGACACGACCAGACCGGCGATAAAACCGCCACCCGGCTCGTTATGACCGCGCAGGAAGATATAAAAGCCAACCATAAGAACGACCGGCATGATCACACGGGTCAGCACCACCATCATCATCGGATGCATGTTGCCTGCACGCGGCTGATCCGGCTTTCGGTTCAGCAGGCGCGCGCGCACCGGCCCATCCAGCAGCGTTTCGGTCAGCGCATAGATCAGCAGGGCGGCAATACCCAACACGATGATCTCGCCATAGGTATCAAAACCCCGGAAATCGACCAGGATCACGTTGACCACATTGGTCCCACCCCCGCCCTTGTAGGAATTGGCAAGGTGGAACTCGGAAATCGGGGTGCTGATCGCATCGCGCAACAGGTAATGGTAGGACAGCGCCATCGTGGCGAAACCGCCAGCAACGGCAATACCCACATCCCGCAGGCGCAGCAGAACCGTGCTTTCAACAGGTGTCCTGTTGGGCAGGAAGTTCAGTGCCAACAGCAACAGGATGATCGTGACCACCTCCACTGTGATCTGTGTCATCGCCAGATCCGGCGCGCTGAAGAATACGAACCCGATGGACACCATCAGCCCGACAATCCCGATCAGGATCAGCGACAGCAGGCGATTGCGATGCAGGAAGGCCAGGCCCAGCGTGGCCGCGACCAACATCGCCCAGCCTGCAAAGGCCACCGGAACGATGGGCTGCATCTCGCGCGTTGCGGGTCCCACGGTGCCGGTGCTCCAAGCGTAGAAACCCGCAGCCACAATCGCAATCGAGGCGATGGCCGCATAGCGCGAAAACGCGCCATTGTGCAGGCCATGAATAAACCCGCGCGCGATGTTGGCGCAGGTTTCAACGATGGCGTCAAAGATCACCTTGGCCTCGGGGCGCGGGGCCGCATCCCACAGACGCAGGGCGGGTTTGTAGGCCACCAACAATAAGGCCCCGCCGACCACAGCGGCAATCGACATGTAAAGCGCAGGCACCAACCCGTGCCAGATTTTCAGGTAGGCCTTGGGCATCTCAGCCGCCTCGCCAATGACCGCAGCGGTCACGGTTTTGACCAGCGGCGTGGCCAGAAACGGCGCAACACCGATGGCCACGACCAACACCACCAGAATGGCGGGCGGCAACCACAGACCCTTGCCCGGATCATGCGGCTTAGCCGGGTAATCCTGGCGCACGGGGCCAAGGAAGACATGGCTGATAAAGCGGAAACAATAGGCGGCCGAGAAAAGCGAACCCAGAACCGCCAGTGCAGGGACCAGCCAGGGGGCGCCAAACAGTACCGTGTGATTGGCCTCTTCCAGCATCATTTCCTTGGACAGGAAGCCGTTCAGCAGCGGGATACCCGCCATCGACAATGCTGCCAGCGTGGCGATCACGAAGGTCACCGGCATCAGGGTGCGCAGCCCTCCCAGGCGGCGAATATCACGGGTATGGGCCTCGTGATCAATGATCCCGGCAGACATAAACAGGGCAGCCTTGAACGTGGCGTGGTTCAGAATATGGAACACGGCGGCCATGGCGCCAAAGGCCGTGCCGGTGCCCAGAAGCATGGTGATCAGGCCCAGATGGCTGACCGTGGAAAACGCCAAAAGCGCCTTCAGATCATGTTTGAACAGCGCGATCACCGCGCCCAGCACCATGGTGATCAACCCCGCAGAGGTGACGATGACAAACCATTCCGGGGTGCCTGACAAGACGGGCCACATCCGCGCCATCAGGAAAATCCCGGCCTTCACCATCGTCGCCGAGTGCAGATAGGCGCTGACCGGTGTGGGCGCGGCCATGGCATGGGGCAACCAGAAATGGAACGGAAATTGCGCCGATTTGGTGAAACAGCCCAGCAGGATCAGGATCAGGGCTGGCAGGTAAAGCGGGCTTTCCTGAATCAACTCGCGGTTCTGCAGAATCACGCTCAGGTCATAACTGCCCGCGATCTGGCCAAGGATCAGCATGCCACCGATCATCGCAAGACCGCCCATACCCGTAACTGTCAGGGCCATCCGCGCGCCTTGTCGCCCTTCGGGCAGGTGTTTCCAATATCCGATCAACAGGAAGGAGGAGAGCGATGTCAGATCCCAGAAAACCAGCAAAAGCAGGATGTTATCGCTCAGGACAATTCCCACCATCGCGCCCTGGAACAACAACAGATAGGTGAAAAACTCACCCATATTGTCCTTACGCGACAGATAATGGCGCGCATAGGCAATGATCAGCAGGCCAATGCCAAGGATCAGCATCGCAAAGAAAAAGCCCAGACCGTCCAGCATCAGCGTAAAGTTCAGACCCAGAGACGGAATCCAATCCACCCGCGCCATCACCACATCGCCCGCCATCACGGCAGGCAGGTTGGTCAAAAGGCCGATAAAGGCGGCCAATGTGATGGTGAATGTCACACCCGCACAGGCGGCACGCCCTGCGGAATTCATCAAACCGGGAAGAAGCGCGCCAAAGAAGGGCAACGCCACAATGAGGAATAGAGACACGGAAACTCCTGCTTTCTAGGTTCGATGATCCTGCCCTATTTGGGGCGTTTTATGCAACTCTCAACAAGTATACTACTGCGCCTGAATTGACCTGAAGAATTTGTAGAGAGGTTGATTCAATTTGCCGCATGGTCATACGTATCACAGCATGCACTTTGAGAGCATGAACAAGCCCCACAAAACGGTTTCGCTATCTGCCGATCAGCGCCTGGCCCTTGAGGCCATTTGCCGCCGCCGCAAGGTTGAAGCGCTTGTCTGGAGGCGCGCCCGTGCGTTTCCGCTGTTGGATGCAGAAGAAGACGCCGGAACGGTTTGCCGGATTCTGGATATCGGACCGACGGTTCTGACGGAGTGGCGGTTTGCCTTTTCCGGGGCGGGGTTGTCGTTTTTCGGCTTGAAGGATTACAGCCAGCGACAAGGGCATTTGTCGGGGGAGCGCGAACGGGCTTTGAAAGCCCGTTTTGCCGAAAACCCGGCACGGAACGTAGACGAGGTCTGTGCGTATGTTCCGGCGGAATACGGGCGGAGCTACAGTCCCTCGGGGGCCGCCAGGCTGATGCGCCGTCCGGGGTTTGAGTATAAACAGCCACGATTGCCGCCTGCACAGGCCGATGAAGTCAAACAGGCGGCGTTTATCGCCATGTATGAGGCCCTGATGACCGAACTTGCAGCCGATGGGATGGTGGTCTTCTCCGATGCTGTGCATCCCGAGCATCGGAGCCGTCCCGCCCATGGCCGGTTCCCGAAGGGGCAAAAGACGGCCCTGAAGGCAACATCGGGGCGCAGGCGCCTCAATATTCAGGGCGCGCTCGATCTTGAAACGTTCCAGTTTACTTTTGTGGAAGGCGGGAAGATCAATGCCCAAACGACACTCTCATGCTGGAAAAGCCGGAGCGCAACACCCCAACCAAAACGACCATCCATGTTTTTGTCGACAATGCGCGTTATCACCATGCCAGGATACTCCAGCCATGGCCGCACAGCCCCGAACGTCGGGTGAAGTTGAAGTTCCTGTCGGCATACGCCCCGCATCTCAACCCGATTGAGCGCCTTTGGGGTGTCATGCACGACTGCATCACCCATAATCGCCATTACGCCACGTTCAACCAGTTCACCGAGGCCATTCTCAACTTCTTCCGCCAAACCCTACCCGACAAACGGCGCGATTTTCGCGACACTGTTACCGACAATTTCAGGATCGTTTCTCTCAAGGAATACAAGCTGATCTGACCTCAAATCTTCTGGTCAATTCAGGCGTAGGAGTATATGATAATGATTGATTTGTCGTCGTTTTGACTGATTTTCCGCTGATTTTTTGGGAATATTCGGATTTTTGACGGACTCCTCCCGTTTGTCAGGCGGACAGGATCGGGACCTTTTCGACTCCGGGGCGGGTCAGGCGTTTGAGGTTGTGGCCGATCGCCCGCATCGCCACCTGAAACCGCACCTTGGCCTGCCCTTTGTATCGCACACGATTTGAACGTTTGGAAAACACCCGCTCGCAAGGCATGCGCAAATGGGCATACCGGCGATCCTTATCGGCATCCTTGCCTTTCATATTGCGCCTTTTGATCGTCGCATTATGGCAACCCTTGCGCTTTGGCGCTGCCTGTGCCGGTTGAGTGCAATACCCTTTGTCGCCAAAAACCGCACCCTGATCCGAACAGACATGGCGCACGCCCCGGGCATCCGTCACATTCGCCGGCGTGGCGGCAACCCTGTTGATCAGACCAGACTGCATATCAACACCGGTGTGCTCTTTGCAGCCATACCGGAATTTGTCCCTGCCCTTGGCCCCAAAGCGCGCCTGTGGGTCCGCGGCCACTTGGTCCGCCGTCTCATTGTTGAACTTTTCCAGGCCCCTGGCGATGGCTTTGTCGCGGTCATCCCGGGTAGATAGCTTCGAGACCGACTTGCTGGCATCAACAAAGGGGCGCCTCTAAAAATTGCCCTGTTTCCGGTGCTGTGTAATACTTTGGGTATCGACCTGGTATGGGGATGAGACGATGGCGCAGATGGGTTTTTTTGATCTTTCAGACCGTTACGCAAGCCTGGACGCCAGGCGCGATCCGCTGGTCGAGATCGACGCTGTTGTGCCGTGGGAGGAATTTCGCCCGACCCTTGAACGGGCCTGGCGCAAGCCGGATTCGGAGCGCAAATCTCGGGCGGGGCGCAAGCCGATGGACGCGGTACCGATGTTCAGGACGCTGGTCCCGAGCGCGCTTTATAACCTGTCTGACGACCGGATCGAATATCAGGTGCGCGACCGCCTTTCGTTCATGCGGTTTCCCGGGTTGGGCCTTGAGGATCGTGTCCCGGATGCGAAGACGGTCTGGCTCTATCGCGAGGGGCTCGCGCAGGCGGGGCTGGTCGAGAGCCTGTTTTCTCAATTCGACGGTTTTCTGTCCCGCCAGGGCTATATCGCTCGGGGCGGACAGATTCTGGATGCGTCCATTGTCCCGGTGCCGCGCAATCACAATACCCGCGATGAGAACAGGACCATCAGGAACGGCGAGGTCCCACAGGACTGGTCTGGCACACCCGCCAAACGATCGCGGAAGGACACCGATGCCCGCTGGACCAGGAAGCACGGGAAGTCGCATTACGGTTACAGGAACCACGTGAATGTAGACCGCAGGCACAAGCCGGTGCGCCGCTGTCACGTGACAGATGCCGCTCTGCATGACAGCCAGGCGGTGGATTCCCTGCTGATGCGGGGCAACACCGGCTCCGGCGTCCGGGCGGACGCGGCCTGTCGCTCGGAGGAAATGGAGGCCAGGCTGCGGGATCGGAAACTGAAGAGCCACATCCACCGCAAGGACAAGCGCGGCAAGCCGCTGACCGCGCAGGCGAAGGGCGGCAACCGGACCAAATCCAAAGTAAGGGCCCGGGTGGAACACGTCTTTGGCGCGCAGACCAACGACATGGGCGGGACGATGGTACGCATGATCGGCATCGCACGCGCCAAAGCCGGGATCGGGATGAAGAACATCGCCTGCAACATGCCCCGCCCCGTTGTGTTGCGCCGCATAAATCCCTGCCCGGCGTGAACACCCGGCAAGCCCGCAAGCCGAACAGGACGCCCGGCTGAATAATCAAATCACGAAAGGCGCGAAACAACGGGTTTCAGGATCAACGAGATCACCCGCCCCTCAAACCACAGCACAGAAAAACACAAAACAGGTCAAAAATCGAGGTGCCCTTATGATTGGAGGTGCCCTTATGATTGATGGTACCGGGCGCCCTGTTCAGCGCCCCGGGACGCCGTCAAGGCGCAAGGCCAGGTATTCAGGAAAGAAGAAACGCCATACAGCGTCGCACCGGATCATTACCGACGACAGGAAAAGGATCCTGGCCGTTGGTCCTGCACAGCTTGGGCGAAAGCACGACAGGCGGATATATGATGAAGCGCGCGTGGACAAGCCCCCCGGTGTGCTTGTCCCGGGGCGATCCCGGTTATCTCGGAACGTCGCTGGAAGTCCCGCTCAAAGCCTCAGGGACAGGGGAATCGCGCTTAAAGTTTGACAGCGGTTGCGAATTGGATTCTGGAGGTTTCATCACTTGATGGAGCTTCGCGATGCCCAACCTGGACAGCTGTTTCAATGAGATGGATGACCCACGCGGCGGCAATGCGCCACGTCACAGGTTCTGTGATCTTATGACGATCAGCCTTTTATGCGCGCTTTGCGGCGGCGATACAGCGGTCGACATGGAGTTTTTCGGTCATATGAAGGAGGATTTTCTGCGCGATTTTCTCGAATTGCCTCATGGCGTACCCTGTCATGACGCTTGTTCTCGTCTGTTCCGGATGATGAAGCCGACCGGTTTTCAAGCGTTTTATGACAAGTTTCGTGCCGATTTTACGGCTGGATGTGGAGAGGAACCAGCCATCGCTATTGATGGCAAAGAGATGCGACGCGGCTTTGACAAGGCCGCCGGGCAATCGAATATGAACATTGTCACGGCCTTTGCACATGGGGCGCGGCTGACCCTTGGCATCAAGCAAAGCGCCAGGGGCGGCGGCGAGATCCTGGCCCTGCGCGAGTTGATCGAGATGCTTGACATTCATGGCATCACCATCACCGCTGATGCGTTACATTGCCAGCGAGAGACCTGTGAATTGATCGTAAAAGAAGGCGGTAACCACTGCCTTCAACTCAAAGGCAATCAGGGCGACATGTTGGCCGATGTCCGGGCTTTTGTGGAAGACGAGGCTACTGATTACGTTGATGAATATAGCACTATTGATGCTGATCACGGGCGTGTGGAAGAGCGGTCATACCGCGTCCACGATGTGCCGGAATATCTGATCAATACCCATAAGTGGCCGCATCTTCAGGCTTTCGTCCATGTCGCCTCCAGGCGCGCGGTTGGCGACAAAACCAGTCACGCCGAACGGCTTTATCCGCTCTCCAAATGTCCCGCGGCTCAGGGGGCCGCCACACTGATCCGCGGCCACTGGCAAATTGGGAACAGCTTGCATTGGTCTCTCGACGTGGTGATGAACGACGACCGAACACCGCGCGCGAAAAGATCACGCGCCAGCCAACTTTGCCGCTTTGAGGCGGATTGCCTTGAGCATCATCAAGGCCAATCCTGCAAAAGGATCAAATCGCGGCAAATTCAAAAAAGCGGGCTGGAGTAATGATTTCCTGCGAACACTAATCAAAGGCTTTTGAAGCGCGATTGCCCTGGCCTCAGGGACAGGGGAATCGCGCTTAAAGTTTGACAGCGGTTGCGAATTGGATTCTGGAGGTTTCATCACTTGATGGAGCTTCGCGATGCCCAACCTGGACAGCTGTTTCAATGAGATGGATGACCCACGCGGCGGCAATGCGCCACGTCATAAGTTCTGTGATCTTATGACGATCAGCCTTTTATGCGCGCTTTGCGGCGGCGATACAGCGGTCGACATGGAGTTTTTCGGTCATATGAAGGAGGATTTTCTGCGCGATTTTCTCGAATTGCCTCATGGCGTACCCTGTCATGACGCTTGTTCCCGTCTGTTCCGGATGATGAAGCCGACCGGTTTTCAAGCGTTTTATGACAAGTTTCGTGCCGATTTTACGGCTGGATGTGGAGAGGAACCAGCCATCGCTATTGATGGCAAAGAGATGCGACGCGGCTTTGACAAGGCCGCCGGGCAATCGAATATGAACATTGTCACGGCCTTTGCACATGGGGCGCGGCTGACCCTTGGCATCAAGCAAAGCGCCAGGGGCGGCGGCGAGATCCTGGCCCTGCGCGAGTTGATCGAGATGCTTGACATTCATGGCATCACCATCACCGCTGATGCGTTACATTGCCAGCGAGAGACCTGTGAATTGATCGTAAAAGAAAGCGGTAACCACTGCCTTCAACTCAAAGGCAATCAGAGCGACATGTTGGCCGATGTCCGGGCTTTTGTGGAAGACGAGGCTACTGATTACGTTGATGAATATAGCACTATTGATGCTGATCACGGGCGTGTGGAAGAGCGGTCATACCGCGTCCACGATGTGCCGGAATATCTGATCAATACCCATAAGTGGCCGCATCTTCGGGCTTTCGTCCATGTCGCCTCCAGGCGCGCGGTTGGCGACAAAACCAGTCACGCCGGACGGCTTTATCCGCTCTCCAAATGTCCCGCGGCTCAGGGGGCCGCCACACTGATCCGCGGCCACTGGCAAATTGAGAACAGCTTGCATTGGTCTCTCGACGTGGTGATGAACGACGACCGACACCGCGCGCGAAAAGATCACGCGCCAGCCAACTTTGCCGCTTTGAGACGGATTGCCTTGAGCATCATCAAGGCCGATCCCGCTAAAGGATCAAATCGGGGCAAATTCAAAAAAGCGGGCTGGAGTAATGATTTCCTGCGAACACTAATCAAAGGCTTTTGAAGCGCGATTGCCCTGCCTCAGGGAACCATCCCCTTGCCAAAGAGCGGAAAAGCTGCAACACATGGCACGCAAAGCTGCGCATCGGCGCAGAGCATGGAATTTACCGCATGAAAAAGTTCGGGATTTTTGCCGATACCCATCGCAATAATGGCCAGGCAGATATGATCGCAAAGAATGTAGCGGCCCTGGCAAACCTGAATTTGAAAACAGCCTGACCAAATGGGCAGGGATACCTCCGTTCAAAAATAACCGCCCTTATTGCGAATCGAGTCTATACTCCTACGCCTGAATTGGCCTGAGATTTTGAACTGGGATCAGTTTGTAATCTTTCAGACCAGGGAATGACAGCCCCGCACCAGCAAAGGCAAATCGCCACTCCGTCAAAACTGTCGGGCCAATGTCCAGTATTTCGCAGACCAATTTGGCATCATAGCCTGTATCCAGCAGCAAAAACGCGCGGGCACGCCTCCACACGAGTGCGTCCACTTTACGGCGACGGCAAATCGCTTCAGGCGCCGCGCGGTCCTCGCATGTGAGGCTGACTGTTTTATGATGTTTGGCCATGCCAGGATGATGCACGTCCCGATACAAAATGGACTTCGTCCCTATTTCCGGACACTGGGGTACTTTACCCCTGTCCATGAAAGGGGCACGAAATGGGACACCATCGACGGAACTATACGGACGAGTATTAAGAGGCTGTTCCAAAAGTAGTTGAGTGATATCACGTGTTTATGATTCATTGGTTTTGAAAGAACCTGGAGGATCCCATGACGTGGACAGACATCACCCGCGCGGAGCACAGGCGTAAAACGGGCTTTTATCCAAGCGATTTAACTATGGAGGAATGGGCGCTTGTTCGGCCCCTGTTACCTGCCGCGAAGCGAGGTGGTCGCCCTCGCAAGACGAATCCGCGCCGTGTTGTGAACGCGATTATGTATATGGCGACCACGGGATGTCAGTGGCGCATGATCCCGCGGGATTTCCCGGCGGTCTCGACTGTGCAGAACTGTTTTTACGACTGGCGCGACAACGCTCTGTTACACCGGATCAACCATCTGTCAATGATGGCGGCGCGCGAATTGTCGGGCCGTGAGGCGAGCCCCACTGCGGGCGTTATTGACAGCCAGAGCGTAAAAACAACGGAAAGCGGCGGCATTTCAGGCTTTGATGCGGGCAAAAAGATCAAAGGGCGCAAGCGTCACATCGTGACAGACACGCAAGGTTTCCTGTTACCGATCCTTGTTCACGCCGCCGATATACAGGATCGGGATGGTGCTGTGGATGGTCTCAAAGCACTGCGCATCCGCTTCCCGCGGCTGGGGCACATCTTTGCGGACGCAGGATATGCAGGGAAAATGGACATTGGAGATTGTCAAGCGCCCTGACAAAGCCGAGGGGTTCGTTCTTCCACCACGAAGATGGGGTGTCGAGCGAACATTCGCGTGGCCGGGACGTTGCCGTCGTTTGGCAAAAGATCGGGAGGCAACCGTTGAAAGTTCCGTAGCATGGGTTTTGGTTGCCGGTATTCGTCTCTTGACAAGGCGGATAGCAAGGCATTCTGTTCAAACATAAACTTTGGCTCAATTATACCGGAGCTACGCCAAAACCCGAAACTTCTCATGAGTTATGACGCGAAAATTGTCTGAGACTTGGCTTCGGAATGTTTTCCACTCGTTTGGTATGGTTACGCGGAAGAACTTCAGGATTGCATTCGCAAACTGTTTTTGGGTTGGGTAATGATGATTGTGCGTCACGAACTGGTGCATGACAGCCCATAATCGTTCAATGGGGTTCAGGTGCGGGCAGTATGGCGGCAACTGGATAAGGTGGATGCGGCAATCTGGCCTTGCGAGAAACGCCCTGACATCCGGCCCTTTGTGATAGGGCGCGTTGTCCCAGATGACGTGGATTAATCGCTTGTCGGGGTTGCGCGTTTCAATCTTGGCTAGAAGCTGCGTGGCACTGACACCGTCGACGGTGGTTGGCTCGACAAAGGGCGCGTCGAAGGTTTCAAGGTTGAGCCCGCCATGGATATTCACACGGCCTCGCCCAGCAGTGGTCGGGACTGCGGGGTTTGAGCCTGCCTTCACCCAGCCATATGCAGGCTTTGTCTGATATTCTGGGTGGACGGCATCAGCGAAATAAACGGCTTCATCAGCGCCAAGCTCGGTCATCAACCGCTCGTACATCGTAATGAAGCTGGCCTGTTTCTCGACAGATACACCCCGTGGCAGGGCCTTGGGTTTGCGATACTCAAACCCGAGCCGGGCAAGAAGCTTGATGCAGCCAGAATGCGAGTAGCGCAGGCCAAATTCTGTTGAAATATGGGCTCTTATCTCAACTGTCGAACGGCAGAAGCGACCGTTCAGCCAATCGCATAATGCAGCCTCTTGATCTGGGGCCATACGAGATTGACCCCCTTTCCAGCCATCGGCGGCAAGCGCGTCCCAGCCGCTTTCACGGTAGGTTTTGTGCCAGCCACGAATGGTGTCGTCGTCCAAATATAGAAATTCCGCGATTACTTGACAGGACTTCCCGTCATCCAGCAAAAGGAGCGCATTTGCACGCCGTGCAATCCCATGATCTTCGCGTTGACTGCGCACACAGGACTCAAGCTCAAGGCGCTCCGTGGGAGAAAGAAAGTTGGGACGGATCATGCGGCTAGCTGAATCGTTCTACGGTCAGACGTCAACCCGTCAAAAGTCGGGTGCTCGAGGACTCTGTGTATAGCATTGATTATGCGTGGCGTATTACAGGCAGGATGCCTGCTGCTGCGGCAAGTATCGCGCGCGGCGTTTGGTGGCTCGGAAGGACGGCAAGGTGGAACCACCGAAGGTAGCTGTCCAGGTATTTGGTTGCGATACCCCGATGGCGGCGCAGAAAGGTCTTTAACCGCTCATGCCGACTGTTCACGGTTTGAATGTGCAATTCACCACGGACACGTTCTCCGGCGGTCCGGTTGAGACTTTCATGGCTGACGCCCGTTTCTGCGGCGCAGGGCGGGTACCCGGTGCAGCCATCGGTCACCAGGAGAGCGTCCCCATCAAGACGTGGCTGCAGAACCGTTTTGAGATGTTCGGCTGTCACCGCAGGCAAGACAGCACTGATGGTGGTGCCTGATCGGTCGACCGCAACGAGGACCGGAACCTGCTCCTTCGACAATCCGCGTTTTGAGGCCTTTCCCCCGCGTTTGCGGGCTTTTCGAGAGAGATTACGCTCCCCTTTCCGGCTGCGCGGAAAGAACGTCTCGTCGGCTTCGACGATCCCGCACAGCTTGACCGCACCGACCGTTACAGCCTGAAGAAAGCGATGACGCCAACGAAAAGCTGTGGTGTCGGCCACCATACAACGCCCGTCGGACGCCTTTACCGTTTCGCCGTCGCGCAGGGAAGCTGCAAACTCTGCCCACCTGTCCTTGTGGCGCAAGCGGGCAAGCGGCGTCCCGGTCAGCGCGTTGAAGGTTTTGCGACAGCCTTTGCAAAAGAACCTCGTCAGGCCACTTGCATGGCCTCTGATGATCGCACCGCCCGAAGCGCAGTGCGGACAGATACGCCCCTCGCGAACAGTCGCCTCAAGGAGATCGATCACGCTTTCCAGCGACGAAACCCCGGCAACGAGCCGTCCGGTTTCAGCCCGTTGTTTCGATGAAAGGTTGTCGATCTCGTTAAGCCACACCAAAAAAGCCTGATGATCCATGTGCCGCACCCATAATTTTGTTCATGGTGTGTTCTATCACAGGTCGCCACGCATAATAAATGCTAATTGAGCCTAAACTTTTGAGTCAGACTCTAAAGAAGAAGGTCAATAATGATAGCGGCATTGGGCGATGAGCAACTGATCATCTTCCACCCGATAGACAAGACGATGTTCCCTATTCAATCGCCGTGACCACCACCCGGACAATTGCCCTTTAAGCGGTTCAGGCTTTCCGGTGCCGTTGAACGGGGTACGCATGCATTCTTTTACAAGGCCATTGAGACGGGCAAGCATCTTACGATCCTGCTGCTGCCAGTAAAGATAATCATCCCAGGCTTGCTCATGGAAGATGAGCTTCACTCGATCAGCTCTTTTTCAATCCCCTTGCCTGCCTCCAGTTCCCGCACCGCGTTCAGAAGGCGCTTGGAGTTTTCCGGGCTGCTGAGCAGGTAGCGGGTTTCCTCAAACGAGGCGAAATCTTCCAAAGACATCAGCACAGCCGCAGCTTTGCCGCCACTGCGTGTAATCAGCACGGGTTCATGATCATCAGCAACTCCGTCAATCGTGGCAGACAGGTTGCGGCGGAAATCGGTATAGGTTGTAGCTTTCATGGCAACATATGTACGTGATTACGTACTCCTTTTCAACTCTCGTCTTCCACAACATCCTCATCCTGCGTATCTAGGATCCTTTCCTTGAACGTTGTGCCTTGTTCCTGCTCCTGTCCGGTTCGGAGCTTGTTCAGGACGCAACCGTCGCAGGTCTGTTTGAACGTCTCTACGGGGCCGTCTTAAGCGCCGAAACAATGACGCTGCTTCCGATGATCCGGGGCTGGTTTGCCAGCGACCGGGCTCGGGCAGGATTGAACGAGCTGATCAGGAAAGCGCGCCGCAAAGCCATTCCCGGACAAAGCAGTGTGTCGGGTTCGCAAATTCAGGAGATCGTCGCGAGCAACACAGATGGGGTCGGAGCTCAAAGCGTACCGGTTGTTTTGAAACAGGGGGCGACGACCGTGCTGGCCATGGTTCTGATCAAGGCCGGGCATGTGAACCAGACCGGGTTTACCGGAGAGCATAAAACCTGGAAGGTTGATGGGGTGGATGCTCCCTCCCACAACGGCATCGTAATGTGCCAGACTGGCTTTGTGAGAAGTCAGTTCAATTGAAAGGAAGCATGCATGACGGACATTAGCATTTTGGCCATCGACCTTGCAAAGCACTCATTTCAGGTGTGTGCGACGACAATAGAGGGCGTTGTCATATACAATCGCAAATATACGCGCGGTAAGTTAGAGCAGCTTTTGACCGAGCATCCGACCTGCCTTGTAGCAATGGAGGCTTGTGCGACCAGTCATCATTGGGGGCGGTTCGCCACCGAGTTAGGCCATGACGTGAAGCTGATCCCGCCTATTTACGTCAAACCTTTTGTCAAACGCGGGGCCAAGAATGACGCCAATGACGCAGCTGCGATTGCAACGGCGGTCCGCCAGCCGAGCATGCGGTTTGTGCGGATCAAAAGCCAGGAACAACAGAGCCATGCCATGCTGTTTCGCTCTCATCAGACGTTTACGCGTCAGCGGGCTCAACTGCTGATCACATTGCGCGGCCATCTGGCCGAACACGGGATCATTGTTGCCAAGGGTAACGCCGCACTCTTGGCTTTTGCCGAAACGCTGGAGGCTGAAGCAGGGCTTGTGCCAGATTTGGTTTTGGAATCTGCGCGGCTTTATTATCACCACATCGATCAGTTGGCGCAGACCGTTGCCACACTGGAACGCCAAATGGGCGAAGCGACAAAACGTGACAAAGACATGCGCCGTTTACGCACCATGCCTGGGGTCGGGCCAATCAGCGCTGCTGCGTTTTTGGCTTTTGCGCCACCAATGGAAAGCTTCCAGAGGGGACGAGACTTTGCGGCTTGGCTCGGTTTGGTGCCAAAACAGCTCTCGACGGGTGGTAAGACCAAGTTGGGACGTGTCAGCAAAATGGGGCAGTCTGATCTCAGGCGATTACTGATTATTGGTGCAACCGTTTGTATCCGCTGGGCCAGATGGAAAGGCATCAAGCCTGACAGTTGGCTCGGCAAGCTCCTGGAGCGCAAGCAGGGAACGCTCGCCGCTGTTGCCTTGGCGAACAAAATGGCCCGAATTCTCTGGGCTATGGTCACGAAGAAACAAGATTATCGCGGTGGATTGGTTGAATATACTTAACACCGCATCGAGGTTCGGAACGGCAGCGTAAGCTGATCGGCTTCGGAAAGTAGGGAGATCAACGACGATTATGGACAACAGGATCGGCTGATCCACCAAGGGAAAACCATATAGTAGTCAAGAACTTCATCAGTCCTCAAGATTGATTTGGACCCGAGGTGATCGAACACCATAACGGCCCGTGGCAGTTCAGAGCCACATCTAATGAGGCCTGACACACGACCGATACCGATAACTGAGACCAAAAACGTCGGGAAATCACCTTGCTAAACCGGGAGCATCCACACAAGACTATGATCAAAGGAAACTCAGGAAACCGATTTTCGACAGAGGTGCGTGCGCGTGCTGTACGTTTGGTTCCGGAGAATGAACCGGATTACCCCTCTCGATCGAAAGCGGTTGCTTCGATTTCAGAAAAGACAGGATGTAGCCCCGAGACGTTGCGGGACCGGGTCAGGAAGCAGGCTGTTGAAAGCGGTGATCATGACGGCATGACGCAGTCCGACCGTGAAGAACTGAAGGCGCTGCAACGCGGGAACCGTGAACTGAAGCAAGCGAACGACATTCTACGCAGGGCGTCGGCTTTTTTCGCGGCGGCGGACCTCGACCGCCTGCGGAGGAAATGATCATGTTCATTGCTGATCATCGCGCGGAGCACGGCGTCGAGGCGATTTGCAGGGTTTTGCCAATCGCGCCCTCTACTTACTATCATCCCCAAACCGTTCAGCGTGATCCAGAGAAAGCTTCTCCGCGCGCGCGGCGAGATGCTGTTTTATGTCCCGGGATTACAGAGCGATGGGAGGCCGGCAGTAAACGCTATGGCGCAGTGAAAGTTTGGTTTGATCTCATTGCAGCAGGTGGGAATGTCCCCCGATGCACGGTCGTCCGCCTGATGAGAGTGATGGGGCTTCAGGGTGTTACGCGTGGGAAAGGGAAGAAAACAACACAAAGCAATCCTGCCCTTCCATGTCCTGAAGACAAGGTAAACCGTGTCTTCAAAGCACCCGCGCCGAACGTTTTGCGGGTGGCGGACTTTACGTATGTCCGCACGGCCGTTGGCTTTGTCTATGTGGCCTTTATCATCGCCGTCTTCGCTCGCTGCATCGTTGGCTGGCAGGTGTCGTCCTCGCCCGATACCAAACCGGTTCTCGACGCGCTGGATCAAGCGCTGGCCGCCCGAAACCCTGACCGCGACAGCCTCACCCATCACAGCGACAGGGGGTGTCCAATATCTGTCGATTAAATATTCCGAGCGTCTTGAAGAGGCAAGAATCGGTGCTTCGGTCGGGAGCGTCGGCGACTCGTATGACAACGCCTTGGCTGAGACCATAAACGGTCTCTACAAGGCCGAAGTCATCGAACATGAAGGTCCATGGAGCGGCAGGAAAAACGTCGAATTGGCTACCCTCAACCGGGTGCATTGGTACAACGAAAAACGCCTCTACGGCCCACTCGGGTACATCTCACCAGCAACAGCGGAAAGGGTCTTCCACTATACAGACTGCGCGATTATGATAGCCGCAGCATAGGAACTCTAACCTCTCCGATAAACCCGGTCTGGTTCACAAGTCGCGCATGGGGCATTCGCTGGAAAACCATCTGGCAGCAGTTCTCAGGGCGCATGACATCCGGCACGTCCGGGGTGCCGTCACAGAACACAAACACAAGCCGGATTTTCTGTTTCCCGATCTGGAAACCTATCATGCCGCACCTGTCGAGGGCGATGCCGGTCTGACGATGCTGGGGGCCAAGTCCACCTGCAAGGACCGGTGGCGACAGGTTCTGGCGGAGGCCGAAAAGATCAGCCGCAAACACCTTCTGACGCTGGAGCCGGGGATTTCAGAGCCGCAGACTGAGCAGATGGAGGCGTCCAGCCTTCAACTCGTTGTCCCCTCCCCTGTTCATGGCAGCTACACGGACGCGCAGCGCGGCTGGCTTTGGTCGGTTGGAGATTTCATTGGAGAGGTTCGGGTGCGTCAGGGATGGCCACCGACCAGATAACGGTTTCCATTTATTCATGAGGTATAGCTTGCGGTCTGGCAGAAGTTCCGGCATTCCTCGGGTGTGAGGAGATCGCAGATTTCGCCGATGGCAGCGTTGGGGGTATACAGGTTTTTCCGAAAGGGCTTGCAGACCCCGGGAAGCGACCACGAAGAAACGGCGGGAACGAATGGAACGGCTTGCAAAGGGCTTGTTGGCTGCCACCGGGTGCCGCTCCCGTTGTTCGGAAATCACGGGTCCTTCCCGGCGGGGACGGCTTGTGGGTGTTATACGCCGCACTTGCCTACTTCTGCGTGCCGATTTTTTTTGCATTTCGTTTCGTTTCGGATTTCCGTCGCCGACAACCGATTGCAACCATTCAGGAAATTTTTACCGACAGGTCATCTGAAACGAAATGGCCCCTGGGCTCGAAACGAAATGCCCCCCTGAAACGCGCGGGGAAACCGCCGGAGGGGTCGCGCCGGAATTTGCGCGATACCGGCGGTGAAAAAATCGTCGGGAGGTCCGGCATGGCCAGCGGCAAAAAACCCTTCGCCCGACGTGGCGCGCTCCGGTCCTGCCCGCAGTCCGGGGATCGGGCGGCTGCCGCCCGATGTCCCCGTGCCCTGAAACCCCGTGCCCTGCGCACGGAATTCCCGCACCCGTTCTGCGCATCAGGTCCGGCAGACCGCGGCGTCGATCAGGGGACCCGGTTTTACCGGTCCCGTCCTGTTCGCCGGGGGCACCACCGTTATTGCCGGGGCAGGACCGTGTGCGATGGCGCGGGAGACGGGCATGGATGTTGTGCCCTGCATCCGGCTGCCCGGTCTCCCGGGTGAGCGGCGCCCCGCGTATATTGCTGCTGACAAGAGCCTGGCCGAACATGCAGGCCGGGACGGGAACCTGCTCCTGCCCGGGCCGGGGGAATTGCGCGACCCCGGGTTTCATCCGGACAGATGTCGGGATGCCGGTGGCTGATGACCGGATTGACATGTGCCGGACCGGTCCGCCCTGTAACGCCACCGCAGGCAAGGCCGGGAACGACACCATGGACAGCCCTGCCCTGCCCGCCGACCGCAGGCCGGTTCCACACAGGAACATTCCACACAGGAACAGGAGTCCGGCAGGAATTTGCGGGCCTGCACACTGCCACAGACAGGTTCCTGTACCCGGGCAATTTTTCCCCTGTTTTCCCCCTGTTTTTTTCCCTGAATTTCCGGAGAAATCCGGGAGAGACCGGTTGGCAGCACACCGACTGCACAGCCAGCCACACCGCCGGTTTTATCCCCTGCAGATCTGGAGCGGTTTTATGCCGTGTTATCAGCAGGTTGAAAATCAGTGTTTTCAACAGAGACGCTTTATCCGGGCGGATATACCCCCGGATACACGAGAAGTCTCTACCGGCGTATTTCATCATCCATTTCGGGTCTTCAGGCTGAAGTGATCCTTACCCGCAGTCCCCGGGCAAAACGTCGATTTTGCTGTCCTGATCGCGGCATTTTCGATATCAATCGGGGTGGTGACGACGATGCGGGGCGGGTTTCATGGATCATCCGGAGGGTGCGGGTGCCATAGACAACCGGCCCCCGCCCCGAAGCGGTTTCAGCCCGGCACGGCAATCCGCAGCTTTTTCGGCACGAGGGTGTTCATCCGCCGGATATGCTCCGGCAGGCACAGGGTCCTGAAATCATATGTCCCGACCACATGCGCCCGCGCCGCCGGACCCGGATGCGCACAGGCGCCGGGATTGGCCAGCACGTCGATTACCTGATCCGCCAGCGCATCCGCATCAAGGAAATCCACCGGCAATCCGGTTTCGCCATGGGGTGATTGCCTCGCGCACCGAAGGCACGTCCGAGGCCACGATGGTGGCCTGCATCGCCATTGATTCCACCAGCGACCAACTCATCACGAACGGCATGGTCAGATGCAGATGGCAGCGGGCTGATCTGAACCACCTGGCAAAAGCTGGACCAGGGTACCCTCCCCAGGAAATGCACCCGGTTCCAGTCGACACTGTCGCCGAGTTTCCCGGTCAGTTCGGCGCGCAACCCCCCGGGGTGCCCGCTCTTGCGACCACAGGAGACATCGTCGCCGCCCACCACCGGCACCCCGGGCCTGCGGACGGGCTGTCAGGATCCGGGGCAGCGCGGCCATGAAGATGTGAAAGCCGCGCACATGTTCCAGATTGCGGGCCATACAGGTGAACACCTCATCCCCGCGCGTGACCGGTCGGTCCAGCCGGCCCAGCGACAGGGACACATCCGGGTCGGGATCCAGTCGCTCGGTACGGATCCCGTCATGGCAGGTATGGAATTTCGGATGGAACGAGGCCGGGAAGGTGTTCTTTTGCCAGACGGTCGGCACATTGTAAAACGCGGAGCAATATTGGGCCACAGAAGCGGCTGCATATCGCAGTTGTAGCGGAGTAAAAGTCCGCCAGTTTGTGCCCTTCGTTTATTCGGAGGGCGGGAGATGTATTCTGTGGATATTTATAGTCGTGTGCGCCGTGCTTGTTTGAAGGACGGTATGTCTGGCCGAGAAGCGGCGCGGTTTTTCAACATGGCGTAATCAGGATCAGCACTCAGTTACCCCTGTTATTCTGGATGCACATGCAATTGAAAAGGAGACTGACCAATGGAATATTTTGCTGGTTTGGATGTGTCCATGGAAGAGACGCATATCTGCATTCTGGATCGTGAAGGGGCCCTTATTCGTGAAGGAAAAGCGAGCTCAACACCAAAAGCGATCGCTGACTTCCTCGCTTCTGGACCACCATGTGCCAAAGTTGTATTTGAAACGGGACGGATGGCACCAATGCTTTACCATGGGCTGACGGAGCTTGGTGTCCCGGTTGTTTGCATCGAGAGCAGGCAAGCATATCAGGCCCTTAAATCTCTGGCCGGCCACAAGACGGACCGCAATGATGCCCGCGGTTTGGCACACCTGGCGCGGACGGGATTCTACAAGCCGACCCATGTCAAATCACTGTCAGCGCACGCAATCCGGTCGCTGATCGCAGCCCGCAAGAAGCTGGTCGGACAGCGTGTGACGCTCGACAATCAGATCCGCGGTCTGGTCGTCGTCTTCGGCGTGCGGCTGCCACGAGCTTTGTCTCCGGCATTCAAAAACGCGGCGCTAAAAGTTAGCGATGGAGTGCCTGGCCTCCATGCCGCAATTTGCGGACTGTTCGCAGCACGCGAAGCAATCCTCGCGGCGGTTGCAGCCATTGATGGCGACATCAAAAAGATGACCCGCAAATCCGAAGTCTGCCAGCGCCTTATGACGGTACCAGGGGTCGGTCCGATCACAGCATTGGCCTTTGCCGCAGCAATTGATGATCCGTCGCGTTTCAGGAAATCGCGTGATGTGGGGGCGTATCTTGGACTGGTGCCGCGACGGCATCAATCTGGTGAAATCGACTACACGGGCAGCATCTCAAAGCGGGGCGACGTGCGCG
>CBDBLS010000057.1:0-6011 GCA_965207105.1 Roseovarius sp. | reverse complement strand
GCGCTGCAACAGAATGGTTTGACAGCTCGTTGGGAAGTGCCAACGCAAACGCAGGCCAACCGCGCGGAGAAGATGTTTAGAGATCTCGGAATCGATAATATAACTGTAAGGGTCGTGCCAGAATGAAAAGTAGCCTTAGCCTCAGTTTGCTTAGCTGTCTAACAAGTTGCATTTTCATTCTTGAAAATGCCGATGAGAGCCAGATCGACGATGACTTCTCGGTCAAGTTAATGGAGCATTTGAGCTCTGAGTTACAAGCATTGGAACCAAATGTTGTGTCGGAAATAGTGGATTTTATCTCCCAGTTGGCGGATGAAGAAAGCGATATAGCTCGCAAAGAGTTCTTGGAGAGTTTTGCTGATTTTTTTGGCCTTGAAGCTAGTTCCGCATAACTGAATTGTAGTAATTCAGACTTGATCTGACAGTTGGCCGTTTTTCCGGCGGCGTCTGTCATGGACTTCGTCCCTGTTTCCGGACAGTTTGATTATTGACCCTATGCGGCCATTTTCCAAGTCATATTGTTGAACGCCTGTTGCGGCGTTTGGTATCCGATGGCGGAGTGACGCCTCTGCCGGTTGTAGAAGACCTCAATATATTCGAAGATTGCAGCCTTGGCTTCTGCCCGTGTTTTGAACCGCCGACGGTGAACCAACGTAACCGCCCGATTGGTCTTTCAGTTACCCACAAGTTGTTCCGCTTTTGATTTTCCGATGCGGAACCCTTCTTCAAGATCGGACAAACGTGAGAATCCACGCCACATGACAGTTGTTCCCGGAGGAGGATCGCTCTTTCGATCTAAGTATCCACCAAGCCGTGCGATGATGATCAAATAGAGGTTAATATCTCTCGGCGCATTTTGGTATCGCAGTGGGACAGCCTTTTCCAAGACCAACCGTTCGGTTTTTGTGAAGACGACGTCTGGAGCGCTTGGTTGTTTGTGGCGAGCAAGGATTGTCAGCCATGATACGCGCCAAGCCACGACGCAACATAGTGCGATATAATTGGCCAGGCGGTCTGCTGTGGTGAGCCGAACATCTTCGATTTTGCACCCGGTCTTCAAGGTTTTGAAGAAGGTCTCAATGTTCCAACGCCGCGCATACCAACCCAGTTTGTAATCGGCGGAGCAATACTCGGCCACGGTAGCGGCGTCGTTGTGTTGTCGCGGGCGGCGTAAAAGTCGTCCACTTTTGCCCTTTCGTTTGATGGGAGGGCCGGGGGATTTTCACCGTGGAATTGTATTTGAAGGTGCGCCGCGCCCATTTTCAGGATGGGTTGAGCGGGCGTCAGATTGCCCGGGATTTTGGGATTAGCCGAGACAGTGTTCGCAAGATGTTGGCCTGCTCCGAGCCGCCGGGGTATCGCCGGACGGCTGAGATTAAGCGACCAAAGCTGGATGCCTTTCTCGATCAGATTGATCATTGGTTGGTTGAAGATAAGGCGCGTCCTCGCAAACAGCGGCACACGTCCAAGCGCATTTTTGAACGGCTCCGTAACGAATATGGCTTTGACGGCGGCTACACCATCGTCAAAGATTACGTACGCACAAAGAAGCGCGGTTCGCGCGAGATGTTCGTGCCTTTGAGCCACCCTGCTGGACATGCACAGGCTGACTTTGGCGAAGCGTTGGTTATGATTGGCGGCGTGGAGCAAAAAGCCTGCTTCTTTGCGCTGGACCTGCCACACAGTGATGCCTGCTATGTTCGATCGTATCCTGCTGCGAACACCGGGGCCTGGCTGGACGGGCACGTGCATGCCTTCGCGTTCTTCGGCGGTCCCTCAATCAATCCTCTATGATAATGACAAATGTCCGGTCGCGAAGATCATGCCCGACGGCACGCGCAACCGTACCCAACGGTTCAGTGCGATGCTGTCCCACTATGTGATCCAGGATCGGTATGGTCGCCCCGGCAAGGGTAACGACAAAGGTAAGGTCGAAGGTCCAGTCGGCTATTCCCGCCGCAACTTCATGGTGCCGATGCCGCGTTTTCCAGGCCGGGATGCGTTCAATGAGTATCTCGAAGAGCAGTGTCGTAAACGCCGGACGGATATCCTGCGTGGCCATAGGATCAGCATTGGCGAACGATTGCAGGCCGATCCGGCTGCGATGCAGGGTTTGCCTGCCGCGCCGTTTGAGGCCTGCGATCTGCGCAGCGGTCAGGTGACATCCAGATCAGTGGTTCGCTATCGTGGCAATGATTACTCGGTGCCCGTTGCCTTTGGGCACCGTGAGTGTTGATTTGCGTTGAGAACTGACCCGGTATTTTCACCGAGATTTGACCCACCTGTTTATGTATCAGCGTTTATGTGTTGGTCAATGTTGGCTTCTCCTTTCGTTTTTTCTTTGCAGCCTCTGAGCTGGCTTTGAAGCGGTAGCTGTCGTTGCCGGTTTCCAGGATGTGGCAGCGGTGTGTGAGGCGATCCAGAAGCGCGGTTGTCATCTTTGCATCTCCAAAGACCTGTGCCCATTCTGAGAAGCTGAGGTTGGTGGTTATGATGACGCTGGTTCGCTCGTAGAGTTTGCTCAGCAGATGGAACAGCAGTGCGCCGCCGGATGGACTGAACGGCAGGTAGCCAGGTTCGTCCAAAATCACGAGATCAATTTTGGTCATCATGGACTAAGCCGCTCTCGCGGCACTGGCGCTTGTTGCGGGCGTTTTACCTCCTGATTTAACGTTGTTTTCGTGTTTGGGGGCTTTGGCCTGATGATTTGGACCTTCTCAATTGTCAAACCGGAGGTTCCCATGACACAGGAGAGAATAAGCCCGCTACGTGGGCGGATGATGGAAGACATGCGCATCCGGGGGATGCAGGAGACATCTCAGAAGGCCCATATCCGGGCGCTTAAGGACTTCACTGCCTTTCCGGGGCGTTCACCGGATACGGCGACGCGGGACGAACTGCGTGCATACCAGCTTCACATGACGGATACCGAGGTCACACCCTCGGTCTACAACGCCCGGATCACCGCGCTCGGATTCTTTTTTTCGATGACCTGCGGGCGCGATGAGATGAAGAAGTACATGCAGTTTCGCACCGAGCCGCGCAAGCTGCCGATCGTCCTGAGCATCGAGGAGGTGTCTGCGGTTTTGGCGGCGGCACCTGGACCAGGAATGAAGTATCGGGCTGCTTTGAGTATCGGCTATGGCGCTGGTCTGCGCGCATCCGAGGTAACCAATCCGAAGGTCCGGGACATCGACAGTGATCGCATGCTGATCCATGTCGAACGGGGTAAAGGCGGCAAGGACCGGGACGTGATGTTGTCCCCATCTCTGCTAGAGCTGTTGCGGGCTTATTGGCGCGAGGCCCGCCCGCAAGGCTGGCTGTTCCCGGGTCAAAGCCGGGTTGAGCCGATGTCGCCTCGCTCTTTGAATCGGGCGTTCAATTCGGCAAAAGCGATGGTCGGGATCAAAAAGCCCGCCACTTTACATTCGTTGCGGCACAGCTTCGCCACGCATTTGCTGGAGGCCGACACGGATGTACGGGTGATCCAAGTCCTGCTTGGACATGCCAAGCTGACCACGACGGCGCGATACACCCATGTCGCCACCAAAACACTGCGCAACGTTGCCAGCCCGTTTGAGCATGTGCGGGGTCTGACCTGACGGATCACTCCACGTGCCAAGGCGCACGCTGGAGGTTGCTGATATCTTTCAAAAGTATGGCTCCGCATATCGCCGAGCCAATGCGGGGCATGTCAGCTTAGTCCAGCTCAAAGTCATGTCAGCGATAGAGGCCTGCCGAACCGAGACGCTCGGCGGGCACGTGGCCGAGTGCGCCAAATGCGGGCACAGTCACATCGCCTATAATTCGTGCAAGAACCGGCATTGTCCAAAGTGCCAAGGACCGGCGGCACGTGACTGGATGGCGGCGCGCGCCGAAGATCTGCTGCCCGTAGAATATTTCCACGTGGTCTTCACACTGCCAGCCGAGATCGCCCGGATTGCCTATTGGAATAAGAAGGCTGTCTATGGGCTACTATTCAAGGCGTCAGCTGAGACTGTCGGGACAATCGCTGCCGATCCCAAGCGCATGGGCGCACGGGTCGGCATGACCAGCGTCTTGCATACCTGGGGGTCGGCGCTGATGCATCATCCGCATGTTCACATGATCGTGCCGGGCGGTGGGTTGTCGCCGGATGGAACCCGCTGGATCGCCTGTAAGCCGGGCTTCTTCCTTCATGTGCGGGTATTGTCGCGGCTGTTTCGCCGTCTGTTCATTGAAGGGCTGCTTGCTCTGCATAGCGCAGGTGAACTGGCCTTCTTCGGTGATCCGGTCGGGCTGTCAGATACTGAGCGTTTCGGGGCATATCTCGTCCCCCTGCGCAAAACAGAATGGGTCGTTTATGCCAAACCGCCTTTTGGTGGGCCCGAGGCCGTGCTCGCGTATCTTAGCCGATATACCCGCCGGGTGGCGATCTCGAACAGCCGCTTGATCAGTGCCGATGCCAACACCGTCGCGTTCGGATGGAAGGATTATCGGATCAAGAATCGCGATCGGCAGTCGACAATGCGCTTGGCAACAAACGAGTTCATCCGCCGCTTTCTGATCCACGTCCTCCCGGATGGGTTCCACCGCATCCGTCACTACGGCCTGCTTGCCAGCGCCGCCCGTAAGAGCAACATAGCAAAGATCCGCACCCTGCTCGGGTCCGAACCCATCAAACAAGATGACCCACAAACCGCCGAGATCATCCCGCTCACCCTCCGAGAACCATGCCCCGGCCGCGGCGGACAGTTGCGCATCATCGAGACCTTCCGGCGCGGCCAGAAACCGCAAACCCGCGCACCACCCGGAAAGATCGCCGCATGACGAGATGCACGTCAGAAATGTACTATACTGGCCCCGAATTGCACTTCGTTCGGGGCGAACATTGTCTTGACACAAACAACCCCAAACACAGAAAACGTACCGACAATGACCGCAATTAAGACCATGATCATGCGACCCAAAGCCTTTGAACCGCAGAAAATGTCCGCGCAATATGCGCGAAGGTCAAAACCAACCCCCTGCGGCCTCGCGCTTTCCCCATAGGTCTTGCCCAGACCCCGCGGCTTCCTCCCTGAGAGATTTGTCAACGCGCGCCAAGGTCAGCACAAGAACAGAAAACTTGCGCAGTGGCCCGCATCGAAAAATCTTCATCCGACCGGACACGCAAGATTGTGGCGCTGTGCGATGTGTCGGGGTCAATGTCCGTCTATGCGCAGGTGTTTTTGGCCTTTCTTGCAGGGCTGATGCGTGCGGACACCGCCGCCGACGCCTATTTGTTTCACACCCGCCTCGTGCGGATCACTGAGGCCCTGCGCGACAAGGACGCTATGCGTGCGATTGGTCGTATGTCCTTGATGGCCGACGGGTTTGGGGGTGGGTCCAAGATTGGCCCATCCCTGATGCGGTTCGCTGACACCTATGCCAAACGCTTCGTCGACGGACGCAGCGTCGTGCTGATCTTGTCGGACGGCTACGATACGGAAGCCCCGGACATGATCGCCGCAGCGCTGGAAAAACTGCGCAAACGCGGCTGCAAGGTCATCTGGCTCAACCCGCTGAAAGGCTGGGCCGATTATGCGCCCGTGGCCGAGGGTATGGCGGCGGCACTCCCCCATCTTGATGTCTTCAAGGCGGCCAACACGCTGGGTGATCTGGCTGCACTCGAACAGGAGCTGGCCCACCTATGACCCCTGCTGAATTCATGTCTACAGATCTGGCCGAGGCAGCGCAGACCTTGCGCGAAAAGGACGAACCTTTTGCCTTTGCCACCATCGTACGCACCGCTGGATCGACTGCGGCCAAACCGGGGGCCAAGGCATTACTCAGTGCCGATGGGACAATTCTGCAAGGCTGGCTTGGCGGCGGCTGTACCCGTGGTGCGGTCAAACGCGCAGCCTTACAGGCGTTGCACGATGGAACACCGCAGCTTGTGTCCGTCGCGCCAGAGGATTTGCTGGCCGAAAAAGGCATCGCTGCCGGGGACGAAGTGGACGGCACACGGTTTGCCCGCAACGGCTGCCCGT
>CBDBLS010000056.1:0-59401 GCA_965207105.1 Roseovarius sp. | reverse complement strand
CACACGCGACGCTGTGGTCCCGCTTGATCCCTGCACGGGCACCGGACGCAAGGATCACTATGTCGATCCCTGCTTCGGACGGGAATACGGAGCTCCGATGCTCACAGGTCTTGACTATGATCCGGACCGCCCCGCCATCGAGGTCATGACCCGCGCCTTCCAGATGCTCTTCCACCCTTTGGCAGGCAAGGATGGCATTGATATCGATCTCGACAAGCTGGTGCGGGACGATCCTGAAATGCTGGACCTGGCCCTCGGATTGCTTTTCCACTACGATCCCCCCTGACGGACAGGAGACCACCAATGGCCATCCATACCATCCGCATGCCGGACCGCCTCTACGGGCGGGACCTGCGCACCATTGTCTGGGATGATACCGCAGGAACCGTGGAGGGCGATCATTCCTCCGTGCCCGGAATCGCGGCGACACTCGCCAGCCCGCCGCCGGTTGATAAAAGCCGGGAAGGCCTGGTGATCTTTCTCGATGATCCCGCCCATGACCCGCGCGACTTCCTGTTCATGCTTGCAGACAGCTACGCGGCGATCCTCGATGAGCCCCTGCGCTCCACATTGCCGCCCGTCTTCGACGGCATCCAACACAGGGCGGGCGTGGACTGGCCCGATCTCCTGCTCGACGAGCGGACCGCGGCCCAGTCCGGGTTTGCAGACGCCTGTTACACAGCACGCAAACAGGGCATGGCCCATGACGCGGCCATCGCCCTGGCCGATACGGAAACATTACAGATCTGGCCCGATTGCCCCGGACATCCCGGCTATGATATCCGACTCCCGTCGACAGCACATGACCCCCACCTTCAACGCCCTGTGCACAGCCTGTTGAACGGGCTCTGAACGGGGATGGGACGGGCTTGCCGCCCGCGCCCGGCGTGCAGGATTTACCCCGAAAAACAGGGTCTCGAACGCCCCGTAAATCCGACGTGGAGTCCAGCCGTTCCGGGCCTGTTCGCCAGCACCTGAAAAAGCCCGTTTCCGGGCCATTCCAGATCAAAAGGCGTCCGGATTGCGCATTTTGCCGTCGCGGAGCCAAAACAGTGCCTCTGTAATCGCGCCCGGTCAAAACCGCTTCAAACGCCTGTTTCAAAGCCCTTTTACAATCCCCGACCGGGCTGGACCGGGCTGGACCGGATTACGCATTTAGTTTGTCACCCCACAGTTGCTCGGCGCGCAACCAGCAATGCAGCAAGACGCATCCACCGCCGATGTCATCCCGATGACATTGCGGGAGCCATGCCCCGACTGCGGCGGGCGGATGCGCATCATCGAGACCTTCCGGCGCGGGGAGCTTCCACGGTCTCGTGCTCCACCACGGAGGCAGGCCGCATGACCGAAAGCCTGTCCATCCCGTCCACCCCAGACCGGTTGCTGCGGCAATGCCGGCCAAGCCACCTCGTCTGCAGCGCCCCGACAGGCCGCGCGAACGACGCAAAAGGACATCCATCCGAGGCAAATCCTCTGGCAAAACTCGGAGACGACCGGCCTGAACCCCCAAGCCGGTGCGTCCGTGACAGTCAAAGACAAAGCCAACCGCACTCTTTCCCCATAGATAGCACCTAGCCCCCGCGGCTTCCTCCCAGAGAGGTTTGTCAACACCGGCCACAGTCAGACCGTGCCGAAACCCCGCGCAATGACCCGCGTCGAAAAACCTTCATCAAACGGTGAATTCGCCGCGCGGCCCAAAATGTCGACTTTCTCGCTAACGTAGGATTTCTCACTCTCCCGAAAACGACCCCTATCAACCCGCCGCGCGAACGAGGGACGGGCCATCGCATTGGATCTTCGTGTCGCGCACACTACGATTTCGAGGTTGCGTCGACGAGCAGGTCACATCTGCTGTCGATCTGAAGAGACATCTGAACCGCTCCTTGTTTGCTGGAGACTGTAGCGCCCTAGGGTTATTGAGACACTCGTGAAGCTTATGCGGCGGCCTGGATTTTGTCCATTGCGTCACATCTGAATTGGTTTGGCGAACGGTGTCCGTGCCGCTGGATCGGCCATTCTTCGTTGTAGTCCTCCTTGAACTTTTGCAGGGCGGCCTGGAGTTCCTCGATGGTGTCGAAAGTTCTGACCCGGAGCAGCTTTTCCTTCAGGGTTCGAATGAATCGCTCGGCGCGGCCGTTGCCTTCGGGAGCGCGGACAAAGGACGGCGAGGATTTCGCGCCCGGCCAGGCAAGCTCACCCGCGCCGCCCTTGTGGACCGCTCGCATTGGCTCACGGTGGAGTGGTTGCCGGAATATGCTCCGGAACTGAACGACATCGAACCGGTCTGGAAGGGCCTCAGGCAGACCGAATTGGCGCATCAGACTTTCGCAGATGCCAACAGCCTTGAAAACGTAATCCAGAAAGCCGTGCAGAACCGAAACAAAGAGAAACGCCGCAATCCGTGGGGCAAGTCACGAATCTCTGTTTAGGCCAGCGTCAGCACCCAAACGATCTGTCAGCGTACTGAGCTGTTGACCGAGCTTGGTGAGCGCCGTTGAAATATCGGTGATTTCCTGGCGGATAGAGGACACCTGAATCGGTGCATCCCCCACAGCGGCGGCGCCATGTTCAAGCGGGGGCTGCAGCCGGTTCGGCACGCCCGCAGCGGCCAGATAATCGTATAGTCTGCGGTAATTATCCGGGTAGGCGGCATAGAATGCGGAATAGTCCGCCGCTTCGTAATACTGCTCCAGATGGGTGAAATATTGGGCTTGCCGAAGGGTGACCGAAGGCAGCTTGAGGTGTTCACACAGCTCTTCTGTCCGGGAGTCGTGTGTGACCCAAACGCTGGGAACCCCGGCTTGCAGGGCCGTCATGCAACCGTGAAAGCGCGACCCATAAAAGAAACGGAAGTCCTTGATAAACTCAAACCACGAATCGAGATCGTAGAACATGTGGAAATAGTCTCGAATATAGCTTTCATAGGTCTCTTGATGCAGGTCACCGAGCTCATAGAGCTTCATAAACCTTTTCGCCAACCCGGCATATTCCTCAGTCGTGTCCTGACCCTGCGTGATCAGATATTCCAGAAAGTGCTCCTGGCCCACCATATGCACATTACGATCCATGGCAAACTTGATCAGTTGCTGTTCCCGGATAGGCCCGGTATAGCTAAAGCCAACCGGCTTGTCCGAAGCATCTGCCGGGTTGGGCAGGGTCAGCGGGAATTCAGGGGTCAGGTGCCAGAAACAGGATTGGCACCCCATGACCTCGGCATTTTTCACCCCGAAATGCTCGAGAACCCCGGCGGTGAAAGCGCCGCGCACCGCAATCTTGCGACACCGCTCTCCTAACAACTGGATCAGTTCGACGGTCTCAGGGGCAGTGACCAGGGCAGTGACCAGATCATCGCCCGGCGCAAGCCGCCGCCGCGCCTGAGAACCAAGGCCAAAGACCACAACCGGCAGGTCCACTTTGCGCAGGTTCTCAGTGATCGTCTTGTGGAATCGCGCCGCTTGCGGCGCGGGATTATCCAGGCGGATCGCATTGGCTAACACGATCACGATATGGGAATGGTTTGCCTGCAAACGCTCGACAATGGCCTCACCCCAGAGCGTGGCTGTTGGAAAATCGACATAGTCCCCCAGAATCCTGCGGGCGGCCACAGCATGTGTCAGGTTGCCGGTGTTCGCGTTTCGATTGCCTGCCTGACACTTGCCAGAGACGCCGATCACAGCTGGGATTTTCTGAACCATGGTAGTTTTCTTTCTTTACGAACGGGAACTGCCCGGGATGACCCGATCTAGATTCCCTTGGTATTTTTCAGGATGACCACATCCTGGAACCCGGGATGGCGGCGATGGAATTCGGCAATTTCAAAAATCCGGCCCCAGACTCTATGGATATAGTCCAGTGAATAGAACACGTGACTGCTGTAAGAGCGGTTGTTGCGCCAGCGGAACACCCTGCGATCTTCCGTCATCGGTTCGCGGTCTGCCAGGCCCGGGAAATCCTTGTGGTTCTTCAACGCGCCATAGAGCGGCCAGCTCTCTTCGATATCAAGCCAGGTGTGATGCGACTGCAGCGTGATCCAGGCGATCGCTCCCGGCTTCATGATCCGGCGCAGTTCCATCAACCATGAGGTTTCAAACGCTTCGATATGGGTAAAAACAGAATAGGCCGACACCAGATCGAGATAGCTGTCAGGCAGCGGCAGAGACGGGATCGAGCGGTTCATGAAGGCCGTCACGTTCCCGGGCAGATGGGTGTTCACCCATTCCACATGGTGACGATTGAGATCGGACCCATAGGTTTCAATCTGCGGCTCCTGCACCGCGAAATGGCGGATCACCCGGCCAGTGGCACAGCCAAAATCCAGGTAGCGTTTTACGTTGACGTCATTGCGCTTGGCACTGTCCATCAACATCTGCATATGGCGCAATCCGCTGGCCCAATAGCTGTAATGATGCGGCCCGTAATACCCTTCGCGGATATTGGTGGGCGGGAGGGGATACATGGACGAAACCGCTCTCGCGGTATTGGCGCTTGTGTCGAGGGTTTCGCGCTGATCGAAGCGCCGTGATTTTGTGAACTGACGATTCTGTTGGACGATTGGGACCTTCTCAATCTGACGATAGGAGGTTTCAATGTCAGACCAATATGTACCTGCACTGCGCCAGCGATTTCTCGAAGATATGCGGATCAAAGGGCTGCAGTCGAAAACGCAGACAATGTATTTGCGAGGGATGCGGGATTTTACGCGGTTTCTGGGTCACGCGCCGGATAGCGCGACACCGGAAGAGCTGCGGGCGTTCCAGCTCGATATGAAGGAGCGCGGCATTGGCGCACCGACCTTCAACAACCGGCTGACAGTGTTGAGTTTCTTCTTTGCGACGACGTGCCCGCGTCCCGAGATGAAGCGGCATATGCGCTATCAACGGGCGGCTAAGAAGATCCCCGTTGTGCTCAGCGCCGAGGAAGTCGCGCGTATTATCGAAGCGGCACCTGGGCCTGGGTTACGATACCGCGCGGCCTTCAGCGTGGCCTATGGTGGCGGGCTGCGCGCCAGCGAGGTCACCCATCTCAAAGTTGGCGACATAGATAGCGACCGGATGCTGATCCGGATTGAGCAAGGTAAGGGTCGTAAGGACCGGCAGGTCATGTTGTCGCCGAACCTTCTGAGCCTGTTGCGCGACTATTACCGAGAAGTGCGGCCGAGAGGTTGGATGTTCCCGGGTCGTAACCGGATCGATCCAATCTCGACGCGGCAGTTCAATCGGGCCTTTGGGGTCGCATGCGATTTTGCAGAGATCAAGAAGCAGGTGTCGCCCCACACTCTGCGGCACAGCTTTGCCACGCATCTGCTGGAGGGTGGGACCGACATCCGGGTGATCCAAGTGCTTCTGGGCCATGCCAAGCTGGAAACGACGACGATCTATACCAAGGTGGCAACCAAGACGATCCAGAGTGTCACCAGCCCGTTTGATCTGCTGGTGCGGCGGGAGGCCGGACCCGGTTAAACTAGGCTTCCATGTCTCGCCTCAAGCTGGAGGTCGCAGACATCTTCCGCGCCCATGGTGCTACCTATCGCCTGGCCCACGCCGGACACTTGAACCTACAGCAGTTAAAAGTGATGTCGGCGATAGAGAGCTGCCGGACCGCTGTGCTTGGCGGGCATGTTGCCGCTTGCACCAAATGCAGTCACCAGCACATCGCCTACAACTCGTGCCGCAATCGGCATTGCCCGAAGTGCCAAGGTGCAGCGGCGCAGGACTGGATGCAGGCGCGCATGGAAGACTTGTTGCCCATTGAGTATTTCCACGTGGTCTTCACGCTGCCATCGCAAATCGCCGACATTGCCTTCCAGAACAAAGCGGTGGTCTACGGCCTCCTGTTCAAGGCGGCGGCGCAAACTCTGCTGACAATCGCAGCCGATCCAAAACATCTTGGTGCAAAGATTGGCATGACGAGCGTGCTGCATACATGGGGATCCGCGATGACGCACCACCCGCATGTGCATATCATCGTGCCGGGCGGTGGATTGTCGTCCGATGGCAAGCGCTGGAAGAACTGCCGCTCAGGCTTCTTCCTGCCGGTAAAGGTGCTCGCGCGTTTGTTCCGCCGCCTGTTCCTCGAAGGGCTGAGCGGATTGCACAAAGCAGGCAAGCTGCGCTTCTTCGGCAAACTGGCAAAGCTGGCCGACCCCGATACCTTCGCCGCCCATCTCGCGCCGCTGCGCAAAACCAACTGGGTGGTTTATGCCAAACCACCCTTCGGCGGGCCTGAGGCCGTGCTGGCGTACTTGAGCCGTTACACGCACCGCGTGGCGATCTCAAACCACCGCCTGATCAGCGCTGATGCCAACACTGTGGCCTTCCGGTGGAAAGATTATCGCATCAAACGTGGGGACAGGATGAAGGTCATGCGTCTGCCGACGTCCGAGTTCATCCGTCGCTTCCTGATCCATGTCCTGCCCTCCGGCTTCCACCGCATCCGCCACACAGGCTTCCTCGCGAACGGCATCCGTCGCGACAGGATCGCAAAGATCAGGTCTTTATTGGAGGTTGAAGCAGACGCCATTCCGAAAGCCCATGAGGATCAAGGTGTCGATACCGACGAACGAGACCAGTCCCAGCCGTGCCCCAAATGCGGTGGCGCAATGATCATCATCGAGACCTTCATGCGGGGCCAAACACCCAAGTCCCGCGCACCGCCATGGGAGGACGCCGCATGATACGACTATCAAATCGGGTCCTTCATTACGCGGACGCCGGACCCATCGGTGCGACCATCCCGCCAAAACCTGCGCTACAACAGGCCAATGGCGGCAAAACGGGATATCAATCAGCCAAATCGGGCTGGGAAAATCGACTTATCAGCGCTGCTTGTCATCACGCAGCCGATAGTTCTGCACATCAATCACCGCAGCCATAGTACACAATCCCCATAGCACCGAAATCCGCCCACGCTTTCCTCCTTGTCAGATTTGTCGCCGCTGCATCTCACGATGACAACAGCCACAAACCTTAGACGTGCCTCCAGGGCTGTGTCAAGGTCGCGCGTCACGTTCTCCCACTTCATGGGGTGTTTGTCGGCCTCGCGGTGCTCGCTGGCAGGACCCAGGGCGGACAAGTCCGGCTCGGAGTGGGCATTGCGCGAAATGAAATCTTCCCAAATGTCATCCATGGCTATCTCTCGGTTCTCTTGGTCTTGGTGGCAAGACGTATTGGGTTCAGCAACTCACCTTCGTCAATCGCTGTTCCCGCCACTTGCCGTATGTGAGCTTTTGCGCCACTTGCAAGGACTGTCTGTGACATATCCCGGCGCCGTTTGAAAATAATCGTATCGCGCACCGCAACATGAACCCATCCTGCCGCAGTGGTCTCGATGGCCCATTGCCAATCTTCGTAGGCATAGCCATCTGCCACGGCGCGATCCGGATAAGGGTGGTCCAGCCAGACCTGCCGCAGCCCCATGCACAGCGCATCATAAGGGTTCGAGACCAGCAGATATTCCGGCACATAGAACGGGTCATCCTGTGACGGGATAGCCAACACGCTCTGGCCGGCGTCAAACAGCCAGTTCAACTCGGGGCGGGCAATCCTGCGTTCTCCGTTGGCGTCCGCCGCCGCAAGCGCGCGCACTCCCTCAAGGAACCAGTTCTCACTATAAAGATCATCCGCATCGAGAAAGGCCATGAACTTTCCCGTGGCATGTTCGGCCAGCGCATTGCGGGCCTTGCCCTGATCCCTGAACGAGAACTCCATGCGCTCCCATTCATCAAAGCGCGGCTGGAACACGAAATCGCGGGTCTGATCCGAACAATTGTCCAGCCCCATCAGAAGTTCGATTGTAATACCGTCCTGCCGGGCCGCCTCGACAGCCGCTTCAACGCTGCGCAAAGTGGGTCCCAGCAAGATCGATTCATTATGCGCCAGCAGAGCGATGGACAGATCAACCATGGGTCTCTATCCTGTGTGGTGACATCCGCGGCGACGGCGAAACCTCTGCTGCAATGCGCCGTACACTTCTGAAAACTTCCTGTGTGGTGACATCTGCGGCGACGGCGAAACCGGCGACAAAGCTGCGCAGCCCGGCATTGTTGCGCTCTTGTGCGATCTGATCGCGCAGCTTTACGGCGCGCGTCCGGGCCCGATCGGGGTTGGCAAGTATGTCGCGCAGGGCACTCACATAGGCCTCGACATCGTTGACCTCTGTGACAGGCCAGCTCAGGTGGTCCTTCAGCACCTCACCCGTGCCCCCCACGACAGAGCCGACAATGGGAACACCGGTCATACAGACCTCAAGCAGCAGATGCGGCACCCCATCCCATTCCGAAGTATAAAGCCAGGCATCACATTCGTTCAGGGGCAAGTCATCGAATGACTCATACGTGCCTTCCAGCACGATATTGGGCAGCTCCAGTCCAGAGGCATCGAAATTATCCAGAACCGACCGCCCCCAGACGCGGAAGGTCACATCCGGCATCCGCATGGCGATCAGCGGCAGCAGATCCAGCCGCTTTTGCCGGTCAAACCGGCCTGACCAGAAGACCTGCGATCCCCGGATGGGGGTGCGCGGGGGTTCGGGGGCCAGAGCGACGGTGCTATCCGCCGGGGCCTCGATCACCCGGACCCGGTCCTGCATGGCGGCGGGCAACGCGAAGCGTTCGACCAGCTCGTTCTTCAAATAATGGCTGTCCACAATCAGTTCTTCGCACCAGTCAAAACAGCGGTAGACATATTGCACCGGATACCCAACCCATGCTCCGAAGTAGTTTTTTTCGTTACAGAATAAATAGTTATATATCTTCATCTCTTGCGACATGACTGCGGGATATGACATCTGACAACGCCAGGACAACAGGCTGTTGATGTTGAAAAAGGCGATGGGGCGCAGGCTGCGCAGGAACGTCAGCAGCACATCAATGGCCACGTCTTCGGCGCTGTTCTTGACCGCAGCCTTCAAGTTCACCTCCCGGACCCCGGGGGGAAAGCGGCCAGGCACCGGATCATCGTTGACGTCGGTATAGATCACCAACACAGAATCCGGCCCGTAGGCTTCGACCAGAAACTTGGCCAGATAGCCTTCTTCCTTCAGGCCACTGCCCCAGCGGGGCCGGTTGACGGCAATCACGAATTGCGCGGGCCGATGGCCGGCCGCCGTGCGCAGGGTGCACAGAGACTCCAGCTTGTCCCCGGTGCGCGGCGTATGGAAAGGCGGCATCTTGGGCCTCTGCACCTCGGGCCAGGTGGCCGCAACCAGCGGGTCAAGCTCGGAGGCCTTGGCGACCATCTCGCCCAGTTTGCCGTATTTCAGGCGATCCAGAAGCGCGCCGCGCCGCGCCGCAAGCTGGCGCTCGCCCTCCGGAGGCTCCATCCCGATACGCCGCGAGATCACCGGAAATTTATGGAACGGGTCTCCGATTTCGCCAGCGTCACGACCCGATTGGATCCAATCCACGAATGCATTGACCCCGGGGTCAAGAGCTTTGTTCTGACGGGCTTTATACAGGCTCGTGCTGAAATGCGGCGACGGATCATAGTTCTTATGCGCGCCGATCTGCAGGTAGTGTTGCAGGGGATTCAGCCCTGAGCGCAGCGCGCCCTGATAGCTGGTCAGGTAAAACTCGGCATCAAAGTCCGGCGCAATCAGCTCAGCCGCCGCCTTGAACCTGGGGGCAATCTCAACCTTCATGGCCGCCGCGATCTGGCGTTTGAGATGCGCATCGATATGCCAGGCGCGGCGCACCGGACCAGGATGAGCGTCGGACGCAGTCAACGGAGCAGCGGAAACCGTGTGGTCCTTGTCACGCCCCAGCTTCAGATTATACGGCAACAGATAATACAACAACGCCCCACCTTCAGATAATACAGCAACGCCCCACCGGAAAAAAGAAGCGCATCGGGATAGGCCGCTTCATAGGCTTTCGCATCAAACTGACCCGACGGATTCCGCCCCAGCCGGGTACCGATCTACAGGTAATGTTCGACCGGAGCAAGCGAGCTGTGCGACGCGTCGGCATAGGCGCTTTCATACCAGCCTGCATTGAACAGATCGCTGCTTTCGTTCAGCAACAGGTCGTCCTGGTTGACCACAGGGTTACTCATGCTTTGCCCCTTGATGACGGCCCACGACGCCTCAGCGCCGCAGAAGGCCTGGCGTTTCGTTCGGCCTGGAACTGCTTCAGTTTGGCTGTCGCCTCGCGGGCAGTGCGCGTAGCGTCACGGGCCTGCCCGGCATAGGTCTCAAGCCGGGTGCTGACTTCAACAGTCATTTCGTTAAGCGCCTGACGCGCTTCGTTCACGGCTGCGCGTTGCTTTTGTGCCTGTTGTTCGAGAGCCGCTTTTTCGGCCTCCAGGGCCGAAAGGCGCGAGTGATAGTCATCCGTGATCTGGCGCACGCGCTCCTGCGCATAGGTGCTGGCCTCGGCCAACTGGGTCTGGATGCTCGACAATTCTGTCTGGGTGGAGGCCAATTCCGCCTGCACCTCGGTCAGACGGGTTTCGCTTTCCTCTGCCCGGGACAGCGCTGCGGCTTCGGCATTTCGGTGTACCAGCATCTTTTCCTCTGACTGGAGCATCTTTTCCTCTGACTGGAATGTCTTGCGCTCAAGCTCGCGGGCCTGCACCGACAGGTCGCGGCTTTCGCTGACCAATGTGCGATAGGAGGGGGCAGAGCCGTCAAACCCCCTGGCAATCTCGCCTAACGTGCTCTGATCGCCTTTGGCCACGGTATCCTGGCACCAGGCCCGCAGGATTCCATAGGTCTGCTTAACCCATGGGCTGATCGCCGGATCGTTCAGCACAGCCTCGTCCTCGGCATGATGGTGGCGCCACTTCTCAGACAGGAATGCATCAATCTCCTGGGCGGCGGTGGGGCTGTCGGGCCAGGTCATATCCAAAGACTGCCCAATCCGGGCAACCGACTGGCCCCAATCCGCCAGAAGATCATTGTAATGCACGAAAACCCGGCTGCATCCGCGGGTACTGCGTTCCGCGTCCAGCACAAAGCGCAGCCATGACAGCAGGCTTTCGCCCTGCAGGATGCGATTGCGCTTATAGAGCGAGCCTGCAACATCCAGAGGGTTGCGGATCGGCAGAACACATAAGACTTTTATCTTTTTCTTGGTCAGCGCCTTATGCCACAGGGGGAACAGCAGGCTGATGCGCGGGTCTTTCATGACAAACCGCTGGGCATTGCCGAATTCGTCCTCAATCAACTGGCCCGCGCGGGCAATAAAATCCTGTGTCAGCTCTTTGGGCACAAGATCAAGCCTGGGCGGCGCGAAATCATACCAGTGCGAGCCGATGGCCTTCAAAAACTCGTCATTGAGGTCAACGACCGGCTGGCTTTCCCAAAATCCCAGATCATTGTCGTTCTTGCTGCGCGCAACCAGCGTCTTGGGCAGTTCAAACCCGAGCAATTTAAGCGTGTACGTCAAAGCCGAAGACCCAGAACGGTGCATCGGCAAAACAACCATGCAAGTTCGCATCTTATAAAATCCAATCTCTGGAGCCGCCGGGTGCGCCTCGCCCCTGGAATGCACCGGGTCATTTTCTGCTATATCATTATACCATATTCAGAGTCACGAGGCATTCACAGGGCGATTCAGAGAAGGGCGATTTTCTGTTTATCCGATACGAACCTGACAGCCTTCCGGCGATTTTCCCGCACTGTTTCGACAGCTCCTGCAGGCGCGTTCGGGATGCGTTCGGGCAATGCGCGCGCGGCGCTGTTGTGGGTGAGGATATTGCGGGGGCATGTCCCGGGCGGTTGGTGTATCCATCTTCGCCCGGCGTCACATCCCTGTCGCGATGCATGGCCTCGATCCGCCAATGCCTGCGGTCGAGGCGCAGAATATCGTCAGGATCAGACTGCCCCGGGCTGGTGATCAGGTACGTTGTTTCGGTTTCGGTTTTGACACTGTGCCCGGCCCGGACGTGCCCGCGCTGACGCTCGATGCGGGCAATGGTGCAAACCGGGGGCCATGTGGTGCGCATGTGTTCGCCGGGCGCATCGGCGGGCAACAGGGCGATGCCACGCAGGTCGATCCGCCCGTGCCCTGTTCGGACCCTGTCCGGGGCGGGTCCTGCCATTCAATGAGTATCCGTATTGGTCAAGTCCGTGTTTCAGTCCATTTCCGACTGTCACGCAGCAACGCATTTGCCATGACCACAAGCTTGCGCATGACCGCAGTAATCGCAAGTTTCCTGCATTTCCCTTTGGCAATCATCTCGTGATATTTTGCTTTCATATCCGGATTGAAGCGCGTGGCGACAACGGCAGGCAGGTAGATCGCTCTTCGCAGGCAGGCCCGCCCGCCCCGGATGCGCTCTTTGCCTTGCCATTTGCCGGATTGCCGGGAGATTGGGGCAAGACCTGCCAGACTCGCGGCTTGCTTGCCGCTCAAGCTGCCCGGCTCAGGCATTTCGATCAGTATCGCAAATGCAGTGACTTTCGCAATGCCGGGAATGCTGATGAGAATATCAGCCTTTTCGGAGAGTGCTTTGTCAGCCGGGATTGTCGTCTCAATCGCTGCATCTATTTGCGCAATGTCACGGTGGTGTCTTGAGTCTGGTGGAAATTTGAAGTTGGCGTAATCTCCGGGTGAGTTCCAGGCACCCAAACCGGCGGTTTTAGCCGCCTTGGGAGATCACACCATGACGAACGCTACAGCAACTTCACCTTTTTCGCTACCGGCACATGAAGAGGGCCACGATCCGATCGAGGATCGGCTTCGCGCCAACATTCGCGCGACGATTGAAGCGGTTTTTGAGGAAGGGCTTGAGGGTCTCCCTGGCCGTTGTCGCTACGGACGGGAGAGCGCAGGCCAGAAAGGCTACCGCAATGGCCACCGGGAACGCGGGATCATTGGAACCTTTGGCTCAGAGAAGGTCAGCGTACCTCGTGCGCGTATTGCACAGGAAGATGGTCGAACCACGGAATGGCGCTCCAGGGCATTGCCCCGTTATCAACGTTTGACGAAGAAGGCGGAAGCGCTGATTGCGGCGGTGTATTTGTCGGGGACCAACACGCGCCGGGTAAAGCGCGCGCTTTATGGATTGTTCAAGGGCGCTGTGGGCAGGGACGTGGTGAGCCGGGCGTGGCGGAAGGTGAAGGCGGACCGGGAGGCGTGGTGTACTCGCGATTTGGCGGATGAGGATATCGTTCGATCGATCCTGGACGGCACGGTGGTCAAGACACGAATGGACCGTAAAGCCGCCAATATCCCGGTTCCGGCGGCCATTGGCGTCAGACGGGATGGCCGGAAAGTGCTGCTTTCCATTGGCAATATGGGGGGAGAAACTACAGCCGCGTGGCGACAGTTTCTCAATGATTTGGATGCGCGGGGCTTGAAGCGGCCCGGGTTTGTCATTGTTGACGGAGCCCCGGGCCTGGAGGCCGCGCTTTCCGGTCTCCGGGGCGATGATCTGGAGATCCGGCGTTGCACGGTTCACAAACACCGCAATCTGCGGGCCCATGCACCCGGCCATATGCACGAAGAGCTGACTGAGGATTACCGCGACATGATCTACGCCGATACAGCAGTTGAGGTGCACAGGCGCCGCAAGGCGTTTCCACGCAAATGGCGTCTGAAATGCCGTGCCGTGGCTGACAGCCTGGAGGAAGCCGGCGACAGGCTCTTCACCTTCACCCGGCTTCCTCAAAGCCAATGGAAATCAGCGCGTACGACCAATGCCATTGAGCGCCTCAATGAAGAATTCAGACGCCGTATCAAGACGCAAACCGTGCTGCCGTCCCCAGAGACCGTGCCGATGCTGTTCCGGGCCTTGATGGCTTCCGGGCAAATCCAGATGCGCAAGGTCGATGGTTGGGAAACACTCCATCAGCCACTCGTAACCGAAAACCTTGACCCCGTCGCGTAACGCGGCCAAACATCAACACGCTCGGAGACGCCATGGAATAATTTCCACCACTTTCGAGACACAACCCAATGTCACGCTCAACCTGGCGCAGGCGCAGAGTGGCCTGCTTCCCGAGCAACGGGTGTGTTGCGGTTGCAAGCCGAGTCCCTGCGGCCGTCCGATCCTTGATTGGAGCCTGTCGGGCGGTTGTCATCCCTTTGAGATTATGAAGCATTTGCTTTTTGGCTTGTCAGCTTGCAACTCCGGAAGAGATCCCATTCTGGCCAGCATTGCTGCATCAACCCGATCCGTTTTGGCCAGTGTCCCGGTGCCTTCGGCGAAGCGACGTGCCTGGCGGGGATTCACCCGTGCAAAAGATAAAGTCATGCTCTGCAAGGCTGGTTTCCGGCAGCCGGTGGTAAATGCCGGTAGCCTCGAACACGACTGAAGACACTTCTGCCTCTCGTATTCAGCCGGTGAGAGCCCTCAAGCCTGTTTTGGTGTCGGCAAATTGCTTGTGTTTCCGTTTTGAAAGCCAAAAGGCGTCCAGCGAATCTTTCGAGATGTCGACTCCAATGGTATCGTTCATATGTCTTTTCCTTACCTCGTCCTGTCATGCGAGCCCAAAGCCCATGTATCCGTTCAGGTCAGCGGAAAAGACGGGGGCGACCATACTCGGCGACGGTCCACAACGACCGGGAGGGGAACGGTCCGACCCCCGCCACCGCCCGTCATAAACGACGTGCCGGGCAGTGGCTCCACAATCACATGAGAGCCGGGTTATTTGTAAGACAAGCGGGGTCAGAATACGTGCGCCCGCAGCCTCAAGCGAATGGGCATCGGCAATGGCAGCGATCAATCCGTTGGCGGCCTCAATGGCCATATATACATCCGTTGGTAAATCATCCGAGCGATAGATATGGGTTGTGATCAGATCCATCATCTCACAGGCGCGGATCAACTCCTGACCCGCCTCATCGCGCCCCACCGCGCTGAGCAGCATCTGTGTTTGTGGTCAAGGGCATATTGGCACCCGCTTTCGATTTTCCGAGATGAGGGTATTCGCCACGATTGCCAGTTTTCGAATGACCGCAGTGATTGCGACTTTGAACGGCTTTCCGTTTTCCCTGAGCCTGTTGTAGAACGCGGCGAAGTCTCGGTTTGAGCGAACTGCAGCAACGGCGGCCATGTAGAGCGTGTTGCGAACGCTTGCTCTGCCACCGCGAATGCGGCGTTGACCCCGCATGGCGCCGGAATCGCAGTTCATGGGCGCAACCCCGACAAGGGCGGCAATCCGGGGTGCGTTGACCTGTCCCAATTCGCCCAGTTCCGCAATCATGGTGGCCGCCGAGATCAGCCCGACGCCTGGTATCGAAGTCAGGATATCAAAGCGATGTTTGAGATCGGGTTCGCGGCGCAGAAGTTGTCGGAGTTCAGCATCCAGAGCCGCAAGGTGGCGTTCGGCCATCTTGATCCGCGCACGCATCTGTCGGCTGATCAGACTGTGCCCGGTCACGCTCAACTGGTTTTGCAAAGCTCCTTTCTGCCGGGAAATTTGCCGCCCGGCAACCGGGAGAGCGGCCAGATCGGCGCGAGCCGGGGCAGGGGGGCCTTTGCTTCCGGTTTCACCATCGCGGCAAACAGCGCGAGGGATTTGGCGTCAATCGCGTCGGTTTTGGCCAGTTGCCCCATCATATCAGCGAACTTTCGGGTGCGGTATGGGTTCATCACAGCCACATGGAAACCCGCATCATGCAGGTGCCGGTGCGCGCGCCGATGACAGCTGCCGGTTGCCTCCGGCACGATCAACTCAGGTTGATATGATCGAAGGAAGCGGGCGAACCGTTGCAGACCTGCTTTGTCATTACTCACGCTCTGCGACAGGCCTGTTGGGTGAAGATAGACATCAAGACGTGATTCACTCACATCGATGCCGACATATACTTGCTCTGTGGCAAGCTGGGGAGAAGCGGTCTTTCCTTGTATACGGGACATCCGGGATTCCCTTTCATCTGTTCAGATCAGTTTTCCATGAATCGACCCGGTCAAGCTGCCCTGCGGCTCTTGAAGCCAAGGGGAGGACGACCCAAATCGAGCGCCCGGATGGGATGGCCATCCCATCCGGGCAACCATCAATCTGCTGCAGATTGATGGCAAGGAAAACATACAAGGGGACAGACCAAAGCGACGCAGCGCCATGGCAATGTTCAGCGCCACCCCACCGGGTTGACGCAAAATCCGCCCCGGCACATCCGCGCCCGGTTTCATATGGCTGGCGGTACGGCCGATCATGTCCCAAAGGACACTGCCTATACATAGGAGTTCGCTCATGCCCCGTTATTGGCGCGCCGCGCGGATATGTGCAACAGCAACCCGCGTTGGGGTCGCCACGTTGTGTTTGGGGGATTGGCATGAAAGGGTAACTCCATGGTATGGCGCTTATTCTTGATCCTGGAGCTTTTGACCCCTCAGACCGCACTGGCAAGCGCGAGCTGTGCGCCACTCTGGAATGGGGTCGCCACGTTGGGGCATGAACAGGCCACCTGCGGAACCAGTCGGCTGTTGGGTGGGCACACACAAACCACTTGCTATTGGACCTTCGCGTATCGCGCGGACACCGCACAAACTCAGTTTGATCATATGCAGGCGCAGATTGAGGCGTGTCTTGGCCCGGATGCGGCCTTGCCTGCGGACATGGCCGTCAATCACCCCGATAGTTTTGCCCTCAACCAGTATGTCGGGCAGCGGCTGCACGTCTCTCTTTCGTTGAAGGACAAGGCGGGCCGGAACCAGACCCTGATCTTTCTCAGCCTGCACCCTGTGCCATAAACATTCTCGATCTTAGCCATAGTCGCGACCGGCACCAAGCGTCTAAACCAGCCCCGCCTGCTGCAAGCGCCATCCGATGAACGCTAGAATGAACAGCGCGACAATGAAGCCGGACGGCCCAAAACGGACCCTCATCCAAAAGGTGATGAGAACAAAACCCAGCATGAGACCAGCCACGATAAAGGCCTTTTCACTGCTATGTCCCGCCATAAGAATGATGACAAAGGTGGCGACCGACAGCGTTATCGCCAGCCACGGAACGATTTTCTTTAATCGCGCCAGCTGTGCTGCTTCTTTATCAGTCTCCATGATAGCTCCCTGTTGAAAGAATTACAAGCGCATACCCAAGCCCTTGACCGCGCGCTTATGCCTGCGGTCCAATGGTGGATCAGGACAGTCGCGTGATCCTTGAGGGATCAGGCAAACAGATCCAGAAGCGGATCAGCCGGGATCGGCCCGCTGAGATCGCTCGCGGAGCTGGGATCATCAAAAACAGTATCATAACCCATGTCTTCCAGCGAGGCGATGGTCATCACGGACACGAAACTGCCGGTGTCGACAAACCCCGTCATGATCTCGTCATCAAACAGGAACTCAACCCAGTGGCCGCCAGCCGTTCCCGGTCCGCCATCGGTTTCAACCGGCACGCCCAGCAACGAATCCGGATCTGAACCTGCGATGCCTGGGAATTCAGTCTGATATACATTTGTCGCATTCACGCCGGTGAACCGGATATCCTCGCCCGCGACCGAGCCAGTGGTCAGCCCCATCGCCGACCACAATGTTCCAAAGCCAAGGGCGTGCATCATCTCGTGCAGAATAATGGTTTCCCAGTTGCCGATGCCAAGCTGGTTCTGGGCGTCTGCGCTATCAAATGTCATGGCACCAACCGAGGGCAGGAACGTGCCATCCGTGCGCAGGTCACGCGGACCTGCGCTGCCAAGAATACCGCCCACGCCATCAATGCCTTCGAGAGTGGCGGTGATGCTGATATCGTCAATCGCTATCCCGTCAACGATGACATCCGGCAGATCGGCAAGGATTATGGTGCTGAGATAATCAGCCGCTTCGATGAAGCCCGCCTGTAACTCGTCCGTCCAGATGCCGACAAACTCGATCAGGACATTGAAAGACGTCGATGCCGGGCCGCCGCTTGTGTAGCTGGTGAGAGGGCCGGTATCGGGGGGCATATCAGGCATAGCACCGGGGCGCGCCCGTTGCTTGCATTGTCGCCGCTTGGTGGCGGACTGAGAGGGGTGTCTGTCGGGGTGCCGGGCGTGGCACCGACGGGACGCCCGTTATCAACGGGCGTCTCGGGCGGGATATCCGGTATGATCGGAGGCGGTGCCGGATCGGGGTCTGCATCGTCAAGTTGCCCAGTGTCCGGACCGTCTCCGGGCGGGGGACGGCCGTCATCCGTGGCCGACGCGATTACCTCCTGCGCGTCGCTGGTTTCCTCAACCGGGTTATCGACCGGGGGCAGGGGGGCGGCTTGGTCCTGATCCAATGCGAATTCAAAGTGATCAACGGGCAGCCGCACTGGGCTGGTATCAAGCCCGGTTTCCACCCGACCTGATGTGCTTTCCTGATTTTCAAATTCAAGAAACGCGCGGCCATTCTCGCCGGGCCAGATCGGCGCGCTGCGTTGTTCGTAGGACGCAGCCAGACCTGTGTCTTTTTCAAACCTCGGTTCAGGGCGGTCCTCCTCAAACAGTTCGGACAAGGAAAGCGTGGGCAGGTTCGGGTCAAAGTGATAAAGTGCTGAGGTTCTCATAACCATCTATTAGAGCTTAATAATAAGGGTTTCTAAAAAATCTGTGCCGCAGCATATCTCGGAAACCGAGGGAGCGCAAAATACGAAAACATAAGAGCATGGGCTACGGCAATAGGGTAACAATCAAAAGTTGTAACTATCGATCCGGCCCCTGTCTATTGTCGGCTCTTGGACCTTGCGTTTTGAGCAAGAGACCACCGGTCCTGTATCGTGCGATCATTATTGGAGCCCTTCTTGGCAGTGCCCTGGGCAAAGAAGGCCTTGCGCACCGGATCAGGCCGACCTATACGCGCGCTACGAAATCCACAGGTGCGGGCGGACCGTTGGGGGAGACATCCCTTTCGCGTCCACCGGTTGAAGCAAACGCTTCTCACCCCGTACCGAGGCTTAAACCGGAAAGGAAACGGACATGGCTCAACCTGAGTTCACCATGCGCCAACTGCTTGAAGCAGGCGTACACTTTGGCCACCAGACGCAACGCTGGAACCCCCGTATGGGCGAGTTCATCTATGGCGCGCGCAATGGCATTCACATTCTCGATCTGACGCAAACCGTCCCGATGCTGGACGCGGCGCTGCACGCGATCCGCGAAACCACCGCCAAAGGTGGCCGTGTTCTGTTCGTGGGCACCAAGCGGCAGGCCGCTCAGCCGATCGCCGAAGCCGCCGAGAAATCAGCCCAGTATTATATGAATCACCGCTGGCTGGGTGGCACGCTGACCAACTGGAAAACCGTGTCGCAATCCATCAAACGTCTGAAAGAGATCGACGAAGCGATGGAAACCGGTGCCGAAGGCCTGACCAAGAAAGAGCGTCTGGGCATGGAACGCGACCAGACCAAACTGCAATCGTCGCTGGGCGGTATCCGCGAACTGGGCGGCACACCTGATATGCTGTTCGTCATCGACGTGCGCAAAGAGGCGCTGGCCGTGGCCGAAGCCAACAAGCTGGGCATCCCGGTTGTGGCCGTGGTTGATACCAACTGCTCGCCCGATGGGATCGATTACATCATCCCGGGCAATGACGACGCGGCCCGTGCGATCACGCTCTATTGCGATCTGGCAGCCCGTGCAGCTCTTGATGGCATGTCGGCCCAAATGGGCGCGGCTGGCATTGATCTGGGCGCGATGGAAGAGGCCCCTGTGGAAGAAGTTGTGGCAGAAGAGGCCCCCGCAGAAGCCGCAGCGGACGCCCCTGCGGAAGCCGCTGCCGAGGAAACTGCTGCGTCAAGCTAAGACACGCGGTTTCGCAAAACTGATACGGGGCGCGGGCTACACCTGCGTCCCAGACGATCCGTAAATTTGAGGAGAGCCGAGATGGCGATCACTGCTGGAATGGTGAAAGAACTGCGCGACAGCACCGGCGCAGGCATGATGGACGCGAAAAAAGCGTTGACCGAAACCGATGGCGACATGGACGCCGCCGTCGACTGGCTGCGCACCAAAGGTCTGGCCAAAGCCGCCAAGAAATCTGGCCGCACCGCGGCTGAGGGCCTTGTGGCCGTGAAGGTTGACGGTGGGCGCGGTGTTGCGGTCGAAGTGAACTCGGAAACCGACTTTGTTGCCAAGAACGCCGAATTCCAGGAAATGGTTGCCGGTGTGGCCGCGGTTGCCATGGGCGTGAGCGACACCGACGCGCTGGCGGCGGCGGACATGGGTGGCAAATCCGTTGCCGACACCATCACCGCCAAAGTGGCCACCATCGGTGAGAACATGTCGCTGCGCCGCATGGCCGCGCTGGAAGGCGATACCGTTGTGGCCTATGTCCATAACGCCGCCACCACCGGGATGGGTAAAATCGGTGTTCTGGTTGCCCTGAAAGGCGGTGACGAGGCGTTTGGCAAGCAAGTTGCCATGCATATCGCCGCCACCAATCCTGCCGCTCTGAACGAAGAGCAACTGGACCCGGCCGTAGTCGAGAAGGAAAAGCAGGTTCAGATCGACATCGCACGTGAATCGGGCAAGCCCGAGCAGGTGATCGAAAAGATGATCGTTGGCCGCATGAAGAAATTCATGGCCGAAGTCACGCTGGTCAATCAGTCATTCGTGATCAATCCTGACCTGACGGTCGAGGCCGCCGCCATGGAAACAGGTGCCGAGATCACCGGCTACGTCCGCATGGAAGTGGGCGAAGGAATTGAGAAAAAAGAAGAAAACTTTGCCGAGGAAGTGGCCAAAGCCGCTGGCGGCTAAGGTCGAAACGCAGCAATCGAAAGGGGCATCCAATCGGGTGCCCCTTTTTCGTGCACGTCTGGCTGCTTCTCGGCACTTGCGAGATTTATGGTAAGCATCATTTCTGATACGGGGAAATTTGTGCAGTCATTCCACCTTGTTAACCAAACGGTTCGAGCACAACTTAGGGATATTACACGTCCCCACACTTACCCTCCAAAGTCACCCTTCATTCTTTTCTTCAAAGTTGGTGGAACCCATGTCCTCGTCTTCATTTCCTGGGCCGCTATGTTCTGGTTTTTCAGTGAACAGGCTCTGGTATCAGCACGACATTTTTCTACGGACCTAGTAGTTACGGGCTTAAGCGGAGCACGAGTCTCGTTATTTCAGGGCCATAGGTAGCATTGGTTCTTTGATACTGGAACGCCCCTTGGCGACTGATGGCGTCAGAAACCTGCGGCCATCTAATATCTCGGGCACAGACAAGATTTGCATTCGGCTGTAATTCATGCCGCTCACGGCCAGATCACCAGCTTGCGCCATCTCTTTTTCAAAGTTCCTCAACTTCCCGTCAGACAACGGATCCATGACGATCAGGCCAGCCATTCGCGCATCATCCCGTTCCAAAACGCCCCTCAAGTCTCTAACGGTCGATATTCCCACATTCTTTCCACCTTTCACTTCCAGCACCATACTGGCGAGCGCATCGCTATCCGGCAGCGAGAAGTAAAGTCGGCCATCTATGCCGCCATCCCCGGACTTTCGCGTGGTAACGAAGCCGTCTATCTGCTCAATCGCCCATTTCTGAAAATGGTATTTGTCGCGCGTCCACAGATCCTTTGCGCCCTCAAGGGTGTGCGGGACACCTTCGATCTCGAAGTCAACGCCCTCCTCAAGACCTAACCTATCCTCCAGTCGAACCTTTGCAACGCGTTTGATCGCGTGAATGGCAATGTCGATTCCGATCCATCGCCGCCCAAGTTTATGTGCCGCCTCAATGGTTGTTGCGCAGCCACAGAAGGGGTCCAGAACAACATCACCCTCGTTGGTGCTGGCAGATATAATCCGCTTCAACAACGCCACGGGCTTTTGGGTGGCGTATCCAAGACGCTCCGAGCTGGTGTTCGGGATTCGCTCTATGTCTGTCCATATCGATTGCGTCAGTGGACCTTCCAAGTCCTCCAGATAGACCTTGAGGCCATCAGCTCGGGGCGTGCCATTACGCTTCAAGAGTATCCGGCCCCGCGCCCAAAACTCTTCAAGCTGATCTAACGTGTAGGCCCAACCACGTGTGGAGCCAGGCTGATTGCCCCGCCATTCGAACTTGCCACTATCGCTATTTGGGCGAGCTGCCGTAAGGTCTTGTGCCTTGTAATAACGGCCATCCTTATCTTTCTTGAAGCGGCCTAGCTGCTCCTCGGAATACTCACCCCCATTAAGTCTTGTTCCAAGTCCAGTTTTTGCTAGCGGAATAGAACAGTATCGTGTCGTGGATGCGACCGAACTGACGCCCGGAGTTGTGGCTTGTATTCCGCTTCCAGATGATCTCGTTGCGATAGTTCGTATGTCCGAAAATCGCGTCCATCATGATTTTGATATAGTGAGAGGCTGTAGGATCACAGTGCAGGAACAGGGAACCGGTAGGACGCAGAATGGACTTCATCGGTATCAGCCGCTCCACCATATAGGACAGATAGGCGAGCAGCTTGGGATTCGTGTTCCGCAGGGCATTGGTCCAGTGCCTCCAGAATTGTGCAACCTCATCTTCAATACCGGCCTCTCGAAGAAGAATTGGCATACTGCGGATTGCCCTTTCCCTCTCAGAGGCTGACTCAAAAGTTTATGTTTGAACAGAATGCCTTGCTATCCGCCTTGTCAAGAGACGAATACCGGCAACCAAAACCCATGCTACGGAACTTTCAACGGTTGCCTCCCGATCTTTTGCCAAACGACGGCAACGTCCCGGCCACGCGAATGTTCGCTCGACACCCCGTCTTCGTGGTGGAAGAACGAACCCCTCGGCTTTGTCAGGGCGCTTGACAATCTCCAATGTCCATTTTCCCTGCAGGGCCAAAGCATCCCGACGCTTTGGCCCTGCATATCCTGCGTCCGCAAAGATGTGCCCCAGCCGCGGGAAGCGGATGCGCAGTGCTTTGAGAACATCCACAGCACCATCCCGATCCTGTATATCGGCGGCGTGAACAAGGATCGGCAACAGGAAACCTTGCGTGTCTGTCACGATGTGACGCTTGCGCCCTTTGATCTTTTTGCCCGCATCAAAGCCTGAAATGCAGCCGCTTTCCGTTGTTTTTACGCTCTGGCTGTCAATAACGCCCGCAGTGGGGCTCGCCTCACGGCCCGACAATTCGCGCGCCGCCATCATTGACAGATGGTTGATCCGGTGTAACAGAGCGTTGTCGCGCCAGTCGTAAAAACAGTTCTGCACAGTCGAGACCGCCGGGAAATCCCGCCGGATCATGCGCCACTGACATCCCGTGCTCGCCATATACATAATCGCGTTCACAACACGGCGCGGATTCGTCTTGCGAGGGCGACCACCTCGCTTCGCGGCAGGTAACAGGGGCCGAACAAGCGCCCATTCCTCCATAGTTAAATCGCTTGGATAAAAGCCCGTTTTACGCCTGTGCTCCGCGCGGGTGATGTCTGTCCACGTCATGGGATCCTCCAGGTTCTTTCAAAACCAATGAATCATAAACACGTGATATCACTCAACTAGGCCTAACCGGCCCGAGGCTGCGAAATCGGACAAATTCTGGAACATTTGTGAACATTACTTTCTGATTTCAATGACCCCTAGCTCCTGCCACATCCAACTGAAGTCGTAGATGGGTGTGTTTGTGCCGTCTCTTGCCTTGGCTTCGTTCAACTCCAGGACCTTGAGCCATTTGGCGACGTCCCGTCGACCCTTGGCTGTGCGCACGCTCTCGCGCGGGGTTTTGTCGTCGAGCAGGCCGATTGGGCGATCCAGAATGCCCTGGTAATGCTGTCCCATCATCTCCGCCCGGATTGCTGCCTGCTCTTCTTCGGAAAGGTCGAGCGGTTCAGGGGTCGCGCCATTTTCGCGATGCGCCGCCATGGCCTGTTCCAGTGTCTGCCGGGCCACAAGCGGCTGTTTGACGAGATCGCCGAGCAAATCGGCAAGACGGAGTTTCAGTTCCTGCGCACGAGGCTCGGAATTGATATCCGCTTCGAGTGTGCGACCGTTGAGGGTGACCATGCCGAGCACCGGTGATCCGTCGTCGAGCTGGGAATTGTACATCTGGCCGCCCTCTGGCAGCGCTTTCTGCGGCTTTGTCGCGGTACGTCCGCCGCGATCGACCCAGTTCCAGATCTTATCTGAGGCGGCTTCCATGTCAGATTCACCGTCGAGGACTTTGCGGATCTGAGCCTGGGTCGTCCCCTTCTCGAAACGGTAGACGAGCTGGATGAACTCCACCTCGTCGCCATCAAAATTGAAGAGTTGGGGAAGCACTTGCTCGTCCGGATGCAGGGGCGTTGCGGCCATCCAGGTTGTGGCGATGAAGGCGCTTGCCGACTTCAGCGCGATACCCAAGGCAATGTCCTGGATCCCCTCGGGAGGGATCTCTTCCCCAAAATCACTTTCAGCACGTGCCTCGGCGATCATCTCCTCGAATCCGATTTCGGCCTCTGCAACCATTTCGCGGAATTCAGACAGAAGATCATCTGCCAGATCCGGCTCGAGCGGCAGGAGCCCACCAGAGATGATATTCTGGCCGCGCACATTCACAATACGCAGGGCGAACTTCTCCCATGGTGCCATGGTCTTTGTTGCGCGGCGCTCCAACACCCGGAAGGGCTCGCCGTCCAGTATCAGATCGCGTGCAAGGAACGATTCTCCCGGGACGATATCGCTGACTTCGTACAGGCTGACGGCGGAATCCCGAATGCCTTCGAGATAGGCCCTTGCGATCTTCTTTTCCTTCCAGCCTCGGCGTTTGAGATAGGCCGTGACCACATTCCCGTCCTCGGTTTCCCGGCCGAGAAAATCGTTGAGGGCCATATCGTTGAGGACACTCACCCAGTGCCCGCCGATCCGATCCGCAAGGGCCTCGAAGTTATCGATGTCATGGTGTTCGCAATACAGCCCGGTGTGGTCGTGAATGGCCTGCTGGAAATGCTCGGGCCACGGACCCCGAACCATCCATCTGACCAGGCCCTCGAAAATGTTGTCAGGAATTTTGACAGTCATTTTTTCTATCCTCTACCAAAGCCCTTCAAACCGGCCTGCAGCCGTGCGGGTGTAATGTGCGGTGTGCTGCGGTTCCCGATGCCCGAGATAATCCTGGATCAGACGCAGGTCATACCCCCTGTTGGCTAAAGCAAAACCGCAGGAATGTCGCAGCATGTGGGGATTGATATGCCCCAGCTGCGCTTGCTTGCCCGCGCGCGCAACGATATAGTTCACCGCCTGGCGGGTAAGGGGCTGTTTGCGTTCAGACACAAACAGCCACGGAAGTGTATCTTCTCGCAAAGCCAACCAGCGGCGGATCGCTCTCAACTCGTCCCCTGCAATAGGCTGCTCGACACTCAGACCATTCTTGAGCCGTGATATCCAGAGGCGCGCCTGATCAAGGTCTACGTCAGAACTGCGCAGGGCAATAGCTTCTGATACGCGCAGCCCATGCCGGAACATCAGCAGCAGCAAAAGATGATCCCGAACACCATGGCGGCCACGTTTGGCCGCCTTCAGCAACCGAGTGATTTCCGCCTCTCCCAGAAAGTCCCGACCACGCTCATGAGCATCCGCAGGGCGATCACAAGCATCACTCTTTACATTTTGCCGGTTGGGCAGCATTTTTCAAAGCCTCTCATCGTCCCTGTTTTACAGGCAAGTTTATCCGTACACTCTTTACAGTTCACGCACTTTGTAAAGAGTTTCATGCGGCCAGATTTCCAAAGTCGATCCGCTTGTCCAGATCCACATCAAACCGGCCATACGGATTGATATGGAGATAAAAGAGTGGAGAAAGCCCTTGCAGATCCCGCTCGGACAATCGACTGATCCAGTCCTGTTCCGACAGAACCGATTGCACCATGCGCGTGTTCACATAGACGAGGGACGCCTGAAGCAGGTGCAGGGCGTGGGCGGCGATCTCCTGATCGGCAATCCGGTTGCTGGAAATCTCGCCACCTTTGCCGAAGAATACAAAGCCGTTCGCACTGTTCCAGTTCTCGACGACATTCAGTCCTTCATGAATTTCGCGGCGGAAGGCCTCAGATCGCAGATACCGGCACAGGAAGATTGTCTTGATCGCACGCCCCAACTCAGCGAGTGCCTTGTAGGTCGGGTGCATCACATCGGCACGGGCAAAGCGGCGCAAAATAGCCTCGGGATCAGCTGTACCATGCTGCATGGCAGCGGCATATTTGACCATTTCGTCGTACTGCTGTTCGATCTCGGCCCAATCGATGGTGCTGGAGAGAATGGGTAGCAGGTTTGGCAACTGACCTCGCATACCGGCGTGCGGCAGGGCCAGCTTCTGTCGGGCGATGGCTTTCAAACGAGGTGCCAACTCGAAACCCAGAAGATGGCAGAAGGCAAAGCCAATGGCACTCTGACCATGGCTGTCCACATACTGGCGCTGGATTTCCATATCGGTGCAGTGCCGAAGGACACCTTCGATCATGGCCGCTACTTCGGATGATGAACACCGCTTCAATTGGGAATAGATGCAGGTCGCCTGACGCTCGACATGCCAGTAGATCATCACACCGCGCCCACCATAGCGGGCATGCCATTCCGTCATCAGGTTCCGGTCCCATGCCCCAAACTTGGTGGAATCAGATGCACAGGCTGTTCCCGCCTCACCCCAGATTGTCGGATTGCGAACAGCCAGCGTCGCATCTGCAACCCGGCCGCAGGCGGCCCGCAGAGAAGCCGGGTCAATGTACCTCCGCCGGATATGCAACAGTTCGTCATGGCTGACGCTTGGCGTGCCCGCTGCCACACGCTTTAATCCCGCATCTGTGCCCAGGCCATATAAGGAAAGGAGCAGACGTTGATTCCGCACTTCCCGCAGCAGCGCCTCCCGGGTAGCCGAGGTCTCAAAAGCCTCAAGGAAACCGGTGTCCAGCGCTGTTTCTTTCAACGTATCAAGCAATCCGGTCATCGGCCAACGCCGCCCGATTTCGGCTTTCAGGCTGGCCAGACCTTTAGGCTCCGATACGGGATCGAAGGGCGTAAGGCCTATCCGGTTCTCACCTGACCAACGCAATCGAACCTTGTCGTTGGTGGGCAGTGTCGCGTTCAACTGGCGCAGTTCCTGCTCAAGCTGTTCACGTATCGTTTGGGAAAAGACGCGGGCATCCTGGGTGAGGTTCAAGCCAGCATAGTAAGCGTTTCGCCGTTCGGGAAAATCTTTTGGCAGGTCATCATCCGGATTGCGATAGCGATCTGCCCCCTCGACCCAGATCTCTTTCGCTCTGATGCGGTCCCGCAATTGTGTCAAAACGCAGAGCTCGTAAGAAATGACATTCATGCGCCCCCGACTATCAATAACTGTGCTCCGCCATTTTCGCGGAATCGATCCTTCCGGGGCCAGAGAGGCTGGCGCACAACGCCGCCCCTCTTCATTCAGGCGGGCAATCAAAGACAAGGCATCCAGCATTGGTCGCCAGACCTCATTGTTCGACCGAAGCCTCAGGAGGGACAGCAGCGATGGCAGCATTCGACGGTAGTGACTGGAATATGACCCACGCATCACCGTTTGAATCCGAGCATCAAGCGTACCCTTGGCGTTATGCTCATCAATGATGGCTTTCAGCTTTGCCGCGCCCGCGACAGGAAAGATGACCTCGGCAACCCGACCATTCGGAGCCATCATCGCAGCTGTGGCAATATCAACCAACAACCGCTCTTTACCGTGGACTTTATCGATATCAGCCGCGATCTTGCTGATAACCTTACGTTTGGATCGTGTGCCAATGCGATGGACGACCTCAAGCAGCAGATCCACCAACCCGTCGAGCAGATGCGACCGGCGGGTCATCAGGTAAACGGCCAACAAACCAAGGCGCTTTTCCCGGGAGTGCCGACGCATCTCGGATGCGGTTTCTCCCTCAGCCCGGCGCGCCAGAAGCCTGATCCAGGATGGGTCAACCTTCCCGATCATATCATGGGGCAGATCAAGACCCTGAATGAAAGCAAGCCGATCCGCCGCATCCAACACGTTATCCAGTGTCGCGGCACCAACCTCACTCTTCAGGCGCTGAAACCCATTGCGTCCTCGCGGGTCAGCAAGACTGGTTTCCAGGTCAGATGCTGCTGACGCTGACAACCGTACCGCAACCGATGCGAGGCAGCGTTCCAGAAAGCTTTGGCGCACAGAGCGCACGATACGTTCAAGGGCTTGTTCCGACGGTGAGACCAGCTTGCGCTCCAGAAACCAATGACACCCCGACTCGGTCATCTCGGAAACAGAACCACCCCGCTGAATAACATCCGTTAACAGCCAGGTCTCGAAAACTGAAAGCTCCTCCCGGCCCGGTCGGGAAAACCCCAGGTGCTCACTGACGCGGATCCGATAACGACGCGACCTGCGGTCATCAAGCAAGCTGGTTGGACGATCTGCAGGCCGCTCGATTTGACAGGCCACGTAGGAATTCGCTTCCGCTGGCAAACATGACCAATCTTCGATAAATCGTCCCGTTCGCTGCAAATGGCAAAGCTGAAGGGCAGCCTCCAACCGAATGTCAGATGGCAGATCCGCCAGAAACAACAGATCAGAAAAAGACAGGCCCCAATCTTCCGCAATACTTTTTGTCAAATTCGCCTCCGCCACGTGATACGCGCCAAAAAATCAGGCAGAATTCGCCGGAAGACAACCCTCGTTCACAAATGTTCCAGAATTTGTCCGATTTCACAGCCTCGGGCCAGCCGGGCCCTCATGCAGATAACTCTCAAGCAGGCTGGTGATCTCCAGTTCGCCGCGGGCAGAGGGGGTGATGCCGACGGCGCGGCGCGGTGCTGTGCCGTCCAGAAAATAGAGTCCCGTCACCGCGTAGTTCGAGGGTGGCACGGCGGGTTTTTCGATGATCTCGTGCACGGTACCATCCGCCCCAAACCCCACCACGCCATACCGTTCAGGATCGGCCACGTGATAGCCAAAGACCGTGGCCCCTTCGGGTTTGGCAGCGGCCGCAGACAGAAGCTCGGGCAGCATGTGGCCGAAAAAGATATTATCCCCCAGTACCATTGCCGACGGGGCGCCGTCCAGAAAGTCCTCGGCCAGAAGATAGGCCTGGGCCAGACCATCGGGGCTGGGCTGCTCGATATAGCTGAGGGACAGGCCCCATATGCTGCCATCCCCAAGGGTGCGTCTGAACTGATCGGCATCCTGAGGCGTGGTGAGCACCGCGATGTCCCGAATGCCTGCCAGCATCAACACCGAGAGAGGATAATAGATCATCGGCTTGTCATAGATCGGCAGCAGCTGCTTTGGGATCCCTTGGGTGATCGGATAAAGCCGCGTGCCCGACCCACCGGCCAGAATGATGCCTTTGCGCTGTGTCATGATCTGTCCTTTAACGAGCTTAGGATATAGCCGAGAGCGGCTTGCCACTGGGGCTGGGCAAGGCCAAAAGAAGCGTGGATTTTGCGGCAATCCAGCACCGAATTCAGCGGTCGCACGGCGGGGGTCGGATAGTCAGACGACGCTATGCCGACGATTTTTGTAGCTTTGCCCGAGAGGGCAAAAATTTTGGCCGCGAATGCGGCCCATGTCGTGTCGGGGGCGCCTGCATAATGATAGAGGCCGCTTGTGTCCGGTGTCAGATTGCGGGCCACATGCAGGCAGGCACGGGCCAGGTCCTCGGCGGGGGTTGGCCCGCCATGCTGATCATTTACGATGCGCAAAACCTCGTGACTGTCGGACAGGCGCAGCATGGTATTGAGAAAATTACGCCCCGTGGCTGAAAACACCCAGGCCGTGCGCAGGATGGCATAAAGCCCTCCGGCGGCGATAATCCCCTGCTCTCCGGCCAGCTTGCTGTGGCCATAGGCCGTGGTGGGGGCCGGGGGGTCGCTTTCTGTCCAGGGGGTCTGCCCGGAACCGTCAAAGACATAATCGGTTGAGACATGCACAAAGGGCAGGCCACGCGCCGCTGCGGCGCGGGCCATTGCCGTCGGCGCGGAGGCATTGATCAGATGCGCCAGATCGGTCCGGGTTTCGGCCCCGTCCACATCGGTAAAGGCCGCCGCATTGATGATGGCGCGCGCGTCGGAGGTCCGGATCTGCGCCGCACAGGCCTCGGGGTCGCACAGGTCGGCCTGATCCCGGCCCAGGCAGACCACATCGGGATCTTTGCTGAGGGCTGTGGCCAGCTGGCCGGTCTTGCCAAAGACGAGGATCATGCCGTCTTTCCCAGCCGTTCCCCCACACCCTTTCGGGTCTGCAGGGCGCGCCACCAATCCTCGTTATCAAGATACCAGCGTACGGTTTTGCGCAGTCCCTCCTCAGGGGTGACAGAGGGGCGCCAGCCCAGCTCGCTGCGGATTCTGGTGGGATCGATCGCATAGCGGGCATCATGGCCGGGGCGGTCTGTGACAAAGCGGATCAGATCGGCATAGGGGGCTCTGGCCGGGGCCATCTGATCCAGAATGCCGCAAATCATATGCACCAGATCAATGTTGCGTATCTCGTTTTCGCCGCCGATGTTATAGCGGCTGCCCGGCGCGGCGCGCTGCAGCACGGTCAGCAGCGCCTCGGCGTGATCTTCCACATAAAGCCAGTCGCGCACGTTTTCGCCAGCGCCGTAAACCGGGATCGGTTTGCCCGCCAGCGCGTTGAGGATCACCACCGGGACCAGCTTTTCGGGAAAGTGATAGGGTCCGTAATTATTCGAGCAATTGGTCAGCAGAACCGGCAGCCCATAGGTTTCGGCCCAGGCGCTGACCAGATGGTCAGACCCTGCCTTGGACGCCGAATAGGGCGAGCGCGGATCATACGCGGTGTCTTCGCGAAACTGGCCGCTTTCCCCCAGCGAGCCATAGACCTCATCGGTCGAGACATGATGGAAGCGAAAGCTTTCGGGGCGGCCTTGCGCACCCCAATAGGCGCGCGCGGCTTCAAGCAGGGTATATGTGCCGATCAGGTTGGTTTGCATGAAGGTCCCGGGGCCATCAATCGAGCGGTCCACATGGCTTTCCGCTGCCAGATGCAGCAGGGCGTCGGGTGTGTGCGTGGTAATAATCCGGTCAAGGGCGGCACGATCACAGATATCGGCATGTTCAAAGTGATAGGCAGGTGTCAATCGCAGAGTAAAATGGGTCCATGTCGCGGCGTAAAAATGGGCCACTTCGGTTGATGTTTTGTGGCGCTTTTGCACGCGTGCTCGTCACAAAGCTGAAGCGTGCCAAAGCGCATGCTGGCCATAAGGCCAGCATTATTCTGACTGTGATTGCGGGCTGGTTATTTTCGGTTGTTGCGACTGTGTTTGAGCCGATAGCTTTCGCCATTCATCTCGAGGATGTGGACGTGATGGGTTAAACGATCGAGTAGCGCACCGGTCAGCCGCTCAGAGCCAAAGACTTCAGTCCATTCATCGAAGGGCAGGTTCGAGGTTATGATGATGGAGCCGCGTTCATAGCATTGGGATATGACCTCGAAGAGCAGCTCTGCGCCAGATTTGCTGAGCGGTACGAAGCCCAGTTCATCAATGATCAACAGGTTCTGGCTGGTCAGTTGCTTTTGAAGGCGCTGCAATCTCCGCTCATCTTGAGCCTCGATCAGATCATGGACTAATGCCGCAGCCGTTGTGAAGCGCACCTTCAGTCCTCTTTGACATGCAGCCAGCCCAAGTCCCAGGGCGATGTGTGTCTTGCCCGTGCCTGACGGGCCGAGCGCGATGATGTTCTCCCTGCGATTAACGTAATCGCATCGTGCCAGATCCATCGTCAGGGGCTTGTTCAAGCTTGGCATGATCTTGAAGTCAAAGCTATCCAAGCTCTTGGTGCTGGGGAACTTCGCCGCTTTGATGCGCCGTTCAATCATCCGGCGTTCGCGGTCGATCAATTCCATCTCACACAGCCGCGCCAGATAGTGGATGTGATCTTTGTTCTCTGCAGCACAGAGCTGCGCCTGTTTGGCATACTCGCCTTGGAACGTTGGCAGTCGCAGTTGTTTAAGATGATGCCGTAGAAGAATCCGAGGGGCTTCGGTCATGCCGCGGTCCTTCCCATCAAGCTCATGTAACTGGATGGGCGTGTTGTGCCGACATTGGCCTTGGGCAAGTATGGATAGAAGTCCAAATCCAATCGTGGTGGCCGCTTCTCAACCCGACACAGTACAAGGTGTTTTACGGCGTCATAGCCAATTGCACCCATATCTATTGCCTGCTGGATTGCGCCTTGCACAACATCCATTTCGAAGGTCTCCAAAAGGCGCAAGACTTGAACGTATTCTCGCTTGCCCGGCTTACCCATTCTGGCTTCAAGCAGTCGGTGCAGCGTGGCAAATACATCTGGCAAATGCCAACCCTGCAAAGGCGCGGCCTGATCCAGGGCACCCACCTTTTGTTCAAGCAGGGGCAAAAAGTGCAATGGGTCAAAGACCATATCCGCTGATGTGTAGGATCGTTTGTGCCGCGCAATAATCTCATTGCCGCAGCCGATGATAACCTCATGCACAAACCCACGCACATGAACATCGTGGTGCGCATAGGCTACTGGCACCGAGTAATCATTGCTGCGATAGCGCACCATTGAGATCGACGTTGCACGCGTGCTGACGTGATCGCAGGCTTCATATTCTGCGACGGGCAATCCCATCAGAGCATCCAAATCCGACATCAGGCGTGCGCCTATGGTTTGGGTGTGACCCCGCAACGTATCGTCCTGACGTGCTAAACACTTCTCTTCCAAATGTGCGTTCAGATCATCAAAGCTGTCATAGCGAGGTGCGGGAACCATGAAGTTGCGGCGGGTGTATCCAACCATGCCCTCAACGTTGCCTTTATCGTTCCCTCGCGCGGGTCTGCCAAACTTGTCATCAAACAAGTAATGCGACTGCAGTTCCGTAAACCGACGTGTGCGGATGCGCGTCTTATCCCCGAGTATCCGAGCCACGGCGATCTTGGTATTGTCGTAGAGAATGGATTGCGGAATGCCGCCAAAGAATGCAAAGGCGGACACATGGCCATCGCAAAACGCCTCGGTTGTCTCAGCTGGATATCCCTTCACAAACACCGCATCAGAATGTGGCAAGCTCATCACGAAGAAGTGGATCTTGCATTCCACGCCACCGATCACGCCCAGCGTCTCACCAAAATCAACCTGCGCATGGCCCGGCCGATGCGACAACGGCACAAACACCTCTTTGGTGCGCCGTTTTTGCTCGCGCACGTAATAGGTCACCGTGGTCAGGCTGCCGGCATATCCATGCTCATCGCGCAGCCGTTCAAAGATGCGCTTGGCCGTGTGTCGCTGCTTTTTGATCAGGGCTTTGTCTGTGCGCAGTATCTCATCGACCACACCAACATAACCATCAAGCGTTGGCCGCCGAGGCGCTTCCGACCGACGATACCCAGGCGGAAGTTCATGGCGCAGCATCTTCGCGATCGTCTTACGATCTTTGTTCTCTAATCTGTCAATGCGTGTTTCCTGAGTTTCCTGCTTTTGATGTCAGAGGTTGCCTTTGTTCTCTTCGAACTCTGAGGTTCATGATGGGGTTGGCTGGGTGTGGGTCGGCAATGTTGAAACCGCAATCATACCGTTGGTCTTGGCTGTTGCTACAGAATCGGCGCCGTGTCTCACGCCCTCCCTCGGGCATCGTCCCAGATGGGAACTTTGATTTAGGAATCCTCGTTGTCGCCTCGTAAGCCTTACGCGGACTGGAAGTCAGTTTTGTCTCGCATAATGGCATGAAGTATGATTGCCAGACGACGCGCCAGAGCCACTCGGGCCTTTCTCATCGTTGAGCGCGCACCGATTGCGAGGGCCCATGTCTTCAATTTGAGCGGAGCGGCATACCGCGTCAGCATCACATTGGCGGCCTCATAGAGAAGCGTTCTGACGCGCACGTCGCCCCGCTTTGAGATGCTGCCCGTGTAGTCGATTTCACCAGATTGATGCCGTCGCGGCACCAGTCCAAGATACGCCCCCACATCACGCGATTTCCTGAAACGCGACGGATCATCAATTGCTGCGGCAAAGGCCAATGCTGTGATCGGACCGACCCCTGGTACCGTCATAAGGCGCTGGCAGACTTCGGATTTGCGGGTCATCTTTTTGATGTCGCCATCAATGGCTGCAACCGCCGCGAGGATTGCTTCGCGTGCTGCGAACAGTCCGCAAATTGCGGCATGGAGGCCAGGCACTCCATCGCTAACTTTTAGCGCCGCGTTTTTGAATGCCGGAGACAAAGCTCGTGGCAGCCGCACGCCGAAGACGACGACCAGACCGCGGATCTGATTGTCGAGCGTCACACGCTGTCCGACCAGCTTCTTGCGGGCTGCGATCAGCGACCGGATTGCGTGCGCTGACAGTGATTTGACATGGGTCGGCTTGTAGAATCCCGTCCGCGCCAGGTGTGCCAAACCGCGGGCATCATTGCGGTCCGTCTTGTGGCCGGCCAGAGATTTAAGGGCCTGATATGCTTGCCTGCTCTCGATGCAAACAACCGGGACACCAAGCTCCGTCAGCCCATGGTAAAGCATTGGTGCCATCCGTCCCGTTTCAAATACAACTTTGGCACATGGTGGTCCAGAAGCGAGGAAGTCAGCGATCGCTTTTGGTGTTGAGCTCGCTTTTCCTTCACGAATAAGGGCCCCTTCACGATCCAGAATGCAGATATGCGTCTCTTCCATGGACACATCCAAACCAGCAAAATATTCCATTGGTCAGTCTCCTTTTCAATTGCATGTGCATCCAGAATAACAGGGGTAACTGAGTGCTGATCCTGATTACGCCATGTTGAAAAACCGCGCCGCTTCTCGGCCAGACATACCGTCCTTCAAACAAGCACGGCGCACACGACTATAAATATCCACAGAATACATCTCCCGCCCTCCGAATAAACGAAGGGCACAAACTGGCGGACTTTTACTCCGCTACAACTGCGATATGCAGCCGCTTCTGTGGCCCAATATTGCTCCGCGTTTTACACCTGCAGATCGGCTCGACCCCATGGACCATTTTGTGATCTTCAATGAAGGCGATCATTTGCGGAACGGGCGGTCGAGCTCCGCCTGGGCAAAATACGCAGATGCCTTCTTCAGGATCTCATTGGCCTGGCGCAGTTCCTTAACCTCGCGCTCCAAATCTTTGATGCGATCCTTCTCTTCGCTCGTCAGCCCCGCGCGCTGGCCGTCATCGCGCTCCGCCTGCTGACACCAGACACGCAAACTGTCCGGTGAGCAACCAAGCTTCGGCGCAATCGCTTTGTAGGCAGCTGTATCGCTGGCATAATTTACACGGTTCTCTCGAAAGAGCCGGACGCCGCGTTCACGCAGCTCGGCAGGATAGGCGGGGGTATGTGGTTTCTTCGTCATAAGGTTCACCTTTGGAGTGTTTTACTCTCCGGTAAACCCGGGGCGGTTCATGGCTGTGCGCACGCTCTCGCGCGGGGTTTTGTCGTCGAGCAGGCCGATTGGGCGATCCAGAATGCCCTGGTAATGCTGTCCCATCATCTCCGCCCGGATTGCTGCCTGCTCTTCTTCGGAAAGGTCGAGCGGTTCAGGGGTCGCGCCATTTTCGCGATGCGCCGCCATGGCCTGTTCCAGTGTCTGCCGGGCCACAAGCGGCTGTTTGACGAGATCGCCGAGCAAATCGGCAAGACGGAGTTTCAGTTCCTGCGCACGAGGCTCGGAATTGATATCCGCTTCGAGTGTGCGACCGTTGAGGGTGACCATGCCGAGCACCGGTGATCCGTCGTCGAGCTGGGAATTGTACATCTGGCCGCCCTCTGGCAGCGCTTTCTGCGGCTTTGTCGCGGTACGTCCGCCGCGATCGACCCAGTTCCAGATCTTATCTGAGGCGCCAGAAGCCTGATCCAGGATGGGTCAACCTTCCCGATCATATCATGGGGCAGATCAAGACCCTGAATGAAAGCAAGCCGATCCGCCGCATCCAACACGTTATCCAGTGTCGCGGCACCAACCTCACTCTTCAGGCGCTGAAACCCATTGCGTCCTCGCGGGTCAGCAAGACTGGTTTCCAGGTCAGATGCTGCTGACGCTGACAACCGTACCGCAACCGATGCGAGGCAGCGTTCCAGAAAGCTTTGGCGCACAGAGCGCACGATACGTTCAAGGGCTTGTTCCGACGGTGAGACCAGCTTGCGCTCCAGAAACCAATGACACCCCGACTCGGTCATCTCGGAAACAGAACCACCCCGCTGAATAACATCCGTTAACAGCCAGGTCTCGAAAACTGAAAGCTCCTCCCGGCCCGGTCGGGAAAACCCCAGGTGCTCACTGACGCGGATCCGATAACGACGCGACCTGCGGTCATCAAGCAAGCTGGTTGGACGATCTGCAGGCCGCTCGATTTGACAGGCCACGTAGGAATTCGCTTCCGCTGGCAAACATGACCAATCTTCGATAAATCGTCCCGTTCGCTGCAAATGGCAAAGCTGAAGGGCAGCCTCCAACCGAATGTCAGATGGCAGATCCGCCAGAAACAACAGATCAGAAAAAGACAGGCCCCAATCTTCCGCAATACTTTTTGTCAAATTCGCCTCCGCCACGTGATACGCGCCAAAAAATCAGGCAGAATTCGCCGGAAGACAACCCTCGTTCACAAATGTTCCAGAATTTGTCCGATTTCACAGCCTCGGGCCAGCCGGGCCAGATAGACCTTGAGGCCATCAGCTCGGGGCGTGCCATTACGCTTCAAGAGTATCCGGCCCCGCGCCCAAAACTCTTCAAGCTGATCTAACGTGTAGGCCCAACCACGTGTGGAGCCAGGCTGATTGCCCCGCCATTCGAACTTGCCACTATCGCTATTTGGGCGAGCTGCCGTAAGGTCTTGTGCCTTGTAATAACGGCCATCCTTATCTTTCTTGAAGCGGCCTAGCTGCTCCTCGGAATACTCACCCCCATAAGTCTTGTTCCAAGTCCAGTTTTTGCTAGGGTCTGTTGACAATCATCGTGTTGCAATGAGCATGGCACAGAGGTGCCAGTTGGCAGCGTAGCTTGTATCAGTCTTGTCGTATCGCGTTGCTATGCCTCTGAATTCCTTGATCTTTGCGAAATGGTTTTCGACGGGATGGCGCCACTTGTACATGTGGGTATCGTAGTCCCGTTGAACTTTTCGGTTCGATTTGGGCGGGATGACAGCGGTTGCGCCACGCTCATCAAGGTCTTGCAGGAGCCAGTCGGCGTCGAAGGCTTTGTCGGCCGGCAACGCCCCAAAGGAAGCCCCCTTGATCAGAGGAGCGACCCCCTTCATGTCGTGTGCCTGTCCCGGCAAAAGCAGAAACCGGAACAGGTTACCGAGCGCATCGACCAGGGCCACGACCCTGGTCGTCAGTCCGCCGCGAGAGCGTCCGATAGCCTGGTGTTGAGTCCCCCTTTTGCGCCCGAAGCCTTCTGATGAGCTTGAACAATCGTCCCGTCGATAAGGGCATATTCCAGGTCCGGCTCGCCACTCATGGCATTGAAAAGACTCTCGAACACGCCGGTCCCGGCCCACCGACGAAATCGCTTGAACCGGCTGTTCCGGTTGCCAAACTCTTTGGGCAAATCCCGCCATGGGGACCCTGTGCGTACGCGCCATAATACTGCTTCTGTAAACCGGCGATTATTGCGCGCAGTAACACCCGGATCGCCTGCCTTGCCCGGTATAGGCGGCTCAATCTTCTCCCAAAGCTCATCGGAAACAGCCAAACGATTTGCGTCCATCAACACCTCCATTTTGGAAGCTTGAATCAGACTTCAGGCAAAATGGGAACCCCGAATGTCAACAGGCCCTAGCGGAATAGAACAGTATCGTGTCGTGGATGCGACCGAACTGACGCCCGGAGTTGTGGCTTGTATTCCGCTTCCAGATGATCTCGTTGCGATAGTTCGTATGTCCGAAAATCGCGTCCATCATGATTTTGATATAGTGAGAGGCTGTAGGATCACAGTGCAGGAACAGGGAACCGGTAGGACGCAGAATGGACTTCATCGGTATCAGCCGCTCCACCATATAGGACAGATAGGCGAGCAGCTTGGGATTCGTGTTCCGCAGGGCATTGGTCCAGTGCCTCCAGAATTGTGCAACCTCATCTTCAATACCGGCCTCTCGAAGAAGAATTGGCATACTGCGGATTGCCCTTTCCCTCTCAGAGGCTGTTCCAAAAGTAGTTGAGTGATATCACGTGTTTATGATTCATTGGTTTTGAAAGAAACTGGAGGATCCCATGACGTGGACAGACATCACCCGCGCGGAGCATAGGCGTAAAACGGGCTTTTATCCAAGCGATTTAACTATGGAGGAATGGGCGCTTGTTCGGCCCCTGTTACCTGCCGCGAAGCGAGGTGGTCGCCCTCGCAAGACGAATCCGCGCCGTGTTGTGAACGCGATTATGTATATGGCGACCACGGGATGTCAGTGGCGCATGATCCGGCGGGATTTCCCGGCGGTCTCGACTGTGCAGAACTGTTTTTACGACTGGCGCGACAACGGTCTGTTACACCGGATCAACCATCTGTCAATGATGGCGGCGCGCGAATTGTCGGGCCGTGAGGCGAGCCCCACTGCGGGCGTTATTGACAGCCAGAGCGTAAAAACAACGGAAAGCGGCGGCATTTCAGGCTTTGATGCGGGCAAAAAGATCAAAGGGCGCAAGCGTCACATCGTGACAGACACGCAAGGTTTCCTGTTGCCGATCCTTGTTCACGCCGCCGATATACAGGATCGGGATGGTGCTGTGGATGGTCTCAAAGCACTGCGCATCCGCTTCCTGCGGCTGGGGCACATCTTTGCGGACGCAGGATATGCAGGGCCAAAGCTTCGGGATGCTTTGGCCCTGCAGGGAAAATGGACATTGGAGATTGTCAAGCGCCCTGACAAAGCCGAGGGGTTCGTTCTTCCACCACGAAGATGGGGTGTCGAGCGAACATTCGCGTGGCCGGGACGTTGCCGTCGTTTGGCAAAAGATCGGGAGGCAACCGTTGAAAGTTCCGTAGCATGGGTTTTGGTTGCCGGTATTCGTCTCTTGACAAGGCGGATAGCAAGGCATTCTGTTCAAACATAAACTTTTGAGTCAGACTCTCAGGGTCAAGTCGCCACGCATCGTTAAAGGCTTCAATCTGATCGGGGAGAGGCCGCCCGGTTTCGTCCTCGTAGATTGCGTTATAATCACGATCCGAATTGAACGGTGGATCAAGGTAGATCAGATCGACACTGTATTTTGGCATATCTGTCATAATCGACAGACAATCGCCGTAGTAGAGCTTGTTCATGCGAACACACCGTGCATGAAGTTGGCGAACGGGTCAGCCGCCTTGCGTTGATTATACTTCCAGCAGCTTTCCGCGACGTAGAGCGGCATCATCTTCTTGGAGTAGTGGTGATGAGTGCCATACCATGCCCGCTTGATTAGCGCCCAAAAGCTCTCAATCGTGTTCGTGTGCGTAGCACATTCGGCATAGCTTACCGAGTGATTAATCACGGCGTGGGGGGTAGAAGGCTTTGGCAGCGTTGTATGCGCGATATTAGTCGGTGACCAGCACCGTGCCAGCCGTATCGACATTGTGCTTAAGGAAGCGTAAAACGCCTTTTCCCGATAAATCATTTGCAACCTGCGCCTTGACGTTTCCGCCGCGTTCCACAGCGCCGATAACAGGCACTTTCCTAGTGCCGCGACCACGCTTGCCAGGCTTGTCGTCGTCGCGACGGTTGTCCTTGCGGGGCTTACCGCCAACGTAGGTCTCATCCGCTTCCACGATGCCTTGCAGTAGGTCTGACTGGCCGCCAAGCATCGCGGCCCGGATACGCTGGAGCATATACCATGCGGTTTTTTGGTTAAGGTCAAGGTCGCGGGCAAGCTGCGGGCTGGAGATGCTTTTTTTGGCATTTACGACAAGGCCAATGGCCAGAAACCACTTCTGGAGTGGAACACGGGTCTTTGCCATGATTGTCCCGGACAGGACGTTAAAGCTGGATTTGCAATCGTGACAGTTCCAGCGTCCAATCCGGCGACTTTCGTCCTTGCGGGCTATATGCTCACTGGCGCAGTGAGGACAGGCCGGGCGATTCCCCCAGCGCACGCGCTCCAGGTATTCAATGCAAGCCTCTTGATCGGGGAAGCGCTGGAATATATTGATCAGGTTCATGGTAGTTTATTTTCCACAATCTGGTCTAAAACCTCCGACTTTAGTCGGAAAAACATTCAAACGTGCGCCGAAGGCGCTCATGAACCACTGAACCCTCTGACTTTAGTCGGAGGAGGTTCAGTAGCGCAAGCTCGCTACATGGTCAAGCCCATAACTACTAGGTCCGTTAAGAGTTCTGCCTGCGACGTTCCGTGCCTTATGTGCCCTGCATCTCCTGTCCCCAACTTATGATGCAACTTGACTGACACTGCCTAGTCCCACTGTCCACGAGGGGTTTGCCTCAACCTCCCCTCGGGCACCAAAAGGGTCCCCACGGAACAGAGCTTTCCTTCCGCCGCCATCCCCTAGGATGCGCGGCGGTTTTTTTTGTGGGTCTATGGTTTGCGCCCGGGCCGGTGCACCCAGGCCGGGATCATGAAAAAGATACAGCCGATAAGAAAGGCAAGGCTGGCCAGAATGCCGATAACATCGCCGGTGCGCCAGGTGCCCCACAGAAAGAACACTGCCGAGACGGTGAACAACATCCAGCCAGTGAAATTGAAGGTCCAGACGGTGCGGGGTGACATCAGAAGTGTCCGCGTTGCTTAGAGCCTGATTTAAAACTAGTTGAATGAATCCAGTAGGTTGTGATTCTGTTCGGTTTGATAGCTGAACGGAGATATTTATGGCCTGGACAGACCTCACCCGCCGCCAGCATGAGCGCGCAGGCGGCAGGTATGCAAGTGATTTGACCGATGCAGAATGGGCAGTAATCGTCCCTTTACTCCCGGCGCGCAGAACAACGGGCAGACCCCGTACCATTGATTTGCGTGATGTGTTTGACGCGATCCTTTATATCGCGACAACCGGTTGCCGGTGGCGTATGTTGCCCAATGACTTCCCGGCGGTTTCCACGGTGCGTGGCTGTTTCCATTCATGGCGCAGGGATGGCCTGCTGGACGAGATAAACCGTGGGCTCGTCAGAAGCGCGCGACTGGCTGAGGCTCGCAAGGCCCGGCCAACAGCGGGGGTCATCGACAGTCAGAGCGTAAAAACAACGGAAAGTGGCGGGGTTGGAGGCTATGACGCAGGCAAAAGGATAAAGGGGCGCAAACGCCATATCGTGACCGATACCATCGGATTGCTCATTGGCTTCGTACTCCACAGTGCCGGTATTCAAGACCGGGATGGCGCGCCTGACGTGCTGGCGACTGTCGCGAAGCGCTATCCCACGCCGGGTCATCTATTCGCCGATGGAGGCTATGCAGGGTCCGGATTACGAGACGCGCTGAAAGCCATTGGCTGCTGGACCGTCCAGATCATCAAACGCTCTGATACGGTCGAAGGGTTCGAAGTTTTGCCCCGTAGATGGGTGGTCGAGCGCACCTTCGCCTGGCTCGGACGATGCCGTCGATTGGCAAGGGACCGGGAGAAATCCATCGCAAGCGCCGAAGGGTGGCTGCTTATCGCCCACATCCGTCGCGTCACACGCCACCTCGCAAGGAATTGAAAGCGTTCAATTAGTTTTAAATCAGACTCTTAGGCGCAGGAACTGTTGGCTGCGATGCTGTCCAGCGCCTCAACCGACGCCTCCAGCGTCAACAGGATCGAGGCGTGACGGTTTTTGTAATCGCGTGCGGGCTGCAACACGGCCAACCCGTCAAAAGGCGCATCCGGCACAGGGCCGTCAGTCTTCAACATGGCTTTCAGCGCATCCCGCGCTGCGCGTACCTGATCGGGGGTGCACCCGATGATGGCGCCGCCCACAACGCCTGCAGCCGCCTGACCTAGGGCGCAGGCCTTCACATCCTGGCCATAGCCGGTGATCACCCCATCGCTGAGGGTCAGATCGACGGTCACGGTTGACCCGCAAAGTGGTGCGCGTTTCTTGACAGTGGCATCCGGTGCCTCCAACCGTGTCAGATGCGGAATATTCGCAGCCAGGGCCAGAATCTGTCCGGAATATAGCTTGATCAGGTCTGGCTCGTTACTCATGGCTTTCCCTTTCGTCTCAGACCCCATAGATAGAGGGACAGATGCCAGATGCAAAAGGTTTTTGCCATGCGTTTTGATCCCGATAGCCTGACCTATGATTCCCGCGGCCTTATCCCGGCGATCGCGCAGGACCACGCCACCGGAGAGGTGCTGATGATGGCCTGGATGAATGCCGAGGCCGTTGCCCGCACGTTAGAGACCGGGCGCGTGACCTATTGGAGCCGTTCACGGCAGGCCTTCTGGATCAAGGGCGAGACCTCGGGACATGTGCAAAAGCTGATCGAGATGCGCGTGGATTGCGACCGTGATTGCCTGTTGGTGCGGATCGACCAAACCGGCCCCGCCTGCCATACTAACCGGCGTAGCTGTTTTTACACGGCGGTGCGGGACGGCAGCGAGGTTGAGATCATGAAACCAGAACATGGTTGATAAATCATTCGTTAGAGACCGACCTTGGCGCGAATGCCTTGCGCCGTTACACCCTGCGCACGGTAGGTCGAAATGGCGCGCGCGTCGTCGCGTTTGGCCAGCCGCTTGCCCTGATCGTCACGGATCAGGCGGTGATGGTGATAGATTGGGGTCGGCAGACCAAGCAAGTGCTGTAACACGGCATGGATCTGGGTCGCCTCGAACAAATCCCGGCCCCGGACAACATGGGTGATCTGCTGATCCGCATCATCCACAACGACCGACAGGTGGTAAGATGCTGCCATGTCCCGACGCGACAGAACCACGTCGCCGACGACCTCTACCATATCCTGTGGGTGGATCAGACCGGTTTCGGCGTTTGGGTCCGCACCCGTTTCTGAGAAGGCAAGCGGGGCGGTCAATTTGGCGATGGCGCGGGCCATATCTAGTCGCAGAACTGCATCCGGTATCGGGCCTGTTGGTGGCGTTTCGGGCCGACATGTGCCGGGATAAGCGACCCCGTCGGGCCCATGCAGCGGAGCACCCTCTTGTGGGGCTGATGCGGCAGCAAGTATGTCGGCGCGACTGCATGAGCAAGGATATATAATACCCTGATCCCAAAGGGTTTGTAGTGTGTCTTTGTACCGCGCTATCCGATCTGACTGGCGCAAGGCCGGGGTGGGCCATGTCAGGCCAAGCCAGCCCAGATCGTCATAAATTTGGGCCTCCCATTCGGCGCGCGCGCGGGTCTGATCCAGATCGTCGATGCGCAGATGAAACTGCCCGCCGGAAGCATGCGCCATATCATGCGCCAACAGCGCCGAATAGGCATGACCCAGATGCAGCGGGCCGGTTGGTGAAGGTGCAAATCGAGTTGTGAATGTCACGCTTTTTCAATGATATAAACGTTAGACTTCATGTTCTGACCCGGCAGATGGTCGCCGTATTCCTTAAACAGTAACTGCGCCGCACCGCAATCGAGCCAGCCGCACATTGCTGCCTCGTAAACCTTTTCGGCCAGAGCGTGATCATTGAGGCTGAGCGCCAGAAGCCCATCTTTTGGCAGGGCCTTCATCACCAGATCAAACGTGCTGGCAGGGGCCGCGCCTGTGCCAATCACGCCAATGCAGGTGATCGCGCCATAGGCCTCCTCGGGGATTGGCGCGGCATCGTTTGGGTCAATCTGGATCACAGTGCGATAGAGACCTTTGCTGCGGGCCTGCGCCAGCATTTCATCGCTTGGGTCCATTCCGTCGATGGTGGCGAACCCCGCCAGTTGCAGGGTCAATCCCGAAAGGCCGGTGCCGCACCCAAAATCCAACATGGGGGCGGAGCGGTCTTTGACGTACCCACTCAGTGCCTCTGCCACGCGGCCCGGGGTGGCATAGCCGTTCTCGGCAATTTCGGCCTCGTAGGTGGCGGCCCAGACGTCGTAGAGTTCCTTGCCACCTTCGGGTGTGGCGTCCTGATAGATGCGATCGAGAAATTTTTCTGACATTTGGCCAGACAATCACATGGGCGCGGTTTCGTCCAGCTTGGAGTGCTCAAGCCACAGGGGAATCGCGCTTAAAGTTTGACAGTGTCCGAGAATTGGATTCTGGAGGTTTCATCAGATGATGGGGTTTCGAGATGCCAGGATTAGACAGCTGTTTCAATGCGGTGGATGACCCACGCGGCGGCAATGCTCCGCGCCACAAGTTCCGTGATTTGATGACGATCGGCCTTTTGTGCGCGCTTTGCGGTGGTGATACGGCGGTGGACATGGAACCTTTCGGACAAATGAAGGGGGATTTCCTGCGTGGGTTTCCTGAGTTGCCTCACGGGATACCTTGCCATGACGCGTATTCCCGGCTGTTTCGCGTGATGAAGCCGACGGGCTTTCAGGCCTTTTTCGACAAGTTTCGCGCCGACTTTGCGGCTGGCTCCGGTGAGCACCCTGCCATCGCCATTGATGGCAAAGAGATGCGACGCGGCTTTGACAAGGCCGCCGGGCAATCGAATATGAACATTGTCACGGCCTTTGCACATGGGGCACGTCTCACCCTTGGGATTACTCAGGGCGCCAGGGGCGGTGGCGGGATCCTGGCCCTGCGTGAGTTGATCGAGATGCTTGATATCCGCGGCATCACCATCACCGCAGACGCACTGCATTGTCAGCGCGGGACCTGCGAATTGATCGTGCGGGAGGGAGGCGGTTATTGCCTGCGGCTCAAGGGCCATCAGGGCGGCATGTTGGCCGATGTCCGGGCTTTCGTGGAAGACGAAGACACAGATTACATTGATGAATATAACACAATTGATGCTGATCATGGTCGTGTGGAAGAGCGGTCATACCGCGTCCACGATGTGCCGGAATATCTGATCAATACCCATAAGTGGCCGCCTCTTCGGGCTTTCGTCCATGTCGCCTCCAGGCGCGCGGTTGGCGACAAGACCAGTCACGCCGAACGGCTTTATCCGCTCTCCAAATGTCCCGCGGCTCAGGGGGCCGCCACACTGATCCGCGGCCAGTGGCAAATTGGGAACAGCTTGCATTGGTCTCTCGACGTGGTGATGAACGACGACCGACACCGCGCGCGAAAAGATCACGCGCCAGCCAACTTTGCCGCTTTGAGGCGGATTGCCTTGAGCATCATCAAGGCCAATCCTGCAAAAGGATCAAATCGCGGCAAATTCAAAAAAGCGGGCTGGAGCAATGAGGTCCTGAAAACTCTCATCCAAGACTTTTGAAGCGCGATTGCCCTGGCTCAAGCCACTCCACCCAGGCTGCCTTGGCGCGGTCGGTATAAGCCTTGTAGCGATCCTTGCGGCCCCGGCGACCGCCCTTCAGGCCATCAACCGGGCGGAACAGGCCGAAATTGACATTCATCGGCTGAAACGTTTTGGCGTCGGCCCCGCCAGTGATGTGATGGATCAGAGCACCCATGGCGCTGTCCTGGGGCGGGGCGGGCAGCGTGGGACCAAGGATTTCGGTTGCGGCCAGCCGACCGGCCAAAAGACCCATCGCGGCGGATTCAACATAGCCTTCAACCCCGGTGATCTGACCGGCAAAGCGGATATTGGGTTGGCTGCGCAGACGCATACCGGCATCCAGAAGGGTGGGTGAATTGAGAAAGGTATTGCGGTGAATGCCCCCCAGACGGGCGAATTGCGCATCCTCCAGGCCGGGGATCATGCGCAATACTTCGGTCTGGGCACCGTATTTTCATTTTTGTCTGGAACCCCACAATGTTATAGAGCGTTCCTAATGCATTGTCCCGACGCAGCTGCACCACCGCATGAGCCTTCACGTCGGGCTGATGCGGGTTGGTCAGGCCGACGGGTTTCATCGGCCCGTGACGCAGGGTTTCGCGACCGCGTTCTGCCATCACCTCGATCGGCAGGCAGCCATCGAAATACTTGGCGGTTTCACCTTCTTTGAACTCGGTTTTGTCGGCAGCCAGAAGCGCGTCGATGAATGCCTCATACTGCGCTTTGTCCATCGGGCAGTTGAGATAGGCGGTGCGTTCTTCCTCAGTTTCACCCTTATCATAGCGCGACTGCATCCAGGCGCGCGACATATCAATGCTGTCGTAATAGAGGATCGGTGCGATGGCGTCGAAAAAGGCCAGCGCATCGGTGCCGGTTTCCGCCGCAATCGCGCGTGATAAGCCATCCGAGGTCAACGGCCCGGTGGCGATGATCCAATGGCCCTCGCGCGGCAGTTCGGTGATTTCGTCGTAGGACACGGTGATGTTGGGATGTGCCTTAAGCGTAGCAGTGACCGACGCGGCGAAGGGGTCACGATCAACCGCCAGCGCCCCGCCCGCAGGCAGGCGATGCTTGTCGGCGGTCTGCATGATGATGCCACCTGCGGCGCGCATTTCCCAATGCAACAGGCCCACGGCGTTTTGTTCGTCATCATCCGAGCGGAAGGAATTGGAACAGACCATTTCGGCCAGATCGCCGGTGCGATGGGCGAAGGTTTCGACCTTGGGTCGCATTTCGTGAATCACGACCTGCACGCCCAGATGGGCAGCCTGCCAGGCGGCCTCGGATCCAGCCATGCCGCCGCCAACGATGTGTAAAACTGTGCTCATGCCCCGCGATGTAGGGGATAGACCCGCATTTGGAAAGGGTCAGGACGGCGCGCTGGGTCCCGGATCGAGCGGCAGACCCGAGGGCAGGCTATCGGGCGCGCCCAGACGACCCGTTTCAGAGACCGGATCGGTCAGGCTGCTGAGAAAGGCGATCAGCGCGGCGATATCACAATCACATGAGAGCCGGGTTATTTGTAAGACAAGTGGGGCAGGGTTGATTTCAACCGCGCTGGCGATGTTCAGCACCTCGTCGAAATCCTCCATCGCGCCCAGATCGGGGATGTCGGCACCGGGAAACACGACCGTCTCGCCAAGATATTCAGCCAGTGCCGTCATCGGATCAAGGTGGTGGCGAATAACGCTGTCCAGCGTCGCGTAGGCCCCGCTGTGGCCATAGGGTGCAGTCAGGGCGACATTGCATAGCGACGGCGTGCGCAAGCGGTATTTATCTGCTTCATTGCCTGTGATCGCGCCGCGCCCGTGATCTGCTGTGGCGGGTCCGTGGCCTTTGCCGGGGCCGATCTGGGGCATGCCGATGGCGTGAAAATCGTGATCGGTCTGAAATGGGCCAGCATGGCAGGCGGCACAATCGGCCTTACCGTAAAACAGCGACATGCCACGCAGGGCATCATTTCCAAGGGCGCTGTCATCGCCGCGCAAGAACGCGTCAAACGGGCTGCCTGTGGCGCGAAATTCGTAAGTGACAAAATCGGCCAGAACCTGCGCGATATGGGTGATGTGCACCGGTTCGTTCGCGCCAATCAGCCAGTCAAATCGTTGACGATAGGCAGGTGTGTCATTGATCCGCCGCGCCAGCAAATCCCACGCGCCATCCAGCCCCATGATGCGGTCCTCGGCCACCGCGTTGCTGCCGGGCTGACCGGCCATTTCGTCGGGCGCGACCATGGGCATCAGCGCCTGTGCCGCGAGCACAGAGGTGACAGGGCGTTCCAGATGCCGTCCATCCGGCAGACGAAAGCCGAATCGGGTGCTGGTATCTACCGCAACCCGGCCATCATGCATCAGAATTTTGAACTCGTGCGCGCCCAGATTGAACAGTGTGGGCGTGTGCCTGGCGATGCGCGCTGAGGGTTGCGTGCCGTTCTTGCGCGCCGTGCCAATCCCACCAGCGCCTTCGCCTAACGTGTCAGTGCGACGGCATCGGCGCTGGCGGCCTGAGGGCTATGGCAGGTGGCGCAGGAGATAGTCTTGTTGCCTGACAGGATCGGATCAAAAAACAGATCCCGCCCCAGCAGGACCGAGGTCGCACCGGGCACCGGGAAACCCTCTGGGGTGATGGCGCGCGGCAAATCTCCGGCCAACGATTGGCCAGTTGGTAAGCATAGCAAAAGAAGAGCAGCCCAAACGCGCATGAAACCCCAGACGTTCACCCTAGATCACACAGCTTTACAGCCGCAAGCTGCTCGGAAAAACGGCGGTTCTGGAAATTGAGTAGCGCGAATTTGGAAACACTTTACTTAAGGCTCAATTAGCATTGATTATGCGTGGCGTGTTACAGGCAGGATGCCTGCGGCGGCGGCAAGTATCGCGCGCGGCGTTTGGTGGCTCGGAAGGACGGCAAGGTGGAACCACCGAAGGCAGCTGTCCAGGTATCTGGTCGCGATGCCCCGATGGCGGCGCGGAAAGGTCTTTAATCGCTCATGCCGACTGTTCACGGTCTGAATGTGCAATTCACCACGGACACGTTCTCCGGCGGTCCGGTCGAGACTTTCATGGCTGACGCCCATTTCTGTGGCGCAGGGCGGGTAGCCGGTGCAGCCATCGGTCACCGGGAGAGCGTCCCCATCAAGACGTGGATGCAGAACCGTTTTGAGATGTTCGGCTGTCACCGCAGGCAAGACAGCACTGATGGCGGTGCCTGATCGGTCGACCGCAACGAGGACCGGAACCTGCTCCTTCGACAATCCGCGTTTTGAGGCCTTTCCCCCGCGTTTGCGGGCTTTTCGAGAGAGATTACGGTCCCCTTTCCGGCTGCGCGGAAAGAACGTCCCGTCGGCTTCGACGATTCCGCACAGATTGACCGCACCGACCGTTACGGCCTCGGGAAAGCGATGACGCCAACGAAAAGCTGTGGTGTCGGCCACCATACAACGCCCGTCGGACGCCTTTACCGTTTCGCCGTCGCGCAGGGAAGCTGCGAACCCTGCCCATCTGTCCCTGTGGCGCAAGCGGGCAGGCGGCGTCCCGGTCAGCGCGTTGAAGGTTTTGCGACAGCCTTTGCAAAAGAACCTCGTCAGGCCACTTGCATGGCCCCTGATGATCGCACCGCCCGAAGCACAGTGCGGACAGATACGCCCCTCGCGAACATTCGCCTCAAGGAGATCGATCACGCTTTCCAGCGACGAAACCCCGGCAACGAGCCGTCCGGTTTCAGCCCGTTGTTTCGATGAAAGGTCGTCGGTCTCGTTGAGCCACACCAAAAAAGCTTGATGATCCATGTGCCGCACCCCATAATTTTGTTCATGGTGTGTTCTATTACAGGTTGGCACGCATAATCAATGCTAATTGAGCCTTACTTCAGGGGTATCGCATGAATAGCATCCTTTGGTTTGCCTTGATCTTCTATCTCTGATTCAGTTTTCCAAAGTTTATGTCTGGAGGGCGCTGTTTTGGAAAATACCGTGTTGTTTCAATCTTTTGCCTCGTCGATTTCTGATCCCCGCCAGGAGACGAAGGTGTTGTATCCACTTGATGGGATTCCGCTTTTGAGCCTGTGCGGAGTGGTGTCGGGGTGTGGGAGTTTTGTCGATGTTGCCCTTTATGGCGAGGAAAAGTCGGGTTTCCTGCGCAAGTTGGCTACGTTTGAGCATGGCATACCCTCCCGTGACACGCTTTCGACGGTGTTTCGGGCGCTTGATCCTGAAGAGTTCAACGCAGCCTTTGCCGCGTGGGCGTCCGGGTTGGCCGGGCTGCGTTGGAGGAACGGTCGTTGCCATTGACGGCAAGACAGCGCGAGGCTCAAGGGCCGGTGGTGAAACGCCTCTGCATCTGATCCCGGCCCGGTGTAACGATCTACGCCTCGTGCCCGGCCAGCAAGCCGGCGCGCACAAAAGGAACGGGATCAGGGACATCCCCGTTCTCCTGGATTTGCTCTTCCTGGAGGGCGCGGTCGTGACGCTGGATGCGATGGGGCGCCAACGTGAGGTGACAAGGGTGCTGACTATGTGCTGGCCCTGAAGGGCAATCAGGGGCTTCTCCATGAAGACGTGAAACTGTGGTTCGAAGAACAGGATCGGGAAAACACAGAATCACTACAGACGGTTGACGGCGACAGGGGCAGGATTGAAACGCGAACATACACCCAATGCGACGCCATCGGCCGGTTGAAAAAGCGCCATCCCCATCGGGAGGGGTTGGTCAGCATTGGCCGCGTTGTCTCGCTTCGGGAAAGTGGCGGGAAGACGACACGGCAAACGCGGTACTTCATCCCGTCCCTGCCAAAAGACGCCGCGCGCTTTGCCCATGCCGTACGCTCTCACCGGGGAATTGAAAACCGCCTCCACCGGGTGCTTGATGTCACCTTCCGCGATGACGACAGCCGGATACGAAAAGATCACGCACCCGCCAACTTCGCCGTCATCAGGCACATCGCAATGAATTTGCTCAACAAAGCAAAAAGCGAGAACTCCCTCGGAGGAATGCGGAAAAAGGCAGGCTGGAACAACCGCTTCCCGCTTCAAATCCTCGCGCCGTGAAACTCATGCGATTCCCCTGAGCCTTACTTAAAGGCTCAATTAGCATTTATTATGCGTGGCGACCTGTGATAGAACACACCATGAACAAAATTATGGGTGCGGCACATGGATCATCAGGCTTTTTTGGTGTGGCTTAACGAGATCGACAACCTTTCATCGAAACAACGGGCTGAAACCGGACGGCTCGTTGCCGGGGTTTCGTCGCTGGAAAGCGTGATCGATCTCCTTGAGGCGACTGTTCGCGAGGGGCGTATCTGTCCGCACTGCGCTTCGGGCGGTGCGATCATCAGAGGCCATGCAAGTGGCCTGACGAGGTTCTTTTGCAAAAGCTGTCGCAAAACCTTCAACGCGCTGACCGGGACGCCGCTTGCCCGCTTGCGCCACAAGGACAGGTGGGCAGAGTTTGCAGCTTCCCTGCGCGACGGCGAAACGGTAAAGGCGTCCGACGGGCGTTGTATGGTGGCCGACACCACAGCTTTTCGTTGGCGTCATCGCTTTCTTCAGGCTGTAACGGTCGGTGCGGTCAAGCTGTGCGGGATCGTCGAAGCCGACGAGACGTTCTTTCCGCGCAGCCGGAAAGGGGAGCGTAATCTCTCTCGAAAAGCCCGCAAACGCGGGGGAAAGGCCTCAAAACGCGGATTGTCGAAGGAGCAGGTTCCGGTCCTCGTTGCAGTCGACCGATCAGGCACCACCATCAGTGCTGTCTTGTCTGCGGTGACAGCCGAACATCTCAAAACGGTTCTGCAGCCACGTCTTGATGGGGACGCTCTCCCGGTGACCGATGGCTGCACCGGGTACCCGCCCTGCGCCGCAGAAATGGGCGTCAGCCATGAAAGTCTCAACCGGACCGCCGGAGAACGTGTCCGTGGTGAATTGCACATTCAAACCGTGAACAGTCGGCATGAGCGGTTAAAGACCTTTCTGCGCCGCCATCGGGGTATCGCAACCAAATACCTGGACAGCTACCTTCGGTGGTTCCACCTTGCCGTCCTTCCGAGCCACCAAACGCCGCGCGCGATACTTGCCGCCGCCGCAGGCATCCTGCCTGTAATACGCCACGCATAATCAATGCTAATTGAGCCTACTTAAAAGGCTATTGAATCCACTCTGGTGGCCGCTTTTCGATGAAGGCGTTGATGCCTTCTTCGGTGTCACGATCCAGCATGTTTTCAACCATCACGTCGCGGGTATAGTCGTAGGCCGCATCAAGCGACATTTCCAACTGGTTGTAGAACGCCTGCTTGCCGATCTTGACGGCGGTTCCAAGTTTTGCGGCCAGCATCTCGGCCAGTTCATTGGTGGCCGCTTCCAACTGATCCTGCGGGACGGCGCGGTTGATCAGACCCAGGTCCAGCGCGCGGCCGGTTTCGATGAATTCGCCCGTAGTCAGCATCTCAAACGCTTGTTTGCGCGGGATATTTCGGGATAACGCCACCATTGGCGTTGAACAAAACAGCCCGATGTTGACCCCGTTGACGCCGAACCGGGTCCCTTCAGCCGCCACCGCCAGATCGCACGACGCGACCAGCTGACAGCCCGCTGCCGTGGCAATGCCGTGAGGCTGTGCGATGACCGGTTGGGGTAGGGCACGAATGGCCGTCATCACCCTAGCGCAGCGGGTGAAGAGATCGGCGAAATAGGCTTTGCCACCATCTTCGGCCTGCCGCCCGGCGGTCATTTCCTTCAGGTCATGCCCGGCACAGAATGCTTTACCCGCACCGGCCAGGATCACCACGCGGATATGCGATTGTGTAGCCAGCAAATCAAATTCGGCCTGCAACGCGGCCAGCATGCCATCGCTCAGCGCGTTCAGTTTCTCTGGCGCATTCAGCGTCAGGCGGGCAATGGCACCGGTATCGGCGCGGTCCAGAATTGGCATCTTGTCTCTCCCATGCGGTTATGTCCTTCTTACGAAAGACCGGGCAGGGAGGGAAGTATGGCGCTGAAATTCACCGCAGAAGAATTGATAGCCTATCTGGACGATGTGTTTCCGCAGATGCGTGGAGAGTTCGGCATTGAAGAACTGCGCGAGATGCAGGTGCGCACGCGGCTGAACGTGGCAGAGCGGCATTTGCGGCCCGGGGGCACGGTGTCGGGGCCGTCGATCTTTGCGCTGGCCGATGTGTCAGTCTATATCGCGGTGCTGGCCATGGTGGGCCGCGAGGCGCTGGCGGTGACCACCAATTGCAGCATTGATTTCATGCGCAAGCCGGTTGCCGGAGCTGATTTAATTGCAGAGTCTAAGCTACTGAAACTAGGACGAGTTTTGGCAGTAGGTGATGTGCTGATTTACTCAGACGGCCAATCAAACCCGGTGGCACGCGCCAGCCTGACCTACTCGATTCCGCCGGCCCAGTCTGCGGCCTTCGCCACCCAGACCTGACCCGACCAAGGGCCGACTGTGGGGTCAACAAGGTCAAAATCCATCTCCGGGTGACGGGCCAGTCCGAGACGCCCCATTACTGCGCGCGACCCGGCATTTTCGGGGGCCGTGTAGGCGAGAATTTGGGCCATACCTGTGCGCTGAAACGCATCTTTCAGGGCGCAGGACGCGGCTTCGGTGGCATAGCCTTTGCCCCAGGCGCGGGGCAGCAGCCGCCAACCGATTTCAAAATGAGCCCCAATCGGGTGCGAGGCATCATGCCCCAACGCCCCCACATATCTGAACTTCGTCCCTGTTTCCGGACACTGGGGTACTTTACCCCTGTCCATGAAAGGGGCACGAAATGGGACACCATCGACGGAACTATACGGACGAGTATAAGGCAGCGGCGGTTGAGCGGGTTTATGAACCGGGCGCGACACAGGGCAGCGTTGCCAGGGAGCCTGGTATCACCGGCACGGGTATTGCCATGTGTGGACGGTTCCTGTTTTGCAAGGTTTTTTTGACGCCGTGATCATAGCGGGTTGCGGTCATGTGTCCGGCCTGTTTTTGCGGCAATAAGGCCGCTGGCCCTGATGAAGTCCGCGTGCCAGTTCCCTATCAAGTTGCCGGACTACTTGTATCCTGGCAATACCTCGGGGTGTTCTGACTGCGGCTTGCTTTGATCATCATCACGTCTATTGCCCTTGCATCCTGAAGCGCAGTTTTGGTGCTCGGTCTTCCGAGCGCGCTTATGTGGCTTGGTACGTTCCTCCTCTTGCCAGGAGCGCCCATACGATCCGCGCAGTTTTGTTGGCCATTGCGACACTAACCAATCGCGGTGCCTTGCGTTCCAGCAGGCTGCGGATCCAGGCAGCGGTGCGGGTTTGTGTATCAGCAACATGCCTGAGAATGGCCGTTGCCCCAACCACCAGGAGTTTGCGCAAATAACCATCACCCATCTTGGTAATCCGCCCCAACCGCTCTTTTCCGCCCGAAGAGTTTTGCCGGGGGACCAGCCCGAGAAAGGCTGCGAACTGGCGTCCGGACCGGAATTGCGAAGGGTCCGTGACAGAAGCTGCCAGGGCTGTCGCTGTCAGCACGCCAACTCCTGGAATGGTTGCCAGGCGCTGACTGGTATCGTTCTGGCGGTGCCACACAAGGATCTCACTATCAAGTGCGCGGATCTGCTGGTTCAGGTTTGCGCGCTGATCGGCCAGGCTCAGCAAAGCGGTTCTCGCTATTTGTGGGATGTCTTCATTGGCACCCTCTTCAAGCTGTAGCAGCAATCGGGAAATATTTTCTGGCCTTTGAGGCGCAATGATCCCCAGCTCAGCCATGTGGGCGCGCAGCGCATTTATCAGCATCGTGCGTTGCCGTACCAGAAGATCGCGCGCCCGATGCAGCATCATAACTGCCTGCTGATCCACGCTCTTTATGGCCACAAAATGCATGTTCGGGCGCGTAACAGCCTCACAGATCGCCTCAGCATCCGCCGCATCATTCTTTTGTCGCTTCACGTATGGTTTTACATAGGCGGGAGGGATGAGCTTCACCTCGTGGCCGAGTGCTGTGATCTCACGCGACCAATGGTGGGACGTCGCACAGGCTTCAATGCCGATCAGGCAAGGTGGCAATTTAGCCAGAGTATCTAGGACTGCGTTCCGGCGAAGCTTCTTCTGTAGAACGGTTTGTCCTGTCGCATCGATCCCGTGAAACTGGAAAACTGACTTTGCAATGTCGATCCCTATCGTTGTAATTTCCATCTGGGCGGTTCCTTTCAAAGCTGGTTCATACCCCAGCACTTTGGCACATTGCGATGCCGGTGGGTGGAGCCGTCCAACTCATCAAGTTGGTCGGTGGTTATGATCAGGTTAGACTGCTCCTATGAGCATCCCAACCATTATGCCGCGCCTAAAAGGCTTCCGCTATCCGCGTGAGATCATTGCGTACGCTGTTTGGGCGTACCACCGGTTGGCGCTGAGCCCGGCTGATGTTGAGGACTTGTTGGCTGCGCGGGGTATTATTGTCAGCCGGGAAACGGTCCGACTGTGGGTCAATCGCTTTGGTCAACACTTTGCAGATTGCATCCGCCGGGATCGACCGCGACCGAACGACAAGTGGCACATGGATGAAGTCGTAATCACGATCCGTGGCAAGAGGCACTGGCTGTGGCGCGCAATCGACGCAAATGGAGATGTTCTTGATATTCCTGTACAAACGCGTCGGAATTCCAAAGCGGCGAAGCGGTTTTTTCAACGATTGGTTGCCCGGTTCGGCGAACCGGGGGTCGTCATCACCGACAAATTGCGCAGCTGCATCAAGCCGATCAAAACACTGGCCCCGGACGCTGACCATCGCGCCCACAAAGGCCTCGACAACGCGGTCGAAGTATCGCACCGGCCGACCCGCAAACGGGAGAAGATATTCGGGCGGTTCAAATCCCACCGACAAGCTCAGAGGTTTCTGTCTGCGCATGACCATCCTCTCATTGCTGCAAGCAGCAACTGCCGGACAATGGATCAACCTGATTTTCCGTCCCCGCCGCTATCAACTCACCGCAACCTCATACCGCCACGCCCGCAGCGATGCATTCAGCCTCTGGGCCGATTACACCGCCGAAATGGCGGCATAACCCTGCCTTTTCCAATGCCTCACAAGCGGCCGCCAACAACTTGGCAATACCCCGAAGGCAGTTGTCCAGGTACCTGGTCGCGATGCCTTGATGGCGGCGCGGAAATGTCTTTCACCGCCATGCCGACTGTTCACTGTTTGAATGTGCAATTCACCGCAACCCCTCCGGCGGTTTCCCCGCGCGTTTCGGGAGGGCATTTCGTTTCGAGCCCAGGGGCCATTTCGTTTCAGATGACCCGTCGAAAAAAAAATTCCTGAACGGTTACAATCGGTTGTCGGCGACGGAAATCTGAAACGAAACGAAATGCAAAAAAATCGGCACGCAGAAGTAGGCAAGTGCGGCACATAACACCCACAAGCCGTCCGCCGCCGGGAAGGACCCGTCATTTCCGAACAACGGGAGGGGTGCCTGACGGCAGCCAACATTCCGTTGGCAAGGCGTTCCATTCGGTCCCGGCGGCGCGCCGCAGCCTCTTTCGGGGGGCGATGATACCCCGATATCAGCGGGCGAGCTAAAGCTGTACAATTGGGCGGATCAGATTGCAAGGGCCTGTCGGGAAAGTGTCTTGTTTTGTGGATTTATAGTTGTGGTTCTGATTCAATGAATTTTGATGTTGGAACGGAGGATTTTATGGGTCGTAATCAGGTTGAGATGTTTACATCACCGGATGGGCCGGTTTCAGGGGATCAGCCCTGTCGTCGTTTTGAGGTGGTGGTGGCCTGGCGGTTTTGTCCGGCCCTTTGGTCGCGCTTTATTCGGATCGCGGGCGGCCTGAACCGGGGGCTGAACGCGCGTTCCGGATGCTTGTTTTGCAGTTTATAGAAGACCTCCCGGACCGCGGGATGGAACGGTTCATGCGAGAGAATTTGGCGGGCAAGTGGTTTTGCGCATTTGCCTTGAGTGAGCGCACGCCTGACCATTCATTCTTCGGCGATTTCCGCCAACGCCCGGGGACGAAGCGATTGATGGATCTGTTCAGCCGTTTGCGCGACGGCCTGAAAGAGTCAGGCCTGATCCGCGAGGGTATTGCCAAGTTGTTGGCGGCCGCTTGTGAGGCATTGGAAAAGGCAGGGTTATGCCGCCATTTCGGCGGTGTAATCGGCCCAGAGGCTGAATGCATCGCTGCGGGCGTGGCGGTATGAGGTTGCGGTGAGTTGATAGCGGCGGGGACGGAAAATCAGGTTGATCCATTGTCCGGCAGTTGCTGCTTGCAGCAATGAGAGGATGGTCATGCGCAGACAGAAACCTCTGAGCTTGTCGGTGGGATTTGAACCGCCCGAATATCTTCTCCCGTTTGCGGGTCGGCCGGTGCGATACTTCGACCGCGTTGTCGAGGCCTTTGTGGGCGCGATGGTCAGCGTCCGGGGCCAGTGTTTTGATCGGCTTGATGCAGCTGCGCAATTTGTCGGTGATGACGACCCCCGGTTCGCCGAACCGGGCAACCAATCGTTGAAAAAACCGCTTCGCCGCTTTGGAATTCCGACGCGTTTGTACAAGAATATCAAGAACATCTCCATTTGCGTCGATTGCGCGCCACAGCCAGTGCCTCTTGCCACGGATCGTGATTACGACTTCATCCATGTGCCACTTGTCGTTCGGTCGCGGTCGATCCCGGCGGATGCAATCTGCAAAGTGTTGACCAAAGCGATTGACCCACAGTCGGACCGTTTCCCGGCTGACAATACTACCCCGCGCAGCCAACAAGTCCTCAACATCAGCCGGGCTCGGCGCGAACCGGTGGTACGCCCAAACAGCGTACGCAATGATCTCACGCGGATAGCGGAAGCCTTTTAGGCGCGGCATAATGGTTGGGATGCTCATAGGATCAGTCTAACCTGATCATAACCACCGAACAACTTGATGAGTTGGACGGTTCCACCCACCGGCATCGCAATGTGCCAAAGTGCTGGGGTATGAACCAGCTTTGAAAGGAACCGCCCAGATGGAAATTACAACGATAGGGATCGACATTGCAAAGTCAGTTTTCCAGTTTCACGGGATCGATGCGACAGGACAAACCGTTCTACAGAAGAAGCTTCGCCGGAACGCAGTCCTAGATACTCTGGCTAAATTGCCACCTTGCCTGATCGGCATTGAAGCCTGTGCGACGTCCCACCATTGGTCGCGTGAGATCACAGCACTCGGCCACGAGGTGAAGCTCATCCCTCCCGCCTATGTAAAACCATACGTGAAGCGACAAAAGAATGATGCGGCGGATGCTGAGGCGATCTGTGAGGCTGTTACGCGCCCGAACATGCATTTTGTGGCCATAAAGAGCGTGGATCAGCAGGCAGTTATGATGCTGCATCGGGCGCGCGATCTTCTGGTACGGCAACGCACGATGCTGATAAATGCGCTGCGCGCCCACATGGCTGAGCTGGGGATCATTGCGCCTCAAAGGCCAGAAAATATTTCCCGATTGCTGCTACAGCTTGAAGAGGGTGCCAATGAAGACATCCCACAAATAGCGAGAACCGCTTTGCTGAGCCTGGCCGATCAGCGCGCAAACCTGAACCAGCAGATCCGCGCACTTGATAGTGAGATCCTTGTGTGGCACCGCCAGAACGATACCAGTCAGCGCCTGGCAACCATTCCAGGAGTTGGCGTGCTGACAGCGACAGCCCTGGCAGCTTCTGTCACGGACCCTTCGCAATTCCGGTCCGGACGCCAGTTCGCAGCCTTTCTCGGGCTGGTCCCCCGGCAAAACTCTTCGGGCGGAAAAGAGCGGTTGGGGCGGATTACCAAGATGGGTGATGGTTATTTGCGCAAACTCCTGGTGGTTGGGGCAACGGCCATTCTCAGGCATGTTGCTGATACACAAACCCGCACCGCTGCCTGGATCCGCAGCCTGCTGGAACGCAAGGCACCGCGATTGGTTAGTGTCGCAATGGCCAACAAAACTGCGCGGATCGTATGGGCGCTCCTGGCAAGAGGAGGAACGTACCAAGCCACATAAGCGCGCTCGGAAGACCGAGCACCAAAACTGCGCTTCAGGATGCAAGGGCAATAGACGTGATGATGATCAAAGCAAGCCGCAGTCAGAACACCCCGAGGTATTGCCAGGATACAAGTAGTCCGGCAACTTGATAGGGAACTGGCACGCGGACTTCATCAGGGCCAGCGGCCTTATTGCCGCAAAAACAGGCCGGACACATGACCGCAACCCGCTATGATCACGGCGTCAAAAAAACCTTGCAAAACAGGAACCGTCCACACATGGCAATACCCTGCCAGGTTCTCCGTCCGCGGGATCGCAGGCTGGGAGCACAGCGCTCCGCCGGTCTCGGGGTCACGCTCCAGCGCGAGCCTAAAGCTCGGGTCATGGCGCAGATCACCCGCATCGTTACCGTCCTCATATCCAGCCGCGATCATCATGATCCGGAACCGGATGATCTCTTCCAGGCTGTGCCGCACCTTGCCCGGTGCCCGCAGATCGGTGAGACACGATGCAATAGGACCAGCCGGATCGGTCCGGCGCTCGACCTCCCGCAAGTGCATCAGACCAGCATCGTAGCTCATCTGCGCGCCGTCAAAATCGAGCAACACGGGCTTGCCGTTCAGGGGTGACAAAGAGGGATGCAGAAAGGCAGGATTTGGCATGGTGAGGGGGCGTGCTCCGTAAAATGGAATTTTTGGCGGCAGAAACCGAAAAATACCAAATTCCAATAGCTTACACCACCCTCACCATATCGTCATGAATTATCCGGGCTAAACACTCCCCCGAGGGAAGCCGGAAAAAGACGGGGCGGATGGCGCTTCCTGCCTGAAATCCCAACGCCATGAAATTCGTGCGATTTTCCTGTGAACAGGCGTTCCAGGGCAATCGCGTTTGGATTTCTCCTGCCGCATTGAGGTTGAAAAACATCAAAACCTGACCACAAACGCAACGAGAGAGCCAAAAAGTTCATGCTATGTTCGTCAGCGAAGGGCTTAGATTTCCAAATGCGATTGCCCTGACAGGCGTTCACTGTTCACTTGACTTCGCGCGGGGTAAGTTCATAGAATATCAACGATTACTCCGCAAAATAAGAAGATGAGCAAGATTATGGCAGTACCACAACCCTCGTTTGACGAACTTCAAGAGCGCCGTAGCGATGAGGCTGTGCGTGCCGTTTTGCAATCGAGGATGAACAGCGAAGCTTTTGTTTCGGAAGAAAAAATGGCGGATTGGTTTAGTTCGCTTGCTAGCGATTCACGGAAGCCGATGCCGACACCTGATATCTTCGACTGAAACTGCCAGTCATGAAGATTAGATTTCACCCTCGCACGAGCGAGGATCTATTTATGGTTCAATGAATATTATCAGGAACGTTTTCCTGAAGGACAGGAAAACGCTGAAAGGCG
>CBDBLS010000055.1:0-85565 GCA_965207105.1 Roseovarius sp. | reverse complement strand
CCGTTCCCCTTATCTGAAAGGAGCAAATGATGGGGCGTGAAGTCACGTTATTCAGCAGCAAGGAAACCAAGGAACGCCACGAGATCGCCGCCTTCCTGCACGATCTGGCGGGTCGATTGGAGGCAGGTCAGATCACGCTGCGGCGCGGTGCGGACGAGATCGTGCTAGATTTACCTGACAGTCTTGAGGTGGAGCTGAAATGGTATGATGAAATGGCCCCGACGGGTGCGGTGCAACTTGGCTAAGACGGCTTACTTCAACTGACTGTCTTTGCTGCCGCGCCGATTGATGCCGCCACGTGCATGAAAGGCGCTGTCGCGGTCCTGCGCACAGTCGATGCACAGCTTGACCCTAGGGATCGCGTCACGCCGGGCCTCGGGGATTTCCTCATCGCATTCTGCACAATGGGTCAGGCTGTCGCCTTGTGGCGCAGGCCGGGACTTGAGCCGTTTCAACTCGTCCTCAATCGAGGCTTCAATCTGTTCGCTGACTGCGCCGTCGCGCGCCCATCCACCGGCCATGCTATCCTCCTGATCCGCACCATTAGTCTAGCCAGACCTGAGCGCACAGGGCAAGACATCACGGCTGGGCGGTCAACACCATGTAGTCGTGGAACGCTCTTTGGCCCGCTTCCGCCTGGGCGATCATACCTTTGAGCACCGAAACCGCCGCTGGTGAGCTGACCGGCACGGTATGGTTCAGCCCCTCCCCGTTGCTAAGCGCGGTAAAGTCAATCACCTGCACACCCAGCCCCTCCACCGCGCTAGGGCCGTCGATCACCCCAAGACGCAGCTTGCGACCGGTGATCAGGCTGGCAAGGTTCAAAGCGCGATCTTCCTGCGACACGAAAATCATGAAATGATCGGGCAGATCACCAATCGCCTCAGTCTGACGCCGGAACAGATCAGGGTCAATATCCGGTGACATCAACACAACCCCGTTAATCCGCAACAGCGTCCGCCGGTCGCCGCGCAGAGCGGCCTGGCGCATCACCTCCATCACAAGTTGCGCGCCCATTGAATGCGCCAGAAGGAACACGCGATCATTGGAAGATGCCGTCAACTGGCGGATCAGGTCATAGAGATCGTCCCGCGCATAGAGCACCGAGTCGCGATCATAAACGTACCCACACGGATCGCCTGCCGAGAGCCATGAATACAGCAGCGGGGTGTCATCCGGATTGAAATCGGCTTGCATCTGCGCCATCCGGTACATCGCGTCGGACAAAGTGTTATTGTAGCCATGCACGAATATCAGGGTTTCATTGTCCAGGTTCTTAGCGCGCAATTCGTTGATGAACTTTGCGTCGCTGTCAAAGACCTGCGTATCCGTCACCACGAAATCAGTGGCCGCATCGGAGGGACCTTTGGGCCATTCAATATGACCTGGTGTATGGTTTTCCGGCACCGAGATGGACGCGCGGAACAGGTTCAACCCACTGTTGCGGGGTTCACCAAATGTGGGGCCGGTCCGATCCAGCGCCCGCTCGGTGGCGACATAGATATCATGGATCGTCGCAGTTGGATCGGGCGCCGCCCTTTGGGCCGCCTGTCGTGGTGCGCAGGCCGACAGGACCACGACCAACCCCAGAAACATGACAGTGTTCAGATGTGGTCCAAACCGAAGACAAAGACGTATCGCGGACATGAAAAGCCCCTCCCGCTAATCGGGAGAGGCTACTGTTTTAAACCGCAAAGTGAAAGCGGTTAGGCCGTGGCCATCATACCTTTTTCATCGGCCAGCGCGCGCATACGCTTTTGCAGCTTTTCAAAGGCGCGCACTTCGATCTGGCGGATGCGTTCGCGGCTGACGTCATACTGGCTGCTCAGATCTTCCAGCGTGATGGTTTTCTCGCTAAGACGGCGTTGAGTCAGAATGTTTTTCTCGCGGTCATTCAGCACATCCATCGCTTCGGCCAGCAATTCACGGCGTGCAGCCAATTCATCGCGCGCCTCGTAATCGCCCGCCTGATCGGCATCTTCGTCTTCCAGCCAGTCCTGCCACTGCATGGACGCACCGTCATCGCTGCCCACCGTGGCGTTAAGCGAGGCATCGCCGCCAGACATCCGGCGGTTCATCGAAATCACCTCGGTCTCGGTGACGCCCAGATCGGTCGCAATCCGTGCTACGTTGTCGGGGTGCATATCGCCCTCTTCCAGCGCGCCAATACGGGCCTTGGCCTTGCGCAGGTTAAAGAACAGCTTCTTCTGTGCACTTGTCGTGCCCAGTTTCACCAGCGACCAGCTGCGCAAGATGTATTCCTGAATTGAGGCCCTGATCCACCACATCGCATAGGTGGCCAGACGGAAGCCTCTTTCGGGATCAAACCGTTTGACGGCCTGCATCAACCCCACATTGGCCTCGGAAATCACTTCGGCCTGAGGAAGCCCATAGCCGCGATAACCCATGGCGATCTTGGCGGCCAGACGCAGGTGTGATGTCACCATCTTATGCGCGGCCTCGGTATCCTGCTTTTCCACCCAACTTTTGGCCAGCATGTATTCTTCTTCCGGCTCCAAAAGCGGGAATTTGCGGATTTGCTGCATATAGCGGTTTAAACCGCCCTCTGGCGTCGGCGCCGGTAAATTCTTGTAGTTACTCATAGGACTGCCCCTCCCAATGTATATGGCGTTAACATCTATATAGGTGAGCGTTAACAACCCTTCAAGGTGTACCGTTCGGTTTAGTTAAGCTGGCATGACCATAAATGCCTTGATTTAAAGCAATGTGACAGGAGAATCACGCAACTGTGCGGGGTGTTTCAACCGCGCAGATCGGTGACCAAGGCCGCCATATCGGTCGGCATCGGCGCCTCAAAGCGGATATTTTCACTGTTACCTGGATGCTCAAACTCCAACACAGCGGCATGCAGGGCCTGCCGGGCGAAGGCGGCGGCGGCCTCGATCCCCTTTGGTGTCACAGCCTTCATCGGCAACTTGCGCCGCGCGCCATAGACCGGATCACCAATCAGCCCATGACCCACATGCGCCAGATGCACGCGAATCTGATGGGTGCGCCCGGTTTCCAGCCAGCACTCCAACAGCGCGGCACTGCCCGGACGACCAAAAGCCTCAACCACCCGCGCGCGGGTGACCGCATGACGCCCGCCCTGAAACAGCACCGCCTGTTTTTGCCGATCCGTCTTGTGACGGGCCAGTTGGGTGGTGATGCACAACACATTGCCGGGCTCAAAGCCGGTTCCGCGGATCCCGCGCAGGCGCGGATCATTGCCAACGGGCACACCGTAAACCACCGCATGATACTGCCGCTCGACACTATGGGCCTCGAACTGCGCGGCCAGCCCGTGATGCGCGCGGTCCGTCTTGGCCACCACCAGCAACCCACTGGTATCCTTGTCAATACGGTGCACAATGCCGGGTCGCTTTGCCCCCCCCACTCCACACAGGCTGTCCCCGCAATGATGCAGCAACGCATTGACCAGCGTACCCGACGGCGTGCCCGGCGCGGGATGTACCACCATCCCTGCCGGCTTGTTGATGACGATCAGGTCATCGTCCTCATAAACCACGTCCAGCGGGATATCTTCGGGGCCAATATGAGTCTCACGCGCTTCAGGAATCGCGATCTCGATCAGATCGCCCTCGGCCAACCTCGCCTTGGCATCGGTGACCACCACACCGTTGACCTGCACAGCCCTGTCGCCAATCAGTCGCGCGAGGCGCGTGCGCGATAGGCTGGCCTGCTCTGGCACATCCCGCGAAAGCGCCTTATCAAGGCGCGGCGGCGGGGTGGCCCCGATGCGGAACGACAGAATGGACCCAATGATGTCAGACAATTCAAATCCTCAACCGGTTGACGCAGGTCTGGTGAAATATCTGCGCATATTGGTGACTGTTCTGACCGTCACCATGATCGCTGGGTTTCTAGTGATCGTGTTTCTGTTTGTCACGAAATTCTCCGAGGCATTCGGCCCCGAACTGCCCGATCAGATCACCCTGCCGGATGGCGTCGAGGCAACCGCCTTTACCCAAGGCGACACATGGTACGCAATCGTCACAAAAGATCAGAAGATCCTCATTTTTAGCCGGGACAGCGGCAGCCTGACTCAGGAAATCCTGATCAACGCCGGAGAATAATGGGGGGATGGTACCACCTCCTGGTCTCGAACCAGGGACCTCTTGATCCACAATCAAGCGCTCTAACCAACTGAGCTAAGGCGGCACTCGGGGTGGAATTAGCTATTGCTGCTTTGAAATGCAAGCCCGTTAAAAGCATTTCGCGTGAAACTTTGGCCGCTCACTTCAGGCCGGGCGCACGATCTGACAGCGCAATTTGCCAGCTCTGCTCGATCATATCATGGCCAAAGGCCCGTGCAGGTTTCGAGTCACTCAGGACAAACCCCATGCGGAGATAGAGTGCGCAGGCGGCGGCGTGGCGCTCATAGGTCGACACCTGCATGGTCTGGTATCCTGCGTCACGCGCAAATCCCATCGCGATCCGTAGCAATTTACACCTATCCCCCTGCCCCGGAGTTCGGGCAACAGAAGGAACAGCCGCAGCTTTGCGGTGTCCTGCGACAGACGGGTACAAAACAATGAACCCGCCCGCTGATCCCCCTGAATCACGACCCAGCCACGCTCGCAAATCGGATCGTGATCGGCCATAAACGCCTCAAGTACGCTTTGAACCAGCGGCTGAAAACTGTCATCAAAACCCCTCATCCTGCTGATAAAGCGCGCCGTGGGTCTGCGCGATCCAGTCGATGTCCTGCGGCTCTACGATGCGGATCGAGATATCACTCATGGCCGCACCGGGGCAGATCGGCGGGCGTCAGGTGTCATTCGACAGATGCTGAATTGCCGTGAAACCTTCAAACCGCAGGACCCCTTCGTGCAATTTGCGGCTGTCGCCTGCTTTTGCATGGGCATCGCGGAACTGCTGTGACCTGGTCCAGCCTTTAAAGGCCTCTTCGCTGTTCCAGACGGTGTGCGACGCATAAAGGCGCTTGCCGTCTTCCTCAGGGCCCCTGAGCATGTGAAATTCGACGAACCCACCCATGTCCTTGAGATGGCTGTCACGCCCGAGCCAGACAGCCTCGAAATCGGCGGCATTCTCAAGCGGTACGATAAAACGGTTCATGGCAAGATACATCAGGCACCTTTCTTTGATGTAAGAGCAGTTTTCCAGGAAAATCTAAGCTGATAATGGCTGGCGTATCCGGGGCTGGCGGGATTAATTTAATCCCTTTCGGGAGGGATGCAATGGCCCGCGCGCTTGCCAAAAGACGCGGAACCCGCTAGGCCCAAAGCGATATTTCCGGAGGCGACCATGGGCATCAACAGCGAAAGCAACATCGAGGCCAATCTGCAAATCGGGCCAACCGATCAGGGCATGGTCCGCCTGTTTATCGAGGCGCCAAATGTCGAAATCCCGATGGATTTTGAGCCATACGAAGCGCGCGAGATTGCCGAGGAGTTATTGGCAGCGGCCAAAGCGGCCGAGCTTAAAGTCTCGTAAAACCCGGATCGCACAAACCGTGCAGCCGTAAGGCCGCGTTCCGGGCGAACCGGCGTGTCAGGGCGGTGCGTCGTGCGGCAGGCAATTTCGTTTCCGGCCCCATGCGAATGATCTCGGCATTATAGGCATCCGCCCCTGTACACGACAGTAGAGGTGGTTGAGGGCGCAGATCTGTGATTTTCATTGGGATTCTTCAAATTACGATGGAGCCTCCCATGATCCGAAAAGCAATCGACACCCTCTCGGCGAAACTATCCGATGGCTTGTCGCTGAGCAATAGTCGCCTCGAAACACTCTGCCTTCCGGTGATTGGCATTGCCGGCGTTCGAACCGTCAATTTGAGCCACATTTGCGGTGAGATGCCGACGCAGGCCAAGGCTGAAAGCACCTGCCGTCGATTGCAGCGCTTTTTTCAGCGTGTCAACCTCGGGCAAGACCGGTCTGCCCCTCCTGTTGTCCGGATGCCCGGGCTCTCCGGGAGCCGGCATCCGTGCCTTGATCGCACGAACCGGAAGATCGGGCGCAAAGAGATCAACCTGTTGGTTCCTGCCGTCGCCACGCGCCGCTATCGCGTGCCCCTGATCTGGACCGTGTCGGGCAAGGCCGGCAACAGCAACACCTGCGAGCGCATTGCACTGATGAAGCGCTGTCTGGATCTGTTCGGGTCCGGAAGCATCAGGTGCCTTCCGGCGGATCGTGGGTTTATCGGCCTTGATTGGTTGACTTTCCTGCATGAACAGGACGTTCCTTTCATCATCCGCGTGAAGTCGAACCGGTACGTGACAGGCGGGGATGGCGTCCGGCAAAGTCTGCGAACCTTGCCGCGCACCTGCCGTGGCCCGCGCGCATTCACGGCCCACTTCAGGGCTGCCGGGGGCACTGCACCGTTTTGGCTGAACTTCGCAGCCAGGCGCATCAAGGGTAAGGAATTGCCTGTCGTTGTCGGCAACCAACCCGCCCATCACGCCCTGACCGTCTATCGCAAACGCCGGGCCATCGAATGCCTGTTCGCCGAAGCGAAGACCAGGGGCTTCAACCTGGAAGACACCCGTCTCCCGATCGCCGAAAAGTCGAGCTTGTTGGTCGGTCTCCCTGCCCTGGCCATGGCATGGGCTGCAAAGGTGGCATCCACCAGGCCCGGAACACGGAAACGGCCTCGAAAGTCTCATGGGCGATACGCCAAATCCATCTTCCGCATTGGTCTCGACGAAATCGGAAGGCTCCTGCGAACCCAGCCGGAACAAGCCTTCCGACACTGGCCCAAAATCAGGCAGAAAATCGCATGAGTCGTGTACAGGGGGCATCCGCAATGATCAGCCCGGTGCCTTCGGGCAGCAGATCGGTGGGAAATGCATCATCGACGGCCCAGAAATAGCGGTCACACCATTCCAGATAGCCTTCCCACTTCGCGTCCGACATAAAATCTTCGCGTGAGGACTTACACTCGATCACCCAGATTTCGCCTTTGGGACCCAGGGCCATCACATCCACACGTTTGCCACGTTCGGGCGCGAATTCCCCAATAGAAACAAAGTCGTACCCCTCCAGCGCACGGCATACACCGCGCGCCAGAAGTTGGCCGGGCAACAGAATCGGATCGGTGATTTGCTCCATCCCATAATTATGAACAAAAGATGAACACGCGCAAGCCCTTGCCGCAGCGCCCCGTTACCACTAGGTAGAGCAGTGGCGGGTTCTGCCCTTCTCGTTCACGGTTGCATTCCGGTGGCCTTAAACAATTCCGAGGGAGCTGGCTCTGTCCTGGCCCTGGCCTGGTTATCCGGCGCCCACCTGTACATACAGGTTCTCGGGAATGAGATAACCCAACGGTTGCGTGCGGTCCCGCCATATTACCCCGCCATCAACAGGCTCTGCGAAACGTCGCAAAACCCAGATGGTTCTAAAGAATTGAAAAGGCTCAATTAGCATTGATTATGCGTGGCGTGTTACAGGCAGGATGCCTGCGGCGGCGGCAAGTATCGCGCGCGGCGTTTGGTGGCTCGGAAGGACGGCAAGGTGGAACCACCGAAGGCAGCTGTCCAGGTATTTGCTCGCGATGCCCCGATGGCGGCGCGGAAAGGTCTTTAACCGCTCATGCCGACTGTTCACGGTTTGAATGTGCAATTCACCACGGACACGTTCTCCGGCGGTCCGGTCGAGACTTTCATGGCTGACGCCCGTTTCTGCGGCGCAGGGCGGGTAGCCGGTGCAGCCATCGGTCACCGGGAGAGCGTCCCCATCAAGACGTGGCTGCAGAACCGTTTTGAGATGTTCGGCTGTCACCGCAGGCAAGACAGCACTGATGGCGGTGCCTGATCGGTCGACCGCAACGGGGACCGGAACCTGCTCCTCCGACAATCCGGGTTTCGAGGCCTTTCCCCCGCGTTTGCGGGCTTTTCGAGAGAGATTACGCTCCCCTTTCCGGCTGCGCGGAAAGAACGTCCCGTCGGCTTCGACGATCCCGCACAGCCTGACCGCACCGACCGTTACGGCCTCGGGAAAGCGATGACGCCAGCGAAAAGCTGTGGTGTCGGCCACCATACAACGCCCGTCGGACGCCTTTACCGTTTCGCCGTCGCGCAGGGAAGCTGCGAACCCTGCCCATCTGTCCCTGTGGCGCAAGCGGGCAGGCGGCGTCCCGGTCAGCGCGTTGAAGGTTTTGCGACAGCCTTTGCAAAAGAACCTCGTCAGGCCACTTGCATGGCCCCTGATGATCGCACCGCCCGAAGCACAGTGCGGACAGATACGCCCCTCGCGAACATTCGCCTCAGGGAGATCGATCACGCTTTCCAGCGACGAAACCCCGGCAACGAGCCGTCCGGTTTCAGCCCGTTGTTTCGATGAAAGGTCGTCGGTCTCGTTGAGCCACACCAAAAAAGCTTGATGATCCATGTGCCGCACCCCATAATTTTGTTCATGGTGTGTTCTATTACAGGTTGGCACGCATAATCAATGCTAATTGAGCCATTGAAAAACTCAGTGCTTGTGCCAGAACGGGCGGGTGCCCTGATCGGCACGCACCGGAATGGTGGCATGCTCACGCTGCATTACGCGTTCGCGCAAACCGCCTCCGGGGCCGTCATCATCGTCATCATCCTTCATCCGCATCACGGCGATGCCGAATTGCACACCTGCAAAGATGATCCCGTTCGAAACCCATAGAATCAGCAGGGCCAGCCAGCCCTTGTCAGATGTCGAGATCAGGTGCCACAGATTCGCGATGTTGAACCACAAAAGCATCCCCACAAAGACCGCCGACAAGGCGAAACCGATAACAACATTCACAATGTAGAGACGGATGAGTTTCGGCATGGGTCGATTCCCTTTGCGGCATGACTTACCGCATTCTACCACAGCCAGCGACCCCGGCAAGGGTATGGGCGGAGAACGGCCTGATCCTCTCCGCCCAGTTAAAGCCTGATCATTCAAAGAAAGTCTTTGTGCACGTCCGGAACAAATTCCTGATCGTCCATTGGCGGGCGCACATAAGATCGCTGCGCCGGTCGCTCTTCCAGCACGACAGGGTCGCGCTCGACTTCTTGATAGGGGATCAGCGACAACAGGTGGTTAATGCAATTGAGCCGCGCGTGTTTTTTCACATCCGAGGCCACCACATGCCACGGTGCCTGCTTGATATCAGTGTGGTTGAACATGTCATCCTTGGCGCGTGAATAGTCTACCCAGCGTTTGCGGCTTTCAAGGTCCATCGGGCTGAGTTTCCACTGTTTGGTGGGATCGGTAAGGCGTTTCTGGAAACGGCGCTCTTGCTCTTCGTCGCTGACAGAGAACCAGTATTTGATCAGCTGAATGCCCGAGCGTACCAACATCCGTTCAAACTCGGGACACGAGCGCATGAACTCTTTGTATTCCTCGTCCGTGCAGAACCCCATGACCCGCTCAACCCCGGCGCGGTTGTACCACGAGCGATCGAAGATGATGATCTCGCCGACAGCAGGCAGGTGCGCTGCGTAGCGTTGAAAATACCACTGGGTTTTCTCGCGCTCGGTGGGCGCAGGCAGGGCCACCACCTGACAGACGCGTGGGTTCAGCGCCTCGGTGATACGCTTGATCGTGCCGCCCTTGCCAGCCGCATCGCGCCCTTCAAAGATGATCGCAACCCGGTGGCCGGTCTCCTTGACCCATTCCTGCAGCTTGACCAGTTCGATCTGCAGGCGGACCAGTTCGGCCTCGTAGTCCTCGTTTTTGATCTTGGTACGCGGTGCGTCGGTAGTATCTGACATGATGATCTCTCCCTCGGCGATGTCTTTATGCATCGCATTAAGGGTCTACACTGCACCAAGTGGAGGCCGGCGGTCAAATCAGTCAGAATGCGTCAGGCTTGGCCTCACGCGCGTTGTGATCCAGCACCGCGTTGACAAAGCTGGATCGCTTGCCCTCCGGGTAGAAGCTTTTTGCAACGCCGCCGGGCTTCCTCAGAACACGCTTTTCAACGGGAATGCCCCGATGCGCAGACCGGGCCTGCGCATCGGTGTCTGGCGGCTAGTTGACCTGCGCCAAATAGGACTGCTCCGTGGTTTCGATCACCTGAATGGTCGCGCCGAGCAGGTTCTGCTTTTGGCTTACAATGAAGTAGCTGGGGGTCTTGCCGTCGTTCACAAATGTCAACTTGCCAGCCTCGTTCAGCGCCGCCAGTCCCGTATACCTGATTTCCAGCACGTTTTCACCTTTCGGTGCCTCGAACTCCAGCGATTCCTTGATGCCAACGTTGCCCATATCCTCGCCATTGAGGAAGGCTTTCATCAGCGCACCTGAACCGGAAAACCCGGTATCGCGATAAACGAATACAGCGTCCGGATTCGCGGTGCGAAGAGAGCTCGAGATCGCATCGACCCCTCGTGTTCCGGCACCGGTGCAGGCGCCCAGAGCCAATGTGACGACTGCCAGCAATACAAGTTTGAAACGATTCATTTCCCCTACCTCTCCTAATCCCAGAGTTGTATCCGGGTTACAAAGGATAACGTTCCAGGGTCAGTGCTTTATGCCCCCGATTTGGCGGGTCAAAACGCCTCAGGCTTCGCCTCGCGCGCCATGTGATCCAGCACGGCATTGACGAATTTCGACTCTTTTCCCTCGGGATAGAAGCTTTTGGCGATGTCGACGAATTCCATGATCACCACTTTGGGGGGCGTATCGGATTGCGTCATTTCGGCCCCGGCTGCGCGGAACAGGGCCCGCAAGGTGGGGTCAATCCGGGCAATCGGCCATTTCGCGACCAGGGCGCGGTCCGTCATCTGATCAATCAGCGCCTGATGGTTCACGGCATCCCGCATGAGGCTCTCAAACAGCGCCGGGTCTCCCTCGGCCATATCGCCTTCGTCGTATTCGGCACCAAAGCGGAACTCCTCGAACTCCTGGATCACGCGATCCACAGTCTGGCTGGAATGCTCCATCTGGAACAGCGCCTGCACCGCATAGAGCCGCGCTGCCGCGCGCATTTTGCGTTTCTGATTGCCTGAAAGTTGGGTCATGCTTTGGGATTATCCTTCAGCCGACCGGCCAGCTTGTATTCTTCCGCTTCGGGCAGGAAACCCACACCTTTGCGCGCCGATCCCCATTTGCGGGTCAGAGCGATCAGGTGCAGTGCCGCTGCTGCGGCTCCTGCCCCTTTGTTCATCTTGTCGGGATTGGCCCGCGCCTCGGCCTGATCGTAGTTTTCGACCGTCAGGATGCCGTTGCCGATGCACAGGCCCTGCAGGCCCAGCATGGTAATCCCGCGCGAACTGTCGTTGCAGACGGTTTCGTAATGCGTCGTCTCGCCCCGGATCACACAGCCCAGCGCGACATAGCCGTCAAAATTGCTCAACCTTTCGGCAATGCCAATCGCGGTGGGCACTTCCAGCGCGCCGGGCACTTCGATCAACTCATAGGTGGCACCCGACGCCTCAATCTCGGCCACAGCCCCGGCAATCATCTGATCGGCGAGATCGCGGTAAAACGGAGCAACCACGATCAACAGCTTCACAGGCTTGTCGAACGTCGCACGCGGCATTGCGTATTCGGTTCCAGCCATCAGCCTTCTCCTTCGCTTAAGGGCCGTGTGCCCACAATCGAAATACCATAGGCGTCCAGCCCCAGATACCGGGTGCTGGGACTGTCGGTCAGCAGGATCAACTCCTGCAGGCCCATGGTCGACATGATCTGTGCGCCCAGTCCGGTCTGTTTGATCGTGCGCGGTGCGTCGTCATCATCGACCTCCGAGGCCAGCGTCGGACGGGGTTGGCGAAACAGGAACACAGCCCCCCGCCCCTCGGCGGCAATGATCTCCATCGCGCGGGGCAGTTTGCCAGTGGGCGCACCATTGCGGGCTTCAAGCCCCACACCCAGTACATCCTCAAGCGCGTTCAACGCGTGGGTGCGCGCCAGAACCGGTTGGCCATCGCTCAGATCGCCCTTGGTCAGCACCACATGTTCGGTATTGGTGATCTGATCGGCCCAGATGCACATGTTCCATTCGCCGCCATGCGAAGACTGAATTGTCTCTCGGCGGGTCTCACGCACCAGATTGTCATGCTTGTGACGGTAGGCGATCAGATCGGAAATCGTGCCGATCTTCAGCCCGTGTTTCTGTACAAATTCCACCAGATCAGGCAGCCGCGCCATGGTGCCGTCTTCCTTCATGATCTCGCAGATCACGCCCGACGGATGCAGCCCGGCAAGGCGCGAGATATCCACCGCCGCCTCGGTATGACCAGCCCGGATCAGCACGCCCCCGACACGCGCACGCAGCGGAAAGACATGGCCCGGTGTCGCGATATCAGCGGCAGTGTTCTGATCGTTAATCGCGGTGGCGATGGTCAGGGCGCGGTCGCCTGCAGAGATGCCCGTGCTGACGCCTTCGCGCGCCTCAATCGAGACGGTAAAGGCGGTTTCGTGGCGCGAGGAATTGTTGACCGCCATCATCGGCAGACCCAGATGGTCAATCCGCTCGGACGTCATCGGCAGACAGATCAACCCGCGCCCATGCGTGGCCATGAAATTCACCGCTTCGGCAGTGGCGAATTCCGCCGGGATCACCAGATCGCCCTCATTCTCGCGATCCTCGTGATCGACAAGGATATACATCCGCCCGGCGCGCGCCTCGGCGATGATCTCCTCGGTCGGAGCAATAGCGGGGCGCAGGCCGTCCTCAACGGGGCCGGGTTTTTCAAATGGCAGGCTGTCGGACATCGCAATGGGCCTCTGTGGTGCAGTGCGCGAAATAACGCAGGTGCGCCCCATTGACCAGAGGCGATGTCACTTCAACAGGCGCGAAATCACCGCCTGACGCACGGCATTGCTGCGCCTCGGAGCGACCGTCTCCAGCACCAGTGACAGGCCGGTCGGCACGGCTTGGGGAAAAGGTGCCACAAGATCCCCCCGCTCAAGCGCCGGGCGCACCAGCGCCTCGTGCCCCATCAGAACACCGGCCCCATGGCGCGCCTCCTCCAGCGCCAGCGCATAGAGTGAGTATCGCGGACCTTGTCCAAAACCCTCGGCCTCACCCAGCACGACATTGGCCCAAAGCGCCCAATCCCCCGCCCACAGGGCATCGTGCAACAGTGTCATGTGGCGCAAATCCGAGGGTTTTTGCAGCCGCCGGGCCAGCTCGGGGGTGCAGACCGGCGTGATCATGTCCTGCACCAGAACTGTTTCACCGGGTGCCCCGGTTGCCGGACGCAGAAACACGCTGAGGTCAAACACGCCACGCGCCAGATTGGGCGGCGTTTCAATCGCTGAAATCGACAGGCTGACCTCGGGCAAAGCCGCGCGCAAGGCCGGCAGGCGGGGCGATACCCAAAGCTGCGCCACGGATGGCAGGGCCGCAATATGAACCCACGCGTCCCCGGACCCGGCCCGCATGGCGTGAACAGCGGCACCCATGGCATCAAAGGCGGTGCTCAGATCAGGCAGCGTGTCTGCGCCCAGATCGGTCAGTTCCACCCCATGGGCACGTCGCTGAAACAGTTCGGCGCCCAACCAGTCTTCGAGGGTTTTGATATGTTGCGAAATCGCGCCGGGTGTCACGCACAACTCTTCCGCGGCCAGGGCAAACCCGCCCAGTCGCGCCGCAGATTCAAACGCGCGCAGAGCATTCAGCGGTGGCCCCTTCGGGCGTGGTGGTACGATACTCAATTTTTCTAGCCTTAGTTTTTCTATTTTCATTCTTACGAAATCTGGTTTGCCCATGCAAGCCGCCCACGGCACACTGCCCGAACCAAATAACAGGAGACAGGCCATGACGCTGGAGCCAAGGGATTGGGTGCCGCCGCTGTGCGAGACACGGGTGCAAGACATTGCAACACGCACCGCGCGTGCGGACAGCGCTAGCATCGCTGCAACGGTTGAGGCGCTTGCCGCCGAGAACCAGCGCATCCACGAAGCAGAGTGTTTCAACCTCAACCCCGCCACCAATGTGATGAACCCACGGGCCGAAGCGTTGCTGGCCCGAGGCCTCGGGTCGCGCCCCTCGCTGGGCTATCCGGGTGATAAATACGAAATGGGGCTGGAGGCGATTGAAGAGATCGAGGTGATCGCGGCGCAACTGGCCGCCGAGGTGTTTGACGCAGGCTTTGCCGAAATCCGCGTGCCGTCCGGTGCGATTGCCAATCTTTATGCCTTCATGGCCACCTGCAGTCCCGGCGACACCATCATTGTCCCCCCGGCCAGTATCGGCGGGCATGTCACGCACCATATGGGCGGATGCGCGGGGCTATACGGATTGCGCATCATCGAGGCACCGGTTCTGGCAGACGGGTACACCATCAATGTGGAGGGCTTGGCGGCATTGGCGCAGGCCGAGCGGCCCAGATTGATCACGGTAGGTGGCAGTCTGAACCTGTTTGAGCATCCGGTTCGCGCCGTACGCGAGGTGGCTGATACAGTGGGTGCTAAGGTCATGTTTGATGCCGCCCATCAATGCGGGATCATCGCCGGACGCGCATGGAAAAACCCGCTGAAAGAGGGTGCGCATCTGATGACGATGAGTACTTACAAGTCGCTGGGTGGGCCAGCAGGTGGGTTGATCGTAAGCGGTGATGCCGAGATTGCCGAGCGGCTGGATGCCATCGCCTTTCCCGGCATGACGGCAAATTTCGATGCCGCGAAATCGGCGGCGCTGGCCATGTCCCTGCTGGATTGGCGCGAGTTGGGGCAAGATTATGCCGCCGCGATGATCGCGCTGGCGCAGGCCCTGGCCGATGCGTTGCGCGCCCTTGGTGTGCCTGTCTTTGCCACAGCAGAAGGGATTACCAATTCCCACCAGTTCGCGATTGAAGCGGCGGCGTTTGGCGGAGGTCAGACCGCGTCGAAACATCTGCGCAAGGCGGGGTTTCTGGCCTGCGGGATCGGGTTGCCCATCCCTCCGGTCGATGGCGATATGAACGGCCTGCGCATCGGCACTCCGGAACTGGTACGCTGGGGCGTGAGTGTTGAACATGCCGGGCGGTTGGCCGCGTTGATTGCTGCGGCCTTAAACAGCGACACGCCCGAGGTGTTGCTGCCAGAAGTCTCCGGCTGGCGGCAAAGCTTTGACCGGATGCATTATGTGCTGTGAGACGGTGATTGGCACCACATCCCGGTTAACAGGCGCGCAGCACCCTGGGTCATCGTCCGCTGACCGAAAGTCGATTGTCCTTCAATCGACGCAGGTGCCCCCCCGCCGGGCTGGCGCTGGCCCTTCTCTCACCCTTTAATTGGATACCTGTCTGATTCAGAGAACACATCGATCACCCGCGTTCCGGCCTTGATCTGCGTCCCATGTTCGACGCCGGACCCAATCGAATAGCTGTCTCCGGGGCCATACACTTTGGTCACGCCGTCGATGGTGAACTCGATCTGACCCTCCACCACGGTGCCCCACTGCGCGCCATGGGAATGCGGCGGTAGTTCCATATCCTGCAGGAAGGTGAAAAAAACTGTCAGGCCGTCGTCTGAGCGGATTGCACGGGTCTGAACAATGTCTTCGGAAAACGGTACGTCGATGGCCGGAAAGGCCATGATGAAATCGGGGAAGGGCATGGGGCGGTCCTTTGCATCTGGGTCGCCCCGACTATGCGAGGCTCCGACCCGCAGCACAATCCCACTTTAATCCATCTTCTTATGGATTCGGTGGATCATCCACCAGACCAGGGCCGCGATGGGCAAAGCAACGCCTGCAGTCAGCGTCCCCTTGGTAATCCCCAGAGGTTCAGCCAGCGGGTAAAGCACATAGGAGGCCAGCGACACGGCATAATAGCTGATCGCCACCACGCTGAGCCCCTCGACCGTCTTTTGCAGCTTGAGCTGCAGATCGGCGCGTTGGTCCATACTTTCCAACAGCGCCTGGTTCTGGGCACTGCGTTCCACGTCCACCCGGGTGCGCAGCAGCTGTGCGGTGCGCCCGGCACGGTCCGACATCGCCTCAAGCCGACCCTTGGCCGACAGCACCGTGCGCATGGCGGGCAAATAGCGGCGCATCATGAACTCGGCAAAGGTCTGGCGACCTTCAAACCGGTCTTCGCGCAGCACCTCGATCCGCTGATTGACGATTTTCTCATAGGCCATGGTGGCCGCGATACGGAATGAAGATTTTGCGATCATTCCTTCCAGCTCGGCCGAAATGGTCAGCAACTCTTCCAACGCATCCTCTGGCCGATCAACCCCGCTTGTCAGGCTTCCAGTCAGGTGATTCAGCCGATCATCCAGCGCCGCCATTTGCGGGTCCATTTTGCGCAGGCGGGCAAAGCCGAGCATCGACATTGACTTGCAGGTTTCGATCTCACAAAGGCGCTGAACGATCCGGCCAATACGTCTGGTCCCGGTATCGGGCGCCACAGAGATGGCAAAGCGCAGATGGCCAGCCGGGTCGATCCTGAAATCTCCGGCCAGGACTGCGGCGTCATCCAAAACACGCGCCACTGCCACGCTTTCCGCCACGAACCAGTCGGCAACATTCTGGCGCAGCTCCTCTTTGCTGGTCCAGGGGGTCACCCGGATCAGAGCCGAGGTGATCCGCTGGCCAGGTGCCTGATCCAGCCAATCGTTTGGAAACACCTCAAAATCTGTCGGGTCAAAAGCCCGTGCGCCGACCCCGTCGATAAAGACCGTGTAGGTCACGAACTCGGTATGGCTTTCCCATTTCAGATGGTGCTTTCCGATCTTGCCAAAATAATGCGTGGCCCCGGGTTGGGGACGGCTGGCCCCGTGACGATCCAGCAGGTCAATCAGATGCGCCATATCCGCAGCGCGATCCCGCTTGGCCGCATCGTCTTCCCGCTTGATCGCCAGGTAGACCGCTGTCGCAGGCGCGCTGAATGACGGAAACGGACGCGCATGCAACTCGTTGGCGAGGTCATAACGCAAGGCGTGATCTTCGATGGGGGACATGGGCCAATCCTGTTGGTTGCGGGCTCGTGTGTAACGTGATCAGTACAGTTTTGGAACAGATTTAATTGCCGCATCAATGAGTTAGAAGAATGCTGTGGTATACCGCCCAGGTTTTGATGCACCCATCTGGAATGAGACTCCCTTGAGATGCTGGGCTCTATCGTCCCTCCCGGCATCGGGGCAGCGTCGGGCACTTGGACGGGAATACAACATGTAGGATCGCGGGCGCTGTCATCAAAGCGCCCGCTTGTGTTTGCCCCTACCCCACCATATCGGGCGTGACGTAGATCAGTGTCGGGCCATCCGCCTTGAACGCCTCCAACACCGCCTTTTGCATCGCGGCGATGTCCTTGGGCGCTTCGGCATATGCCCCATAGGCCTTTGCCAAAGAACAGAAATCCGGGTTATGTGCAATCACCGCGTTGGGGGCTATCTGGGCGCGTACCATGCTGTCTTCAATCTCTTTCAGCTTGCCATTGTCCCACAGGATGATCGGCAAAGGCAGCTTCATCTCAACCGCAGCCCCCAGTTCCTGAAGCGTGTATTGAAACCCGTAATCCCCGGCAATCGCCAGTGTCGGTTTGCCCTGCCGCGCCATACACCCCCCAATCGCCGCAGGCATCGCATAGCCCAGCGCGCCAAAGCCATAGGGGTGGTGCCAATGGCCCGGGCGCGGCATGGTCCAGACTTCCTTCGAGACATAGGCAAACTGGGTCATGTCGGAATAGATCATCGTGTCGTCGGGCAACACGTCTTCCAAGGCGCGGGCCAGGGGAACGATCCCCGGGCGCTCGGCATCGGTATCAGCCTCCCAGCGTGCCCGCAGAGCGGCAATGTCTTTGGGTGCCCAGCCATCGGCTGGCGTCAGGCCTTGGGCGAGCAGCCCGTCTGCCAAAGCCGCCCCATCACATAGAATACCATCCGTGGTCCCGGGCATGGAATTCAATTGCTCCGGGTCGATATCCACCCGGATCATGCGGCCCTGATGGCCCAGATCAACGCGCCAGAGATCATTCTCGGATAGCTCGGTACCGACAGCCAGAACCAGATCAGCCTGCCCTATGACGCTAACACTCTCAGGCCGGGCCAGATAGCTGCCGAACGCCAAAGGATCACTGGATGCAATGATCCCAGTCCCCGCATAGGTGGTGAAACTGGCCGCACCACTGCGCCGTGCCACCTCGCGCCACGCCTCGGCCCCCGGCACGGCACCACCGCCCAGTACGATCAGCGGCTTCCTGGCCGCGTTCAACGCCGTGGCGATCAGCGCGACCACCTCTGTCGGCGCGGCGCGTGCCATTTGTGGGGCCGGTGCGGACGGTGCCGCTGCGGCCTCGCCCTCTAACGCCCGGATCGGAACCTGGATATGTTTTGTCCGTGGGCGCGCACCTGCAAATTCGGCCAAGGCCCGGTCAATCAACTGATAGGCCGCGCCAGCATCGCGCGCCTCATAGCTCCAGTCACAGACCGTGCGAGCCGCGCCTTCCTGATCCAGCATCTGGTGGAGTTGCCCACGCCGCGCCGCCGTTTCATCCAGGCAACTTGAGATCACCAGCACCGGCACGCTATCCGAATAGGCCTGTCCCATCGGCGTCATCACATTACACAGGCCCGGCCCGGTGATCACATAGGCCACGCCGGGTTTGCCCGACGCGCGGGCATAGCCATCGGCCATGAACCCCGCACCCTGTTCGTGGCGCGCCAGCACATGGGTGATCCCGGCCTCTTCAATGCCGCGATACATTTCCTGGTTGTGCACGCCGGGTATGCCAAAAATCACATCCACACCGCGCGATTTCAACATATGGCTGATCTGCGCGCCCAAAGGTCTCGTTGTCATCATGCTCTCCAGAAACTGATGGTGAAAATTGCGTAGACCGCCAGAAGTTCAAGCCGCCCGATCAACATGGCCGCGGCCAGCACCCATTTCGCAGTGTCATTCAGCGACGCGAAATTGCCCGCCGGCCCGATTGTGTCGCCAAGGCCCGGTCCGATATTGGCCAAGGCCGCAGATGCCCCCGAAACGGCAGTGATAAAATCCAGGCCCGTCATGCCAAGGACAACCGAAACGACACCCAAAGTGACTGTGAAAAACACGAAGAACGACATCACCGAGTTCAGGACATCATCGCCGACCGGGCGGCCCTGGTAGCGCGGGGTGAACATGCCGTGGGGCGTCAGAATGCGCTGGAGCTGTGCCTTGATCGAGGCAAACAGCAACTGATAGCGGAAGATCTTGATCGAACAGGCGGTAGAGCCCGCACAGCCCCCGATCAGCCCCACAAAGAACAGCATCGCCACCGGGAAACTGCCCCATTGCATATAATCGGCGCTGGCATAGCCGGTGCCGGTCAGGATCGACACCGTGTTGAACAGGACCTTGCGAAACGCCTCTTCGTCGGGATCGTCGTTTTGCCAAAACTGCCAGAGCGTGACGACGATCACCAGCACGATCGCGGTGGCGAAAAAGCCGCGCACCTGTGGGTCACGCATCAGCGGCTGGGCACTGCCTGCGGTGATCTGCACAAAGCGCACGAACGGCAAGGCCGCCAGCATCATGAAGATAACGGCGATGTATTCGGTGGCCCCTCCAAAGACCCCAAAACTTGCGTCATAATTGGCAAATCCGCCAGTGGCGACTGTGGTCATAGCATGCACGGTGGCATCAAAGGCGTTCATCCCCGACAAGACGTAACACAGCACGCACAGCAGGGTCAGGGCGAGGTAGATAACGGAAATACGCGAGGAAATCTCGGTCGCCCGCGGCAGGATTTTTCCAAAGGCATCAAAGCCTTCGGTGCGGAAAATCTGCATGCCGCCAACACGTAGCTCGGGCAGGAACACCATCGCCACAACGATAATCCCGATACCGCCCAACCATTGCATCAACCCGCGCCATAACAGCAGGCCCTTGGGCAGTTCCTCAAGCCCGGTCAGCACCGTGGATCCGCTGGTGGTCAGGCCCGACATCGCCTCAAAAAATGCATCGACAAAGCGCAGGTCGGTATCGCCCAGCATAAAGGGCAAAGCCCCGAACAAGGGCAGAATCACCCAAACCCCGGTGGTCAACAGAAAGGTTTGCTGAATAGTCAGCCCCTCTTTGACGCCATTGCGGCAAGCCAAGGCCACCAGTCCGCCCACCAGCATCGTGAGGATTGCGCATTCAGCAAAGACACTCCAATGGCCCCGGCCTTCGGCAATGTCGACCATGAACGGCAGGATCATGGCGAGACCCAGGGCCATCACCATCAATCCAACCACATATCCGACGGGACGCAGATCCACCATGCGCCGCAGCGTTGGCTGTCCCGCGCCCCGGTGTCAAGCAGGTGTGATCGTGCGGCTTTACTCGGGCAGCACGTCTTCAAAGACAAAGGCCGGGATTTCACCGCGCGTCAGGCCCATGTCCGCCAGTTCTTCATCAGTGAAAAGATGCATCCGCGCCACGCTGGCAAGTCGTGAACGGCTGAGCATATAGCTGTTCATGCCATGGGCACGCTCGGCCAGATAGAGATCTAATGCGCTGCGCCACTCCGGCGTGCAGAATGCGATGCTGATAGGTCTGTCGAAATCCTTGTCTGTCATGGACGTGCCTTTCCGTGTTGGAAATGTCGTCCTCCCGATCTCAGGATACAGGAATTCTTTGATAGATCAGAGTGTGGTCGAAACGGATGCGCGAGAATTTGCTGCGCTGCAGCATTCCCGCATCATCCGTTTCAAAAGCTTAGGCGTAAAACAGGTCGTGAAACACGTGATAAGCAATCTGATCGCGTTTCAGGCCCATTTCGGCCAGTTCTGCGTCTGATTTCGCCTCAAGCGCCTCGATCTGATCCCGCCGGGACATGCGATGCGCGTGGCCTTCCATGCCTGCTGTCATGCGATCAAACAGCTTGCTGAAAAAGTCCGATAGGCCAGAAGGGGTAGAGATGTCTGTAGTAAAGAACGTCATTTGGAAACCTCGTTTGGTTCGTTTGGTTTCCTCCCACCCGCGATATTAGGACAGGATTTCTGTCGCACAACACCCTATTTGGAATGGCAGGGTTGCAAGCTCTGCAACCCCGCATTTTCCCGCCTTACTTGGCAGGTACGATGGGCGCCGCCTTGCCAGATTGCGGCATCGCTGGCGGGGCCGGCGGTTGGCGCTTTGACTTGGGTTCCGCCTGAACCGGCGGCGTCGATACTGCGGGTTTGGTCTGCGCCGCCTTGGTCGGCGCGGCGGGTTTGGGCTCTGGTTTCGCCGCCTTCACAGGTGCCTTGGCCGGGGCAGCAGCTATTAGGTGCTGGTTTCGCCGCCTTGGGCGTTGATTTGGCCTTCGTCGCGGGAGCCTCAGCGGGTTTCACCGCAACTGGCGCAGCTGTCTTGGAAGCGGCTTTGACCGGGGCCTTTACAACAGGTTTTGCGCGGGGCTTGGCGCCGGTATTGGCCGCAACGGCTTTCTTGGCAACGACTGGCGCTTTCTCAGGTTGCGCCGGTTTGGCAACCGGGGCTGGTTTGGCCCTTACAGGTGCCGCCCGCTTGGCCTTGGCAACAGGCTTCGACGCGTTCACTACCGACGCAATCGGCGCATGAGACATGAACGGATTGACTTGGATTGCAGCCTGACCAAAGGCCTGCGCGACGCGCATGTTGTTTTCAATCATGTAGCCGGTCAGGCGAATCCCGGCCATTGAGAGTTTTAGCGGTGCTAAAACGATTTGCATTGGGTCGATCCCTTTCTGTAACGGCGACCAGATGTAATGAATTTCTGTGACAATGCTGTAAATCTTTTCGCAGGTGCAGAAAAGTCCACAAGCATGCGCTGCGGCAAACTGCTCTGCTTTTAGGCGATTTGACGCCAAAACCTGCGCGATCTGCCCGCAAATCGGGCAAATCAAGGTTGCTTGGGGATTATCCGACGTGGAAAAGCGTGTTGAACAGCTTGGGATCAATACTGTCGCTGGCAAAGCTGTTGCCATGGGTCAGGATGCTGACCGCGTCATGGCTGTGCAGGCTTTCCTGATGGCTGGCCATCACCCGGAAATCGCCGACCCGCTCATCCATCTCCAGCTGTTCACAGAACAGGCGCGCGGCATCCTCGACAAAGATCGGATTGGCGGCATTGAGTTCGGCAAAAGCCTGCTCATCTTCGCGTTTGACCATGACTTGCGTTTCGGTTGGAACAGCCATGCGGGCCATGTCGATCAGGTCTTCAAACCACAGGCAATCGCCGCACAGAACCTCGACTGAAATGCGCGCCACCGAGCGTTGCGAATGCGGTGTTGCCAGTTGCCCGCGCGATTTACGTGCATGCTCGCTCAGTTCCAGCGAACAGGGGCAGGTCGATGAATACACGTAGTCGAGGTGCATGAATTTGCGGCGTACGCCATCCCGCTCGATCAGTTCAAGCGCAATATCGTAATACTGATACCCTTCCAGCCCCGAGCGCAGGGATTTCACCTTGGCCGGATAGCTGAAGCGCATCTGAAGGCGTGCATCGATACTGTCGAGATCGCTGATGTAATCGTCCAGCGCGGCCTCAATCACCTCAAAACTAAAGGTTTTCTCAGCATGTTTGTAAAAACTGCGCATGATGCGCGACATGTTGATGCCTTTTTTCTCGGCCTCAAGGCTGACTGTGCCGGTGACCGAGGTTTCCAGACGGATATCGCCATTGTCTCGGGTGTGATAGCTGATTGGCAGGCGGAAATTCGAGATGCCGACATGCTGCAGATCCTGACGCGATCCGCGGATCAGCGAGCTGGGACCGTTCTGCAAATCCGGCAAAGCCGCCTTGTAGGCGGCATCCACCTCAAAATCCTGCGGATAATCGCGCTTCAGGGTCGGATAGTTCGACACTTCACCACCGGGCAACAAACGTGCCACGGCCGGATCCAGATCGGCCACTTCTTCGGGGGACGCCGCATCTGCCCATGTACGCAGCAATTCCAAGGCTTGCTTGGCGTCATCGCGATCAGGGGCGGACACAAAATCATCTGGCTTGTAATTCATCAACACTGTCCTCCGAGCATTCTGCCCACGGCATACATAAGCCAAGGCGGCGCGTTTTGCCAATTTCGATAAGAGATACGCCGAAAACGACCCTATGGATCAGTCAAGGACTGACACAATTGCGGATGTAACCTCTAAAGCCTTGCAAATATGGGGCCAAGTCGCCCAAGCTAAACCGCGTCGAGCGCCTGTAGGATATCCGCGATCAAATCCTCGCTATCTTCGATGCCCACACTCAACCGCACCAACCCAGGCGTGATCCCAAGACGTGCACGCTGTTCATCCGACAGGCGTTGATGAGTCGTGGTGGCCGGGTGGGTGATGATCGACTTTGCGTCCCCAAAGTTATTGGAAATCAAAATAATATCCAATGCGTTGAGGAAACGAAACGCCGCCGCTTGACCGCCGTTCAGCTCAAGCGTGACCACGGTGCCACCCTTGCCCATCTGCCGTTGCACGAGGGCGTTTTGGGCATGGGTTGGATGGCCCGGATAGATCGCACGGCTCAACTTTTCGTGACCTTGCAGCGCATCCGAAATGGCCAGCGCCGAGGCTGCTTGCGCGCGCACGCGCAGATCAATCGTCTCAAGCCCTTTCAGCATCACCCAGGCGGTGAAGGGCGACATCGAGCCACCAGTATGCTTCATGTAAGGTTCAACCGTTTTGCGGATGTATTCACGCGTGCCGAGGATCACCCCACCAAGGGCGCGGCCCTGCCCGTCGATATGTTTTGTGGCCGAATAGACCACCACATCCGCCCCTTGCGACAACGCGCGGGAAAAGACCGGCGTGGCAAAGACATTGTCCACCACGACGTTGGCACCCATCGCATGGGCCAGCTTGGAAACCGCTTTGATATCAAACACTTCCAACGTCGGATTGGCGATGGTTTCAAAGAACACCACCTCTGTGTCCGCCCGGATCGCCCCGCGCCATTCGTCAAGGTTGGTGCCATCGACGAAAGTCACCTCGACCCCGAACCGGGTCAGTACCTCTTCCAGCACGTAAAGGCACGAGCCGAACAGGGCCCGCGCAGCGACCACATGATCACCGGCTTTCAGCATCGAGGTCAGCGCGCCGCTGACGGCCGCCATTCCGCTGGCTGTGGCAAAGGCATCCTCGGCCCCTTCCAGCGCGGCGATCCGGTCTTCAAACATGGCGACAGTCGGATTGCCGTAGCGGGCGTAAATGAACTCATCCGGGCCAGAGTCGAGAAACCGCGCCTCGGCGGCTTCGGCTGTGTCATAGACAAAGCCCTGGGTGAGGAAAATCGCCTCGCTCACCTCGTTATACTGGCTGCGGCGGGTGCCACCATGAACCAGCTTTGTACGTGTTTTCAATTCTTTCGCCATCATCGACCTCCGGGCCTTCGCCCAATGAAAACCCCCATACGCGGTCAAGCGAAAGGGGGCTTTCATCCTGACCTTTTAGCGGTGTTGTTTAACCAAACGCGTCACATCCCAACGGGTCGTGAAACGCTTTCGTGGCCCGCAATCCGGTATCAAATCGCCACGTATCTCCCGTTTAGCCAAGCGCCCCAGACAGGTCAATATGAGTTATGGTGCTTTCGCTGCTTTGTCAGGACATCGTCAAAAGCCGACCTCGTCGCAGACACAAGATGCAATGGAACGGCATCACCACGCCCTTTCAGCATATCAATTGACGCAGACTCAGACCGACGGCGAGTGTTGATGTCAACGACGTTTCGCTTGCCGTTGTTACCCAATCTCCGCCCCGCGCCCTGGTAAGATCAGGCAGGGGTTGCGTCGTTTGTGGCGGGGATGGTGATCAGAACGAGGGCCCAGTAAATCGCGTGCAGGACCAGCATGAACAACGGCATCACAGTGATCCAGACACCCGGGCTTTCATACATGATCAGCGCCGCCATGATGGCATTGACGCGCAGCAGGCTGACCGGAGCTGTGGGGTGTCCATTGAGAGGCAGGTTTGTGCGCAACCGCTCAAGCATTTCCCGCTCTCGCATGATCCCAAGCACCATGATCACAAGGAAAAATCCGCAAATGCCGCTCAAAACCCGCTGGGTAATGATCGGGTCGCTCAACCACAGTTGCAGCAGTGCAATGACCAGCGTGGCACCAACCACCCCGCGCAGCAACCGTCGACCGGCCCCGCCCATTCTGTTCAGATTCTCTGCAGCCATCGGCAGATTGCGCCACACCAGATAGGCCTGTGCACAGACCACCGACACCACAAAGGCCGGGCCTTCTGCAACACCCTGACTGCGCAGCATCATCCAAAGGCCCAGCATGACGACGAAGGGCAGCATATTATGCGGCTGGATCGGTGGGATCGAGGCACAAATCTCGAACAGGCGAGAGGACAAAGTCTTTTTCATGCCCCCGTGCTAGACGGCAAATAAGGCCAAAGCCGGGCAAGGGTGCGGGCATTGCACGAAATCTGACGCGGTCAGGTTGGGGGCGTCTCTTCGTCCTCTTCGGTCGAGTGTTCCGAGAACAGTTTGGTCTGGGTCATGAAGAACACAAAGATCGCAAGGGTCAGCCCGAAGGTCTTGAAATAGACCCAGGTTTCCTCGCTCTGGGTGCGCCAGACCAACTCGTTCAGCACGGCCAACCCGAGGAAAAACAGGGTCAGACGGCGCGTCAGGATCATCCAGCCCTCTTGCGTGAGGGGCATCATGCCGTCCATCACCACTTGCAGATAGGATTGCCCCCGCATCAGCCCAAATCCCAGAATCCCCACAAAAATCATGTAGATAATCGTCGGCTTCATCTTGAAGAACCTGGGGTCGTTGAACCACACACTAAGCCCGCCAAAGACCACGATCAGCACTGCGGTAACGATCTGCATCTTCGACAGATGCCCGGTCAGTTTCCACAGAGCCGCCATGGCCAGTAAGAACACCGGGATGAACCCGGCTGTGACCACGACAAAGCCGTCATACTCGGTGCCCCCGAAGGTGAAGACCCGGTCTTTCAGCCACAAATAGGCCACGAAGAACCCAAGGATCGGGCCGAACTCCAGGGCGGGTTTCAACCAGGAAGGATGGGAAGGCTCGTCCATGAATGGCTCCGATATGGTTGCGCTTTGCGGCGCGGGTTGTTCCAAGATTGGATTCTATCCGCCCATTTCAACTATCACAGCGCCCGCTGCGATCAATGCCATCAGCGCAATTCGTCGCGGCCCAACCGTTTCGCGCAGCGCCAGCCAGCCGATCAGGGCCGCAAACACCACCGAGGTTTCTCGCAGCACCGCAGCCTCACCCACCTGATCCAGCCGCGTGGCCAGCATGATCGACCCGAACGACAGGAACGCCACAATCGCCCCTACAAAGCCGCGCTGCAAGAGTGGGCCAAGGGCTGGCGGGTCGGTCATACGTTTCCAGCGGACATAGGCCACTCCCGGCAACGTCATGCCTTCAAACATGAAAAACCACGCCAGAAAGGTGAACGGGTCAGCCGTGGCGCGGATACCATAGGCGTCATAGGTGGTGTAAATCGCCACCATCAACCCCGTCGCCACCGCCAGCATCAGGGCGGTTGGCAGCATGTGCCTGTCCACTTCCAGAAAGATCAGGTTGTAGATCGCAAGGCCAAAAATGCCGCTCAGCAGAACCGCAACACCCAACCACTGGGTCAGCGAGAATGTCTCCTGAAACACCAGATAGGCCCCTATCACCGCAAACAGCGGCCCGGTCCCGCGCACCACCGGATAAACCACCGTGTAGGCGCCCTTGGTGTAGGCCTGCGCCTGCAGGCATTTGTAGATCACGTGGATCACCACAGCGCCCGCAAAAATCGGCCACATATGCGGCTCGGGGAAAGGCACGACAAACAACGCGAAAGGCGTGGCCAGAATAAACAGCCAGAGATCAATCGCTCCACGGGTCAGCCACGGGTCATGCCGCCCCTTTTGCAAGGCTCCAAAAACCGCATGCAAGAAGGCCGCAAGAAGAGCCAGGCCAAGCGCAAGGTCATGCCCGGCTGACGTCCCTTCCAGAGAGATCAGCCACTCGCTCATCCCGCGCTGCGCGCCATGCCATGACGCGGCGAGAACCCGAATTTCGCATAAAGCGCCTCGGCTCCCGGATCGGCGATCAGACTGATATAGCAGTCCGGCGGCAGGTTTGCCCCGGCCCAATCCATCAGAGCCTGCATGATCTGCGATCCCAGGCCGGTTCTCTGATGGCTGGGATGCACGGCGATATCGGTGATCTGGGCAAAACAGCCGCCATCGCCGACAAGGCGGCCCATCCCAATCAAGGTACCCGCATCGTCACGCAGCCACACGGCGTAGAGGCTGTTCCGCAACGCCGTCTCGGTCGCACCCTCCGGAAACGCCCCCAAGCCTGTGGCATCGCGCAACGCGCGAAACTCGGCCACGGTGGCAGGGCGATCCGACAGGTCAGGCATCGGGACCGGTGAGGGCAGCCGCAAACTCTTCAGGATCGAACGGGGCCAGATCGTCGATCTGCTCGCCCACCCCGATGGCATGGATCGGCAGGCCGAATTTATCGGCCAACGCCACCAGCACGCCGCCCTTGGCGGTGCCATCCAGCTTGGTCATCACCAGGCCCGACACATCGGCCAGCTTCTGGAAGGTCTCAACCTGGCTCAGCGCGTTCTGGCCCGTGGTCGCATCCAGCACCAACAGTGTGTTATGCGGCGCGCTGGCATCCTTTTTGCGGATCACCCGAACGATTTTGGCCAGTTCTTCCATCAGATCCTGACGGTTCTGCAACCGCCCCGCCGTGTCGATCATCAACAGGTCCGCGCCATCCGCTTCGGCCTTGTCCATCGCGTCAAACGCCAGGCTGGCCGGATCAGACCCTTCGGGCGCGGTCAGCACTGGCACGCCCGCGCGATCGCCCCAGATTTGCAACTGCTCAACGGCAGCGGCGCGGAACGTATCGCCTGCGGCAATCACCACTTTTTTACCCGCCGCGCGGAACTGACTGGCCAGCTTACCGATGGTCGTGGTCTTGCCCGAGCCGTTGACCCCCACCACCAAGACCACCTGCGGTTTCTTCGAATACAGAGGCATCGGGCGGGCCACGGGTTCCATGATCCGGGCAATCTCGGATGCCAACAACTGTTTGATTTCCTGCGTGGAAAGACGTTTTCCCATGCGTCCTTCGGCCATATTGGCCGCGACGCGCAGGGCGGTATCCACACCCATATCGGCGGTGATCAACAGCTCTTCCAGCTGCTCGACCATATCGTCATCCAGCACCCGACGGGTGACGGTTTTCGCATCACCGCGACCGAACAGACGCCCCAGAAGCCCTGCTTTCTTTTCCGTCTCCGGGGCCGGTTCTGACAAAGCTGGCGTCAAATCGACCTTGAGCGGCGCTACAGGTTCGGGTTCGGGTTCGGGTGAAGGGGTCGCTACAGCGTCGATACCGTCAAGCGCGGCGAGTTCTTCGGGTTCATCAACCGGCTCAGGCCCTCTCGGCGCTTCGTCCCGAAGCACCTGCCGGGCGGCGTCGCCAACTGCGCTGGCAACTTGCTCAGGCTCAGGCTCAGGCTCAGGCTCAGGCTCAGGCTCAGGCTCAGGCTCAGGCTCAGGCTCAGGCTCAGGCTCAGGCTCAGGCTCAGGCTCAGGCTCAGGAACGGCGTCGCTCAGGGACGGCTCGCCGTCAAGCGCACCTTCGTCAAGGCTCAGTTCTTCTTCCTCACCGCCATCTTCAACAATCGCATCCAACCCCTCCTCGAGTTTGGAGGATGATTTGAACAGCTTGTTCTTGAGCTTTTTGAAAAACGACATGCGCGCCACCTTTTTGCGTCCTGACCAGTTAAACCTCTGGGGCGGTGATGAAAAGGTGGCATTGACTGTCGGGCACGCTAGGGCACGGTGGGCTCATGATGAAACGGTTTGTTCTGGCTTCCTTACTGCTGCTGCCTCTGCCCAGTTTTGCCGGGCCGCCCGAGCGTATTTGCTCGTCAGGCACTTGGGGTCCGGTGGAATGCATCCGCAAAGCGCATTTTGCTTATGACACCTGCAATGCGATTCGTAGTTTTGCCACCCATAACGGGCTGGATCCGCATTTTTTTGCACGTCTGATCTGGCAGGAAAGCCGCTTTGACGCCTATGCCCTCAGCCCTGCAGGCGCGCGAGGGATCGCGCAATTCATGCCCCACACAGCCATGCGACGGGGCCTGACAGACAGTTACAACCCAGCCGAAGCGTTGGAGCATTCGGCACGCTACCTCTCGGAAATGGCGCGGATATATGGCAGCCTGGGATTAGCCGCGGTAGGTTACAATGGCGGAGAACGCCGCGCTGAGGGGTTGATCGCGGGCACGGGCGGACTGGCGCAGGAAACCGTGGACTATACACGGAGTCCTCGAGCACCCGAGTTTTTGGGTTGACGTCTGGGCGTAGAACGATTCAGCTACCCGCATGATCCGTCCCGGTTTTCTTTCTCCCACGGAACGCCTTGAGCTTGAGGCCTGTGTTCGCAGCCAACGCGAAGACCACGGCGTCGCCCGGCGCGCCAATGCGATCCTGCTGCTTGATGACGGGAAGTCCTGTCAGACCATCGCTGAGTTTCTTTATCTGGACGACGATACCATTCGCGGCTGGCACAAGACTTACCGGAACGGCGGCCGGGACGCGCTTTCGACGGACGGTTGGAAGGGCGGTCAGTCCCGCATGACGTCAGATCAAGAGACGGAGCTATGCGCGTGGTTGGACGAACGCTTCTGTCGATCGACAGTGGAGATCAGGGCGCATATCGCAGCTCAGTTTGGCATGGACTACTCTCATTCCGGCTGCATCAGGCTTCTGGCCCGTTTGGGGTTTGAATATCGAAAGCCGAAAGGGCTTCCACGCGTTGCATCTGCTGAGAAGCAGGCCGAATTCATCGATATGTACGAGCGCTTGCTGAACGAACTGTGCGCAGATGAAGCTGTGTATTTTGCCGATGCGGTGCATCCCGAATACCAGACAAAACCAAGCTATGGCCGGGTCAAGGCAGGCTCAAACCCCGCAGTCCCGACCACTGCAGGGCGAGGCCGCGTGAATATCCATGGCGCGCTCAATCTTGAAACCTTCGACACACCTTTTGTCGAGCCAACCACCGTCGACGGGGTCAGCGCCGCGCAGCTTCTCGCCAAGATTGAGGCGCGCAATCCTGACAAACACCTCATTCATGTGATTTGGGACAACGCGCCCTATCACAAAGGGCCAGATGTCAGGGCGTTTCTCGCAAGACCAGACTGCCGCATCCACCTTATCCAGTTGCCGCCATACTGCCCGCACCTGAACCCGATTGAACGATTATGGGCCGTCATGCACCAATGCGTCACCCACAATCGCCACTACTCAACGCAAAAGCAGTTCGCGAATGCGATCCTCAGGTTCTTTCGAGAAACCCTGCCCAAAGAATGGAAAACCTTCCAAACTCAGGTGTCAGACAACTTCAGGGTTGTCACACACCAAAAATTTCGGGTTTTGGGGTAAGTCCGGTATATGTGCGTATTATTACCGGTGTGCCGCATCAAAACTGGCTGGAAGAGCCGGTGCCAGCGCCCGATCTGCGCTTGTCGACCACCCTGCCCTTTGCCCCGGCCTGTTTTGAGATGGCCAAGACCCGCCGGATTACCAAGCTGAAACCGGTCGCCCCGGCGATCCAGCCATGGGGCATTCAAATGGCCTTTGGACTCAGCAAGAAACAGGCCCGCACCAAGTTCGAGAGCGTCACCAGCGCCTGTTCTGGCCTGATCAAAGGTCAAAACCCGATCTGGTGTTCGAGAAAAGCCGCGCCAGCCCCAATGGCGGGTACTTCATGGCCCGCTTGGGCCGCGACAGCCGTGATCAGGCCTGGCGCGATTGTGCGAAGATGAAGAAACAAGGCTGTATCTGCGCAGTTTATCGCAACGATTAAAGCGGCACGAACCCCATCAGAAAGCCCAGCTGCGCCAGCCAATAAAGCGCCCACACCACAAAGGGCGTAAATCTGCGCAACGGATGATCCGGGCGGAGCAGAAACAGCTCAACTGCCAGCACCGTGTCAGAGGCCATGAACATCAGAGCCGCCGGCAAGGTCAACCAGAGCAAACCAAAAGGTGGCAATGTCATCGCGGCCAACCCCATCCCGACGATCACTGGCACATAGGCCAGAACCGCCAAGCGCAAGGCACCCGCGTGTTGGTAAAGCAAGGCCATCATGAGGGCCGCAAAAAGGGTCAGGGCAATGATGGCCGGTATTGGGATGGTTGCAAAATCCGAGGCCGGATGGCCGAGAAACAACACGATATAGGCGATATGGCCCGCCGCGAAAGCCACCACTCCGGCCAGGAAACTGCGTTCACTGTCCAGCGACAGAAAGAAATCACCGGTCGCACACAGCACTAGGGCGAGGATCAGGATCGACGGGGCGTCATTCAGCCCTGCCACCACCGCCAACAGCAAGACCGAGGCGGTTTTGATCCATGTCTTCAGCGCACTGGAGGGACGATAGCAGAACCAAGCCAGATAAAGGGCCGAGCAGAGCGCTGCCAGCGATGCCGCGATGTCAGGCAGCATCACACCTCGTCAGGGAAATGCTTCATCGTCAGGCGGATCGGGTTCGGCGCGGCCTGCCCCAAACCACAGATCGAGGCATCGCCCATCGCCGCGCACAGCTCTTCCAACAGCGGCTGATCCCAGCGGTCGGCCTGCATCAGTTTTACCGCCTTTTCGCAGCCCACGCGACACGGCGTGCACTGCCCGCAGCTTTCGTCCTCAAAGAACCGCAGCATGTTCAGCGCAGCAGCGCGGGCCGAATCCTGATCCGATAGAACGACAACAGCGGCCGAGCCGATAAAACTGCCATGCGGCTGCAGCGTGTCAAAATCCAGCGGAATGTCATCCATCGACGCTGGCAACAACCCCGATGACGGGCCGCCCGGTTGATAGGCCTTAAAGCTGTGCCCGTCGAGCATCCCGCCCGAGGCGGCAATGACATCGGTGATCGTGCTGCCCGCTGGTAACAGATGCACACCTGGGTTTTTCACGCGCCCCGACACCGAGTAAGAGCGCAAGCCCTTACGACCATTCAACTCAACGCCTGACAGGATTTCCTTGCCGTCGCGCAGCACCTTGGTGACCCAATATAGCGTCTCGACATTGTTTACCAAAGTCGGTCGCCCAAAGATGCCGACATTGGCCACAAACGGCGGACGGTGACGGGGCAAACCGCGCTTGCCCTCGATGCTTTCAATCATCGCACTTTCTTCGCCGCAGATGTACGCGCCCGCGCCGCGCCGCAGGTCGATGTACCCCGGCTCGACGATACCTGCCTCTTCCAAGGCCGCAATTTCACGCGCCAGAATATGCAGCACGGCAGGGTATTCATCGCGCATGTAGATAAAGCAGGTCTCTGCCTCAACCGCCCAGGCACCGATCAACATTCCCTCAAGAAAAACATGTGGTTCCCGCTCGAGGTGAAAGCGATCTTTGAAGGTTCCCGGCTCACCTTCGTCACCGTTCACCGCCAGATAGCGCGGTCCGGCTTCGGCCCTCACAAAGCCCCATTTGCGCCCCGACGGAAAACCAGCACCGCCCAAACCGCGCAGACCCGAGGTCAGCAGCTCTTCCTGAATGGCCTCAAAATCACCGCTCTCACGGATTTTGGCCAGTGTCTCGTAACCACCACTTGAACGATAGGTCGCAACGTCTTGATATTGCGGGATATGTGCGTGCGTGTCGTCTTTGGCGATTGCGGCTTGCACCTTTTCAGGTGTGGCATGGTCGATATGGTTGTGCCCGATCTCAAGCACGGGCGCAGTATCGCACCGGCCCATACATGGTGCGCGCAAGACACGCACCTGGGACGCGTCCAGCCCATCCTCTAATGCCGCCTTCAACGCCTGCGCCCCTGCCAGTTCGCAGGACAGAGAATCGCAGACCCGGATGGTCAGCGCGGGCGGCGGTGTCTCGCCTTCTTTGACCACGTCGAAATGGGCATAGAAGGTTGCAACCTCGTAAATCTCGGCCATGGACATGCGCATTTCTTCGGCCAATGCGCGCAGATGCGCGGCCGACAAATGGCCAAACGCATCCTGGATCAAATGCAGATATTCGATCAGCAGGTCGCGGCGGCGGGGCCGGTCGCCCAACAGGTCCCGCACGTCAGCCCAGGGCTGATCTTCCAACTGGCGGCCCTTGGGCGTGTGCCGCCCCTTGCCCTTGCCCGATTTCCAGACACCCTTACGCTCTTCCATTGCCATGATGGATCCTCTGCATTAACCCGACCGCAGCAATATCGGCAGATGCCCTCTCTGGCGAGGCCAAAAACGACACTCACTCCCTCAGAAACGTTGGTCCGCCGTCATTTCTTCCTAAGCTGCCCAAACTGCGCCGGATTCGAGTGTTATCTGGCCCGGACCTGTTGCCTTGGGACACGTATATGCTGCTGTTTGCCATCGCCACGATCACCCCGTTTTTGTTGATTCTGACCGCCTGTCTTGCAGGTGGAATTTGGGAGTGGCTGGCGGTCGGATACATCACCGCGTTGGTATTCGTCCTGGACCATTTGATCGCTGTTCAAATCAGAAACGCCAACCCGGAGACCGAATTTCCAGCAGCCGTAAGCCTTCTTAAAGTTTTGGGAGGGTTGCATTTTCTGCTACTCGGGGCCGTGATTTGGGCGGTTGCGGGACCCAGCACACTGACGGGGGTTGAGCGTGGCTTGATTGCTCTGGCCGCCGCGTTGGTCTTCGGTCAAATCTCGCATCCTGTGGCGCATGAATTGGTGCATCGTCCGTCGCGGCGCCTGCGCTTGATGGGCAAGCTGATCTATACGTCGATCCTGTTTGGCCACCACGCCAGCGCCCATGTGCGGGTGCATCACGTTTATGTCGGTTCCAGGGGCGATCCGAATTCGGCGCGCTGGGGCGAGGGGTTTTACCGCTTTCTGCTGCGTGCCTGGCAGGGCGGGTTTCGTGCAGGCTTGCAGGCCGAGACCCGATTGCGGCGTCACCAGACGCCATCCTGGCGCACTCACCCTTATGCGCTTTATATTATCGGCGCGGCCACAATGTGCCTCATGTCGCTGGCTATGGCCGGAGGAGCGGGACTGGCGGCTCTGATTTTCCTGGCCTTTACGCGCAGATACAGATTTTCCTCTCGGATTACGTACAACATTACGGGCTACGCCGTGCCATTCTGGCAGACGGCACGCTGGAACCGGTTGGCCCGCAACACTCCTGGAACACACCGCATTGGTATTCCTCGGCGATGACACTCAACGCCCCGCGTCATTCGGACCATCACGTGACGCCCTCGCGCCCTTATCCAACCCTGCAACTGCACGAGGATGATATGCCAACCCTGCCCTATTCGCTGCCGGTTATGGCGGTGATCGCGTTGATACCACCGCTATGGCGCAGGGTGATGGATCCGCTTTGTGCGCGTTGGCAACCTGACGGAGATTGAAGAACTGACGCGGATGGGGGCAGCAATTCGCCCGCAGCATTGACCCATGCAAAAGCGGGTAGCGTTAATGATCGGGATTTGCCACACTCGCCCCATGAAAATAATCGCGACAGCACCGAGCCTTCTGATCAGCATCCCGGCAGCGATGGCCCAGGGGCTGATGAACGCCGAGGAATTTGACCAGTTCACCCGCAGCAAGACGTTTTACTATGGCACTGACGGCCGGGCCTACGGAGCTGAAGAATACCTGCCAAACAATCGTGTTGTATGGACTTTTCTGGATGGGCGCTGTCAAAACGGCATCTGGTATGAAGAGGACGGGATGATCTGCTTTGAATATGAGGCGATAGAGGATCGTCAATGCTGGACCTTTCGCAATTCTGACAGCGGCGGGTTGATTGCACGCTTTCAGGACGATCCAGCCGAGTTGGAACTCTATGAGGTGCAACGCTCGGCCGAGCCGCTGCAATGCCCGGGAGCAGATGTAGGCGTCTAAACTTTACAATTTGCGATCTGGGCGGCGAAGTTATCCACAGTGTCTTCCGAACTTTTGACTTAAAGCAGACTTCCCTGATCGGGATCCACAGGCTTGGATTTGGGTGTCCTTCGCGTGGGTTTTGGCGCTTCTGCACTGTCCAATACAAACCTGCCATCGCCAAATTCGATCTCAAGGGTCTTTGCCTTGGCGGCCCGGGCTTTGGAGGTCACAACCGTGTCCCCGTCGCGCACAACGGCAAAGCCCCGCTTTAATGTCTCTTTGTAACCCACTGTTTTTCTGACGCGCTCCAACCCATCCAGACGATCTCGCAAGAGGCTGATCTGCCGGGTTCCCGCATCTGACAACCGTTGATTGATCTGATCGAGCGCGCGGCGCTGGCGCGTCATTTCCGCGCTCAGAGCATTCAGATTGAGCCGCGCGGCAGTGTTGTCTAATCGGCGGCTTTCCTCGGCGAGCCTGCGTTTGAGCAAGGCCGGACGCAGCGCGCCAGTCCCTTCGGAGAGCGCCACGCGCCGGGTTTGCACCAACCGGATCAACGAAGTGCCAAGTTTATCTGACCAAGCATCCAACCGCTGACGCGGGGTGTCCAGCAGCGCCTCGATCCGGGGCAATGCGCGTGATAAATCACGCAGGCGTTGGCCACGCGTCGTGATCCCGTTGCTAAGCGCCTGGGTCAGCCGCGCCTCCTGCCCGTCCAGCCAAGCGAGCAAATCAAGGCGCACCGGCACCGCCAGTTCCGCCGCCGCCGTGGGCGTTGGCGCGCGCATGTCCGAGGCGAAGTCAATCAGCGTGGTATCGGTTTCGTGCCCCACCGCCGAGATCAGCGGAATGTCCGAGGCCGCCGCAGCGCGCACGACCGATTCTTCGTTAAAACCCCAGAGGTCTTCGATAGACCCGCCTCCGCGCGCCACGATGATCAGATCAGGGCGCGGCAATGCCCCGCCAGGGGTCAGCGCATTAAATCCCTCGATCGCGCGCGTCACTTCGGGAGCGCATTTTTCACCCTGCACGGCAACCGGCCACAGCAGTACTTTGCGCGGAAACCGATCCCGCAACCGGTGCAGGATATCGCGGATCACTGCCCCGCTGGGCGAGGTGACAACACCAATGACGTCAGGAAGGTAAGGCAGTTGCTGCTTGCGTTCCGGGGCAAACAGCCCCTCGCCCGCCAGCGCCTTTTTGCGCGCCTCGAGCATGGCCATCAACGCACCCACACCGGCCGGTTTCATGTCCTCAATCACGATCTGATAGCGCGACTGCCCCGGGAAGGTGGTCAGCCGTCCGGTGGCGACCACTTCCATCCCCTCCTCGGGCTGGACGGCCAGACGCGTGGCCACGCCTTTCCAGATCACGCCAGCCAGCACCGCGCGGTCGTCCTTGAGATCCATATAGATATGCCCCGAGCGCGGTCGCGAAACGCGCCCAACCTCACCGCGCACGCGCACATGGGAAAACTCGCCCTCGATCATGCGTTTAACAACGCCAGACAGCTCCGAGACGGAAAACTCCGGGGCGTTTTCACCGGGGATGGGATCGTCGATCAGATCGGACATGTGCTGTGCCTCGTCGCGACTTGTGTCTGGCTTTGGGGCAGCTTAGAACGCCGCCAAGCAAAGGCCAAGCGGGGTATGACTATGAACATTCTCATTCTGGGCGGCGGGGGCCGCGAGCACGCATTGGCTTGGGCGGTGATGCAAAACCCTAAATGTGACAAGCTGATCGTCGCACCGGGCAATGCCGGAATTGCTGAGATCGCGGAATGCGCGGATCTGGATATCGAAAACGGTGCCGAAGTGCCCGAGTTTTGCGATGCCAACGCGGTGGAATTCGTAATTGTCGGGTCCGAAGCGCCCCTGGCCGCCGGGGTGGCTGATCGTTTGCGCGAAGCGGGCTTGCTTGTGTTTGGGCCCAGTGCTGCGGCGGCGCGGCTGGAAGCCTCGAAAAGCTTCACAAAAGAAGTGTGCGATGCGGCGGGCGCGCCCACGGCGGGTTACGGCCATTTCACCGACGTCGATGCGGCAAAGGCTTATTTGGAAGCCCAATCCATGCCGATTGTGATCAAGGCCGACGGTCTGGCAGCCGGTAAAGGCGTGATCATCGCCGAAACGCTGGATCAGGCGCTTGAGGCGCTTGACGACATGTTTGGCGGGGCCTTTGGCGGAGCGGGTGCCGAGGTGGTGATTGAAGAGTTCATGGAAGGTGAAGAGGCTTCGCTCTTTGTGCTCTGCGATGGCAAAACCGCGCTGGCGATGGGCACCGCGCAAGACCACAAACGTGTGAGCGAAGGCGATACCGGGCCCAATACCGGCGGGATGGGCGCATACTCCCCGGCCCCGATCCTGACAGACGCAATTGCCGAAGCGGCCATGGAACAGATCGTCCGCCCCACCCTGGCCGAGATGGAGGCGCGCGGCGCACCCTATCAGGGCGTGCTTTATGTCGGGTTGATGATCAAGGACGGGCAACCCCGGTTGGTCGAGTACAATGTGCGATTTGGCGACCCGGAATGTCAGGTTCTGATGATGCGCCTGGGTGCGCAGGTGATGGATTTGCTGCACGCAGCAGCCGAAGGCCGGTTAGATGGATGCGCGGTCAACTGGGCGGATGATCATGCCGTGACCGTGGTGATGGCCGCAGATGGCTATCCCGGAAGTTACGCAAAAGGTAGTGAGATCAAAGGATTGAGCGACCTGCCGGAAGACAGCTCGAACATGGTGTTTCATGCGGGCACCAAAGAGATGGATGGCAAGATCACGGCGTCAGGTGGTCGGGTGCTGAACGTCACTGCACGGGGCGCGACACTGAAAGACGCCGTTGCGCGCGCCTATGCGATGACTGACGCGATTGACTGGCCCGAGGGGTTTTATCGCCGTGATATCGGCTGGCGTGCGCTTTAGGGGCAGGACAAGGCGGCGGCCAGGCTGTCTGGGCCTTTATAGCCGCCGATATCGGTTGTCGTGATCGTCGTACCATCAAATATGGAGGCGATGATCCGGGACCAATCGCCCGACGCGGTGATGATCTGAGTCGAACCGTCACAGGTTCGGATGCCACCGGCAATGAAATCCCAGCCGATCTTGTGGTTGGTGAGACCGGATTGGTTGGCAACCTCGGACAATGCCCCCGCCTTGTAGCGCCAGATGCGCAGGGTCTTGGCCAGATGGGGGCGGTCGATATAGGCAATCTCGATATGGCCGTCACCGTCCAGATCAGCCGCGCCAATCGGAGCCAGCCAGCGGTTTGTCTGGCCGATATGAGGCGTTTTGACGAGGCGTCCTTCGTGAGTATAAACCGCTAATGCCGCACCACGCGTGATGGCGGTTTCGACGACAACGATTTCGGGTTTGCCATCGCCTGTGACATCTGCCAACCGCAGCTCGATATCCTCAAAAATATAACCCACCGGCAGGGTGATCTTGTAGCGATGCCTGGTGAAAACCGTATTTTGAGAGATGCGGTCAGCGTCTGCGCCATCCGTCTCGACCTCAAGCGCGCGCCACTCAATGGCGTCTCCAAGAATGCCGTGTTGGTAGATCTTTGTCGGCTCAGCAAACCGCGCGTCTGTAATGGTTTCAGCCGCAGCAGCTGTCGTGATCAACGCCAGAACAGCGGCGCCGATCAGACGCATCAGATTTGCTTTTCGGGCATCTGTACCACAAGGCCATCCAGCGCGTCTGTCACCTTGATCTGGCAGGTCAAACGCGAGCGCACGGGGTCAGGCTCATACGCGAAATCGAGCATGTCTTCTTCCATGTCGTCCTTGCCGGGCACTTTTTCGACCCAGTCAGGATGCACATAGACATGGCAGGTTGAACAGGCGCAGGCCCCGCCGCAATCGGCCTCAATACCCGGGATATTGTTATCGCGAGCGCCTTCCATCACGGTCAGACCATTGGCCACGTCGACCAGATGTTCGGTGCCGTTATGCTCGACATAGGTGATTTTTGCCATGCGTGCGCCCTTCCCTTAGATCACTGTATTCATGCTTCCTAGCCAAGCGATTTAGGGCGCGCCAGCCCAAATTGCACGTCGGAAATGACGCAGGTCGCAGAATTTTTCAGAACTCGCAGGAAATGCGCCGCTTTTTGACCCTGTATCTCAGTATTCCATGCAGCGTCCAACACCGGCTTTCGCGCTGAGATCAAACTCGTTAGGGCCTGTTGAGATACAGGATTCCCATTTCCATTAATTTCTGATTCAAGTTTCCAAAATGGAGGCGAGAATGTTGAGTGACCGGTTTTTGATAAGTGACGGGCAATGGGATCTTATAGAGCCCCATTGCCTTGGCAAGAAGAGCGATCCGGGGCGGACTGGAGGTGACGCCCGTTTGTTTGTGGAGGCTGTTTTGTGGATCGCCCGGACAGGTGCGCCATGGCGGGACTTGCCGGCTGAATTTGGCAAATGGAATTCGATTTTCACACGGTTCAGATATTGGGTTAAACGGGACGTATTTCATCGTATGTTCAATGAGTTATCCGAAGATATCGACTTCGAATATACGATGATTGATGGCACGATCTGCAAGGTACACCGTCATGGACAGGGCGCAAAAGGGGGACTCAAAATCAGGCCATCGGAAAGTCTCGCGGCGGAATGACCACCAAAATTCTGGCGCTGACCGACGCCTTTGGCAACCTCATCGACTTCCGGCTGATGCCCGGACAGGCGCATGACCTGCTCAAAACACGTGAATTGCTGGCAGATGTTTGCTGCCGAAATCTGTTGGCAGATAAGGCCTTTGACGCGGATTGGCTTCGGGCGTTATTGGCAGAAAGGGACATTGAAGCCGTTATTCCACCCAAGTCCAACCGCAAAAGCCCAGCTTCATGTGATATGGAAATCTATAAGTGGAGGCATCTCGTCGAAAACTTCTTTCAGAAACTCAAAGAATTCAAACGTATAGCAATGCGTGCCTGCAAAACCGACACCAGTTTCGAAGCCATGATCCACATCGGAGCGACAATAATCCGCACACGATGAATCTCAACAGGCCCTAGAGTGATCCAAAATATGCTCTGCGAGGCCCGAGCACCATGATCCGACCCTTTGTTGTTGCCTTTTGTGCCGTCTCTATGGTTGCCGGGTGTGAAAGTAGTATCACGGGGCCGCTTGCGGGCGAACCTGAATTGAAGCACACCGTGGCCGAGGCCCCGCCGGGGGCGGCACCGGGCAGTTGCTGGGGCAAAAGTGTCACCCCCGCAATCGTGGAAACGGTGACGGATCAGATCGTATTGCAGCCAGCGCAGATTGACACCAACGGCACGGTCCTCAGCCCTGCGATTTACAAGACCGAAACCCGTCAGGCCATCGTGCGCGAACGTCGCGAGACCTGGTTCGAAACACCCTGTGATGCCGCCCTCACCCCCAGCTTTGTCGCCTCATTGCAACGCGCTTTGCAGGCGCGCGGGCTTTATCGGGGCAATGTTGACGGGCAAATGGATGGCCGCACCCGCGCTGCCGTACGCCGATATCAAAAGCCCCAAGGTCTGGATAGCGGGATCCTGTCGCTGGCTGCCGCGCGCCAGCTGGGACTGGTTGCTCTGGATCGCGAACCAGCAGAAGACTAGGGTCTGTTGACAATCATCGTGTTGCAATGAGCATGGCACAGAGGTGCCAGTTGGCAGCGTAGCTTGTATCAGTCTTGTCGTATCGCGTTGCCATGCCTCTGAATTCCTTGATCTTTGCGAAATGGTTTTCGACGGGATGGCGCCACTTGTACATGTGGGTATCGTAGTCCCGTTGAACTTTTCGGTTCGATTTGGGCGGGATGACAGCGGTTGCGCCACGCTCATCAAGGTCTTGCAGGAGCCAGTCGGCGTCGAAGGCCTTGTCGGCCGGCAACGCCCCAAAGGAAACCCCCTTGATCAGAGGAGCGACCCCCTTCATGTCGTGTGCCTGTCCCGGCAAAAGCAGAAACCGGAACAGGTTACCGAGCGCATCGACCAGGGCCACGACCCTGGTCGTCAGTCCGCCGCGAGAGCGTCCGATAGCCTGGTGTTGAGTCCCCCTTTTGCGCCCGAAGCCTTCTGATGAGCTTGAACAATCGTCCCGTCGATAAGGGCATATTCCAGGTCCGGCTCGCCACTCATGGCATTGAAAAGACTCTCGAACACGCCGTTCCCGGCCCACCGACGAAATCGCTTGAACCGGCTGTTCCGGTTGCCAGACTCTTTGGGCAAATCCCGCCATGGGGACCCTGTGCGTACGCGCCATAATACTGCTTCCATAAACCGGCGATTATTGCGCGCGGTAACACCCGGATCGCCTGCCTTGCCCGGTATAGGCGGCTCAATCTTCTCCCAAAGCTCATCGGAAACAGCCAAACGATTTGCGTCCATCAACACCTCCATTTTGGAAGCTTGAATCAGACTTCAGGCAAAATGGGAACCCCGAATGTCAACAGGCCCTAGAGCGTGGTTGTAAAGTGGCTGGCTGATTTGCGTCGGATGGCGTTGATTTAATATTATACTCCCGCGACCGAATTGACCAGAAGATTTGAGGTCAGATCAGCTTGTATTCCTTGAGAGAAAGGATCCTGAAATTGTCGGTAACAGTGTCGCGAAAATCGCGCCGTTTGTCGGGTAGAGTTTGGCGGAAGAAGTTGAGAATGGCCTCGGTGAACTGGTTGAACGTAGCGTAATGGCGATTATGGGTGATGCAGTCGTGCATGACACCCCAAAGGCGCTCAATCGGGTTGAGATGCGGGGCGTATGCCGGCAGGAACTTCAACTTCACCCGACGTTCGGGGCTGTGCGGCCATGGCTGGAGTATCCTGGCATGGTGATAACGCGCATTGTCGACAAAAACATGGATGGTCGTTTTGGTTGGGGTGTTGCGCTCCGGCTTTTCCAGCATGAGAGTGTCGTTTGGGCATTGATCTTCCCGCCTTCCACAAAGGTGAACCGGAACGTTTCAAAATCGAGCGCACCCTGAATATTGAGGCGCCTGCGCCCCGATGTTGCCTTCAGGGCCGTCTTTTGCCCCTTCGGGAACCGGCCATGGGCGGGACGGCTCCGATGCTCGGGATGCACAGCATCGGAGAAGACCACCATCCCATCGGCTGCAAGTTCGGTCATCAGGGCCTCATACATGGCGATAAACGCCGCCTGTTTGACTTCATCGGCCTGTGCAGGCGGCAATCGTGGCTTTTTATACTCAAACCCCGGACGGCGCATCAGCCTGGCGGCCCCCGAGGGACTGTAGCTCCGCCCGTATTCCGCCGGAACATACGCACAGACCTCGTCTACGTTCCGTGCCGGGTTTTCGGCAAAACGGGCTTTCAAAGCCCGTTCGCGCTCCCCCGACAAATGCCCTTGTCGCTGGCTGTAATCCTTCAAGCCGAAAAACGACAACCCCGCCCCGGAAAAGGCAAACCGCCACTCCGTCAGAACCGTCGGTCCGATATCCAGAATCCGGCAAACCGTTCCGGCGTCTTCTTCTGCATCCAACAGCGGAAACGCACGGGCGCGCCTCCAGACAAGCGCTTCAACCTTGCGGCGGCGGCAAATGGCCTCAAGGGCCAGGCGCTGATCGGCAGATAGCGAAACCGTTTTGTGGGGCTTGTTCATGCTCTCAAAGTGCATGCTGTGATACGTATGACCATGCGGCAAATTGAATCAGCCTCTCTACAAATTCTTCAGGTCAATTCAGGCGCAGTAGTATACATTACAGCATGTTAATTGAATCCGGGCGCTTAGTTTGATGGCCTACCCTCTGTGCGCGAGTCCTTAGGCCTATCATCGACTGTGTTTTGACGCCCGGTACGGCGCGACGGCGGTGTCTTTTGGGACGGAGAACGCGCCAAAACCATCTCTATATTGCGATAGAGGCGTCCTAGTGGCGCCTTACCCCGCAACCGACAAACGACGATATTGAAAAGACGGCCCAGTTGGGTGAGGCTGTCAGAGATCTCACAACCTATTGGGATATTTTGGCTCAGTAAGGACTGACTGTCATGGCATCCGCTATTGGCGATTACTGCACCTGGAATCCCGTTAAGAACGTTTGGTCGTATAACGCCCCGGGTGTCGTCGCGCAAGACGAGAAATTGAGGACCAACAAGCAGCCAGCACTTTTCCCATTTTTATACGGCGATGTTTTCGGGGCGGGGCTGGCCTATAAAGGTGATCATTCCAATACCATGTATTACACAAGCGGTGTCTGGGTCGCGGCCGATCTCTATCTGGCGCAGTATCAAATGACAGGCGGTTCGGACGAGGCGGTCGCCTGTACCCTGCTGCCGAATATGAATATCATGTCGGCCTATCAGGGCATAAATGGCAATGAGATATGGGTTAGCGAATGTCTTGGCGATCCACGCGATGGGCCGACAGCCTGGAGTGCAATGCAGGTGTCTGACATGCCGGGGGGTATCGCGCCGGAATGCAAGCAGGGGCCGACACTGGCTGTGTTCAAGGGCATAGTCTATATGGCCTATCTGGCGAACAATGACAGTAACCAGATCATGCTGGCTTGGCTGGATAACGGGACTTGGTATGGCAATGTTCCGGTCGCCTCGCTGCCCGGCGGATATATGCAGCAATCCTCGAAACAGCCTGTGTTGATCGCCACCTCGGACACTCTGATCCTGGCCTATAAGGGCGCGGCCAACGACAATATCTACCTGTCCTGGTACGACGGGACGTCCTGGCAGGGCGACACACCTTTGCAGGCAAGAAACGGCAACGACAGCAGTGTCCCGCAATCGTCTGACACCCCGTCAATCGGCGAGGTCAACGGCCGTCTGATGCTGGTATACAAGGGGGCCTCGAACGACAATATCTACTGTAGTGTGTACAGTGGATCGTCCCTGTCCAGCCGCGATGACTGGATCGGCGATGTCGCGATCAACACGTTTTCAGACTCGCAACCAAGGACGTCGGGGTCCGGGCCTGTTCTGGTGCCGTACTTGAACTCACAAAACGTCGAGTCCGCCGTCATGTATTTCAGGGGCAGTTACAACGACGAAATCTATGGCTGTACGTTGTCCACGCCAAGCTAACCCAGGCGCCGGAACGGTGGGTTAAGAACCGCAGTGGGTTATCCGGGCACGCGTGGCGTCTGGGCTGCGAATGGCGCGGAGCCGCCCATCTTTGCCCTCTGCTGCCTGCAGAATTCTTCTGATCATAAAAACGCGATATGTCCGAAAGCGTTTCGCCTTTAGGCTTTCAGTTCAGGCAAAACGCGCGCAACACTGATAGGAAGTGGGCGGTTCGTGAAAATCAATGAGTCTGGTGTTTCGCGAAACGCTTTTAGATGCGCTGCCGCCAGAAAGGCCCAGCCTGATGACCCTTCGTTTTGCCACCACTTTGGATGAATTGCCCGATCAGAACGATCTGTTCTCACGCTCGGGGCTTGAGTTTATGCAGGACGTACTGGCCGGGCACCTAGCCGGGGCAACGATCGGGCGCACAATGGGGTTCTGGATCACCGAAGTCGAGGAAGGTCGCGTGACCTTTCAGGGCCAGCCGGACGTGCGTGCAACCAACCCCATGCGCGGTGTGCATGGCGGCTGGTACGGGGCGATACTGGACAGATCGATGGGCTGTGCCGTGATGACCTGCGTGCCCAAGGGCTCTTTCTATACAACCTTGGAATATAAGATAAATATCACCCGTGCCCTGCCTCTGGGTACCAAGGTGTCCGCCACCGCGATAGTCACACATGTCGGGCGCTCGACCAGTGTGGCGACGGGTGAAGTGCGCGGATTGGAGGACAATCGGCTTTACGCCACCGGATCCACCACCTGCATGATCATGAAAGGTCCGACAGATTAGGCGACCGGATCGGCCATCGGCAAGGGCAGATCACGGGCTTGCGCTGTAGGATGCAACCGCTCGGACCGGGTTTGTCCGGGTGCGCGCGCCTTGCGGATGAGGAACAGCTTGCCCCAGTGCCGCCATGTGCTGACCGACGGGGCAGCTGGATCGGTGGGAAATTGCGCCTGCCAGCCCTCGGGCAAGGACAACCCGCAGTCCACCGCCTGCTCCAGCATCCAGACCAGCGGGATATTGGCCAGGGGACGCGCCGCATGAAACCCACTCAATTGACCGCCAATATCGCCATGAGTCCCGCGAAACCAAACCTGTTCGACCCGCCCGTTATGACCCGGCGGGCACTCCCACAGCACAGGCTCAAAGGCCACGCGGGTTTCATCCAGTGCCAGCGCGTGAAACCCGTGACGAATGGTTGGGTCCAATTCATGCGAATGGAAGGCATGGGCCGGTTCACTGACGCGCCATAACACCGGCAGGCGCAGACCCAACGCCTTGACCGTATCCCACACGCCAACCATCTCAATCGGGGCGCGGTCATGGCAATAGGCGCGCGCAAAGCTATCGGCGGCGGGACGGTCCTGCCCGCATTGATAATGGCGATAGGCCTGAACGATATTGCGCTCGGTCGCGTGCGTGCGTTTCAGCAATCCAATGCCGTCAATCATCCCCGCCAAGGAACGCACCGCATAGGCGCCGCGCGAATAGCCCAGCAGGTAAATCCGGTCGCCGCTGCGATACCGGCTGGCCAGATAGCCGTAGGCGCGTCGAATCTGTCGGTTGATCCCACGCCCCATCAGAACATCGGGGGTGCTGCGCCAGTCGCGCCATTGCACCCCGGCCTCGTAATACAGCGAAAGGGCGGCGCTTTTGTGGCCACATAGCAATTTATAGGTCAGCCCCGCATTGCTTTCGTCTCCGGGTGTGAGGCTGGACATAGTGCCATCCAGAATGATGACGTGATCCACCGGCCCGCGACCAAGAACGGGTGGGCTATGCGCCTCTTGCCGACCGAAGGGCCAGAACCGCGCAAGGGGTTTTATCAACGTTTGCCAGCGCATTGTGCACCTGAACGACGACCACCAGACAGGGGCGGACCACTCTAATATGGGCCATAATCTCCGAATAAACGATGAAATTTGCCGTGACCTGGATGTGAAAGCTCTAAAGGGCGGCCACTGTAACCGGCGTGCCAACACCATAGCCGTTGAACCCGGTCGTCAGACTGCGCGAATAGGCACCCATCCCGGCAAAGAGGACATAATCGCCCTCGACCAGATCGCCGGGCAAGGCCACCGGATCGGGCAATCGGTCAAGACTGTCACAGGTCGGGCCAAACACGATGCGCGCCCGTTGGGTGGCTTTACGGTCCTGACCGGTGGGAGAGATCACTGTGATCCGGTCGCCCACCCCCATATCGCGCGCTTCAGTCAGGCCCCCATAGATACCATCGTTGAGAAAGATCGCACCATCCCCGCGCAGGGCCTTTATGCGGGTGGCAAGGGTAAAGGCCTCGACCGCCATGGCGCGCCCCGGCTCGCAAACAAGGGCGGGAGGATTTGCACCAAAATGCTGACGGGCCCGATCATCTATATGTGTAAAAATCGATTCGATATCAGGGGCTTGCCCATCGCGATGGGTGGCAAACCCTCCGCCGACATTCAGGCGTGCCAAGGTGACATCGGCGCGTTTTGCCACATCCTCTGCCGCCGCTATATACGCGCCCCAGGCACGGGGGTCAGCGCATTGGGTGCCGGGATGAAAGGTGATCGAGGGGGTCAGGCCAAGATCTGCCACACGGCGCAACAATGCCACCGCATGATCCGGGTTGGTGCCGAACTTCTCGCCAAAATCATATGCCGCCCCGGGCACAGGCAAGGCCAGCCGCACGGTGATCTCGCTGCCCTCGGCGATGCTCACCAACTTGTCGAGCTCATGATCGCAATCGACTGAAAAGGACCGTACGCCCAGCGCCTTGGCCACCGCAATCTCATCAGCCGAACGCACGGGGTTGTTGTAATGCAGCACCGCATCGGGGCTAAGCGCGCGGATCGCGTACATTTCGCGCGGGCTGGCCACATCAAATGCTTTGATCCCGGAAATGCTTTGATCCCGGCGGATAGCAGATTGGCCAGCACCTCTTCGCCCGCGTTTGCCTTGACAGCATAGGTTACGAGGCCTTTGAACCCCTTGAGAAACCGCCGGGCTGTCGCCTGCAGAACCGCCGGGCTGAAATAGAGCTGTACGGTATCGGGGTGATGACGGATCAGGTGGCTGACTGGATCAGACCAGATTGGGGTGTCGCGCATGGGTGCCTCACTGCTTTTCTTTAGGGTCTCCGCTTTTGCCGTCGATTTATCTGGTAAGATTGCCTAATCTGACTCTCAGATTCGTCATTTTCACGGAGAATTCATGCAGATCGACGAAACAGATCGTGCCTTGCTGGCCTTACTACAGGAAAACGCCCGCCTGCCGGTCGCCACATTGGCGCGTCGTCTGGGGCTTGCGCGCACTACGGTTCAGGCCCGTCTGGACCGGTTGGAAACCAGCGGAGTGATTCAGGGCTATGCGGTCCGGCTGGCCGAGAGTTTGCGTGCCCCTCTGCGCGCCACGGTGTTGGTCAGTATCGAGCCGCGCAGCACGCCGACGGTGCTCGCGCGATTGAAATCGCTGCCGCAGGTGCGGCGGGTGCACACCACGTCGGGACGCTGAGATCTGATCATAACGGTTGAGGCCACCACCGAAGGGCTGGACGACACGCTGGACAGCATCGGCGAGGCCAAGGGCGTGCGCAGCTCGGAAAGTCTGATCCATCTGACGACGAAAATGGACCGGGGGCGCTAACCAAGGCCATCGCAATGGGCGATCAGCCAGTCGCGGAACTGTCGCGCCGGGGGGCGTAAGACGGCGCGGTCCGGGTAAATCAGGTGATAGGCCTCGGCCCCGGGCACCGAGGCATCGGGCAGACACCGCACCAATCCGACCTCGTTCATCGCCTTGTCGCTGGTCGGCGCACGCGCCAGCGCGATGCCGACGCCCTCTTTGGCCAGCGCCATCGCCATGAGCGTGTTATCGGCAAATACATATCGGGCTTTGCCTACCGCCACGCCCAGGCTTTCCAGCACCGAAGGCCATCCGGCGCGGTGAGTTGAGACCTCAATCAACTTATGCTGCAACACGTCCGGCGCGGCCGTGATCGTCGCAGAAACCCGCGGGGTCGCGACGGGGTACAACCGTTCTTCCATCAGCTTGTCACCCTCGGCCCCCACAGTCTGGGGATTGCCGATAATCACCTGCATATCATTGAACCCGCGCGAGAAATCAAAGCGGTCATTGCCGGTGGTCAGGGTGAGGGCGATGTTGGGATAAGCCTCGGTGAAGGCGCCATAACCCGGCGTCAGGATACCATGGGCAAACAGCAGCACCGCGCGTACAAAAAGTTGCTGTGTGCGGGCAGTGCCAAAAAGCCCTTCCGTGGTGGCGTGCAAGGTTTGCAACGCATGTTGCACTCCGGGCAGATAGGCATGCCCCATTTCAGTGAGGGTCACCGCATGGGCATGCCGCTCAAACAGAGGTGCACCCAGCCGATCCTCCAGCGCACGGACTTGCTGACTGACGGCGGCGGCGGACATGTTCAGTTCATCCGCGGCGCGGGCGAAACTCTCACAGCGCGCAGCGGCCTCGAAGACGCGCAACCAATTCAGAGAGGGCAGTGAAGCAGCCATAAGAAAGGCTAAGCCAAACTTATGCTGAGCGTCCAGTGCAATTGTTATGGACCGGGGGCCTTGCAGGTTAGTGTCGGCCGACAGAAAAGGAGCGTGCGATGCCCAATTCCCTTCTCCTGAACGAAGGTCGCCTGACCCAGACCGAGCAATACCGCGAGGATGGGTTTCTGTTTCCCATTCAGGCGATGAGCACCGAGGCAGCAAACGCTCTGCGCATCGAGCTGGAAGAGATGGAGCGCGACTGGCTGAACAATGGCCTGCCTCTGCCCCTGAACAGTTACAAGCGCGTCAATGCCCATTGCGTGATGCCGCTGGCGCATCGCATTGCCACAACACCTGCCATTCTGGACGCGGTGGAGGGTATTCTGGGGCCGGATGTCCTGATCTATTCCGTTGAATTCTTTATCAAAGAACCCTGCACCAAGCATGTGGTGACGATGCACCAGGACCTGACCTATTGGGGCTTTGGCGCGGTCGATCACCTGCTGACCGCATGGGTGGCCTTATCACCCGCCTCACCCGCCTCGGGCTGTATGGATTTTGTGCGCGGCACCCATAAGAATGCGATTCTGCCACATCAGGACAGTGATGATGCCAACAACCTGCTCAGCCGAGGGCAGGAAGTGCAGGTGGATGTGGACGAAGACGACAAGGTGGCGATTGAGTTGGAACCGGGGCAGATGTCTTTGCATCACGGACTGACGGTACACGGGTCAGGGCCAAACACGTCGGATGATCGGCGGATCGGTGCGGTGATCCGCTATTGTTCCCCGCAAATCGCCCAGCAGGTGGCAGACAAGGATTACGCCATCCTCGCGCAGGGCGTGGATCGAGTGGGCAATTTCATCCATTTCAGCCCGCCCACACAGCCGTTTTCACCAGACAGTCTGGCGCTCTATGACGAAATCCGCGCTGCACAAGCCCAAGCCATGATGAAGGGCGCCGAGACCGACACCAAGGCACTCTATGGCTAAAGCCCGGCGGGTTCGATCGGAGTGAGGTCGAACCCCAACTGCGCCTCAATAGCACCAGCCACATCAAGACAGGCCAGATCATCCATCATCGCCCCCACGACCTGCACCCCAAAAGGTACCGGGCGGCACTCCAAGGTCCGCACGCAGGCCGAAGGCAGACCCAGAAGGTTGATGATAAACGAGGGTTTCAGCGCTTTGGTGATGTCGGGCATCGTCTCGGGGCGGACAAAATCCTGATCCGGCTCAAACGGTTCTTCGGCGCAGACCGGCATGATCAGCGCGTCGATATTCTCGAACATGCCCGCCCAGGCGCGCTGGCAGGTCAGGCGCATATTCTGCTGACGGATATAGCCTTCCAGATCAGGAATACCAAAAACCTCATATCTCGGTCTCGATCAGGCGGATCAGCCCGTCACTGCCATACTCGCGCATGGTGACTTCCATCAGAGCCTGCATTTCGCCGTTGAGGATTTGGCCATAAGACTGCACCGCCTCATCGACCATAGGCGGCGTAACTTCGATCACCTCAAGCCCGGCGGCCTGGGCCGCCTCAGCTGCCGCTTGCACCGCCTCGGCCACACGCGGGGCGACGCCATCGCCCGCCGGGTCAACGCATACACCGACACGACCCAGACGGGGTTTGCCCGCGTCGGGTGCCGCGCGCCAAAGCGGATCTAGGGCCGAGCGGCGGCTGAGCGGGCCGTAAGCCAGCCGCACATCAGCCACGGTGCGCGCGATCATACCTTGAACGGACATGTTTTGAAGTGAAAAGGGCCGCTCCTCGCCAGCCGAGGGGGCAAAGGCCGGTACACGGCCAAGCGAGGGGCGCAGGGTGGCCAGGCCGGTGCAATAGGCCGGATAGCGCAGCGAACCGCCCAGATCGTTGCCATGTCCCATCACACCCATGCCCGAGGACACCGCTGCCGAGGCCCCGCCGCTGGAGCCACCGGGGGTAACGTCCGTATCCCACGGGTTCAGCGTCAGGCCATAGATCGGATTGGACGTGAAAAACCGCATTGAGAATTCGGGCGTCGACGTACGCCCGATGATCACTGCCCCCGCCGCCTTGATGTTCTGCACCACCGGCGCATCCTCGGTGCAGGGCGTTTTGTTCAACGCGGGCACACCGTTGGAATTTGGATAACCGATCATATCGACATTGATCTTTACGCTCACCGGCAGGCCCCACAGCGGGGGCAAATCATCCGGTCGGGCCTGATCCATCGCGCGGGCCTGATCCATCGCCTGATCGCCAAGCGGTTCGACCACAGCGCGCAGATGCGGCTCGCAGTAATCGACGCGATCCAGATGCGCCTGAGTCACCTCGGTGACACTGACCTGTTTGGCGGCAATGGCCTGAGCGGTCTCGACCGCACTCCAGCGGATTATGTCGTGCATCTTTGCTGTCCTTCTTTAATCATGGCGTCACTCGGCATATTCAGGGCGCTCGCCAATATCGCCCACCCACCACGAGGTCTTGAGGCCCATATAGACCTCGATTTGCTCACCCTTGCTGAACCGCTTAAGATCGGATCGCTTGCGCAGCATGCTTGTGCCCTCGCGCCCCTTGCTGTCCCGCCAGACAAGGCGAAAGCGTGGCTTGTTGTTGACCCGCACACCGGTCGATCGTACCTCTTTGATCTTTGCAATCTCACGTTTGCCAAACCGTCGGGCGCGCACCGCTGAAACCGACCAGCCCCCGACCTTCCAAAGACCGGCCAGCCACGCCAGCCCTAACACCAGCGCGGCGATCTGAAACGCGCGCGCGCCTCTTCGGTTGCTGCCGGGTGTCGCTTCGATCTTGCGCGGGTTGCTGGACAGATAAAGCAGCTCGAACGGCTGCCCCACCTCGGCGCGGCGATAGGCGCTGGTGCCAACGGAGTCGGTAACGGTGACATCTTCCTTGGACTGGGTCACGAAATTGAAGGTCAGCCAATAGGTCGTGGTACGATCCCCATCCGAATCCCGGCTTTCGGTGGTGTATTTCTCGGTCACCATAGCGCTGGCCATGCGGCCCTCACGCTCAAACTGTTTGGCGGTTTGCAGGGCGAGGTGGCTGATAAAAGTAAGGAGCAGCAGAACCGCTCCGCTAATCAGCACGAACCAGCCGCCCTTTTTCAGGAATAGCCGCCAGATCGGCACCGGGTATCGCGGGATCTCAAGGCTCATGCGCACAGACTGAGATGAATTCACCAGTCGAGGCAAGCGAAAGGGCATAACTGCTTCCCCTTGCCCGCCACATTGGGTAGATCAGGCGCGAACCGCAAGATGAAACACGGGATGCATGAGCATGGCGATGGAAAAGACCTTTGATGCTGCCGAGGCGGAACACCGGATTTACGAGGCGTGGGAAGCCGCCGGCGCGTTTGAGGCAGGCAAAAACGCCTCGCGCGACGAGACGTTCAGCATCATGATCCCACCGCCCAATGTGACGGGCAGCCTGCATATGGGTCACGCCTTCAACAACACGCTGCAGGACATCCTGATCCGCTGGCACCGGATGCGCGGGTTCGACACGCTCTGGCAGCCGGGCACCGACCATGCGGGTATCGCCACCCAGATGGTGACCGAGCGGGATATGATGGAGCATCAGGAGCCGACGCGGGTTCAGATGGGCCGCGAGAAGTTTGAAAAACGCGTTTGGCAGCAGAAGATCAAATCGCGCGGCACCATCATTGGCCAGTTGAAGCGTCTTGGGGCCTCTTGTGATTGGTCACGTGAGGCCTTCACCATGTCCGGCGCGCCGTCTGCGCCTGAGGGCGAAGAAGGCAATTTCCACGATGCCGTCATCAAGGTCTTTGTGGATATGTACAACAAGAGCCTGATCTATCGCGGCAAGCGACTGGTCAACTGGGACCCGCATTTTGAAACCGCCATCTCGGACCTTGAAGTCGAGAATATCGAAGTGGCGGGCCATATGTGGCACTTCAAATACCCGCTCGCGGGTGGGGCCACCTATACCTATGTCGAGAAGGACGAGGACGGCAACGTCACGCTGGAGGAGACACGCGATTACATCTCGATCGCCACCACGCGGCCCGAAACCATGCTCGGCGACGGGGCCGTGGCGGTGCATCCATCAGATGAGCGTTATGCCTCGATTGTCGGGAAACTCTGCGAGATTCCGGTGGGACCAAAAGAGCATCGCCGCCTGATCCCGATCATCACCGATGAGTATCCCGACCCCGATTTCGGCTCGGGCGCGGTGAAGATCACCGGCGCGCATGACTTCAACGACTATGATCTCGCCAAGCGTGGCGGCATCCCGATGTACCGTTTGATGGACACCAAGGGCCAGATGCGGGCCGATGGTGCGCCTTACGCCGAGGTGGCCGTGTGCGCACAAGCGATTGCCGAAGGGGCCGACTTCACCGGTGCCGAGGTCGACACCCTGAACCTGATCCCCGACGATCTGCGCGGGCTGGACCGGTTCGAGGCCCGGAAATTGGTGGTGGAACAGATCACCAGCGAAGGCCTCGCCGTGATGATCCCCAACCCGGATTATGATCCAACCGAAGATGACGACGGTAGGGTGCGTGATTCACGCACCATGCTCCCCATGGTCGAGAACAAACCCATCATGCAGCCCTTCGGTGACCGCTCAAAAGTTGTCATCGAACCGATGCTGACAGATCAATGGTTCGTCGACACCGCCAAGATCGTAGACCCCGCCATTGACGCGGTGAAAAACGGCGACGTGCGGATCATGCCCGAGGCCGACCGCAAGGTCTATTTCCACTGGCTGGAGAATATCGAGCCCTGGTGTATCTCCCGCCAGCTTTGGTGGGGGCATCAGATCCCGGTTTGGTATGGGCCGAGAGTTGTCGAATTGCAAGCCGGCGGCCAAACTTATGACTACATGGAACCAGTTTCCTTTTGTGCCCCTTCGTTCGAAGACGCGATGGATCAAGCTAACGAATACTATATCGATTTTGCCGTAGAAGTCGGTGCCGAGGTAGAGGGCGCAGCAAAAGCTCGTCAGCTTATGGACGGAGTAACAGACGCTAAGACTTGCTTTCTTTGGCGTGATCCCGACGTCCTCGACACCTGGTTCTCCTCCGGGCTCTGGCCCATCGGCACGCTGGGCTGGCCCGAGGAAACGGACGAGCTAAAGAAATACTTCCCCACCTCGGTTTTGATCACCGGGTTTGACATCATCTTTTTCTGGGTCGCCCGGATGATGATGATGCAATACGCCGTGGTGGATCAGAAACCGTTTGATCATGTCTATGTCCACGCCCTTGTTCGGGATGAGAAGGGCAAGAAGATGTCCAAATCATTGGGCAATGTTCTGGACCCGCTTGAGCTGATTGACGAATACGGCTGCGATGCAGTGCGCTTTACTCTGACAGCTATGGCCGCCATGGGGCGCGACCTGAAGCTGTCCACGCAACGCATTGCCGGCTATCGTAATTTCGGCACCAAGCTGTGGAACGCCGCGCGCTTTGCCGAGATGAATGGCGCCGTGGGCAGTGATGGGCAACTCCCCGACGCCAAGGCCACCGTGAACCGCTGGATCATTGGCGAAACCGCCAAGGTCCGCGAGGCCGCTGATGCCTCGCTTGAACAGTACCGTTTCAACGATGCGGCCAACGCGCTCTATGCCTTTGTCTGGGGCAAGGTGTGTGACTGGTATGTGGAGCTGTCCAAGCCGCTATTGCTGGATGGGGACGAGGCCATGAAGGCCGAAACCCAAGCCACCATGGCCTGGGTGATTGATCAATGCGTGATACTGCTGCACCCGATCATGCCCTTCATCACAGAAGAACTGTGGGGCACGCTGGGCAAACGTGACACCCCGCTGATCCATGCCGATTGGCCGACCTATAGCAGTGATCTGGTCGACGCCGAAGCGGATCGCGAGATGAACTGGGTGATTGACCTGATTGACAGCATCCGCTCGGCGCGCGCGCAGGTGCATGTGCCGGTTGGCCTCTATGTGCCTCTGTTGGTCACCGGCTGGGATGACAACGCCAGGGCCGCCTGGGCCAATAATGAGGTGATGATCAAGCGCCTTGCACGGGTGGGTGATCTGAATGAGGCCGACAGCTTCCCCAAGGGCTGCATCACGATTGCTGCCGAGGGCGCCAGCTTTGACCTGCCTCTGGCGGATGTGATTGACGTGGCCGAGGAAAAGGCGCGACTGGAGAAGACGTTGGGCAAGCTCGAAAAAGAGTTGGGCGGATTGCGCGGACGGCTGAACAATCCGAAATTCGTGGCCAGCGCGCCCGAAGAGGTGGTTGCAGAGGCCCGCGAGAACCTCGCCCTGCGCGAAGAGGAAGAGGCGACGTTGCGCGCCGCGCTTGCCCGTCTTGCTGAATTAGGCTGACTTCTAAGTTACACATCCAGCCCGGTTAACAGGCGCATAGCGCCCCGGGCCGTCGTCCATTGACCGAAAGTTGATTGCCCTGCAATCGACGCAGGTGGCCCGCCTCTATGGGCTGGCGACTTGGCTGATTGGCGCGCTTCATTCGTTCTGAGTGCGGACTTCGCAGGCATAAAGCGCGACAGAGAACCCTGCAGATTGCCATCCTGCGGGCTGACACTCGCCCTTACTCGGCTGTTGAAGACGGCCCCATCCGCTCGAACCAATCCAAATCACGCACCGTGATTGTCCCGGTCAGGATGACCGTCGCGATAATCGCCCACAGCACGAAAGCCACCCCGGTGGTGATCCACGCCTTCTTCTTGATGTGGTGTTTCTCAGGCGAGCCGTGATGTGTACCCGGCACCGTTGTCCCGGCCTCACCCTGCGTTTGAATCCGGATCGGCAAAGCCACAAGGAAGGTCATGAACCACAGCACCATATAAAGAACGAGACCTGAGACCGGACCCATCAGACCTGCTCCAGCTCGACAAGGCAGCCATTGAAATCCTTCGGATGCAGGAACAGCACCGGCTTACCATGCGCCCCAATCTTGGGTTCGCCACTGCCCAGCACGCGGGCGCCGGTTTCTTTCAGGTGATCGCGCGCGGCGATGATGTCATCTACCTCGTAACACACATGGTGAATGCCCCCCGATGGGTTCTTCTCCAGAAAGCCATTGATCGGGCTGTCATCGCCCAGCGGATAAAGCAGTTCGATCTTGGTGTTGGGCAGTTCAATAAAGATCACCGTGACGCCGTGGTCCGGCTCGTCCTGGGACCCGCCGACATTGGCACCCAGCGCCGAGCGATACTGCTCGGCAGCGGCGTCGAGGTCCGGCACAGCAATGGCCACATGGTTGAGGCGTCCGATCATGGCGGGTCTCCTTTGCTTTTTTCAGGTCACGTTATGGGACGACACGGCCCGCCTGACAAGCGACAGGGCGACGCAACCCGCGCATTAACCACTCATTAGGTATGAGAGCGTAGCGTTCCAACCAAGGACCACGCCACAGGAGAGACAAAATGGACGATCTGGACCCTTTTGCGCCACACCAGACCCCGACGGCCAAGCGGCCCCTTTTGGGCATGACCGTTCTGGTGGTTGAAGACAGCCGATTTGCCAGTGAGGCATTGCGCCTGATGTGTCTGCGCAGCGGTGCAAGGATCAGGCGGGCGGATTGCCTGCGCTCGGCGCGACGGCATTTGCAGGTCTATCGCCCCTCTGTGGCGATCATTGATCTGGGCCTGCCGGATAGATCGGGGCTTGAACTGATCGAAGAATTGAATCGCGCCACTCCGCGCGTGGGCGTCATCCCCATCGCCGGGGGCCTCGCGGCCTGTGCGGAATCGCGCCACTCCGCGCGTGGGCGTCATTCTGGCGATCAGCGGCGATGAACATGCCCAAAGTCCGGCAATCGCCGCCGGAGCCGATGGGTTTCTGGAGAAACCTCTGGACGGTCTGGGCGTATTTCAGCAAGCCATCGTGGGCGCTCTGCCCCCCGAGTTGCAGTCCAATCAGCTCTGCGCCGTTAGTGACGAGATTGTCGTCCCCGACCCCGTTGCCTACCGCGATGACATGAGCCATGTGGCCAATCTTCTGGATGATCATCAGGACAGCACAACACTGGATTATGTCGCTCAGTTTCTGGCCAGCGTTGCCAAGTCCGCCGATGATGGCCCATTGGGCCAGGCGACCGAAGATCTGGCCAACGCACGCGAGAATAGTGGCGTATCGCGCGCCAAGGTCGCGCGACTGGCGGGCATGGTGCAGGAACGCCTGAGTGAGAAGATCGCCATTTAAATCGTTTCGCGAAACACAGCGAAACATATCAGCGTCGCGCGCGTTTCACTTTATGTAGGTGCCTGAGGTTCAAGGCGAAATGTATTAAGCCGAGCTGCTCTGACCGGGATCCCCCGAGCGACGCACAAGCCCGGTCAGATCGCTCAGCCGCTCGCGTTGCTGGCCGTTTTCATCAAAGTTCGAGGGCGACAGCCACAACTCATAGGCCTCGCGCAATGCCGACCATTCGCCATCAATTGCGGCGAACCAGGCGGTGTCGCGATTACGCCCCTTCACAACAGTGGCTTGCCGAAAAATACCCTCAAAGGTCAGACCCAGACGCTGTGCTGCCCGGCGCGAGGGTGCGTTGAGCGCATCACATTTCCACTCGTAGCGGCGATATCCGGCCTCAAACGCCCATTTCATCATCAGATACATCGCTTCGGTGGCTGCACGGGTGCACTGAAGCTGCGGGGCCATAGATATATAGCCCACTTCGATCGCCCCATTCCCCGGTTTGATCCGCATATGCGAGGCGAACCCGCCAAACTCTCCGGTTTCCAAATCGCGGATGGCGTAGAAAACCGCGTCCGTCTGGCTCGCCAGATCGCGCAGTTGCCGGTGAAACTGTGCCGAAGAGGAAAACGGGCCGCAGGACATGTAGTCCCAAATCCAGTCATGGCCGTCGAACGCCTTGTAAAGCAGCGCTGCATGGGCGTCGGCATCAAGTCTCTGCAACCCGGCATACTTGCCCGTCATCTGCGCACCATCCGGCTCGGGCGGTGGTGTCCAATTGCCAATGCTGGGCCCCAGTGGCCGTGACTTACCCATGCGGATTTCTTTCTCTCACCTATTCACCTGCCTCGCAGGCAAGCCTGACGCCCCCGAAAACTGAACCTCCTCCGACTAAAGTCAGAGGGTTCAGTGCTTCATGAGCGCCTTCGGCGCACGTTTGAATGTTTTTCCGACTAAAGTCGGAGGCTTTAGACCAGATTGTGGAAAGTAAAGCGTTTTCAGGGGCGAGACAGGTGAAACACGAGCTATTCCTGCGGGATCACGCGCAGCCCAAGTTCCATCAGCTGATCGCTGGTGGGATCAGAGGGAGCGTTCATCATCAGGTCTTCGGCACGCTGGTTCATCGGGAACATGATGACCTCGCGGATGTTGGCCGTATCAGCCAGAAGCATCACGATCCGGTCAATCCCCGCAGCACATCCCCCGTGGGGCGGTGCACCGTATTGGAAGGCATTGACCATCCCACCAAAGCGCGCATGCACCTCGGCCTCGTCATACCCGGCCAGCCCGAAGGCCTTGATCATGATGTCCAGCTTGTGGTTCCGGATCGCGCCAGAAACCAGTTCGTAGCCATTACAGCTAAGGTCATACTGATAGCCCAGCACATCCAGCGGATTGCCATCCAGCGCCTCAAGCCCGCCCTGGGGCATCGAGAACGGGTTATGCGAGAAATCGACCTTGCCACTTTCCTCATCCGCCTCATACATCGGGAAATCGACGATCCAGGCAAAGGCAAAACGGTCTTTGTCGGCCAGGTCAAGTTCAGCCCCGATCACGGTGCGCGCACTTGCCCGCCACGGATTCAAAGGGCCGATGGCTTGCCGCCAAGGAAGAAAGCCGCATCGCCCACCTCAAGGCCCATTTGCTGGCGGATCGCTTCGGTGCGCTCGGGGCCGATGTTCTTGGCCAGCGGACCTGCGGCTTCGTCGCCCAGCACAATCTCGCCCGCTTTGATCTTGGCGTTGACCTCTTTGACCGAAATCCCCTGTTCCTGCGCAATCGAATCCGCAGATTGCTTGCGCCAGAAGATATAGCCCATGCCCGGCAGACCTTCTTTCTGGGCAAAAGCGTTCATCCGGTCGCAGAACTTGCGGGAACCGCCGGTTGGCGCAGGGATAGCACGCACTTCGGTGCCCTCTTGCTCCAGCAGCTTGGCGAAGATTGCAAAGCCAGAGCCACGGAAATGCTCGGACACGACCTGCATCTTGATCGGGTTGCGCAAGTCGGGCTTGTCGGTGCCATACCAAAGGGCTGCGTCGCGGTAGGAGATATGCGGCCAGTCCAGATCGACTTTGCGCCCACCACCGAATTCCTCGAATACGCCCGCGATGACCGGCTGGATTGTGTCAAACACATCCTGCTGCTCGACAAAGCTCATCTCCAGGTCAAGCTGGTAAAAGTCGGTGGGTGAACGGTCGGCACGCGGGTCTTCATCGCGAAAACACGGCGCGATCTGGAAATACTTGTCATAGCCCGACATCATGATCAGCTGTTTGAACTGCTGCGGGGCCTGGGGCAGCGCATAGAACTTGCCCGGATGCTGACGTGAAGGCACCAGGAAATCGCGCGCGCCTTCCGGCGACGAGGACGTGATGATCGGGGTTTGAAATTCGCGGAACCCGATATCCCACATGCGGCGACGCATCGAGACCACGACGTCAGAACGCATGGTCATATTGCGCTGCATCGCCTCGCGACGCAGATCAAGATAGCGATAGCGCAGGCGGGTTTCCTCGGGATATTCCTGATCACCGAACACGATCAATGGCAACTCACCGTTCACTCCGCCCAGCACTTCCATGTCGCGGATATAGACCTCGATCTCGCCGGTGGACAGCTTGGGATTGATCAGGCTGTCGTCCCGCGCTTTGACGGTGCCGTCGATGCGAATGCAGTACTCGCTGCGCAGCTTTTCCACATCGGCGAAAACCGGGCTGTCGGAATCGCACAGCACCTGCGTGATGCCATAGTGATCGCGCAAATCAATGAACAACACGCCGCCATGATCGCGGATACGATGAACCCAGCCCGACAGGCGAATGGTTTCGCCGACATTGGCTTTGGTCAGATCAGCGCAGGAATGGCTACGATATGCGTGCATAATATCCTCTCGGCCCGGGGTGCGGGCGCTCGTATTGGTTCGCGCCGATACACCGCGCAGAGGCGACAAAGTCAAGGGCGGGAACCGGCCAATCCCCGCCCATTTTGGCAAAACCGTTTACAGACGCCGGATTTTGGGCAAAACTAGGGCCTGTTGAGATTCATCGTGTGCGGATTATTGTCGCTCCGATGTGGATCATGGCTTCGAAACTGGTGTCGGTTTTGCAGGCACGCATTGCTATACGTTTGAATTCTTTGAGTTTCTGAAAGAAGTTTTCGACGAGATGCCTCCACTTATAGATTTCCATATCACATGAAGCTGGGCTTTTGCGGTTGGACTTGGGTGGAATAACGGCTTCAATGTCCCTTTCTGCCAATAACGCCCGAAGCCAATCCGCGTCAAAGGCCTTATCCGCCAACAGATTTCGGCAGCAAACATCTGCCAGCAATTCACGTGTTTTGAGCAGGTCATGCGCCTGTCCGGGCATCAGCCGGAAGTCGATGAGGTTGCCAAAGGCGTCGGTCAGCGCCAGAATTTTGGTGGTCATTCCGCCGCGAGACTTTCCGATGGCCTGATTTTGAGTCCCCCTTTTGCGCCCTGTCCATGACGGTGTACCTTGCAGATCGTGCCATCAATCATCGTATATTCGAAGTCGATATCTTCGGATAACTCATTGAACATACGATGAAATACGTCCCGTTTAACCCAATATCTGAACCGTGTGAAAATCGAATTCCATTTGCCAAATTCAGCCGGCAAGTCCCGCCATGGCGCACCTGTCCGGGCGATCCACAAAACAGCCTCCACAAACAAACGGGCGTCACCTCCAGTCCGCCCCGGATCGCTCTTCTTGCCAAGGCAATGGGGCTCTATAAGATCCCATTGCCCGTCACTTATCAAAAACCGGTCACTCAACATTCTCGCCTCCATTTTGGAAACTTGAATCAGAAATTAATGGAAATGGGAATCCTGTATCTCAACAGGCCCTAGTCTCCGTTCGGGCAAAATACCCGGGATCACCGGGAAAATTGGCAGGTTTCGCATCACCAGAAAGGGGTGCCGGGTGGGCGTAATTTAGGGGGTGACGATATGTGGACCATGGCTTTGGACAGGTTGCTGCGGCACCTGATCCGCTCAGGTGAATTGAGCGTTCAATACCCGGATGGACAGACACGGCGATATGGCAATCCTGACAGTGGGGCGCAGGTTGCGATTGCTTTGAACGATCCCAACTTGCCCCGCAAGATCGTGTTATCGCCTGATATGGCGGTGGGCGAAGCCTATATGGACGGTCGCCTTACCATTGAGGAGGATAATCTTTACGGCTTCATGGGTCTGGCGATTTCCAACATCGCCGCGCAGGGCCAGCCGTGGTTTCGCCGCCCGCTGGAGGCAGGTCGCCATCTGATGCGCCATCTGCAACAGTTCAACCCGGTGCATCGCGCACGGGCCAATGTGGCGCATCACTATGATCTCTCGGGCGAACTCTATGATTTGTTTCTGGACGAAGACCGACAGTATTCCTGCGCCTATTTCCGCGATCCTGAGATGTCTTTGGAAGAGGCCCAGGTTGCCAAGAAGCACCATATCGCGCGGAAATTGCGGATCGAACCGGGGATGCGCATCCTGGATATCGGATGTGGCTGGGGCGGGATGGGCCTGACCTTGGCACGGGATTACGGGGCCGAGGTGCTGGGGGTGACCCTCTCTCGCGAGCAACACGCGATGGCCAATACCCGGGCCGATGCGGCCGGATTGTCCGGCAAGGCGCAATTCCGACTGATGGATTACCGTGATGTTGAGGGGCAGTTTGATCGCATCGTTTCGGTCGGGATGTTCGAATTTGATCGCATCGTTTCGGTCGGGATGTTCGAACATGTGGGGTTGCCCCATTATGCTGAGTATTTCGACGCCGTTCGTACCCTGCTGCCAGAAGATGGCATTGCCCTGATCCACACGATTGGCCGTGCGCGCCCGCTCGGCAGCACCAGCCCATGGATCACCAAATACATCTTTCCGGGCGGCTATTGTCCGTCCCTCTCCGAGACCAGCGCCGCCATTGAGCGCGCCGATCTGATCACCACAGATATCGAAGTGTGGCGGTTGCATTACGCTGAAACCCTGCGCCATTGGCATGATCGTTTCATGGCCAATATTGATCAGGCCCGCGCGCTTGATGATGATCGATTCTGCCGTATGTGGCGCTACTATCTGATCGCCAGCGAGCTGACATTTCGATTGAACAAGCAGGTGGTGTTTCAAATGCAGTTGACCCGCACGCAGGATGCAGTGCCGCTGACTCGGGACTACCTGTATACCACCGAGGATGAGGCGGCGCGCCACGCCGCGCAGTGATCAGGTCGGGGGTTGCACAAACCGCGCTTTCCAAAGCGCCTCTTCATATTCGCTGGCCGCCGTGCTGTCATACACCACACCGCCGCCGACGTTGAGGCGCGCGCGACCATCGTCCTCCAGCATCAGAGTGCGGATCGATACGTTGAACTCGGACCGCCCATCCGGTGCAGCCCAGCCGATGGTGCCGCAATAGATATCGCGCGCGGCACGTTCCAGATCGGCCAGTATCTCAATCGCGCGCAGCTTGGGGGCGCCGGTGATTGACCCGCAGGGGAACAGCGCGCGGAACACATCGCTCAGCTGCGTGCCCGTCTGCATCTGCCCGGAAATCAGCGAGGTCATCTGATGCACGGTCTTGTAGGTCTCGATCGAGAACAATTCGGGCACGCGGACGCTGCCGGGCACGGAAATACGCGACAGATCATTGCGTAACAGATCAACGATCATCAGGTTCTCGGCGCGGTTCTTTTCGTCGGTTTGCAGGAAAAAACGGCGGCGGGCATCCTCGGTCGGGTCGTCCGAACGAGGCTGTGTGCCCTTCATCGGTCGGGTCTGGATCACGCCACGTGAATCCGTACGGAAAAACAGCTCGGGCGAACGCGACAGGATATCGGGCAACCCGTCCTGTTCGATCAGCGCGCCGAAGCGCACCGTCTGAAGATCGCTGAGTGCGCGATAAAGGACCTGCGCCGTGCCGCTGGTTTCAAGATCAATCGGAAAGGTCAGGTTCGCCTGATAGAAATCGCCTGCGCAGATATGATCATGCACGGTTTGAAACGCCGCTTCATAGCGTGCCTCATCCCAACGCGGCTTGATCTGGCCCAAGGCAGCCGGGCCTTCCGGGATCACAGGCGCGATCGAGGGCCAGTCATATACCCCGAACTGCAACAGCGGCAGGCGACGGGTTTGCGGCATCAACGGCGCCAGTTTGGGTTCCAGCGCGAATCCCAATTCGTAGCTTGCGTACCCGGCTAGCCATTTTCCCTCGCCGCGCACACGGTCCACGGCAACCAACGCATCAGCAACCTCGTCCGGCTCATACGCCGTGATCACCTGCCCAGCCCGCGCAAACGTGCAGGCGGTACCATCCGGGCCATGATCAAAGCGAATCTGCACGCGCGTGTCCTTTTCTCGGTGCTTAACGATCGGTATCTAGCGCCCATGCCCCTAAATGGCACCCCAAAAAGCGGCACAGGCACCCATATTTGCGATCCACCTTGCGCCCCCGCTGCACATGGATATAACGCCAATAATTTGCGCGTACCCGGGGGATGTCATGCCAAAAAGAACCGATATCAAATCCATCATGATCATCGGCGCGGGCCCCATCGTGATCGGGCAGGCCTGCGAATTCGACTACTCTGGCGCACAGGCCTGCAAGGCGTTGCGCGAAGAAGGGTACCGGGTGATCCTGGTGAACTCGAACCCCGCCACTATCATGACCGACCCCGAACTGGCCGATGCCACGTATATCGAGCCGATCACCCCAGAAATTGTCGCCACCATCATCGAAAAAGAACGCCCCGACGCGCTGCTACCCACGATGGGCGGTCAGACCGGGCTGAACACCGCGCTAGCAGTGGCCGACATGGGCGTGCTGGATAAATTCGGCGTCGAGTTGATCGGGGCCAATCGCGAAGCCATCGAGATGGCCGAAGATCGCAAACTCTTCCGCGAGGCGATGGATCGTCTGGGCATCGAGAACCCCAAAGCGACCATCGCCAACACGATGGAAGAATGCATGGCCGCGATTGATTATGTCGGACTGCCTGCAATCATCCGTCCTGCCTTTACCCTGGGCGGCACCGGCGGTGGCGTGGCGTACAATCGCGACGATTACGAATTTTTCTGCAAATCGGGCCTCGATGCCAGCCCCGTCAACCAGATCCTGATTGATGAAAGCCTGCTGGGCTGGAAAGAATTTGAGATGGAGGTGGTGCGCGACAAGGCTGACAACGCGATCATCGTCTGTGGCATTGAAAACGTCGATCCAATGGGGGTGCATACCGGGGATTCGATCACCGTCGCCCCTGCCCTGACCCTGACCGACAAAGAATACCAGATCATGCGCAACGGCAGCATTGCCGTGCTGCGCGAGATCGGCGTGGAAACCGGCGGGTCAAATGTGCAATGGGCGATCAACCCCGATGATGGCCGTATGGTCGTGATCGAGATGAACCCGCGTGTGTCGCGTTCCTCGGCGCTGGCCTCCAAGGCGACGGGTTTCCCGATTGCCAAGATCGCGGCAAAGCTGGCCGTGGGCTACACGCTGGACGAGCTGGACAATGACATCACCAAGGTCACACCCGCGTCCTTCGAGCCGACGATTGACTATGTGGTCACCAAAATCCCGAAATTCGCATTTGAGAAATTCCCGGGATCCGAGCCTCGCCTGACCACCGCGATGAAATCCGTGGGCGAGACAATGGCGATTGGCCGTACCATCCATGAAAGCCTGCAAAAGGCGCGGGCCTCGATGGAATCCGGTCTGACCGGGTTTGACGAGGTCGAGATCGAAGGTGCTCCGGAAAGATCCGCTGTGATCAAGGCGATCAGTCAGCAAACCCCGGATCGGATGCGCACCATCGCCCAGGCCATGCGTGAAGGCCTGAGTGATGAAGACATCTATGGCGTCACCAAGTTTGACCCTTGGTTCCTGGCCCGTATCCGCGAGATTGTCCACGCCGAAGACCGCGTGCGCGAAAACGGTCTGCCCGAGGACGAGGCTGGCCTGCGCGCGCTCAAAATGCTGGGCTTTACAGATGCCCGCCTCGCCAATCTGACAGGTTTCTCAGAAACGGATGTCCGCCGCGCCCGCCATGCCAACGGGGTGACGGCTGTCTTCAAACGCATCGACACCTGTGCAGCCGAATTCGAAGCGCAGACGCCCTATATGTATTCCACCTACGAAGCCCCGATGATGGGCGATGTGGAATGCGAAGCGCGGCCCTCTGATCGCAAGAAAGTGGTTATCCTCGGCGGTGGGCCGAACCGGATCGGTCAGGGGATCGAGTTTGATTATTGCTGCTGTCACGCCTGTTTTGCCCTGACGGACGCGGGCTATGAAACCATCATGGTCAACTGCAACCCCGAAACGGTCAGCACCGACTATGACACGTCAGACCGGCTGTATTTTGAACCGCTGACCTTTGAACATGTCATGGAGATTCTGCGCGTAGAGCAGGAAAACGGCACGCTGCACGGCGTGATCGTCCAGTTCGGCGGGCAGACCCCCCTGAAGCTGGCGAACGCGCTGGAGGCCGAGGGCATCCCGATCCTGGGCACCACACCGGATGCGATTGACCTGGCCGAAGACCGTGAACGGTTCCAGGCGCTTGTCAATCAACTGGGCTTGAAACAACCCAACAACGGCATCGCCAGCACCGATGCACAGGCGCTGGCCATTGCCGAGGAAATCGGCTTTCCGCTGGTGATCCGCCCCTCTTACGTGCTGGGCGGGCGCGCGATGGAGATCGTGCGCGATATGGCCCATCTGGAACGCTATATCGCCGAGGCCGTTGTGGTCTCGGGCGACAGCCCTGTTTTGCTGGATGGCTATCTGGCCGGGGCGATTGAATGCGATGTGGACGCGCTGTCTGATGGCACGGATGTGCATGTGGCCGGTATTCTGCAACATATCGAAGAAGCTGGCGTGCATTCAGGCGACAGTGCCTGTTCCCTGCCACCCTATTCACTGAGCCAGGACATCATTGACGAGATTGAAGTGCAAACCCGGGCTCTGGCGCTCGCGCTGAATGTGCGCGGGTTGATGAACATCCAGTTCGCCGTGCAGGGCGACGATATCTACCTGATCGAAGTGAACCCGCGCGCCAGCCGCACGGTGCCGTTTGTGGCCAAGGCCACGGATAGCGCGATTGCCTCGATTGCCGCGCGGTTGATGGCGGGTGAAAACCTCAGCGATTTCCCGCACCGCGGCCAATACCCCACTGACGCCAAACCCGGCACCCTGCCGATGGCCGATCAGATGACGCTGGCCGATCCGGCGATGCCGTGGTTCTCGGTCAAAGAAGCAGTGATGCCCTTCGCGCGCTTCCCGGGTGTGGATACGATCCTTGGGCCTGAAATGCGCTCGACCGGGGAAGTCATGGGCTGGGATGTGTCCTTCCCCCGTGCCTTCCTCAAGGCGCAGATGGGCGCAGGTACCGAATTGCCCGATGGCGGCACGGTATTCTTTTCGATCAAGGATGTGGACAAGACACCGCAACTGGTGGAATGCGCACAGACACTGGTTGATATGGGCTTCTCCATCGTGGCCACCGGCGGCACCGCGGCCTTCTTGGAAGGGCACGGGATTGCTTGCGAGATCGTCAAGAAGGTCTATGAGGGGCGGCCCAACGTGGTCGATATGCTGAAAGACGGGCAGATTTCGCTGGTGATGAACACCACCGAGGGCGCTGCGGCGGTCGAGGATAGCCGCGAAATCCGCTCGGTCGCGCTGTATGATCGGATTCCTTATTTCACCACTGGCGCGGGCGCACATGCCGCCGCGATGGCAATCAAGGCCCGTCAGGAGGGTCCCGTCACAGTCATGCCGCTTCAGGGGGCCAGCTGACGCTGGAAATATCCCTCGCTCAACCATCTGAATTTAATATATAATTAACAGTTATCCACGGTATGCGTTGCCGCGTTACCACCTATGCAAAATGAACATAGGATTTTTTGATCTCTGCCATTGCAATGCCACATTTTTTGACTATTTCTGGCTCATGGATATTGAGGCATTCAAAGAACGCAACAGCTAACGACCGGAGGCCATCATGACACGTGACGAACTGAACCGCGAACTGCGTATGCACAGCGCAACCTGGAAATCGGTTGTGATCTTTTACGCGATCCTTGTTGGCATCCTGGTCGGATCGGCAATGTCGATCCTCTAGGCGCTTTTGGATAGGTGACGTAAAACGGGCAGCCCTTGGAAAAAGGCTGCCCGTTTTGTGTTTCGTATGGGGCGCGAGTTAGCCGATTTTGGCCGACGCTGCGTCGCCCACATTGTCCACACCGCGCTCTTCCAGCAGGGTGGTCAGCCAGTTCGGGTCCATCTCGGGCACCGAGCTGAGCAACAGGTCAGTATAAGGATGGTGCGGAGGCGTGAACATATCGTCCTTTGGCCCCTGCTCAACCACTTTACCTTGCTGCATCACGACCACCTCATCCGCGATCGAGCGCACAGTGGCCAGATCGTGGGTGATGAACATATACGCCAGGTTGAACTCGTTCTGGAGGCGATCCAGCAGCCGCAGAATACCTTCGGCCACCAGTTGGTCCAGCGCCGATGTCACCTCGTCACAGATGATAAAGGTCGGCTCGGCTGCCAGCGCACGGGCAATACCGATACGCTGTTTCTGCCCACCGGATAGTTCGGATGGATAGCGGTTGTAGTATTGCGAAGGCTCGAGCTCGATCAGATCAAGCAATTCATCCACCCGCGCCTTTAGTGCCGCCCCGGTCAGCCCCGAGTAGAACTGCGCCGGGCGTCCAATGATTTCCGAGATTTTCACCTTCGGGTTCAGCGACGTGTCCGCAGATTGATAGATCATCTGACATTGGCGCAACTGGTCTTTGGTCCGTTGGTGATAATCCGTCGGGAACGGATCGCCCCTGAACAACACCTCGCCCTTCGAGGGCGGCAACAGGCCTGTAATCACCCGAGCACATGTGGATTTACCCGAGCCGGATTCACCCACAACAGCCACGGTCATCCCTTCATAGACGTCAAACGACACGTCATCGAGAATCTTGGGGCCGGAACTATAAGAGGCATCCACATTCTTCAGCGATATCAGCGGCGCGGAACCGTCAGTGGGACGATGCCGTTGCGGGCTGGTAAAGCTGCGCACCGCCCAGAGGGATTTGGTGTAATCCTCTTTCGGGTTTTTCAGCATCTCTTCGGTCGAGGCCTCTTCAACCTCTTCGCCTTTCAGCAGCACTTTGATCGTGTCGGCCATCTGCGCCACAACCGCAAGGTCGTGGGTGATGTAGAGGGCCGCAGTGTTGAACTGATCCACGATATCGCGGATCGCGGCCAACACCTCGATCTGGGTGGTCACATCAAGGGCTGTGGTCGGTTCATCAAAGATGATGAGGTCCGGCCGACAGGACATGGCCATCGCCGTCATGGCACGTTGCAACTGACCGCCCGACACCTGGTGAGGATACCGGAAACCGATTTCCTGAGGGTGCGGCAGACGCAGACGCTCGTAGAGGTCCATCGCGTCTTCCTGGGCTTCCATCCGCTTTTGCAGGCGATACTGCAACGGCGCTTCGGTGTGCTGATCAATGATCTTATGCGCCGGGTTGAACGAGGCGGCAGCCGACTGGGCCACATAGGCAATCCGCGATCCACGCAGGGCGCGTTTCTCGGATTCGGTGGCTGTGGTCAGCTCCATCCCGTCAAACTCGATGGACGAGCCTTCGGATATCCGGGTGCCGTCACGGGCATAGCCCATGGCACCGGCACCGATGGTCGATTTACCGGCACCGGATTCCCCGATCAGGCCTATCACCTCACCGCGGTGGAGGGTCAGGTCGACACCTTTGATGATGTCGACCCATGTTTCGTCCGAATAGCCCTCGATCCTTAGATTTTTGATCTCGAGCAGGACTTCTTTTTTCTTGGGGCTCATATCTTATTGCTCCTTCAGACCGGAGGACCGGAACAGCATCCAGTCAACCACGAAGTTAACCGCAACAGTCAGCAGCGCGATGGCTGCCGCCGGAATAAGCGGTGTGATGTCGCCGAATGAGATCAGCGTTGCGTTTTCCCGCACCATAGATCCCCAGTCCGCCGTGGGCGGCTGGATCCCAAGGCCAAGGAAGCTGAGGCCCGCGACCAGCAGGAACACAAAGCAGAACTCCAGACCGAACTCGGCAATCAGCGGTGCCATACAGTTGGGCAGGATTTCCTTGCGGATCAGGTAGAAGGTCCCTTCCCCGCGCAGCTTGGCCGCTTCGATATAGTCCATGACCACAACGTTACCGGCAACCGCCCGCGTCAGGCGGAACACCCGAGGCGCATAGATGATGGCAACCGCACAGATAATCACCGGAGTTGTGGGACCAAAAATCGACAGCATCAGCAGGGCAAAGATCAGCGATGGGATCGACATTATCACATCCGCGAACCGGCCCATGAACTGATCAAACCAGCCGCCTTTGGTGGCGGCCAGAAGGCCAGCACCTGCGCCCAAAATGAACGCCATGATGGTCGCCGTCAGTGCCAACCCAACCGAGTTGCGCGTCCCGTAAACCAATCGGCTGAACATATCGCGTCCCAGTTGGTCAGCCCCCAGAAGCATGTCCGAGTCCGCTGGCGCAAAGGCCGACGAAACGATCTCGGCTTCTCCGAAAGGGGCGATGATCGGCGCAAAGATTGCCGCCACCGCGTAGGTGAAGATCACGAACATCCCGAAGGCGGCGGTCAGCGGCGCTGTGCGCAGCTCTTTGGCCACCTCAGGTGAGGCCAGCAGGATCAGGAACTCGCGGAAGGCGTAGGACACCATCGCCGCCAGCGCCAGAACGCCAGCCCCGACCGCGATCATCCGCAAGGCACCTGGCCCACCGACAATCCCGACCACGAAGGACACCAATGTCAGCGAGAAGGCCAACATGAAGATCGACCGCTTGTTAAAGTAAGCTGCCAGGCAGGATGCGCCCAGAAGCAACGTGTAGTATGTGATTACGAATACACTCATATCTCTGCCCTCCTTATTTCGGGTGCCGCAGACGCGGGTTGGTGAGAATGGCACCGACATCAGCTGCAAGGTTCAGCAGGATGAAGGTGGCCGCGAAAATCAGACAGCAGGCCTGAACAACCGGGAAGTCACGTTTGGACACCGCGTCGACCAGTGCCTGACCAATACCCGGATAAACAAACACCACCTCAACCAGAACAACACCGGTGATCAGGTAGGCCAGGTTCAGGGCAACCACGTTGATAATCGGCGCCCAGGCATTGGGCAGCGCGTGGCGCACAATGACTTTCCAGGGGGGCACCCCCTTTAGCCGCGCCATTTCGATATAGGGCGAGGCCAGAAGGTTGATAATCGCAGCCCGGGTCATCCGCATCATATGCGCCACAACCACCAGAACCAGCGTGAGCGCTGGCAGGAAGGTGCGGTTGAGCAACTCACCCAGGCTCATACCTTCGCTAAGGCTGGCGATCGCGGGGAACATACTCCACTTCACCGCGAAGTAGAGGATCAGGATGTAGCCCAGGAAGAATTCAGGGGACGAGATCGAGGTCAGCGTCAGCACGTTTGCCACACGGTCAAAGATCGAGTTGCGCAGCAGAGCAACAACAACGCCGAGAGTAATGGCCACCGGAACCGCGATCACAGCCGCATAGGCCGCGAGGAACAGCGTGTTCATAAACCGCTCGCCAATCACCGTTATGACCTTTTCATCGGTCACGATGGAATTGCCGAAGTCAAAGAAGACGGCACCCCCAAGCCATTGGAAATATCTGACGAATGCGGGTTTATCCAACCCCATTTCCTTGCGCAATGCGGCAAGGTTTTCTTCTGTCGCGCCCTGCCCCAACACCGCTTGCGCGATATCGCCTGGCAGAAGTTCGACCATGAAGAAGATGATGACCGAGATAATCAAAAGAATGACCACCCCGAGACCGAGCCGTTGTCCAACGAGCTTCAGTATGTCTCCCATGAGTCCCTCCCTGTAGGGTTATTATTATTGCTTCAGCTTTCAGGAAAAAAACACGTGGGTCAATGCGCTAGCGGGCCGATCCCGGCTTACAAGGTGTAATTTGATCCACAAAAGCCGTTAATGGGGGATTATTTCCGTTCAGCAGAGCCAACGATATCCCGGAATAAAAACCCCGGCACCTTCGTGGGATGCCGGGATTCAGGTCTTAACTTAGGTGTCGAACCACCAACGGCTGGCGTGGCGATACCCGTCCATCTGCCATGCAGGCGACAGGTTCTCACCGCGACGGCAGTTTGCACGACGGCCATAGACGAAGTTCGGGAAGTACGGAATGACCGTGCTGCCTTCATCGCGTGAGATCATACCCATCTCATGGTACATCTCGGCGCGTTTCACATCGTCCAGTTCCGCCTTGGCCTGCAGCAGGAGTTCATTGAAACGCGGATGCTGGAAGTGCGATTCATTCCAGGCCGCATCGTCTTTATAGGCCAGCGTATACATCACATCCGGTGTCGGGCGCGCGCCCCAGGTGACCATGCACCACGGCTTGACCAGCCACACATCCGACCAGTAGCCATCGTTCGGCTCACGCACGACCTTGATGTCGATGCCTGCCGCTTTGGCTTGCTCGGAATAAAGGATCAACGCGTCAACCGCACCGGTGGTGATGGATTCCGCGGTCGAGATCGACACTTGCTGGCCTTCCATGCCCGCCTTCTTCCACAGCGAAGCGGCCTGATCGGGATCGTATTCACGCTGAGGAATCTCAGACGGGAAGTACGGCATCGCAGGCGAATGGTGGAAGTCGTTGCCGATGGTGGCCGCACCGAAGGTGATCTTATCAATGATCTCTTCGCGGTTGATGGCCAGTTTCAGCGCCATGCGCACATCATTGTTGTCAAACGGTGCAACATCCATGTGCATCGGAAGCGTGATGCACTGGGCCGACGATACATTGTCGACTTCAATGTTGGGGTCACGCGCCAGCAGGCTAAGTGTTTTGTTTTCCAGCAGGCTGCACGAGTCCACATCGGCGGTCACAAGCGCCGTTTGTCGAGCGTTGGGGTCATTGATGACAAGGTATTCGACCTCGTCGAAATAGGCGCCTTCGCCGTGCCACTCATCGTGGCGGACCAGATTACAGCCAACGCCGAATTCCAGGTTGACGATCTTGTAGGGGCCAGAACCATCAGCCGACTGCCAGTTGGCGGTGCCATCGGCATTCGCCGGAACGGTCGGCAGGTGATAATCGGTCAGCAGCCATGGCAGGTCAGCGTTCGGGGCTGACATCTTGAAGGTGATCGAGTCTCCATTGTTGGTGATGTCTTCAACACCGGCCAGCAGCGCCTTGGCCGCCGAGGTGGTTTCTTCACCGCGGTGATAGTTCATCGACGCGATCACGTCTGCGGCTGTCACCTTGGGGCCGCTGTGGAACGTGGCGGCGGGGTTCAGCACGAAGGTCCATTCCTTCGCATCCGGCGAGGCCGACCATTCCGACGCCAGATCCGGGCCAAGCGTGCCGTCGGCGTTGATCATGGTCAGGAACGACCGGAAGGTGTGGACCAGGCTAATATCGAAATTCGACTGGTACTTGCCAGGATCATGCGTATCCGAAGTGTTCCCGTCATGTTGTGCGACGCGGTATTTACCACCACGTTGCGGTGCGGCTTTGGCGGTGGTGCCCCAAAGGCCGGTTGCAGCCGTTGTGGTCATCCCCGCAGCAAGCGAGTAGTTCATGAACGACCGGCGCGAAATCTTGCCCTGACGGGCAGCATCGGCGAGGCGATCAATCATCATCTGATCTTTGATCATTGTTATTCTTCTCCCTGTGAGTGATCTGTCGAATTCAGCGATCGGTCTGCAAAGCACGTTCAGTGCACCCGAAGTTCTTCCAACGCTGATAGGTCAAATCCGACATGGGCGAAGGAAACCATGAAACTTTCACGTCTTCCACATAATCCGACAAAACTTCAATATTTCTTAATTTAAGGGCCTGTTTCAAGGGAAATTGAACTCAAAACAGCGCCACGCGACGGCTCTCACGAAGGCGGGGTCGTTCAAAATTGTCCCGTTAGCGACATCAGCAGGGAGCATGCCGACGATTTGCCCTACCCCCGGCGCAATCGCAGCTTGGCAAAGTAATCCAGCCGTTTTTTCAGCTCTCTTTCAAATCCGCGCTCGACCGGCTGGTAAAGCACCGGGCGTTTCATGGATTCGGGGAAATAGTTCTGGCCCGAGAATCCATCTGCCGCATCGTGATCATAAGCATAGCCATCACCATACCCCTGCTCTTTCATCAGGTTTGTCGGCGCATTCAGGATATGTTTGGGCGGCGGCTCACTGCCGGTCTTGCCCGCCTCTTTCATAGCGGCCTTATAGGCGACATAAGCCGCGTTGGATTTCGGCGCCAGCGCCAGATAGGTCACCGCCTGCGCCAGTGCCAATTCGCCCTCGGGGCTGCCCAGGCGCTCATAGGTCTGCCAGGCATCCAGACATTGCGCCTGCGCCTGTGGATCCGCCAGACCGATATCCTCAATCGCCATCCGGGTGATCCGGCGCGCCAGAAAGCGCGGGTCTTCCCCCCCGGTCAGCATCCGCGCCAACCAGTAAAGGGCGGCATCCGGGTCCGAGCCGCGCACGGATTTATGCAAGGCCGAGATCAGGTTGTAATGTTCATCCCCGCCTTTGTCGTATTTCGCGGCCCGTTTCATCAGCCGCTTGGCCAGGGCATCGGAGTCCAGCTTGCCCTCGGTTTTCCAGGCCGCCACCTGCTCGATCAGGTTCAGAAGCGCACGCCCGTCGCCATCGGCCATCTCCAGCAACGCCTCGCGCGCCGGGCCATCCAGCGGCAAGGCACGATCCAGCTCTTTCTCAGCCCGCTGTGCCAGACGTTCCAGATCGCTCAGGGCCAGGCGCTCCAACACCAGAACCTGCGCCCGGCTCAGCAACGCGGCGTTCAACTCAAAACTGGGATTCTCGGTTGTCGCCCCGACCAGAAGGATGGTGCCATCCTCCATATGTGGCAGAAACCCATCCTGCTGTGCCTTGTTGAAACGGTGGATTTCATCCACGAACAGCAATGTCCCCTGCCCGTTCGCGCGGCGATGCTTGGCCGCCTCGAACACTTTGCGAAGCTCGGGCACACCGGTGAAAATCGCGCTGATCTGGACAAAATGCAGATCGGTTTCATCTGCCAACAGCCGCGCGATGGTGGTCTTGCCCACGCCGGGTGGACCCCAGAACACCAGCGACCCGAGTGATCCAGAGGCCAGCATCACCCCCAAAGGCGCCTCAGGGCCCAACACCTGATCCTGCCCAATCACATCCGACAGCTTTTGCGGACGCAGCCGATCCGCCAGAGGGCGCGGGCCAGCATCGGGTTTGGGTAATGGATCAGTGTCAAACAAATCACTCATGATCAAACCCTGAACCGAAGCGAAATTATCTGAGTGCCGCGCTGCACCCTCAGCACAACGCGGCCCCGCACGCTTTCCAACTGCGCGGCGACCTCGGCTGGTGTGCTTACCGACGCGCGGTTGATGGCCCGCAGGATATCGCCGGGGCGCAGACCCACGCGCGCGCCAATCTCGCCAGGGTCCGCCACCACGACGCCTTCGGCCATCAAAGGCAGACCAAATGCTGAAATCACGGCCGGGTTCACCTGTTCCAGCGTCAGGTCAGGAATGGCCGCGCGACGGGTGGTGCGTAGCCTGTCGCGGGGGGGATCCTCCGGGGCGGCGATCAGATCAAGGGTGATATCGCTGGCGTCACCGTCGCGCAATCGTGTCACCACCGCCTGCCCACCCAGGCCCGCAACCGACATCCGATAAATCATCTCGGCAGGCGTATTCACCGGCGCACCATCCACGGCGATGATCACATCCCCGGTTTCCAGGCCAGCGGCCTTCAGCGGGCTGGCGGGGTGGAATTGCGACAGGATGATGCCGCCGGGACGATCAAGGCCCAACACCTCGGTCATGTCGGCGCTAACCAACTGCCCGCTGACGCCCGCCCAGGGGCGTTCAAACCGGGCGTTTCCAGCCCGCGCCTGGGTCACAAACTGTGCCACCAATGCCGAGGGGATGGCAAAGCCGATGCCGTTCGAGCCGCCCGAGCGGGACAAGATCGAGGTGTTAATGCCAATCAGCTGACCATTGATATCAATCAGCGCGCCGCCCGAATTACCTGGATTGATCGGCGCATCAGTCTGGATGAAATACCCCCGGCTGTTGCCCATCGCGGTGCCTGACCGGGCCAGACCCGACACGATGCCGCTGCTGACGGTCTGGCCGACGCCAAACGGGTTGCCGATGGCCAGAACCAACTCGCCCACCTCAACTGTGTCGCTGTCACGCAGGCCAAGCGCAGTCATCTGCTCATCGGTATCCAATTGAAGGATCGCCAGGTCGCTTTCCTCATCCGCCAGCAATACGCGGCCCGCAAATTCACGCCGGTCGTTCAGTACCACGCGAATATCCGTTGCCTCGCCCACCACATGATAATTGCTGACCACAATCCCATCCGGGCTGAGGATCACGCCCGAACCAAGCGAGTTTTGCACCCGTTGGCGCGGCGTGCCGAAATCCCTGAACAGGTTTTGGAAAAACGGATCGTTCGAGAACGGGCTGGCGCGGACATTAACGATCCGCTTGGCATAGATATTGACCACCGCCGGTGCGGCCTGCTTGACCAATGGCGCAAAGCTGAGACTGATCTCGGCCGGGCTCTGCGGCACGCGGGATTCACCCCAAAGCGGTGTGGCAAGCAGTACGAGACTGGCAAGAAGCGCACGAAACATGGGGGCCTCCGATTTTGCATTCGGTGCACAGGATATGAGCCGCGAAGCGCTGGATTGCAAGCCTGCCCAGCCTACACGGTTTTGACCCAAACGCGATACACATGTGGTACTGCGGGTTGTAGCGTGCCATCGCTTGAGAGGCGGCAAACAGTGTCTTCACTGCAATTGCGCCAATGCTGGCCCTTAGAGGCTGTTCCAAAAGTAGTTGAGTGATATCACGTGTTTATGATTCATTGGTTTTGAAAGAACCTGGAGGATCCCATGACGTGGACAGACATCACCCGCGCGGAGCATAGGCGTAAAACGGGCTTTTATCCAAGCGATTTAACTATGGAGGAATGGGCGCTTGTTCGGCCCCTGTTACCTGCCGCGAAGCGAGGTGGTCGCCCTCGCAAGACGAATCCGCGCCGTGTTGTGAACGCGATTATGTATATGGCGACCACGGGATGTCAGTGGCGCATGATCCTGCGGGATTTCCCGGCGATCTCGACTGTGCAGAACTGTTTTTACGACTGGCGCGACAACGGTCTGTTACACCGGATCAACCATCTGTCAATGATGGCGGCGCGCGAATTGTCGGGCCGTGAGGCGAGCCCCACTGCGGGCGTTATTGACAGCCAGAGCGTAAAAACAACGGAAAGCGGCGGCATTTCAGGCTTTGATACGGGCAAAAAGATCAAAGGGCGCAAGCGTCACATCGTGACAGACACGCAAGGTTTCCTGTTGCCGATCCTTGTTCACGCCGCCGATATACAGGATCGGGATGGTGCTGTGGATGGTCTCAAAGCACTGCGCATCCGCTTCCCGCGGCTGGGGCACATCTTTGCGGACGCAGGATATGCAGGGCCAAAGCTTCGGGATGCTTTGGCCCTGCAGGGAAAATGGACATTGGAGATTGTCAAGCGCCCTGACAAAGCCGAGGGGTTCGTTCTTCCACCACGAAGACGGGGTGTCGAGCGAACATTCGCGTGGCCGGGACGTTGCCGTCGTTTGGCAAAAGATCGGGAGGCAACCGTTGAAAGTTCCGTAGCATGGGTTTTGGTTGCCGGTATTCGTCTCTTGACAAGGCGGATAGCAAGGCATTCTGTTCAAACATAAACTTTTGAGTCAGACTCTAAGGGCGGCGTTCAACAATTGTCGTTTTCGGTGTGGGTTTTGTCAGCTTGGGAATGACTATTTCAAACTCTTGGCCGCAACATGCATGAATGGTCGATCATACTTCGTTTCGTGTGGCGGTTATTGAGCCGAATGGTGTGTTGGCCTACCATAATGCAACACCCAAACGTCCGGAAGGGAAAACGCAGCATGATCGCCTACATCACTGTCGGTGCTGATGACATCGCTCACGCGAAACAGTTTTACTCTGCGTTCCTGCCAGCCCTTGGTTACGGGCTGCAGGAGAGTCCTGAGGGCCTAATACCAACGGCCCAATTAATTGACCTTTATCCATTCTCGATCTGTGATTGAAGTTATGCGTTCAGGGTCGTTCGCAAAGAAGTTCCAGGCCCGGGCGCATTTTTCGAGGATTTCTTCATATGTGTCGAAGACAGAGACAGCGAGTTTGTTCGACCGCAGATAGGCCCAAACGTTTTCCATTGGGTTCAATTCCGGTGAGTATGGGGGCAGTTTTACGAGTGTAGTATTATCTGGCACCTGCAAGCATTTTGCTCCGTGCCAACCAGCCCCGTCGATGATGAGCAAGGCATGTGCGCCGGGTGCGATTGTCTTTGCGATCTCATCGAGATGCAGCCCCATTGCTTCGGCGTTGACGTAAGGCAGGACCAGCCAAGCCGCCGTGCCACAGGCAGGACAGGCTGCGCCGAAGATACAGCTCCATTTGCAGCGCGTATCACGTGGTGCGCGCGGGCGGGTTCCACGCCTGGCCCATTTGCGGGTGAGGGTTCCTTGCTGCCCGACGCGGGCTTCATCCTGGAACCATACCTCAAGCGGCTTCCCCTTTGCATGTTTTGGCAGGGTATCGGCTATGAGGCTGGCAAAGTTTTTTTAAAAGCCTGCTGTGCAGCGGGATCAGTTTTGGGATGCTCCGGGCGCACGGAAAGGCGACGAAAACCATGCCTGGCTGGATACTTGCCAATCGTACGTTCATGTAGCTTTACGTCGAATTCTTCTTCAACGCGGACCTGCAAATCGGCACAGCGCCACCGCACTACGCCATCTTTTGCCGGGTCAGGCCCAGCCTCAACCCAAGCCACAAACAGCGCCTGTTGCTCCAGGGACAGGCGTGGTTTTGCACCCTTGCCACACCGATCAGAAAGCCCACCAAGGCCCTCTGCATTGTAGCGATGCACCCAGTCTCTGGGAGTTTGGCGATCCATACCGCTGCTACGGGCCGCTGTTGCGCGATCCACATCGTCAAGCACCAGCGCTATGGCGAGTATTCGACGGACAACACGACCATCCCTGGTTCGCTTTGCAGCACAACGCAAATCTTGCGCGGACATATCTGTGCGCGTAATCTTGACTGCCCCACCCATGAGCACCTCCTTGCTTCTGGAGGCCATTGATTCAGAAATGCAGTAAATTTGAAATCACAAAAGTGAGTCAGACATTAAGGCCGCTGGTATAAGCTACGCACTGCCCACAGAACCGGATCAGTCACCCGTTCTGCCCGAATTCTACGTTAAACCACCCTTCGATGGAAATCCGGCCTCGGCCGGGAATGGTTCAATGGTCGCATTCGAGGCACGCAGCCAAAAGCAGGTTCGTGATCTTCACGCTGCCGCACTTGTCGCCGGTGGCTTTGACGAGGGTCAACCCGGCTTCCGCGTTTCGTATGGAACTCATTTTTATGTTGGATATCTCCGAGACCCTCAAGGTAACAAGATCGCACTGTTCTCCAGCGATCCGAACGAACCCGGACGAGACGGGTAACGCGGGTTAGCTGGGCGACGAAAGCGGATTTTTCATATGCCAGACATATGGGCCACGCAGCAACAGTCGTTTGCCTAGAATTCGGTCCCTGACTTGTTGTGGAGCATCACAATCCTTGTTCAAAACCAAGGCGGTTGCTGAAGGTTTTTCCTGTCTCGTGATCAAAGCTATTCGCCGCGTTGCAAAAGATCGGTGGAATAGCTCAAAACAGACTTTGGCCAACACAGAAAAAGCCCCGCCAATCTGGCGAGGCCTTCCCAAAATCGCTCATCCGCGCGACTTATTCGTCGTCTGCGGCATCCTCGATCGCAACGCGGGCCTTGTCGGCCGCGCCTTTGGCATCCACGTCGCGTTCCACGAACTCGATGATCGCCATCGGCGCCATGTCGCCATAGCGGAAGCCGGCCTTCAGCACGCGGACATAACCGCCCTGACGTTCGGCGTAACGGGGGCCAAGCACGTCAAACAGTTTGGTGACGTATTGGTCCTGCTTGAGTTGAGCAGCGGCCTGACGGCGCGCGTGCAGATCGCCGCGCTTGCCCAGGGTGATCAGCTTCTCGACCACGCGGCGCAGTTCCTTGGCCTTGGGCAGAGTGGTTTTAATCTGCTCATGTTCGATGAGCGAGCCAGCCATATTGGCCCACAACGCCTTGCGGTGTTCGTGGGTGCGGTTCAGGCGGCGGTAACCTTTTGCGTGACGCATTTTCTTAGTTCCTTCTCATTTTGCTTTGTCCGGCGGTCTGATGCGTGTCAGCCGCTCTCCTTGGGGCACATGCCCGGGTCGTGATGTGTAAGCCGGGGTGAACCCCGGCCTACGGTTGCTTAAAACTGGTCTTCGAATTTCTTGGCCAGGTCCTCAATGTTGTCGGGCGGCCAGTCTTCGACATCCATGCCCAGATGCAGGCCCATGCCCGACAGCACTTCCTTGATCTCGTTCAGCGATTTGCGGCCAAAGTTCGGGGTGCGCAGCATCTCGGCTTCGGTCTTCTGGATCAGATCGCCGATATACACGATATTGTCGTTCTTCAGGCAGTTGGCAGACCGGACAGACAGTTCCAACTCGTCCACTTTCTTCAGAAGCAGCGGGTTGAACTCCAGCCCGTCGTCTTCGTCCTGACGGCCAGCGGCCTCGGGCTCTTCGAAGTTAACGAAGACGCTGAGCTGATCCTGCAGAATGCGTGCGGCATAAGCCACCGCATCATCCGGCGTGATCGAGCCATCGGTTTCCACCTTCATGGTCAGCTTGTCATAGTCCAGAACCTGACCTTCACGGGTGAGCTGTACGTCGTAGCTGACTTTGATGACGGGCGAATAGACCGCATCGACGGGGATCAGGCCAATCGGCGCATCCTCGGGTTTGTTCTTGTCAGCGGCAACATAGCCTTTGCCGGTATTCACAGTCAGTTCCATGAACAGATCGGCCCCATCATCAAGGTGGCAGATCACGTGTTCCTTGTTCAGAACTTCGATACCGGCGCTGTCGACGATATCACCCGCAGTGACGACACCGGGGCCTTTGGCGTTGATCGACAGGCGCTTGGGCCCTTCGACATCCATGCGCAGGGCAACGCCCTTGAGGTTCAGAACCACGTCGGTGACGTCTTCGCGCACACCGGCGACGCTTGAGAATTCGTGCAGAACGTTGTCGATTTGCACCGATGTGATCGACGCGCCCTGAAGCGAGCTCAGAAGCACGCGGCGCAGAGCGTTGCCCAAGGTCAGACCAAAGCCGCGCTCCAGCGGTTCGGCCGTGACAGTGGCCTGGCGAAGCGGGTCATTGCCCGGTTTCACGTCCAACTGTATCGGTTTGATCAATTCCGCCCAGTTCTTATGGATCATGCTGTCCCTCCATTCCTGTTTCCGGCCCCATGTCCGATGGCTGGAAACGCCCGAGGTTTCAAAAAAGCGGACTGGGGCCGTGCAAAACACGCGGCCCCAGACCGTAGAAAAATGCTTAGACGCGGCGGCGTTTCGGCGGGCGGCAACCGTTATGTGCAATCGGTGTCACATCACGGATCGAGGTAATGTTGAACCCAACGGCGGCCAGCGCGCGCAGAGCCGACTCACGGCCCGAACCGGGACCCTGCACTTCGACTTCCAGCGTCTTCATGCCATGTTCCTGTGCCTTCTTACCGGCATCTTCAGCGGCCATCTGAGCAGCATAAGGTGTCGATTTACGCGACCCCTTAAAGCCCATGGTGCCTGCCGACGACCATGCAATGGCGTTGCCCTGCACGTCCGAGATCAGGATCTTGGTGTTGTTGAAAGACGAGTTCACATGCGCCACGCCGGTGGCGATGTTCTTGGAGACCTTTTTCTTGGTCTTGCGGGTATCGCGTGCCATATCTAAAGCCCTCCCTTATTTCTTCTTGCCGGCAATGGCCTTTGCGGGGCCTTTGCGGGTGCGAGCGTTGGTATGGGTGCGCTGACCGCGAACCGGCAGGTTGCGACGGTGGCGCAGGCCACGGTAGCAGCCAAGATCCATCAGGCGCTTGATGTTCATCTGCGTTTCGCGGCGCAGGTCGCCTTCAACGGTGAAGTTGGCATCGATATGCTCGCGCATGGCCAGAACTTCGGCGTCAGACAATTCGTTGACGCGACGGGTCGGGTCAATCTTGACGGCTTCGCAGATGGCTTTGGCGGATGTGTTGCCAATACCGGTGATGTAGGTGAGGGCGATCGGGACCCGTTTGTGGGTCGGGATATTAACGCCGGCGATACGTGCCACGTGTCACTTTCCTTTTCGTTGCGGGTCCGTAGCTCCAGACCCTTTTTTCACAACGTAGGCCCGAGGCATTTCGCACCGGGCCGCAGCTGAATTCAGGTGATCGATTCGGTGGCGGGGGCGACCCGTCAAGGAATCATTTTCTCTTAAGAGATGGTGCGGTCTAGGAGGAATTGAATGAGGCGTCAAGCCCTCCTGTTCTCAGGGCAATCGCGCTTCAAAAGTCTTGGATGAGAGTTTTCAGGACCTCATTGCTCCAGCCCGCTTTTTTGAATTTGCCGCGATTTGATCCTTTTGCAGGATTGGCCTTGATGATGCTCAAGGCAATCCGCCTCAAAGCGGCAAAGCTGGCTGGCGCGTGATCTTTTCGCGCGCGGTGTCGGTCGTCGTTCATCACCACGTCGAGAGACCAATGCAAGCTGTTCCCAATTTGCCACTGGCCGCGGATCAGTGTGGCGGCCCCCTGAGCCGCGGGACATTTGGAGAGCGGATAAAGCCGTTCGGCGTGACTGGTCTTGTCGCCAACCGCGCGCCTGGAGGCGACATGGACGAAAGCCCGAAGAGGCGGCCACTTATGGGTATTGATCAGATATTCCGGCACATCGTGGACGCGGTATGACCGCTCTTCCACACGACCATGATCAGCATCAATTGTGTTATATTCATCAATGTAATCTGTGTCTTCGTCTTCCACGAAAGCCCGGACATCGGCCAACATGCCGCCCTGATTGCCCTTGAGCCGCAGGCAATAATCGCCTCCCTCCCGCACGATCAATTCGCAGGTCCCGCGCTGACAATGCAGTGCGTCTGCGGTGATGGTGATGCCGCGGATATCAAGCATCTCAATCAACTCACGCAGGGCCAGGATCCCGCCACCGCCCCTGGCGCCCTGAGTAATCCCAAGGGTGAGACGTGCCCCATGTGCAAAGGCCGTGACAATGTTCATATTCGATTGCCCGGCGGCCTTGTCAAAGCCGCGTCGCATCTCTTTGCCATCAATGGCGATGGCAGGGTGCTCACCGGAGCCAGCCGCAAAGTCGGCGCGAAACTTGTCGAAAAAGGCCTGAAAGCCCGTCGGCTTCATCACGCGAAACAGCCGGGAATACGCGTCATGGCAAGGTATCCCGTGAGGCAACTCAGGAAACCCACGCAGGAAATCCCCCTTCATTTGTCCGAAAGGTTCCATGTCCACCGCCGTATCACCACCGCAAAGCGCGCACAAAAGGCCGATCGTCATCAAATCACGGAACTTGTGGCGCGGAGCATTGCCGCCGCGTGGGTCATCCACCGCATTGAAACAGCTGTCTAATCCTGGCATCTCGAAACCCCATCATCTGATGAAACCTCCAGAATCCAATTCTCGGACACTGTCAAACTTTAAGCGCGATTCCCCTGTTCTTACGCTAGATTTCCGTGATCTTCACCGCGTTCATCAGGCGCTTGATCACGGCGGGCCAGTAGATCAGATAGGCCAGTCCAAGTGTCACGATTGTCAGCAAAAGCCACACCAGAGCGTGGCCAAGGATATCGCTTAAACTCACCTCGACGTTGAGCTTGCCTATCTTGCTGCCGTCCCGATCGACCAGATAAGTCCGATTGATTGGCCCTTTGAGGAAATAGTACGGCAGAACAAAAAGCGCCAAGCCCAGTGTTACGATGGATAGAAGAATCCAGATAATCAGCTGGCCAATCGCTTCGCTGACCGAAAACTCGCATTTGAATCCGTTGCCAATCATTTTTCTACATCCCTCTGGTGCTTGTAAAAGTCGATGCATGCAACCTTTACGAATGCCTAGATTCAGTCAATCAACTGAACCTCCTCCGACTAAAGTCAGAGGGTTCAGTGGTTCATGAGCGCCTTCGGCGCACGTTTGAATGTTTTTCCGACTAAAGTCGGAGGCTTTAGACCAGATTGTGGAAAGTAAAAAGGGCGCGCCGCTCGGGCACACCCTTTGGGAAATTCCGGAAATGTCGATCTGATCTAGTCGTCCAGCGCACCAGCAATCGCGCCTGCTACCTCGTCAATCTCACCCAGCCCGTTGACAGACTTCAACTGGCCCTTGGCATAGTAATAACCAATCAGCGGCGAGGTTTTCTTGTAGTATTCCATCAGACGGTTCTTGAGGCTGTCCTCGTTGTCATCCGCCCGGCGTTTGACGTCCGTGGAACCACAGTTTTCGCATTTGCCATCGGCGGGCCAAGGCTTGGTAATGTCATTATAGACAGCTCCGCAGCCACCACAGGTGGAGCGGGCTGTGATGCGTTGTACCAGCGCGTCGTCATCCACGCGCATTTCCACCACGGCATCCAGCGTTTCGCCATTCTCGGCCAGCAAGGCACCTAATGCATCGGCCTGAGCCAAAGTACGTGGGAAACCATCAAAGATAAAACCACCGGCCTTGTCACCCTGCAGTTTCTCGCGGATCAGCCCGATCACGATTTCATCCGTCACAAGATCGCCGCGTGCCATGACATCTGCCACGATCTTGCCCATCTCGGTCCCGCTGTCCTTGGCCTCGCGCAGCATGTCGCCGGTGCTCAGCTGGATCATGTTGCGCCCATCCACAAGGATGTGTGCCTGGGTGCCTTTGCCCGCGCCGGGTGGTCCGAGAAGGATGATGTTCATTTGCGGGACGCGCCTTTTCTACGAGCGCGCTTCTTGCCTTTGCCGCTCAACTGAGATTTCTCGATCAAACCCTCATATTGATGCGCAAGCAAGTGGCTTTGCACCTGCTGGATCGTGTCCATGCTAACCGAAACCACAATCAGAACCGAGGTGCCGCCGAAGTAGAACGGGATATTAAACTGCGCGCGCAGGATTTCCGGCAAGAGGCATACTGCCGCCAGATAGCCCGCCCCAAGTACCAGAATGCGGGTGACCACATAATCCAGATACTCCGCCGTCTTCTTGCCCGGGCGCACCCCGGGAACAAAGCCGTTCTGGTTCTTCAGATTGTCGGCAACATCTTCGGTCTTGAAGGCCACGTTATAGGTGTAGAAATACGTGAAGAAGACGATCATGATCGTGAAGAACAGCAGATAGGCAGGCTGACCGGGGCCAAAATAGGCCAGAATAGTCGACATCACCGGATTGGTGGTATTGCCCGAAAACGTACCAACCGTGACCGGCAAAAGCAGCAGTGAGCTGGCGAAAATCGCCGGGATCACGCCCGCCGGGTTCACCTTGACCGGCAGGTGCGAGGAACCACCATCATAGACTTTCATCCCCACCTGACGGCGCGGATATTGAATTTGAATCTTGCGCAGCGAGCGCTCCATTAACACCACGAAGGCAATGACCGCAATCACCATTAGGATCACGGCGATGATTACCGCCGGGCTGATCGCGCCCGAGCGGCCCGAAGCAAAGAACTGTGCCATAGCGGCGGGCATTTCGGCGATGATGCCCACAAAGATGATCAGCGAGATGCCGTTGCCAACACCACGCGCGGTGATCTGTTCACCCAGCCACATCAGGAACATCGTGCCCCCGATCAGCGTGACCATGCACGAAACGATAAAGAACGTGCCAGGATTGCTGACGATGTCACCGCTCTGCAGACTCATGGCAAGGCCGTAGGATTGCAAGGTCGCCAGCGCTACGGTGCCATACCGCGTATACTGGTTGATCTTTTTGCGGCCCTGTTCGCCCTCTTTCTTCAGCTGTTCCAGCTGCGGCACCATAGCCGTGAGAAGCTGCACGATAATCGCCGCCGAGATATAGGGCATGATTCCAAGGGCAAAAATCCCCATCCGCCCCAGCGCACCGCCGGTGAACATCGACAGAATGCCACCAATGCCGGTCGCCGCCTCCTCCATGAACGCACGCAGCTCGGCCCCGTCGATACCGGGCACCGGAATATAGGTGCCAAGGCGGTAAACGATCAGCAGGCCCAGCGTGAAAAGGATGCGATTGCGAAGATCAGTGGCTTTGCCAAGGGCCGACCAAGAGGTGTTGGCGGCCATTTGTTCTGCAGCAGATACCATGCGGCTCTCTTATGTTATGACAACGCCGCCAAAGCCGTTTTCCGGCCAGGCGGCGTGTTTTTGGAAAACTAAGACGTATTTAAGGGGCGCGCGGCCCGCTCACAACCTCTTATTCAGCCGCCTTGGCAGATGTGATCGTCAGTGATCCGCCCGCTTTCTCGACCGCATCGACCGCCGCTTTCGAGGCACCGGTCACTTCCAGGGTCAGTTTTGCACTGATCTCGCCCTTGGCCAGAACCCGCACCCCATCCAGTTTGCGACGCACCAGGCCCGATTCAATCAGGACATCCTCGGTGATGGCGGCTTTGGCGTCGAGTTTCTTGTCATCGACGAATTTCTGGATCAGGCCCAGGTTGATAACAGCGAATTTCTTGCGGTTCGGCTTGTTAAAGCCGCGCTTGGGCAGGCGTTGGTAAAGCGGCATTTGCCCGCCTTCATAACCTTTGATGGCCACACCCGAACGGGATTTCTGACCCTTCATACCGCGCCCGGCGGTTTTGCCCATGCCCGAACCGGGACCACGGCCAACACGTTTACGGCGCTTGTTCGCGCCTTCGTTATCACGAAGTTCGTTGAGTTTCATAACGCTTCTCCTAAGCCGGATGTGACCCCCGAAGCGTAACGGGCCAACCACGGCGTTTCTTGGTTTTTGAGTCGCGGCCCTTTTGACCACCGGAGGCGTATAGACCCAACTGCGACGGCGATCAAGAGGGGATCAGCCGACAGCGCCGGACATGTCTCCCGTCCGGCAGCAGGTTGTGATAGACTTGCGGCTGTCATGAGATCGAACGGATGCAAAATGAAGCGACCGCTTGTGCAGGTCTGCCTTTTGATGGCCCAGAGGCTGCGCTGTGGTCTTCTTCTCGTTCTGTTGTTTCTGC
>CBDBLS010000054.1:0-26072 GCA_965207105.1 Roseovarius sp. | reverse complement strand
TGACAACGGATAGCAATCACAAAATGAGCCCATCGCCAAACCTGTTGGAACAGGCGTTCCACCGCCTCACCCCCAATACGGTTTGGTTGGCCGATATCACCTGTATCGATACGGATGAAGGGTGGCTCTATCCGGCCGGCGTGAAAGACATGGCCACGCGGGAAATCGTTGGTTGGGCGATGGAGGATCACATGCGGGCCGAGCTTTGCTGCGATGCCCTGACGATGGCCCCGGATCGCAGAGGCCCTGTTCCCGGTCTGATCCACCACTCCGACAGGGGGAGCCGGTACGCCGGTGGCGAGTATCGCAAGCTGATCGAAAAAAGCAGGGATTGCGCAATCCATGAGCCGCAAGGGCGAGTGCCTGGACAATGCGCCAATGGAAAGCTTCTTTGCATCATTGAAAAAGGAGATGGTTCACCGTCAAAGGTTCAAAACACGGGCGGAAGCCAAGGCTGCAATCTTCGAATATATCGAGGTCTTCCACAACCGGCAGAGGCGTCACTCCGCCATCGGATACCAAACGCCGCAACAGGCGTTCAACAATATGACTTGGAAAATGGCCGCATAGGGTCAATAATCAAGGCTCAATTAGCATTGATTATGCGTGGCGTATTACAGGCAGGATGCCTGCTGCTGCGGCAAGTATCGCGCGCGGCGTTTGGTGGCTCGGAAGGACGGCAAGGTGGAACCACCGAAGGCAGCTGTCCAGGTATTTGGTCGCGATACCCCGATGGCGGCGCAGAAAGGTCTTTAACCGCTCATGCCGACTGTTCACGGTTTGAATGTGCAATTCACCACGGACACGTTCTCCGGCGGTCCGGTTGAGACTTTCATGGCTGACGCCCATTTCTGCGGCGCAGGGCGGGTACCCGGTGCAGCCATCGGTCACCAGGAGAGCGTCCCCATCAAGACGTGGCTGCAGAACCGTTTTGAGATGTTCGGCTGTCACCGCAGGCAAGACAGCACTGATGGTGGTGCCTGATCGGTCGACCGCAACGAGGACCGGAACCTGCTCCTTCGACAATCCGCGTTTTGAGGCCTTTCCCCCGCGTTTGCGGGCTTTTCGAGAGAGATTACGGTCCCCTTTCCGGCTGCGCCGAAAGAACGTCTCGTCGGCTTCGACGATCCCGCACAGCTTGACCGCACCGACCGTTACAGCCTGAAGAAAGCGATGACGCCAACGAAAAGCTGTGGTGTCGGCCACCATACAACGCCCGTCGGACGCCTTTACCGTTTCGCCGTCGCGCAGGGAAGCTGCAAACTCTGCCCACCTGTCCTTGTGGCGCAAGCGGGCAAGCGGCGTCCCGGTCAGCGCGTTGAAGGTTTTGCGACAGCTTTTGCAAAAGAACCTCGTCAGGCCACTTGCATGGCCTCTGATGATCGCACCGCCCGAAGCGCAGTGCGGACAGATACGCCCCTCGCGAACAGTCGCCTCAAGGAGATCGATCACGCTTTCCAGCGACGAAACCCCGGCAACGAGCCGTCCGGTTTCAGCCCGTTGTTTCGATGAAAGGTTGTCGATCTCGTTAAGCCACACCAAAAAAGCCTGATGATCCATGTGCCGCACCCATAATTTTGTTCATGGTGTGTTCTATCACAGGTCGCCACGCATAATAAATGCTAATTGAGCCATAATCAAACTGTCCGGAAATAGGGACGAAGTCCAGAACTTATCCAGAAAGGCCAGACCCGGATCGACGGGATGGATGACAAGACTACCGGGCTTTACGCAGCTGGTTTATCAACCCGTGATATCAGCAGCCACCTTGAGGAAGTCTATGGGTTACGGGTCTCTGCCGACCTGATCAGCCGTGTCGCCGATGCTGTTCTGGAGGAGGTCCCGGACTGGCAAAACCGGGCTTTGGAGCCGGTTTACCCGATCGTTTTCCTTGATGCCCTACGTGTTGAAATCCGCGATGCCGAGAGCCGTCAGGTCAAGAACAGGGCCGTATACGTGGCCCTGGGCGTCACCCCTGATGGTGAGCGTGAGGTTCCGGGCCTGTGGATTGCCGCCAATGAAGGGGCCAAATTCTGGCTGTCCATTATGAACAATCTCAAAAACCGGGGGCTGGAGGACATCCTGATCGCCGTTGTGGATGGCCTCAAGGGTTTCCCCGACGCTGTCAACGCAGCCCTATCCAGATACCCAGGGGAATCGCGCTTAAAGTTTGACAGCGGTTGCGAATTGGATTCTGGAGGTTTCATCACTTGATGGAGCTTCGCGATGCCCAACCTGGACAGCTGTTTCAATGAGATGGATGACCCACGCGGCGGCAATGCGCCACGTCACAGGTTCTGTGATCTTACGACGATCAGCCTTTTATGCGCGCTTTGCGGCGGCGATACAGCGGTCGACATGGAGTTTTTCGGTCATATGAAGGAGGATTTTCTGCGCGATTTTCTCGAATTGCCTCATGGCGTACCCTGTCATGACGCTTGTTCCCGTCTGTTCCGGATGATGAAGCCGACCGGTTTTCAAGCGTTTTATGACAAGTTTCGTGCCGATTTTACGGCTGGATGTGGAGAGGAACCAGCCATCGCTATTGATGGCAAAGAGATGCGACGCAGCTTTGACAAGGCCGCCGGGCAATCGAATATGAACATTGTCACGGCCTTTGCACATGGGGCGCGGCTGACCCTTGGCATCAAGCAAAGCGCCAGGGGCGGCGGCGAGATCCTGGCCCTGCGCGAGTTGATCGAGATGCTTGACATTCATGGCATCACCATCACCGCTGATGCGTTACATTGCCAGCGAGAGACCTGTGAATTGATCGTAAAAGAGGGCGGTAACCACTGCCTTCAACTCAAAGGCAATCAGGGCGACATGTTGGCCGATGTCCGGGCTTTTGTGGAAGACGAGGCTACTGATTACGTTGATGAATATAGCACTATTGATGCTGATCATGGGCGTGTGGAAGAGCGGTCATACCGCGTCCGCGATGTGCCGGAATATCTGATCAATACCCATAAGTGGCCGCATCTTCAGGCTTTCGTCCATGTCGCCTCCAGGCGCGCGGTTGGCGACAAAACCAGTCACGCCGAACGGCTTTATCCGCTCTCCAAATGTCCCGCGGCTCAGGGGGCCGCCACACTGATCCGCGGCCAGTGGCAAATTGGGAACAGCTTGCATTGGTCTCTCGACGTGGTGATGAACGACGACCGACACCGCGCGCGAAAAGATCACGCGCCAGCCAACTTTGCCGCTTTGAGGCGGATTGCCTTGAGCATCATCAAGGCCAATCCTGCAAAAGGATCAAATCGCGGCAAATTCAAAAAAGCGGGCTGGAGTAATGATTTCCTGCGAACACTAATCAAAGGCTTTTGAAGCGCGATTGCCCTGGCCAGATACCACCGTGCAAACATGTATTGTACATCCGGTGCGCCATTCATTGAACTTCTGCGGCTGGAAAGATCGCAAGGAAGGGGCCAGAAGCCTGAAGCAGATTTATCAGGCCGTAAACGACGGGGAGGCCGCCAAAGCCCTTGATGCTTTCGAGGATGAATGGGGCCAAAAATACCCCTCGATCGCCCCGGGCTGGCGGCGGGCATGGCAGGAGGTGATCCCGTTCTTCGCCTTCCCCCCGGATGTGCGCAAGATCATCTATACCACCAACGCCATAGAAAGCCTGAACCGGGTCATCCGGAAAACTACCAAAACCCGCAGCGGCCTTCCAACCGATGATGCTGCAACAAAGCTGATCTATCTGGCCATCCGCAACTTCGAAAAATCCGGTCGATGTGTCAGAGAATGGGTTGCGGCACGAAACCGGTTCGCTATCCTATACCCGGAACGGTTCAACAGATGACCCGTTTTAACCGCATGGGCCAAACCCCATACACAGAGCTTCGGACATTCCCCATCAGTACGAATGCAAATGGCTTAACTTCGCTCAAACCACAACCTCCATCTTCTCCATCTTCTCCTGCTCCCCAACCCCAAACACCCGTTTATACCGCTCCACTTCCTCGGCGGGACCCATGGCCTTGTTGGGGTTGTCCGACAGTTTGACAGTGGGTCTGCCGTCTGCCGCGACGGCTTTGCAGACGAGGCTGAAAGGCAGCAGGGCGTCGTCTTTGGTCAGGCCACGGAAATCATTGGTCAGCAATGTGCCCCAACCGAAGGACACTTTCACCCGGTCCGAGAACTGGTGATGCAGCGCGATGATCTTGTCCGCGTCCAGCCCGTCGGAGAAAATCACCAGTTTCTCGCGCGGGTCCTCTCCACGGGCTTTCCACCAGTCGATGGCCACTTCGGCGCCTGTGGCCGGATCACCTGAATCGATACGAATGCCCGTCCACCCGGCCAGCCAGTCGGGCGCGTTATCAAGGAAGCCGCGCGTGCCATAGGTGTCGGGAAGGATGATGCGAAGGTTGCCGTCGTGTTCGTCGTGCCAGTCGCTCAGCACGTCATAAGGCGCGCGGGCCAGCGCGGCGTCGTCTTGCGCCAAAGCCGCGTAAACCATGGGCAATTCATGGGCGTTGGTGCCAATTGCCTCGACATCGCGGTTCTTGGCGATCAGGCAGTTCGAGGTGCCCACAAAGCTTTCGCCCAGGCCCTCGCCCATCGCCTGCACGCACCAGTCCTGCCACAAAAATGAATGCCGCCGCCGGGTGCCGAAATCGGCGATGCGCAGCCCGTCGATCCCGCGCAGATGTTCAATCTTTTCCCACACACGGGTTATGGCGCGGGCATAAAGCACCTGCAATTCAAACTTCTTCATCCGGTTCAGTACGGCGCGCGAGCGCAGCTCCATCAACACGGCAAGCGCGGGAATTTCCCACAACATCACCTCGGGCCAGGAGCCTTCAAAGGTCAGCTCGTATTGCCCATCACGTTTTTCCAGATGGTAGGGCGGCAGGCGCGGATCCTCGAACCAATCCATGAATTCCGGGGTGAACATCTGCCGTTTGCCGTAAAATGTGTTGCCGCGCATCCATGTGCTTTCGCCCCGGGTCAGCGACAGAGAGCGGATATGATCCAGCTGTTCGCGCAACTCACCTTCGTCCAGCAGCTCGGCCAGCTTGATATGTTTGGAGCGGTTGATCAGCGAAAACCGCACCTGCGTGTCCGGTTTGTTTCGGAAAATCGACTGACACATCAGGAGTTTATAGAAATCAGTGTCGATCAGGGACCGCACGATCGGGTCGATCTTCCACTTGTGATTATGAACGCGGGTGGCGATGTCCAAAGCGCGGCTCCGATCTGATTGGGAGGGACAGGTTAGGGGAGGGCAGGACCCATTGGCAAGCGTTAGACCAGCGTCACGCCTGCGCTCTGCATCCCTTGTTTGGCGGCCTCAAGCGAGCCATCAAGGTCAATTGCGCGGCAGAGCGCCAGATCGACGGTGGCGTCATAGCCCAGCTTGGCGGCATCCACGGCTGAGTAATTGACGCAGAAATCGGTGGCGAGGCCGACCATGGTCAGGGTGGTGATGCCACGTTCGCGCAGATAGCCGTGCAGTCCGGTGGGTGTTTCATGGTCATTCTCAAAGAACGCGGAATAGCTGTCGATCGCCGGGTTGTACCCCTTGCGTACGACCATATCGGCGCGGTTGGTACTCAGCCTTGGGTGAAACGCCGATCCGTCGCTGCCTTGAATGCAGTGATCGGGCCATAGAACCTGCGGTCCATAAGGCATGTCGATCATCTCAAGCGGGGCCTTGCCGGGGTGGGACGAGGCAAAGGAAGAATGCCCTGCCGGGTGCCAGTCCTGCGTTAGGATCACCGTGGCAAAGTCATCCATCCCGGTGTTGATGCCGGGCACGATCTCAGTGCCGCCTGCCACGGCCAATGCACCGCCAGGGCAGAAATCATTTTGCACATCGATAACGATCAACGCATGGGTCATGGTGAGACTCCCTTTGGTCATAAGCGTTAACAGGCAAGTGCGTGGCGTCAATGGCGACTTGGAGCCAAACCTACCGTTTCGTTCGACTGAAATTTTCTGTTCTATGAGCGATGTGTGGCTATCCACCAAACGTTGCCACATGGATCTTTTATACCCGCCATTCGGTCGCCATGCGGCCGATCATTAGGCTCCATCAGTGACACTGCCCCCAATTTTAATGCCAGGTCATACGCCCCATCGGTATCGACCATGTACAGGTGCATCTGAGAGGTATTGGCTGGGTAGTTGTCCGAACTTTCATTCAGCATAATGATAGAGTTGCCTATTCGCAGCCGTGCGTGCTGGATGCGGTTGTCTTCGTGCCTGTCTTCCTTGATCACGTCTGCATCGAATGCTGCAGTCAGAAATTCGATCAGCCGGTCAGCGTCGACAACTGTGAAATAGGGTGTAATCGACTGATACCCCTCTGGGGTACTGTCTCCGTGGTCCACGTCAGGCTCCCTAGAAAGTTCCTAGTATGGTGTCAGAGGCGTTCAAAGTCCGCAATGCCGGGTGATTTCAACGGGTCGTCGCAACACTTTAATCTTTTGGGAAAGATGGAGTGTAAATCATGGCCTACCGGACACGGATATTTTTCACTGAGAAGCAGAAGGCGGAGCTCTGGGATCGGTGGGAGCGCGGAGAGTCGATGAGTTCGATTGGACGTGTGTTTGATCGCGGGTCTTCGTCGATCTATCCTCTGCTTGAGCGAACCGGGGGCATCAGGCCGCCGATCCGGACGCGGTCTCGGTTGGCGCTGACACTTGGTGAGCGGGAGGAGATATCACGCGGTCTTGTGGCCAAGCAATCGCTCAGATCCATAGCGCGCAGTCTTCACCGAGCGCCCTCAACTATCAGCCGTGAAGTGCGTCGTAACGGCGGTTCTAAGCAATACCGCGCGGCGACATCTGATGCGAATGCCTGGGAGCGGGCTCATCGCCCAAAACCGTGCAAGTTGGTTGGCAACGACTATCTTTGCCGCATGATATCGACCAAGCTGCATCGAAAGTGGTCTCCGCAACAAATCGCAGGTTGGCTCATGCGCGAACACCCTGATGAGGAAAGCAAACGGATCTCACACGAAACGATCTATCGAAGCCTGTTCATCCAGACGCGCGGTGTTTTAAAGAAGGAATTGCAGGCGCATCTTCGCGCAACACGCTCCATCAGGCGCTCGCGTCACGCGACGTTGAAGCGGAGCGGCTTGGGCAAGTTCAACGACGCCGTTTCCATTCGCGACAGGCCTGCTGACGTTGAAGATCGTGCTGTACCAGGGCACTGGGAGGGCGATCTGATCGCTGGCTCTGGAAACAGCTTCATTGCCACACTGGTTGAGCGCAACACCCGCTTTGTGATGCTGGCAAAGGTCAGCACTGAACCTCCTCCGACTAAAGTCAGAGGGTTCAGTGGTTCATGAGCGCCTTCGGCGCACGTTTGAATGTTTTTCCGACTAAAGTCGGAGGTTTTAGACCAGATTGTGGAAAATAAAGACAGCCACAGCGTCATTCAGGCGTTGATCAAGCAGTCCCGCAAGCTGCCAAAAGAACTGTACCGCTCCCTCACATGGGATCGCGGCACCGAGATGGCGGGCCACAAGGCGTTCACCTTGGCGACCGATATCGATGTCTTCCTATGCGAGCCCCACTCGCCATGGCAACGCGGCACAAATGAGAACACAAACCGTTTGCTACGCCAGTACTTTCCAAAGGGTACAGATTTGTCGATACATAGCCAAGCAAAGCTGAGTGCCGTCGCAAGGCAGCTCAATGAGCGACCACGAAAAACGCTGGAATATGAAACACCAGCAGAACGGTTCAACGCATGTGTTGCAGCGATCCGTTGAAATCACCCGACATTCTGAGTTTCCAACTGCGTTGTGCGATGCTCTTGCCTGCACGCTTTTTACCGCTTAGATGCAATCCCCATGTTTACCATCGCTGCCCTCTATCACTTCACCCGGTTCGACGACCTGCCCGCCATTCAGAAGCCACTGGCGCAGCTGTGCTGCACTCAGGGCATCTCGGGCTCACTTTTGTTGGCGCAAGAGGGGATCAACGGCACCATCGCCGGGCCGCGCGCGGGCATCGATGCGGTTTTGGCTCATATCCGCGCCTTGCCCGGTTGCGCCGATCTGGACTGGAAAGAAAGCCAAAGCGCCGAGCAACCCTTTCGCCACCTCAAAGTGCGCCTGAAGCGCGAGATCGTGACCATGGGTCAGCCAGATGTCGACCCGCGCGCCTCGGTCGGCCATTACGTGGATCCTGCCGATTGGAACGACCTGATCCGCAGTCCCGATGTGACCGTGATCGACACCCGCAACGATTACGAAGTGGCGATTGGCACGTTTGACGGCGCGGTTGATCCCGAAACCGCCAGTTTCCGGGACTTCCCGGCTTGGTGGGAGGCGAACAAAGACCGGTTCCACAACAAGCGGATCGCAATGTTCTGCACGGGTGGCATTCGCTGCGAGAAATCCACCAACTACCTGCTGGGGCAGGGGGTAGAGGATGTTTACCACCTCAAAGGCGGCATTCTGAGATATCTCGAAGAGGTGCCCGAAGCTGACAGCACATGGCAGGGCGATTGCTTTGTCTTTGACGGGCGCGTGTCTGTCGGCCACGGGCTGAAGGAAGGCCCGCATGCGCTGTGCTATGCGTGTCGCCGACCGATCCTGCCCGCAGATATGGACCGCCCCGAATACGAACATGGCGTGTCCTGCCACCAATGCGTTGAGGAAACCTCGGAAGAGGACAAAGGCCGCTTTCGCGAACGCCAGAAACAGATTGCCCTCTCTGAGGCGCGCGGCGAGCGCCATATGGGGTTTCTCTGACGCTTGGCCTTGGTCGCAAGTCAGGCTATCACCAACCCAACCGATCCGGAGTGCCTGATGAGCGACGCCCCTAATCCCAGCGATATTGCCCGCGACGTGCTGCGCATTGAAAGCGAGGCGTTAAGCCAGATGCGCGACGAGTTGCCCAAGGATTTTGATGACGCGGTTGAACGGCTGCTGGATGTGCAGGGCCGCGTTGTGGTGTCGGGTATGGGCAAATCGGGTCATGTGGCGGCCAAGATCGCGGCCACCATGGCCAGCACCGGCACGCCCGCGCAATATGTGCATCCGGGCGAGGCGAGCCATGGTGATCTGGGCATGATCACACAGGCCGACGCGCTGGTGCTGATCTCGAATTCCGGTGAAACCAGGGAACTGGCCGATATCATCGCCCATGCCAAACGCTTTTCCATTCCGCTGGTGGCGATGACCAAAAAGCCCGAAGGCACGTTGGGGCGTCAGGCCGATTTCGTTCTGGACCTGCCCGATGCGCCCGAGGCCTGCGGTATCGGCATGGCGCCGACTACCTCGACCACCTGCGCGGTGGCGATGGGGGATGCTTTGGCTGTGGCGCTGATGAAGTTGCGCGGGTTTGAGCGTGAGAACTTTCTGGCCTTCCATCCCGGCGGCAGCCTCGGCGCACAGTTGCTGACTGTCTCGGCCGTGATGCACAAGGGCGATGATCTGCCTGTCGTGCACGAGGCGACGCCGATGAGTGAAACCCTGCTGGAAATGACCGCCAAAGGCTTTGGCGTGGCTGCTGTGATTGAAAACGGCAAGCTGACCGGGGTGATCACCGACGGCGATTTGCGCCGCAATCTGGATGACCTGATGGCCCGCACAGCCGGAGAAGTCGCCACGCGGGATCCTCGCACGATTTCCCCACAGGTCCTGTTGACCGAGGCGCTGGGTAATATGACCATGCAAACCCCGAAGGTCAGCGCGCTGTTTGCGGTGGATGACGACGGGACGCTTCAGGGCCTTGTCCATATCCATGATATCCTGCGCACCGGGCTGGCCTGACCCTGCTTTCACTTTTCTAAAAATACTCCCGCCGGAGGCACCTTACCTCTCAACCGGCGGGTCATCGCCGCTGAGATATCACAGTGCAATACACGGCGAGGCGACCATCAGGGCGACGAGATATCAAGGGTGCGTAGCACTCAATCAAGTCACGCCCGCTCGTCCTTGGGCGAGCCCATGACGACGTAAGATGTGATCGAATTCACTTGAGGCAGCGTGCCGATCACGTCGGTATGAAAGGACTTGTAATACCAACGGCCCAATTAATTGACCTTTATCCATTCTCGATCTGTGATTGAAGTTATGCGTTCAGGGTCGTTCGCAAAGAAGTTCCAGGCCCGGGCGCATTTTTCGAGGATTTCTTCATATGTGTCGAAGACAGAGACAGCGGGTTTGTTCGACCGCAGATAGGCCCAAACGTTTTCCATTGGGTTCAATTCCGGTGAGTATGGGGGCAGTTTTACGAGTGTAGTATTATCTGGCACCTGCAAGCATTTTGCTCCGTGCCAACCAGCCCCGTCGATGATGAGCAAGGCATGTGCGCCGGGTGCGATTGTCTTTGCGATCTCATCGAGATGCAGCCCCATTGCTTCGGCGTTGACGTAAGGCAGGACCAGCCCAGCCGCCGTGCCACAGGCAGGACAGGCTGCGCCGAAGATACAGCTCCATTTGCAGCGCGTATCACGTGGTGCGCGCGGGCGGGTTCCACGCCTGGCCCATTTGCGGGTGAGGGTTCCTTGCTGCCCGACGCGGGCTTCATCCTGGAACCATACCTCAAGCGGCTTCCCCTTTGCATGTTTTGGCAGGGTATCGGCTATGAGGCTGGCAAAGTTTTTTTAAAAGCCTGCTGTGCAGCGGGATCAGTTCCGGGATGCTCCGGGCGCACGGAAAGGCGACGAAAACCATGCCTGGCTGGATACTTGCCAATCGTACGTTCATGTAGCTTTACGTCGAATTCTTCTTCAACGCGGACCTGCAAATCGGCACAGCGCCACCGCACTACGCCATCTTTTGCCGGGTCAGGCCCAGCCTCAACCCAAGCCACAAACAGCGCCTGTTGCTCCAGGGACAGGCGTGGCTTTGCACCCTTGCCACACCAATCAGAAAGCCCACCAAGGCCCTCTGCATTGTAGCGATGCACCCAGTCTCTGGGAGTTTGGCGATCCATACCGCTGCTACGGGCCGCTGTTGCGCGGTCCACATCGTCAAGCACCAGCGCTATGGCGAGTATTCGACGGACAACACGACCATCCCTGGTTCGCTTTGCAGCACAACGCAAATCTTGCGCGGACATATCTGTGCGCGTAATCTTGACTGCCCCACCCATGAGCACCTCCTTGCTTCTGGAGGCCATTGATTCAGAAATGCAGTAAATTTGAAATCACAAAAGTGAGTCAGACATTAAGGCCGCTGGTATAAGCCGCCAGCCCTGCCACTTCGATCCGCACCAGATATTCCACAGTGCCGGTGATGTTGTGGCATTCCACCACCTCGGGGGCGATGGCCATAGCGCGCTCAAATGCCTCCTGACTTGATTTCGTGTGCGAGTTTAGCCCGACTGCGGCATAGGCGATGAACCCCACGCCCATCGCGGTCTTATCCAGAACCGCGCGATACCCCTTGATCACGCCGCGACGTTCCAGATCCTGCACCCTGCGCAGACAGGCCGAGGGCGACAGGCCCACGCGGTCGGCCAGATCGAGATTGCTGATCCGACCATCCCGGGCAAGCTCACGCAATATATTTTCGTTGATTTGATCCATGATGCCTAATGATTGCAGAAATACTTAAAATGTATACCGGAGCTACGCCAAAACCCGAAACTTCTCATGAGTTATGACGCGAAAATTGTCTGAGACTTAGCTTCGGAATGTTTTCCACTCGTTTGGTATGGTTACGCGGAAGAACTTCAGGATTGCATTCGCAAACTGTTTTTGGGTTGGGTAATGATGATTGTGCGTCACGATGTAAAACGCGGAGCAATATTGGGCCACAGAAGCGGCTGCATATCGCAGTTGTAGCGGAGTAAAAGTCCGCCAGTTTGTGCCCTTCGTTTATTCGGAGGGCGGGAGATGTATTCTGTGGATATTTATAGTCGTGTGCGCCGTGCTTGTTTGAAGGACGGTATGTCTGGCCGAGAAGCGGCGCGGTTTTTCAACATGGCGTAATCAGGATCAGCACTCAGTTACCCCTGTTATTCTGGATGCACATGCAATTGAAAAGGAGACTGACCAATGGAATATTTTGCTGGTTTGGATGTGTCCATGGAAGAGACGCATATCTGCATTCTGGATCGTGAAGGGGCCCTTATTCGTGAAGGAAAAGCGAGCTCAACACCAAAAGCGATCGCTGACTTCCTCGCTTCTGGACCACCATGTGCCAAAGTTGTATTTGAAACGGGACGGATGGCACCAATGCTTTACCATGGGCTGACGGAGCTTGGTGTCCCGGTTGTTTGCATCGAGAGCAGGCAAGCATATCAGGCCCTTAAATCTCTGGCCGGCCACAAGACGGACCGCAATGATGCCCGCGGTTTGGCACACCTGGCGCGGACGGGATTCTACAAGCCGACCCATGTCAAATCACTGTCAGCGCACGCAATCCGGTCGCTGATCGCAGCCCGCAAGAAGCTGGTCGGACAGCGTGTGACGCTCGACAATCAGATCCGCGGTCTGGTCGTCGTCTTCGGCGTGCGGCTGCCACGAGCTTTGTCTCCGGCATTCAAAAACGCGGCGCTAAAAGTTAGCGATGGAGTGCCTGGCCTCCATGCCGCAATTTGCGGACTGTTCGCAGCACGCGAAGCAATCCTCGCGGCGGTTGCAGCCATTGATGGCGACATCAAAAAGATGACCCGCAAATCCGAAGTCTGCCAGCGCCTTATGACGGTACCAGGGGTCGGTCCGATCACAGCATTGGCCTTTGCCGCAGCAATTGATGATCCGTCGCGTTTCAGGAAATCGCGTGATGTGGGGGCGTATCTTGGACTGGTGCCGCGACGGCATCAATCTGGTGAAATCGACTACACGGGCAGCATCTCAAAGCGGGGCGACGTGCGCGTCAGAACGCTTCTCTATGAGGCCGCCAATGTGATGCTGACGCGGTATGCCGCTCCGCTCAAATTGAAGACATGGGCCCTCGCAATCGGTGCGCGCTCAACGATGAGAAAGGCCCGAGTGGCTCTGGCGCGTCGTCTGGCAATCATACTTCATGCCATTATGCGAGACAAAACTGACTTCCAGTCCGCGTAAGGCTTACGAGGCGACAACGAGGATTCCTAAATCAAAGTTCCCATCTGGGACGATGCCCGAGGGAGGGCGTGAGACACGGCGCCGATTCTGTAGCAACAGCCAAGACCAACGGTATGATTGCGGTTTCAACATTGCCGACCCACACCCAGCCAACCCCATCATGAACCTCAGAGTTCGAAGAGAACAAAGGCAACCTCTGACATCAAAAGCAGGAAACTCAGGAAACACGCATTGACAGATTAGAGAACAAAGATCGTAAGACGATCGCGAAGATGCTGCGCCATGAACTTCCGCCTGGGTATCGTCGGTCGGAAGCGCCTCGGCGGCCAACGCTTGATGGTTATGTTGGTGTGGTCGATGAGATACTGCGCACAGACAAAGCCCTGATCAAAAAGCAGCGACACACGGCCAAGCGCATCTTTGAACGGCTGCGCGATGAGCATGGATATGCTGGCAGCCTGACCACGGTGACCTATTACGTGCGCGAGCAAAAACGGCGCACCAAAGAGGTGTTTGTGCCGTTGTCGCATCGGCCGGGCCATGCGCAGGTTGATTTTGGTGAGACGCTGGGCGTGATCGGTGGCGTGGAATGCAAGATCCACTTCTTCGTGATGAGCTTGCCACATTCTGATGCGGTGTTTGTGAAGGGATATCCAGCTGAGACAACCGAGGCGTTTTGCGATGGCCATGTGTCCGCCTTTGCATTCTTTGGCGGCATTCCGCAATCCATTCTCTACGACAATACCAAGATCGCCGTGGCTCGGATACTCGGGGATAAGACGCGCATCCGCACACGTCGGTTTACGGAACTGCAGTCGCATTACTTGTTTGATGACAAGTTTGGCAGACCCGCGCGAGGGAACGATAAAGGCAACGTTGAGGGCATGGTTGGATACACCCGCCGCAACTTCATGGTTCCCGCACCTCGCTATGACAGCTTTGATGATCTGAACGCACATTTGGAAGAGAAGTGTTTAGCACGTCAGGACGATACGTTGCGGGGTCACACCCAAACCATAGGCGCACGCCTGATGTCGGATTTGGATGCTCTGATGGGATTGCCCGTCGCAGAATATGAAGCCTGCGATCACGTCAGCACGCGTGCAACGTCGATCTCAATGGTGCGCTATCGCAGCAATGATTACTCGGTGCCAGTAGCCTATGCGCACCACGATGTTCATGTGCGTGGGTTTGTGCATGAGGTTATCATCGGCTGCGGCAATGAGATTATTGCGCGGCACAAACGATCCTACACATCAGCGGATATGGTCTTTGACCCATTGCACTTTTTGCCCCTGCTTGAACAAAAGGTGGGTGCCCTGGATCAGGCCGCGCCTTTGCAGGGTTGGCATTTGCCAGATGTATTTGCCACGCTGCACCGACTGCTTGAAGCCAGAATGGGTAAGCCGGGCAAGCGAGAATACGTTCAAGTCTTGCGCCTTTTGGAGACCTTCGAAATGGATGTTGTGCAAGGCGCAATCCAGCAGGCAATAGATATGGGTGCAATTGGCTATGACGCCGTAAAACACCTTGTACTGTGTCGGGTTGAGAAGCGGCCACCACGATTGGATTTGGACTTCTATCCATACTTGCCCAAGGCCAATGTCGGCACAACACGCCCATCCAGTTACATGAGCTTGATGGGAAGGACCGCGGCATGACCGAAGCCCCTCGGATTCTTCTACGGCATCATCTTAAACAACTGCGACTGCCAACGTTCCAAGGCGAGTATGCCAAACAGGCGCAGCTCTGTGCTGCAGAGAACAAAGATCACATCCACTATCTGGCGCGGCTGTGTGAGATGGAATTGATCGACCGCGAACGCCGGATGATTGAACGGCGCATCAAAGCGGCGAAGTTCCCCAGCACCAAGAGCTTGGATAGCTTTGACTTCAAGATCATGCCAAGCTTGAACAAGCCCCTGACGATGGATCTGGCACGATGCGATTACGTTAATCGCAGGGAGAACATCATCGCGCTCGGCCCGTCAGGCACGGGCAAGACACACATCGCCCTGGGACTTGGGCTGGCTGCATGTCAAAGAGGACTGAAGGTGCGCTTCACAACGGCTGCGGCATTAGTCCATGATCTGATCGAGGCTCAAGATGAGCGGAGATTGCAGCGCCTTCAAAAGCAACTGACCAGCCAGAACCTGTTGATCATTGATGAACTGGGCTTCGTACCGCTCAGCAAATCTGGCGCAGAGCTGCTCTTCGAGGTCATATCCCAATGCTATGAACGCGGCTCCATCATCATAACCTCGAACCTGCCCTTCGATGAATGGACTGAAGTCTTTGGCTCTGAGCGGCTGACCGGTGCGCTACTCGATCGTTTAACCCATCACGTCCACATCCTCGAGATGAATGGCGAAAGCTATCGGCTCAAACACAGTCGCAACAACCGAAAATAACCAGCCCGCAATCACAGTCAGAATAATGCTGGCCTTATGGCCAGCATGCGCTTTGGCACGCTTCAGCTTTGTGACGAGCACGCGTGCAAAAGCGCCACAAAAACATCAACCGAAGTGGCCCATTTTTACGCCGCGACATGGACCCATTTTACTCTGCGATTGACATCACGAACTGGTGCATGACAGCCCATAATCGTTCAATGGGGTTCAGGTGCGGGCAGTATGGCGGCAACTGGATAAGGTGGATGCGGCAATCTGGCCTTGCGAGAAACGCCCTGACATCCGGCCCTTTGTGATAGGGCGCGTTGTCCCAGATGACGTGGATTAATCGCTTGTCGGGGTTGCGCGTTTCAATCTTGGCTAGAAGCTGCGTGGCACTGACACCGTCGACGGTGGTTGGCTCGACAAAGGGCGCGTCGAAGGTTTCAAGGTTGAGCCCGCCATGGATATTCACACGGCCTCGCCCAGCAGTGGTCGGGACTGCGGGGTTTGAGCCTGCCTTCACCCAGCCATATGCAGGCTTTGTCTGATATTCTGGGTGGACGGCATCAGCGAAATAAACGGCTTCATCAGCGCCAAGCTCGGTCATCAACCGCTCGTACATCGTAATGAAGCTGGCCTGTTTCTCGACAGATACACCCCGTGGCAGGGCCTTGGGTTTGCGATACTCAAACCCGAGCCGGGCAAGAAGCTTGATGCAGCCAGAATGCGAGTAGCGCAGGCCAAATTCTGTTGAAATATGGGCTCTTATCTCAACTGTCGAACGGCAGAAGCGACCGTTCAGCCAATCGCATAATGCAGCCTCTTGATCTGGGGCCATACGAGATTGACCCCCTTTCCAGCCATCGGCGGCAAGCGCGTCCCAGCCGCTTTCACGGTAGGTTTTGTGCCAGCCACGAATGGTGTCGTCGTCCAAATATAGAAATTCCGCGATTACTTGACAGGACTTCCCGTCATCCAGCAAAAGGAGCGCATTTGCACGCCGTGCAATCCCATGATCTTCGCGTTGACTGCGCACACAGGACTCAAGCTCAAGGCGCTCCGTGGGAGAAAGAAAGTTGGGACGGATCATGCGGCTAGCTGAATCGTTCTACGGTCAGACGTCAACCCGTCAAAAGTCGGGTGCTCGAGGACTCTGTGTATATCAATAATTTGCAATTCAAATGAGCACAACCCTGCATAGGATTGCGCCATGACTTGGGATATTTTCACAGCGCTTGCCGCCTTCGCTTTTATCACGGTGATCACACCGGGACCGAACAACCTGATGCTCATGGCTTCGGGGGCCAATTTCGGATTTCGCCGCACCATTCCGCATATGTTCGGGATTGGATTGGGGATGCCGCTGATGGTGATTCTGGTGGGCATTGGGATCATGCAGGTGTTTGATACCTGGCCGGTGACCTACACGGTTCTCAAAGTACTTAGCGTGACCTATCTCCTTTATCTGGCGTGGAAAATCGCCAACGCCGCTCCGCCAGAAAAGACCGTGGTCGAGGGCAAGCCCCTGACCTTCGTGCAGGCGGCGGCCTTTCAATGGGTCAACCCAAAGGCCTGGACTATGGCACTGTCGTCGATCACGCTTTATGCCACGGGCCGTGACCTGTCGGCAGTGCTTTTGGTGGCGGCGGCCTATGCGGGTGTTTCCTGCATCTCCACCACCAGTTGGACGGTTCTGGGCCAGCAGATGCGTCGATTTCTGAACAGCCCGGCACGGCTGCGGATGTTCAGCTGGGCAATGGCGACGCTGCTGGTGGTCACCCTGGTCCCTGTGCTATGGCCGGTTTCAGGCTAGGGGAAGGCAGGTTTCGGTCCGCAATGTTATTGTGGATGTATTGCACCACACGGCGCAGGCGGGCTTATTTACTCACGGCGGCACCTTGGCAGGCGCAAAGATGACGAATCTTGCTCAGTTTGTGCCAATCTGAAATGGCTGCGGCATGACCCTGAGACTGCTGCAGACTGCCAAAGCGCATTGCGCGTTTCTTGACCTGCTGCGTGACCGGATCGCACCGGGTCGGTCGTTGCTTCATTGTGGTGACATCCGACTGGCTAATGCGTTTGCTAGGCTCTGATGGCCGAGGCCCGCGTGTATAGTTTGCCAATGCGCGCGCTTTGGACCTTGTCTCGAATTGACATGCACGAGGCCGTCAGTATTGCCATTGCCGTTGAAACCCGACAGGTGGTGGCGCAGTTGGGTCGCGTTGGCAGTAGGGTGCTGGGGCAAGCCTCAATGGCTGTGGCCGCAGATCTGCTGCTTAATCTTGAGGTGGCGGTCCTGGCATCGCCCGAATTTGCCCGTCGTGCCACCCTACGTTGAGTTGCGATTGCAAATCCATGCGCAACGCGCCATATATCCCAGCGGTATGATACGGAGCGGTTCATGACGCATTATCTCGACTTCGAGAAACCTTTGGCCGAAATCGAAGGCAAGGCCGAAGAGCTGCGGGCGCTGGCGCGCACCAATGACGAGATGGACGTCGAGGACGAGGCCGACGCGCTGGATCGCAAGGCCGCAGACCTTCTCAAAGATCTCTATAAAGGGCTGACGCCTTGGCGCAAATGCCAGGTGGCGCGTCACCCCGAACGCCCTCATTGCAAAGACTATATCGAAAAGCTGTTCACCGATTACACTCTGCTGGCCGGCGATCGCAATTTTGCCGATGATCTGTCGGTCATGGGTGGGCTGGCGCGACTGAATGACCGCCCGGTGGTGGTGATTGGCCATGAAAAAGGCAACGACACCAAAAGCCGGATTGAACGCAATTTTGGCATGGCCCGCCCCGAGGGCTATCGCAAGGCGATCCGCCTGATGGATCTGGCCGATCGGTTCAACCTGCCGGTTGTTACTTTGGTGGATACCCCCGGTGCCTATCCGGGCAAAGGCGCTGAAGAGCGCGGCCAATCCGAGGCGATCGCGCGCTCAACCGAGAAATGCCTGTCGATTGGCGTGCCGCTGGTCAGCGTGATCATCGGCGAGGGTGGATCGGGCGGGGCTGTCGCCTTTGCGTCGGCCAACCGCGTCGCCATGCTGGAACATTCGGTCTATTCGGTGATCAGCCCCGAGGGCTGTGCCAGCATCCTGTGGAAAGATGCCGAGAAGATGCGCGAGGCTGCCGAAGCGCTGCGCCTGACCGCGCCTGACCTGATCCAGCTGGGCGTTGCCGATCACATCATCAACGAACCCATGGGCGGCGCGCACCGTGACCCCGACATGGCCATCGCCGCCGTGGGCGAAGCGATCAGCGCCATGCTGGCTGATCTGGATGGCAAAAGCCGCAAGAAGCTGATCAAGGACCGTCGCGATAAATTCCTCAAGATGGGCGATCAGGGGTTGGCCGCCTAGACGCGTAGCCAGCGTCAGTGTTGGTCTCTGCGGTTTCGACGGATAGCCGCAGCGCAGGCTCCGCTCATCTCTTAGTGTCTGATTCAAAATGGGATGAAGGATTTCAATCTGTTGCAAGTAGTCGGGTCACGCGCCTTATGTGGGCGATGAGCGGCCAGGCCTCGGCGCTTTCGATGGATTTCTCCCGATCCTTTGCCAAACGACGGCAGCGACCGAGCCATGCGAAGGTGCGTTCCACAACCCATCTGCGTGGCAGCACCTCGAAGCCCCCGGCGGTGTCGGAGCGCTTGATGATCTGTAGCGTCCAGCGTCCGAGGCGCACGAGGGCACCCCGCAGCTTCGGCCCGGCATAGCCGCCATCCGCGAACATGTGGCGCAGTTTCGGGGCCTCACGGCGGAGCCTGGCGAAGACCCCGGGCGCACCGTCACGATCCTGAATGTTGGCCGTATGGACCTCGCATGCGATCAGATTGCCACAGGTATCAGTGATAATGTGGTGTTTTCGACCTTTGATCCGCTTGCCCGCATCGTAGCCGGAAAGGGACGTGTTTTCAGAGGTTTTAACGCTCTGGCTGTCGATCACACCGGCTGTCGGCTGCACATCGCGGCCTGCCGCGAGGCGCACGGCCGCGACCAGGTGGCGGTTGATCCGGGCCAGCAGGCCATCATCTCGCCAGAGGTGGAAATAGTAACGCACAGTCGAGACCGCAGGAAAGTCCTTCGGCAGGAGCGACCATGCGCACCCGGCGGCGGCAAGATACTGAATCGCATTCCAGACCCGACGCAAATGCAGCTTTCGCGGACGCCCAGGGCGGTTACGGCCGGGTAACAATGACCGCACGATATTCCATTCCGCATCGGTCAAATCACTTGGATAGCACTTTGTTTCGCGCATATGCTGCGCACGGGTGAATTCAGTCCAGGCCATTGTGATCTCCGTTCAATTTCACAACCGAACAGAATCACACCCTGTTGAATTCACTCAACTCATTTCTGATCAGACACTGAGCCACGGCCCCGTGTCAGGTTCGACGCTGTGCTCGCCGACAAGGAGGTCGGAGGGCCGCCCCCGCTACTGATCACGCTGCTGCGGCGATGGCGCGGGGACCTCTGCGTTCTTGCTGGAGATTGACGGGCTGACTGTGCCCTTGTCGAACGCGCCGTCTGCGGGCCATAGCGAGGGGATATTGGTGATCGAATTCATGGCGATGGCCGGTGTGCCAAGGGCGGTGACAAGGCCAAGAGTAAGGGCGATGGATTTCAGCATTTGAGAACCTCCTGTTTGGTGTGATGGACCAAACATGGAACCGCGAGCCGTGGCCTTCGCCTTGATTTTAAAATGAACGTGGATTTTCTGGAATCGACTGGTCTATGCTGGAATCGACGTATCACCCAGGGCTGAACGCCGGTAATCGCGCGGCGACGTGCCGGTCATAGCGCGAAACGCTTTGTTGAACGGCCCAAGCGAGGCAAAGCCAACATCATACGCAATCTCGAGGATGGTTTTTCGGGCATTCTCGGGTGCGGCCAGCGCGGCCTTGGCAGCGGCGATCCGATACCCATTCACGAAGGCCGGAAAATTGCGATATCCCAGATCGCGGTTGATCGCGCGGCGTAAGCGGTGTTCAGGCACGTTCAACTCGTCCGCCATGTCTCCGATGATCAGCCCTTCGCGACGCCAGAGTTCGTCCTTCATCGCACGGTCAATCTGTCCCAACAGATGGGTGTCGATCAGATCAGTGGTGTCCGGTTCGGCGCGGGGGCGCGGGGCTTCGTCAGACGACCACAGGCTGCCGCCCGGGCGCAGGACCCAATAGGCAAACACCACCTCAAACATCAGAATTGTCGCGGCAAAGCTGGTGGGCAGCCAGACCGGGCGCGTGCCTGTGTCAAACCAGACCCCGGTGATCGTTTTGGTGATGCCAAACAACATGATCATCAGGATGAACACCACGCGGAACGAGCGGCGATTTTCAACCAGATCGTCCCTGGCCGACCGCATCACCACATAGGCCAGCCCGACAAACAACAAAAGCGTCAGCGGCACCTGTACCCTGGGCACTTGAAAGGGCTCAAAACACATCACGACAAGCACGCCAGCAAACGGATAGAATGCGCGTGCGGCCTCGCGCCGCTCGGGTGGTTCCAGAAACAGATCAAGGACAAACCATGTCAGGGCGAGCGGCATGAAATGGGACAGAAACACAGCCGGGTCCATTGCCTCGGGTGACCACACCGGGCCTATCCCGCTGGCCTTGGTCATCTCTCCGGCCAGAACCAGCGATATGGCCCCAAGCGACAAAGACTTGCGCCGCGTCCGCGCGTTTGAGCTCAGAATGGCAAAGGTCAGAACCGAGATGCCAATCACGGCCCCGCGAATCATCAGGTCAATGTCTGCCAGCACGTCTCTCTCCCTGCGCTGAGGAAACTATAGGGTCAAAACAGGCCCGTGTTCTCATCGAATCTTGAAAATAAAGGGGGTTTCAAAAAATCGACGGGTTTGCGGATAGCCCCTCAGATTTGACGGATGCCCGTTTTACGCTCACAGTTGATTAAAAAAGGGACGGTTATGGAACATATTGCCTTTACCACGGAAATGGCCGTGGTGGTGGGGGCGTTGGGATTCACCATCTTCCTCTTCGTGTCCGAGATCATCCGGGTGGACCTTGCGGCGATCCTTGTTCTGGTGTTGATCGGTATCCTGTCTTACGTGCCGGGCCTTGAGAATCTGGCGGATGTGAACCACCTGTTTGACGGGTTTGCCTCAAACGCGGTGATTTCGATTATCGCGGTGATGATCGTCGGTGCGGGCCTGGACAAGACCGGGATCATGAACAAGGTCGCGGCGAAAATCCTGAAATATGGCGGATCGACCGAAACGCGTGTCCTTCCTATCGTTTCGGGCACCGTGGGTGTGATCTCCAGCTTTTTGCAAAATGTCGGTGCGGCGGCCCTGTTTTTGCCGGTTGTCAGCCGCATCTCGGCGCGTACCGGCATTCCGCTGTCGCGGCTTTTGATGCCAATGGGGTTCTGCGCTATTTTGGGCGGGACCATGACGATGGTCGGCTCCTCGCCGCTGATACTGCTGAATGATCTGATTTCGTCGGCCAATAGAGGCCTGCCAGCGGATCAGCAGATGGAGCCCTTTGGCCTTTTCTCTGTGACGCCTATCGGGTTTGCACTGGTGGCGACAGGGATCGTCTATTTCATGGTGCTGGGCCGGATCGTGCTGCCTGGCAGCAGCAAGGTCGAGGCCTCGCAAGGGCAGCATCTGTGTATGAGATCAAGGGCATATTGGCACCCACTTTCGATTTTCCGAGATGAGGGTATTCGCCACGATTGCCAGTTTTCGAATGACCGCAGTGATTGCGACTTTGAACGGCTTTCCGTTTTCCCTGAGCCGTTCATAGAAAGCGGTGAAGTCTCGGTTTGAGCGAACTGCAGCAACGGCGGCCATGTAGAGCGTGTTGCGAACGCTTGCTCTGCCACCGCGAATACGGCGTTGACCCCGCATGGCGCCGGAATCGCAGTTCATGGGCGCAACCCCGACAAGGGCGGCAATCCGGGGTGCGTTGACCTGTCCCAATTCGCCCAGTTCCGCAATCATGGTGGCCGCCGAGATCAGCCCGACGCCTGGTATCGAAGTCAGGATATCAAAGCGATGTTTGAGATCGGGTTCGCGGCGCAGAAGTTGTCGGAGTTCAGCATCCAGAGCCGCAAGGTGGCGTTCGGCCATCTTGATCCGCGCACGCATCTGTCGGCTGATCAGACTGTGCCCGGTCACGCTCAACTGGTTTTGCAAAGCTCCTTTCTGCCGGGAAATTTGCCGCCCGGCAACCGGGAGAGCGGCCAGATCGGCGCGAGCCGGGGCAGGGGGGCCTTTGCTTCCGGTTTCACCATCGCGGCAAACAGCGCGAGGGATTTGGCGTCAATCGCGTCGGTTTTGGCCAGTTGCCCCATCATATCAGCGAACTTTCGGGTGCGGTATGGGTTCATCACAGCCACATGGAAACCCGCATCATGCAGGTGCCGGTGCGCGCGCCGATGACAGCTGCCGGTTGCCTCCGGCACGATCAACTCAGGTTGATATGATCGAAGGAAGCGGGCGAACCGTTGCAGGCCTGCTTTGTCATTACTCACGCTCTGCGACAGGCCTGTTGGGTGAAGATAGACATCAAGACGTGATTTACTTTCCACAATCTGGTCTAAAGCCTCCGACTTTAGTCGGAAAAACATTCAAACGTGCGCCGAAGGCGCTCATGAACCACTGAACCCTCTGACTTTAGTCGGAGGAGGTTCAGTCACATCAATGCCGACATATACTTGCTCTGTGGCAAGCTGGGGAGAAGCGGTCTTTCCTTGTATACGGGACATCCGGGATTCCCTTTCATCTGTTCAGATCAGTTTTCCATGAATCGACCCGGTCAAGCTGCCCTGCGGCCCACAAAGCCAAAGGGAGGACGACCCAAATCGAGCGCCCGGATGGGATGGCCATCCCATCCGGGCAACCATCAATCTGCTGCAGATTGATGGCAAGGAAAACATACAAGGGGACGTCGGATTACCTGCAGCGGGTCTATGGGCTGAAAGCCTCGGTGTTTGAGGTTGACGTGCCTGAAGACAGTCCGCTGGTGGGACAGATACTGGCCGATATCAACCTCGGAAATCACCTCTACATCATCTCGACCTATTACCGCGGCAAAGTGTCGATGGTGCAGATTCTGACGGCCGAGATTGCGGCCCCCTGCCGTCTGGCCATCATCGGCAAGGACGTGATTGTGCGCGAATTTGCCGAGAAATACGGGCTGACGGTGCGCGACAAGCTGGATGGGTATTGCCAAGTTGTTCGGTGGTTATGATCAGGTTAGAGTGATCCTATGAGCATCCCAACCATTATGCCGCGCCTAAAAGGCTTCCGCTATCCGCGTGAGATCATTGCGTACGCTGTTTGGGCGTACCACCGGTTCGCGCCGAGCACGGCTGATGTTGAGGACTTGTTGGCTGCGCGGGGTATTATTGTCAGCCGGGAAACGGTCCGACTGTGGGTCAATCGCTTTGGTCAACACTTTGCAGATTGCATCCGCCGGGACCGACCGCGACCGAACGACAAGTGGCACATGGATGAAGTCGTAATCACGATCCGTGGCAAGAGGCACTGGCTGTGGCGCGCAATCGACGCAAATGGAGATGTTCTTGATATTCCTGTACAAACGCGTCGGAATTCCAAAGCGGCGAAGCGGTTTTTTCAACGATTGGTTGCCCGGTTCGGCGAACCAGGGGTCGTCATCACCGACAAATTGCGCAGCTGCATCAAGCCGATCAAAACACTGGCCCCGGACGCTGAGCATCGCGCCCACAAAGGCCTCGACAACGCGGTCGAAGTATCGCACCGGCCGACCCGCAAACGGGAGAAGATATTCGGGCGGTTCAAATCCCACCGACAAGCTCAGAGGTTTCTGTCTGCGCATGACCGGATCAACCTGATTTTCCGTCCCCGCCGCTATCAACTCACCGCAACCTCATACCGCCACGCCCGCAGCGATGCGTTCAGCCTCTGGGCCGATTACACCGCCGAAATGGCGGCATAACCCTGCCTTTTCTAATGCCTCACAAGCGGCCGCCAACAACTTGGCAATACCATTCCACCAGGTCGAGACCAAATGCACCGGAAACAGGATTCATACGACATGGCGAGCCTTGAATTCGCTCAACAGTGATAAAAACAACTGTGACATCAAGAGGGAAGGCGACGATTTTTCGCAGATTTTTGCACACCGGTGCAGGGATATCAGATACATCGGCGACGTGCTGATGCTCTACGAGCAGTGCTGGCATGATAGAACATTTGCCTGGCCAAAAGTCACAAGCTGACCCGCGACGGTCTGCCTGTACTCTCGCAGCCGTCGTCATGTTCTGGTAAAAGCGTTTCGAGATTAAGTTGATTCACAACTTGATTTCGAAACGCCCACACCATTGATAGGTTCCGCGCGTTTCGACGTATTGTCATGCCTCAACAATACGTCGAAACGCTTTATGAGGGGAAACCGTTCCTCCCGGCCCTGCGTCCCTCATCCGGGATGGAACATTCCGCTGGAATTCCGCTCATCTTTTGCTTCTGTGCCGCCCCTACAAGCGGAACCGGTTGCGCAAACCCAGAATAAACAAAAAGACCAGTACGGAGCCTAGAATTGTTTGGAACCACATCAACCATTCAAGCCATGGAGCATGAACAAGCAATGAATCAGGGAAATGTTCTCCGGCGGAAAAAAGAAAGCTCGGGAACATATTGGCAAAGGAGAGTTGAAAGGGATTCAGAGCGCCGCATGTAGGAATATCCGCCAATTTTAAGACGCCTGGCCCATATAAGACGCTTGCCATCAACAGCCACAGAGCACCGAACCACCCAAGAGGGCGCCAAATGCTATGTCCAAAGTTCGATAAAATCTTATACGCCCAATACCAACATTTTTCCCGCCCGCTTACAGTCTGGCTTTTGAGTTCCATTTCCCGGCGGAAAAAGAAATGTGCATGTTCCGGCAAACCTTGTGCGGCCATATTGTCGCGAAGGTGAGCACAGCTGGTCATCGCCTCTTTATCCTTTTTTTCATCGGTAATTATTTTCTTTTGCCGTAGGCGTAGCCCGATCATTATCGCAAACACTATCACATAGGGGAGCGTGTAGAGTGGCGTGAAAAGGAGCGCTGGCAGGTCAACGGGTTCTCCCCATAGCCGTAGAAAGGGGACAACGTGTACTCCCCATATCCATAGCAAGGGAAGTATAAACATAATTAGTTCAGTCCAATGTCGTTTGCTGGATTCGACTCTGGGCCAGTGACTGTCATCGGCTGTAATGGTTGTTTTGGCGTGCAGATTGGTTCCTTCAAGGCAGGGGTACTCTTTCGTGAATGTCGCTTCCCTTAAGTTGCAGGGCTTGTCAAAGCTGGCGTCGGTGAAATCCACTGAACCTTTGAAACTGGCGTTTTGAAAGAGGCTGCGGGCTTCAAAGGTTGCGCCTTTGAAATCGGTGCCTTTTTTGAAGGTTGCGCCTCTGAAAAAGGCGTCTTCGGTGAAGGTTGCGTGGTGGAAACTGGCGACTTTGGTGAATTTTGCGCCGATGAAATCGGTGCCTTTGAAATTGGCGCCGCCGAAACTGACGTCTTCGGCGAATTCTGCACCGCTGAAATCGGCGTCTTCGGTGAATTCTGCGCCCCTGAAATTGGCGTCTTCGGTGAAGATTGCGCCGGTGAAATTGACGTGTTCTTGAAAGAAAAACATCCTAAATGAAACAGGCACATCAAATAAAAGATTTCCAAAACCCACCATCTC